>JAFQHP010000037.1 GCA_017397895.1 Clostridia bacterium
CTACTCGCAATGGAACAATGATCACTTGCAATCGGGTTTGTGCGTGTTGCAGATAATCCCTTACACATCAGCGGGAAATTGCCCGTTCGACCAGCCAGCCACTTCCGCAAAATGGGTCAAGGGATAAAATCCCTTGTGGGGGTTGAGGGGGCAACGCCCCTCAGGGTATCCCCAAGCATCAGCGGGAAACTGTTTGTTCGTCACACCAACTACTTCCGAAAAAAGAGGCAACGCCCCGCAAAGAAAAGCCACGGCCTGTGCACGGCCGTGGCTTTGTTGATTCGGTTGATTACAGCTTGATTTCCAGGCTCTTCTTGCCGGTAAGCTCGGCGGAGCGGGCGTCGGGCTGATAACCGCCCACGAACAGGGTGGCCTTATCGCAGGGCAGGCGCTTGCCTTCATCGTTCACCACGGTGAAGGTAAGGGCGGACAGGGGAATTTCCACCTGTTTTTCTTCGCCGGCCTTCACAAACACACGCTTGAAGCCGCACAGGGCGGGATGCAGGGGAGCATCCTTGCTTTCGCACTTCACATACACCTGGGCCACTTCTTCCGCGTCCATCTTGCCGGTGTTCTTGATGGTGACGGTCACTTTACCATCGGCGTAAGCAGCGTTTTCGTACACGAAATCGGTGTAGGAAAGGCCAAAGCCAAAGGGATAGAGGGCCTTGCCTTCATAATAGCGGTAGGTGCGGTTTTTCATGTTATAGTCGGTGAATTCGGGCAGGTCTTCCACGTTATGGTAGAAGGTCAGGGGCAGGCGGCCGGAGAAGCATTCTTCGCCGAACAAAAGCTTGGCCAGGGCAGTACCGCCGGCCTGGCCGGGATACCATGCCCACACCACAGCATTGCCTTCTTCCACCCGCAGGTTGCTGCCGGCAGCCACCACGGTAACCACGGGGGTGCCGGTCTTTACCACGGCATCCAGCAGGCGCTTCTGGGCGGCGGGCAGTTCCAGGTCGTTCTTATCGCCGGAGAAGTACTGGTTGCCGGTATCACCTTCTTCGCCTTCCATGGTGGCGTCCAGGCCCATGCAGGCAATGACCACGTCCGCCAGTTCGGCAGCGGCCACGGCTTCGGCCAGGCGGTCGTCCTTATACTGGGAGAGGTTGCTTTCATTATCCTTGAACATCTGGGAGCCGGGAGCATAGATCACCCGTGCCTTGCCCTTGCAGGCTTCCCGGATGCCTTCCAGGAAAGTGACATAGCGGGAAGAGGTGCCGTTGTAGTTGCCTTCCAGGGCCAGCTGGCTGTTGGCGTTGGGGCCAATGACCAGGATCACCTTTTCCTTGTCGGTGTTGTCGATGGGCAGGATGCCGTCGTTCTTGAGCAGGGTCATGCTGCGAAGCGCCGCCTTCAGGGCCACGGCGTCATGCTCGTCGGTATCGTTTTCAAGCAGGCTGATCTTGTTGAACTCACAGTTCTCGTCCATCATGCCCAGGCGGTACCGGGTGGCAAAGAGGCTGATGCAGGCCCGGGTGATATCTTCTTCCGTCACCAGGCCTTCCTGATAAGCTTCCATCATGTGCAGGTAGGTGTTGCCGCAGTTCACGTCGCAGCCGTTCTTCAGCGCCAGGGCGGCGGATTCGGGTGCGGTATCGGTGACCATGTGACGGGTGTGGAAGTCCCGCACGGCCCAGCAGTCGCTGACCACATGGCCTTCAAAGCCCCATTCTTCCCGGAGGATATCCAGAAGCAGGGTTTTGCTGCCGCAGCAGGGCTCGCCGTTGGTACGGTTGTAGGCACCCATGACGGCTTCCACATCCGCTTCCTTCACCAGCGCTTCAAAGGCGGGCAGGTAGGTTTCCCGCATATCCTTTTCGTTGGCAATGGCGTCAAATTCGTGACGGATGGCTTCGGGGCCGGAGTGCACGGCATAGTGCTTGGCGCAGGCGGCAATCTTCATGTATTCGCCCTCGCCCTGCAGGCCCTTTACAAAGGCCACACCCAGGCGGCTGGTGAGATAGGGGTCTTCGCCGTAGGTTTCATGGCCGCGGCCCCAGCGGGGATCACGGAAGATGTTGATGTTGGGGCTCCAGTAGGTAAGACCCTTGTAGATATCCCGGTCGCCGTGGGCGGCGTTGGCGTTATGCTTGGCGCGGCCTTCGTGGGCGATGATTTCCGCCACTTCCTTCAGCGCTTCATCGTCAAACATGGCGGCCATACCGATGGCCTGGGGGAAAACGGTGGCAGTACCGGCACGGGCCACGCCGTGAAGGCCTTCATTCCACCAATTGTAGGCGGGAATACCCAGCCGTTCGATGGCGGGGGCGTCATAGCGCAGCTGACATGCCTTTTCTTCCAGGGTCATTTTCGCTACCAGCTCTTGGGCCAGCGCACGGGCTTTCTGATGATCCATCATGGTAATTCTCTCCTTTATATCAATCGTAAATCCTTCTGCCCCTGGCATCGGGGATCAAGGTGAAACGGTAGAAATAAGTGTTCATCCTGTCGCACCAGTTCCGGGCATTCTTTACCTGCTGCTGGAAGCGGGCCAGGCCATGGAGGTAATCCTTCTCGGGCAGGGCGTGTTCCATAGCCTGCCAGTCCTCCAGCAGTTTTTCCGCTTCCGCCAGCCCTTCGAAATGATCGTCGTAGAGCCGCTGCAGCATGGTGCGCCCGTCTTTCATCACATAGTCATAGGGCATACGGTGGAAAAACAGCAGCATTTTTTCCGGGCAGGTGGCCGGGTCGTTATACAACCTGGCCAATTCTTCCGGGTACTGCTGAATGTAGCCGGTGCCCTTATCGCTGCGGTCAATGCCCACAAAGCGGCAGTTGGCCCGGTGATAGGTGCCCCAGAAATCGTATTCATACCCTTCAGCGTCCGGTCCGTAATGGGAATGGGGCGTCACCATCCAGCCAAGGCCCAGGTTGGCGGTGTATTTTTCGTAGGTGGACCGGGACGAGAGCATCATGCTTTCCAGCCGGTCCCTCTCCGTGAAATCCGGGCCGAAGGTGAGGCCGATCCAGTCCTTCAATACCTGAACGCCGTCAAACCCTTTCCCCTGCCAGGCCATACGGCCGTAAGCATACAGGTTAGCCTGGGCCAGGGTGTGGCCGGTCCAGTTTTCGTCGTTACCCAGGTTGGTCACCGCAGCAATATGGAGAGGCAGCGCCGGCAGCTGATCCATCACTTCATGCCACACGGGAGCCATGTAGTAAAGGTCGATCTGCTGGCCGGTGTATTCCTGGGCCAATTGGAACTCAATGGACTTGCAGGTCTTCGGCATGGCGTACAGCAGGGGGGATACAGGCTCCCGCACCTGGAAATCGTAGGGGCCGTTCTTCACCTGCAAAATAACATTATCTTCAAACTGTCCGTCCAGATGGGCATAATTTTCATAGGCAGCCTTGGGCCGGTCGATGGAATGATCCCGCCAGTCCTGCCGGCAGTTGTACACAAAGCACCGCCAGATCAGCACGCCGCCATGGGGCTTCAGTGCCCGGGCCAGCAAATTGGCCCCTTCGGCATGGTTGCGCTTGTACATATAGGGGCCGGGGCGGAACTCGCTGTCCGCCTTCACCAGGAAGCCGCACAGGTCCGGCACATAGGAGTAGATCAGGTCCACCTGCTTTTCCCAGAAGGCCTGCACCCTTTCGTCCAGCGGATCCGCCGTATCCAGGCCCAGCGTCACCGGCAGCGCATAATCCACGCTGATGATCAGCCGCACGCCGTAGGCCCGGAAAACATCGGCAATCTTCTTCACTTCCGGCAGCAATTCTTCCGTGCACAGCCTGTCCGCCGGGTAATGCACATTCACATTGTTCATGCTGATGGCATTGATCCCGCAGCTGGCCAGCATACGGCCGTAAAAGCGGATGCGCTCTTCCTCCCAGCAGAAGCGGCTGTCCTTGAAAAAGAAGGAATTTCCGGCATAGCCCCGCTCAATCTGGCCGTTCATATTGTCCCAGTGGTTCAGCATGCGCAGGCCATAGGCAGGTTTCGTTTCCCCGCAGCAGGGGCACTGGCCCAGGTACATTTTTTCCAACAGCTGATAGGCGCCGTACAATACGCCCTTTTCGCCGCCGTAAATCACATACCCTTCTCCATCCTTTTCAATGCGGTAGGCGTCCTGCATGCTTTCTTCCACCTGCAGGCGGGCATTCGCCCCCATTTCTTCCAGTTCCACCCGGGCTTCCTCCACAGGGGAAAAGGTGCGGGGGCAATGGTCGCTCAAAAAAGGCAGCCAGCATTTTTCAGCATTCAACAGCATTGCCATACTCCTTCATAATCCTTTTGTGTGATACTAGAATTATAGCAGATAGGCCACTTTCATTGCCAACCGATTCCCGCCTAAATCCTATCAGATATTACGGTTATTCTGCCGCAGGGTTTTGCGGTACTGGGTGGGGGTCTGGCCGGTCAGCTGCTTGAACACCCGGTTAAAGGAGGCCACGGAGCCAAAGCCGGAGCGGGTAACAATATCCATGATGCTGTTTTCCGGGTCCATCAGCAATTGTTTGGCCAGGGCCACCCGCTGCTGCTGGATATAGTCCACACAGGATACATCGGCAAATTCCTTGAACATCCGCACAAAGTGGGATTTGGAATACCCGGCCACGGCGGAGAGCATTTCCACGTCCAGCTTTTCATGGCAATGGTTGTGGATATAATCGCACACCCGCAAAAAGCCGTCCACGGATTTGGCATAGCGCCGGTCGCTTTCGTGGGTGATGAAGGCTTTACGGTTCCGGGCCAGGGTGATGAACATCTGGGTGCAGCGGGCAGAAATATAGTAATTGAACAAGGGCCCCCGCAGCATATATTCGTCATACATTTCCAGCATGGTCTGCTGCAGGAAGGCGCACACGTCCTCCAGCATGGGCGTCACTTTCCGCACATGCAGGCAGGGATAAAAATGCCGCAGCTCGTCATAAAAGCCGTGCATTTGGTTTGCCAGCACGCAGCTCACCTGCACAATCAGCCTTTCGCCTCTTTCAGGCGCTTTCAAGGAGTGGATCACGCCCGGCGGGATGAGCAGGATATCCCCTTCCGTCAGGGCATACTCCCGGTTATCAATCAATACCGTATACCCAGCGCTCAGGGGCATGATCAATTCAAAATCCGTATGCCAGTGACGGGGATAATCCTCCGCTTCACAATTGCGGTAAATACGCAGCAGCAGGTCCTTCTCAAAATGAACTACCTCTCTCAACCCGTCAAAATCTTCAATCATGCCGGTATCCTCCTCTCGCGTTTTGTCAAAATGAAAGTGCAGAACCATCCATTCTGCACATACCTCACCGGATCAGCTTCTTCATGGGCAGCGTAACCCCATAGCAAACAGCAGCGCACAGCACCACCGCCGCGCCCACGCCGGTATCCAGATAATAGGCCGCCACCAGCCCGCCCACGCCGCAAAAAAGCCCCAGCAGCACGCTGAGCAAAGCATGCTGGCGGGAGGTGCGGGCAATATTCCGGGCCGCAGCCGCAGGCAGAATCAAAAGCGCATTGATCAGCAATACCCCCACCCACCGGATGGACAGCATCACCGCCACGGCCACCAGGCTTACAAAGGCATACTCCACCCACTTGGTGCCCACCCCCCGGCTCTGGGCCAGGGCAGGATTCACTGCGGTAAGCAGCAGTTTGTTGTACAAAAGCGCCCAGAGCAGCACGCCCACTGGCAGGGCGATCAAAAGCCACACAAGGTCCCCCGGCGCCACCGCCAGCACGTCCCCGGCAAGCAGGGAGGAATAGCGGGAAAAGCTGCCGTTGTGGGACAAAATCAGCAGCCCCACCGCAATGCCGGTGGAGGAAAACACGCTGATGATGGTGTCCGCCGATTCGCCGCCGGTGCGGTTGATCCGGCTGATCATCACTGCCCAGATGATGCCGAACACGATCATGCTGATCAGTTCATTCTGCACCCCCAGCAGCATACCAATGCCCACCCCGGCCAGGGCGCTGTGGCCCAGCGCATCGGAAAAGAAGGCCATGCGCCGGTTCACCGCCATGGTGCCGAAAAGGGCCAGCAGGGGGGTGAGCAGCAGCATTGCCAGCAATGCATTTTTCATGAAGGACATGCTGAAGCACTCAAAGGGCAGCAGCCAGTCCATCACACGGTATAATGCATCCACTTGCGTTTTTCTCCTCCGTCAGTTATTGTTCAAAGTATCTTCCAGAATTTCCGCCATGGCCCGGATGTATTTCAGGCAGGGCCGCTTTTCATAAAAGTCCGGCGTGCGGGGGGTGGGCATGCTGCCCACGGACCCTTCCGGCAACCCCAGCAGCTTGCCGCAGTTCAATGTTTTAAACTGATCCTGAAAACGGAAGCACATCTGCTGTCCCAGGGCGTACACATAGCCCTTGTTGGCATAGTCCTCCGGGTCATCATTGCCACGGGCGCAGCCCAGCACCACAATGGCGCCGCTGACCGCCCCGCAGGCTTCCCGCATGCGGCACAGGCCGCCGCCAAGGCCGGCAGAAATGCGCATGGCGTCTTCCATGGGCATCTTCATTTCTTCCGCAAAGGCGCCCACCAGCGCCTGACCGCAGTTATACCCGGCCCGGAAAAGCTGTTCCGCCCGGTCGGCTGCACAGATTTTTTCACTCATTGTTCTTCTCCTGTTACAGGCAATACCTGAAAAGTATCCCGGAAGGCCGGGGAGGCAAATACTTCTTTGGGCGTTCCGGCGCACAATACCTCCCGGTTCAGCAGCACCACATAATCGGCATACTGCTGCACCAATTGCCAGTCATGGCTCACCATCAGGATGGCCATGTGGTGGGTGTTTCTCAAATGATCCACCGTCTGCAAAAAGAGGGACAGGCCGTTCTGGTCCATGCCGGAAACGGGTTCATCCAATACCAACAGATCCGGCAGGGGCATCAGCGCCATGGCCAGCAGCACCCGCTGCATTTCGCCGCCGGACAATGTGCCCAGCCGCTTGTTGGCAAGGCTTTCGGCGTTGGTTTCCTTCAGCGCCCTGTGCACCGTTTCCTTTGTTTTTTTGCCAATACCCAGCCACACCGGCTTTTTGGAAATGGCCGCCGCCATCAGATCCTCCACCGTCAGGGGCATTTCCCTGTCAAAGGACAATTGCTGGGGCACATAGCCAATGCGGGGGGCGGCGAAATCATGCCCGTGGGCATCCACATGGCGGATTTGCCCGTCATGGGGCACCTGCTGCAAAAGGGCACGGAGCAGGGTGGTTTTGCCGGCGCCGTTGGGGCCAACCAGGGCCGTCAACTGGCCGCAATGGATGTGGAAATTGATGCCGGAAAGCAGCGTATCGCCCCCTGCCGTCACCCCCACATTTTTCAGTTCAATGCGGCAAAGGGCACAGCCCCCCTGGCCATGATCATGCTCGTGCTTCATCATTCGTCGTCAGCATCCAGGTTCATTTCGGGAATATTATCGGCATCGATGGCGGGCACGGCGGAGGGGTTCATCACCGCACGCAGGGCCGCTTCAATTTCGTCGGCAATTTCGGGATGATCCTTCAGGAACTGGCGGGTGTTATCCCGGCCCTGGCCGATGCGCTGGTCGTTATAGGAGAACCAGGCGCCGCTCTTTTGGATGATATCCTTTTCCACAGCCAGGTCCAGCAGGCTGCCTTCCTTGGAAATGCCCTGGCCGTAAATCAGGTCAAATTCGCAGGAGCGGAAGGGCGGGGCCACCTTGTTCTTGACCACCTTCACCTTGGTGCGGTTGCCCACCACTTCGCTGCCGTTCTTCAGCTGTTCGCCCCGGCGCACGTCCAGACGCACGGAAGCGTAGAATTTCAGGGCCCGGCCGCCGGGGGTGGTTTCGGGGTTGCCGTACATAACGCCCACTTTTTCGCGGATCTGGTTGATGAACAGGGCGATGGCGTTGGTCTTGGCCACCACGCCGGTCAGTTTCCGCATGGCCTGGCTCATCAGCCTTGCCTGCACGCCCACAAAGCTGTCGCCCATTTCGCCGTCAATTTCGGCACGGGGCACCAGGGCGGCCACGGAGTCGATCACCACGATGTCAATGGCGCCGGAGCGCAGCAGCGCTTCCGCGATTTCCAGGGCGTCTTCGCCGCAGTTGGGCTGGGAAACGTACAGCTCGTCAATATTCACGCCCAGGTTCTTGGCGTAGGCAGGGTCCAGGGCATGCTCGGCATCGATGAAGGCCGCAGCGCCGCCCTGCTTTTGCACGGAGGCCACCACATGGAGGGCCACCGTAGTTTTACCGGAGGATTCCGGGCCGAACACTTCAATGATGCGGCCCCGGGGAATGCCCCCCACGCCCAGCGCCATATCCAGGTCCAGGCAGCCGGTGGGCACGGTATCCACCTGCATGGCGGTCTTTTCGCCCAGCTTCATCACGGTGCCCTTGCCAAATTCCTTTTCGATGGAAGAGAGGGTCATCTCCAGCGCCCGCTGCTTTTCCTGCAGGGTGGCGTCCAGGTTTTTCATATCTTTCTTGTCGCTTGCTTTCTTGGCCATTTCTTTATCCTCCCTTGTAAATAATCGTCAATTGTCCTTCAGCAGCTGCCAGCTGTTTTTGAAATATTCCACACCGCTGATGAGGGTCATCAGGGCCATGGCATACATGAAAATATCCGTCACAATGTGCTTGCCGATCACCATAGCGCACAGGATGCAGAAAATCTGCAGATTGGTTTTGATCTTCCCCGGCCAGCCGGCGGCGATCACCACGCCTTTCTGGGAGGCCACCATCCGCAGCCCGTCCACCATCAGTTCCCGGGCCGCCACAATGGCCACCGCCCAGTGGGGCAAAAGGCCGTCGGCGCACAGGAAAATCATGGCCGTCAGCACCAGAATTTTATCCGCCACAGGGTCGGCAAATTTTCCGAAGGTGGTGACGATATTGTTTTTCCTGGCGATATAGCCGTCCAGAAAATCGGTAAAGGCGGCGGCGGCAAAAATCACGGCAGCCAGCCAGTGAATCCCCACGGCCCAGGCAATCAGGCACAAAGGGATCATGCAGATACGCAAAATGGTCAGTTTGTTGGGCAGGTTCATTTTTTTCTCCTTTAAAGCTGATTTTTCTTGCCGAAGCGGAAGGTTTTTTCCGCCCAGTCCGCCACCCGGTAGGGCAGCTTCTGGTGCTTTTTGATCTGCAGCGCCGCTTCCAGGGCCCATTCCCGGTACTCCCGGTTTTCCGGGCTGATGCGCACCGCTTCCCGGAAGGCCTGATGGGCAGTGCCGTACTGCTTCATGCCCAGCATGATTTTCCCTTCCACAAAGAACCAGCGGTCGTCCTTGAATTCCGCCCGGCCCAGCTGCAAAAGCGCCGTTTCGTACCGGCCCTGCAGCCGCAGCCTTTCGGCAATGTCCAAAGCCTGGTCCAAAGGCACGGTGTGGTAACTGGGGGCAGCGGGCTGCTCCCCTGCCTTTTTGTAGGCAATTTCGTAGGCCTGGTTCAGCTCCAGCAGCTTTTGCTGGGCCACCTTCCGCTGTTCCGGGTCCTCAAACAGGTCGGGGTGGCAGGTTTTCACCAGCGCCCGGTATGCCCGGTGCACCTCCTTCTTATCCGCCCCGTCCTTCAGGCCCAGAATTTCAAATGCGTTCACGACAGCGTGCCTCCTTCAGGCTCGTTGTGTTGTTTACAGGTCCTCCCTGTGGATCTTGGCGCCCAGCGCCTGCAATTTATCTTCGATATGCTCATAGCCCCGGGCAATGAAAGCAGGCTCATAAATCTCCGTCACGCCCTTGGCCATCAGCCCAGCCACAACCAGCGCCGCGCCTGCACGCAGGTCGGTGGCGGTGACGGGCGCGCCGTAAAGCTCCGGCACGCCTTCGATGATGGCGGTCTGGTCCAGGATGCGCACCCTGGCGCCCATGCGCTGCATTTCGATCAGGTGCTTCAGCCGGTTCTCGAAAATGGTTTCAATCACCACGCTGTCCCCATTGGCCCTTGTCAGCATGGCGCTCATGGGCTGCTGCAGGTCGGTGGGGAAGCCGGGGTATTCCTGGGTTTTGATGTTCACCGCCCGGTGGGTGCGTACCGTGCGCACCCGGATGGCGTCGTCCATTTCGCTCACCTGCACGCCCATTTCCAGCAGCTTGGCCGTCAGCGCTTCCATGTGGGTGGGAATGCAGCCCCGGATCACCACGTCGCCCCTTGTAGCAGCGGCGGCAATCATCAGCGTACCGGTTTCAATCTGGTCGGGAATGACAGAATAGACGCTGCCGTGAAGATGCTTCACGCCCCGGATGCGGATGGTGTCGGTACCGGCGCCCTTGACGGAAGCACCCATGGAGTTCAAAAAGTTGGCCAGGTCCACAATATGGGGCTCCTTGGCGGCGTTGTAGATGGTGGTGTTGCCCTCCGCCTTGGCAGCGGCCAGCATGGCGTTGATGGTGCCGCCCACGGTGATGGCGTCAAAGAACACGCCGGCGCCCACCATTTTGCCCTTGGCGTAAATCACAGCGCCCTTTTCCTCCACCTCAGCGCCCAGGGTGCGGAAGGCCTTGATGTGCCGGTCAAAAGGACGGTTGCCGATGGCACAGCCCCCGGGATAGCCCACTTCCGCCTGGCCGCACCGGCCAAGCAGGGCACCCAGCAGGTAATAGCTGGCCCGCATGCGCTGGCTTTGCTGGTAGGGCACCTGATAGCCGGCTACAGGCCGGGGGTCAATGGTCATGCGGCGGGCCTTGCCGTCGTATTCCACCTTCGCGCCCAAAGAGCCCAGAATATCCACCAGCACCCTTACGTCCTCAATATCGGGCAGGTTTTCCAGCACACATATTTCGTCAGACAGCAAAACGGCAGGAATGACTGCCACCGCCGTATTTTTGCCCCCGGAAACATAGGTTTCGCCAACCAGAGGAATACCGCCGGTGATCAGCAGCTTATAAGAATCCATGCGCTGTTGCCTCCTGTTTTCAGCATATTTCTTCATCATGGTATACCACGTTAATTATAGCATATTTCCTGCGGTTTGTTAAGCATTTTTTGCTATATCCCAAAAAGAAAAAACCGCCTGTTCACAAGCGGTTTTGCAATATCCAAAATATGGTTTTTATCAAAAAATCCAGCGAAGCTTACAGCAGCACAATGCCGGCCTTTTCGCAGGCTTCTTTGGTGTCCCTGTCCCAGTAGGAGGACTGCACTTCGCCGATGTGGGCCTTGCCCAGCAGCAGCATGCACATCCGGCTCTGGCCGATACCGCCTCCGATGCAGGGGGGCAATTCGCCGTTCAGAAGGGCCTTGTGGAAGGGCAGCTCCCGGCGCTCATCATGGCCGGAAAGGGTCAGCTGCCGGTCCAAAGATTCGGGAGACACCCGCACGCCCATAGAGGAAATTTCCATGGCGCAGTCCAGCACATCGTCCCAGAACATGATATCGCCGTTCATTTCCCAGTCGTCATAGTCGGGGGCCCGGCCGTCGTGGGGCTTGCCGGAGCGCAATTTGCCGCCAATTTGCAGAATACCCACAGTTTTATGTTCCTTCACAAACAGGTTTTCCCGCTCCTTGCCGGTCTTGCCGGGATAGAGATCCTCCAGCTCCTGTGCGGTTACAAAGGTGATTTCCCGCTTCAGTTCCGTCTTCACCTGGGGATACTGCCATTTCAAAAGATCCAGCGTCACACAGATGGCCGTCACAATGCGCTGCATGGTATCTTTCAGGGTATCCATGGTGCGCTGCTCCGGGAGAATCACCTTTTCCCAGTCCCACTGGTCTACATACACGGAATGCAGGTTATCCAGCGTTTCATCCCGGCGGATGGCGTTCATATCGGTATAAATGCCTTCCCCGGCGGCAAAGCCGTACCGGGCCAGGGCCATGCGCTTCCACTTGGCCAGGGAGTGCACCACCTGGGCCTCCTCCCCCGTTTCCAGCATATCAAAAGAAACAGGCCGCTCCACGCCGCTCAGATCGTCATTGAGGCCGGATGCACCGTCCACAAACAAGGGGGCAGATACTCGCTTGAGGTGCAGCGCATGGGAAAGATTGCCCTGGAAAATTTTCTTGATCAGGGCAATGGCTTCCTGGGTCTCATACAAGGACAGGGTGGATTGGTACCCTGCGGGAATGACGGTGCGGCTCATGGAAATGCCTCCTTCAAAAAAGCATACAAAAAGAATAGCAAGGAAAGGGAAAATTGTCAACGCAGGCGCTGTTTTTTTTCTTCACTTTTTCCATTTTACGGGCAAAACAGCACTGCCCCCGCATACCCGGCCAGGCAGGCCAGCAAGGCGCAGGGCACCGTATGCCGGGATTTTTTCACCCCCGCCGCCGCCAGGTACACCGTGCAGGTGTAAAACACCGTTTCACTGCTGCCCATCATCACCCCGGCCATCAGGGCCTCCCGGCTGTCCGGCCCGTGGACGGCCATAATATCCTGCAGCATGGCAAGGGCAGCGGAGCCGGAAAGGGGCCGCATCAGCATAAACGGCAAAAGCACCGGCGGCACCCCCGCCTTTTCCGCCACGGGGGCCGCAAGATCGCACAGCGCCGCCCACAGCCCGCTTTCTTCCAGCGCCTTCACCATGCCCAGCATCACCAGCAGCGACGGCAAAATCCCCGCCGCCGTCTTCAGCCCTTCTCTTGCCCCTTCCACAAAAAGATCGTACACAGGAAGCCTTTTGAATGCCCCCGCAAGCAGGCAAAACAGGGCAAACCCACACAAAATCATGTTCTTTTCTCCATCCATTTGCAAAGCAATATGCCGCTGACAGTGGAAAGAAGGGTGGCAGCAAGGGCCGGCAAAATCACCGCACCGGGATCCGCCGCCCCCATGGAAGCGCGCAGCGAAACCACCGTGGAGGGCAAAAGCTGCACGCTGGATGCATTGATCACCAGGAACATGCACAGGGCATTGCCGGCCCTGTCCCCCTCCGCCAGGCGCTTTGCCGCTTCCAGCCCAGCCGGGGTGGCCGCATTGCCAAGGCCCAGCATATTGGCGGAAAGATTCATGGTGACGAAGGCCATCGCTTCCTCCTTTACCTCCCCCATCAGATGCTGCAGCGGCCTTTTCAGCCATTTGTTCAGCTTCTCCACCGCCCCGGAATGGGACAAAATGTTCATCAATCCGCAGAAGATCCCGAAGCTGCCCATGAGAGACAAGGCTGTTTCCACCGCCCCTTTTGCCCCTTCCATCAGCCCCGAAAATACCCTTTCCCCCCGGCCGGTTACAATGCCAAACAGCATCGCACCCCCAAGCAACACCCCCACCAGTACCTGAAGCAACTAAATCCGCCACCTTTTAACAAAATATTTTCAATAAACGGTATTTATTTCTTGACAAACGGTACTTTTTTACGTTAAAATATTCCTGTGAATTATATGTATCAGTTACACATTCAGGAGGACAGGTAATTATGAAATCCACCGGTGTAGTACGTAAGATGGACGACCTGGGCCGTATCGTGATCCCCATTGAGCTGCGCAGGACTTTGGACATCGGTTTGAGAGATTCTTTGGAAATCTTTGTGGAAAAGGACAAGATCGTGCTGCGCAAGTTCCATCCCGCCTGCATTTTCTGCAACGATGCCCGGGATGTGGTCACCTACAAGGAAAAGCTGATTTGCAAGCACTGCCTGGAGGAAATGAAGAACCAGCTGTAAGCGCTGCTTTCATTTCTATGAAAAAAAACACAGCCGCATGCTGTGTTTTTTTCTTTTTGCATTTCTTTACATCACAAACCCGAACTGAATCACTTCCACCGCAAAGGCAACGGCGCAGGCGGAAAGGGCCACCACCGTCAGGCTTTTTTTGCAAAGGGCCAGCACCGCCGCAACCACAACCCCCGCCAGGGCGGAATAAAAGCTGCCGGTGGAGGAAAACACCGCCGGGAACGTCATGGCAGCCAGCACCGCATAGGGCACATAATAGAAAAAGGAGCGGAAGAAGGGGGAGGTGATTTTCTTTCGGAACAGGGTGAAGGGCAGCATACGGATGAGGTACGTCACCGCCGCCATCACCAGCGTGTACAAAAGCACATGGCCTCTCATGCCTGCACCTCCTTTTCCGCCACGGGATGCACAATGCTCAGTACCACCGCAGCTGCCACCGCGCTGATAATGATCACAAACCCGCCGGACAAAAAGGAAAATACCGGCACAAATGTCATCAGGCAGGAAAGCCCCGCCGCCAGCAGCACACAGGGCAGCACGCCCTTTTCCTGCTGCATGGGGGGCAGAATGATGGCAATGAACATGGCATACAGCGCAAGGCCCAGCGCATTGGTAACCGACAGGGGCAGCACGTCCCCGGCCACGGCCCCAAAAAGCGTGCCCAGCCCCCACCCAAGATACGGGGCCGTAATCAGCCCGGCAAAATAACGGGGGCCCACGGGATGGGGCTTACTGGAGGATACGGCAAAATTTTCATCGGTAATGAAGGTGCTGAAAAACAGGCGCTTCCCTGTGGTCATATTGTCGTCCAGCCGCTGGGTGAGAGACACGCCCATCAGCGCATACCGCATATTGATCACCAATTGGGCCAGCACCATTTCAATCAGCGTGGCCGCCCCCACACCCCCGGCTGCCAGCACCCCCTGCAGCACCTCCACCCCGGCCACCTGCCCGGCAGAGGTCAGGTTGGTGATGGAAATGATCAGCGCCTCCAGGGGGAAAAGGCCGGAGGTGACCGCCATAATGCCAAACCCGAAGGATACGCTGAAATACCCCAGGCCAATGGGCACGCCGTCCCGAAAGCCTTCCCTGTATCCATAGGGCGAAACAATTTTCTTCATGGAAGAATAGTCCTTTCGCTTGTATAAATATACAAGGGCTATCTTACCACATTTCCCCCGCACCGTCAATTTCACGGTGACAAAAAAGGGGAAATCTGCGTCAAAGCGGCCTTTTGTTTTGCCTTGTGATTGACACAGCCTTTCCCCGGCCCTTATAATGCAGTCAGATGACAAAAATATCCCCCGGAAGGAGATATATCATGAAAAACCCTTTATTTGATATTTCCCTGTCCTTTGAAGAGCGCACGAAGTGGCTGCTGAAAAATCTGACGCTGGAAGAAAAGTTCGGCTGGATCGGCTCCCGCCTGCCGGGGTGCGAGCGGCTTGGCATTGCGCCCTTTGGCCTTGGCGGCGAGGCTGCCCACGGCGTGCAGGGCCGCAACGACCAGGGCATCATTTCCGCCCCTGATCATTCCACCTCCTTCCCCCAGCCCATCGGCATGTGCCAGAGCTGGAACGAAGAATTGATAGAAAAATGCGGCGAAGTGGTGGGCGTCGAGGCCCGGGTGGTGGCAAAACGCAAGCCCGGCCGGGGCCTGAGCCGCTGGGCCCCCACCGTGGACCTGGAGCGGGACCCCCGTTGGGGCCGCAACGAAGAGGGCTACGGCGAGGACCCCCTGCTCACCGGAAGCATGGCCGGTGCCTATATCCGGGGCATGCAGGGAAGGGACAAAAAGTATATCCTCTGCGCTGCCACGCTGAAGCATTTTTATGCCAATAATACCGAAGTGGGCCGGGCCTGGAAAAACGCCTCCGTGGACCCCCGGAACAAATACGAACTGTACCTGGAGCCCTTCCGCCGCTGCATTGAGGATGCCGGCGCCCAGGGCGTGATGACCGCCTACAACCGCATCAACGGCCAGGTGGGCATTCTCAATGACGATGTGCAGAAAATCCTGAAAGATCAGTATCACCTGCCCCATGTGGTGGGGGACGGCGGGGCTTTGAACCTGGTGGTCACCGCCCAGCACTATTTCGGCAACCATGCAGAAGCGGTGGCTGCCGCCCTGAAGGCCGGGGTAGACGGCATGAGCGATAACCCCCAGATGGTGGAGCCTGCCGTGCGGGAGGCCTATGCCCTGGGGCTGATTACAGAAAAAGAATTGAACGAAGCCATCCGCCGCAAGGTGATGGTGGCTTTGCGGCTGGGCCATTTTGACGGGGACAGCCACCCCTATGCCCACTACACCGAAAGCGATATCTGCACCAAGGAAGCCGACACGCTTTCCCTGAAAATGGCAGAGGAGAGCCTGGTGTTATTGAAAAACGACGGCCTTTTGCCCCTGGACGCCGGGGACAGCGCCGCCCTCATCGGCCCCATGGCCGATACCTGGTACCACGACTGGTACGGCGGCGAACCCCTGGTGAAGAAAACCATCCGCCAGGGCGCGGAAGATCTGCACGTGCCCCACACCGCCTTTGACGGCTGGGACAGGGTGATCCTGCGCTTTGGGGAAAAGGGCGCATATGTGAATGACGACGGCAGCGTATCCCTTTCCGATACGCCGGATACCTTCATCATGGAAGACTGGGGCGAAAACAGCTACACCTTCCGCTGCCAGCGCACCGGTAAATACCTGCGCATGGATATGCCGGAAAATGCCGGCACCCGCCTTAACCCCATCTGCACCGAAAAGGAAGAGCCCTTCAACTGGTTCGTGCTGGAAATTTTCCGCTTTGAAGAAAAGGACGGCGAAAAAATCCTGCTGAACCGCTTCCACTGGCCGGTGCAGGCAGAGAACGGCACCCTCCTTTCCGGCCGGGAATTTTCCGGCACACCGGTCACAGTGGAAGTGGTGGAAAGCGGCATCGAAAAGGCCTGCGCCCTGGCGAAAAATGCAAAGAACGCCGTGGTGGCCCTGGGCAATACGCCCCTGATTCCCGCCAAGGAGGAATTTGACCGGCAAACCCTGTCCCTGCCGGCCCATCAGGTGAAGCTATTGCAGGCCGTTATGCAGGTAAATCCCCGCACCTGCCTGGTGCTCATTGCCAATTACCCCTACACCCTGCCAGAAGATGTGCCCGCCGTGCTTACCTCCGCATCCGGCGGCCAGCAGATGGGCACCGCCATCGCCAATGCTCTCTTTGGCAAAATTGCCCCCGCCGGCCGGCTGAACATGACCTGGTATTTGTCCGACGACCAGATGACGGATATTGACGATTACGATATCATCCGCCGCAAGCGCACCTACCGCTATTTTGACGGAGAGGTGCTGTTCCCCTTCGGCCACGGCCTGACCTATACAAGCTTTGCATACCGCAATTTCACCCTTGCCCCGGAAGGGAACACGCTGCGCTTTTCCCTTGACGTGGAAAACACCGGCTCCATCACCAGCGACGAAGTGGTCCAGGTGTACGCCGTCGCCCCCGTTTCCCGGGTTCAAAAGCCCCTGCGGCAGCTGGTGGCCTTCCAAAGGCTGCATGACATAAAGCCCGGGGAAGTGCGCCATGTGGAGCTGAAAGCCAGGACGGACGAATTGCGGTTCTACGACGTGATCAGCCGGGGCTTTATGGTGGAAGAAGGGCAGTACCGCTTCTTCGCCGGTCCCTCCAGCACCCGGGAATTCCAGAGCGCTTCCTGCTTCATCCCGGGGCAAAAGCCCGGCAAGCGGGACATGGCGCAGCGCATCCCGGCCGACCATTATGACGATTGCGAAAATACGGTGATCCTTCAGGGCACCGTGGGCTTCACATCCGTCAGCTCCCATCCGGACGCCCCCTGTGCCGGCGCAACGTACCGGGATTGTTTGCTTCCGGAGGACGCAGGCTGCTTATCCCTGCGGCTGATGAGCGAGAAGGGCGGCAGGCTCACCGTGCTTTGGAATAGGCAAAAGCTTGGCACCTTCGAAGGGGACAGCCGCACCTGCGAGCACCGCTCCGCCCCGCCCCTGGACCGCTTTGCCGGGGAAGAGATTGCCGCCCGTACCCGGGAACGCCGGCCCATCTGGGAGGACATCGATTTCCCCCTGCCCGACGACGCCCGGGAAGGCACCCTCACCCTGTTTTGGGAAGGGGACATGAAAATCAGCTTCTTCACCACCAAAAAGGCAACCGGAGAACGCAAAATCCGTTTGGGCATTGCCAACTGATACCAAAAAAAGAGAGCACCCTGACGCTTATGCATCAGGGTGCCTTTTTTGTTCTTTATACTTTCCTGCGCTTCTTCCAAAGCATAGCCAGCATGCCGGCGGAGAGCACCGTCAGGCCGATCCACAGGCCGATATGGCTGTTATCATTGGTCTTGGGAATCTTCCGGTTCACGATGGTGCCATAGTCGTAGGCGCAGGCGGGCGCTTCTTCACCCTCTTCCGCTTCACCGTAGCTTGCCTGGAAGCCGTCCAGGGGTTCTTCCACCACAGTGTACACTGCCGCTTCACCGTTGCGGGTGAGGGGCAGGTTGTGGTAAATGTACCAGCCGTCAGCGTCGGGCGTGGGGGTCTTTTTGTCCAGCGCTTCGCCGTTGCAGTACAGCGTCAGCGTGATTTCCGGGGCTTCTTCCCCTTCGGAAAGCCCTTCCCACACCTTCTGCACCCGGAACGTGGTCACGGCACGGTTCACGATGGTACCGCCGTTATAGATCATATCCGTTTCCTGGGCATAGGGTGCCATATTGCGGTAAATGGTCATGAACCCGTCCATGTACTTTTCCTTGGCGGCGTACACGATGGCCTTGCCTTCTTCTGTGTACTTGTCCAGATCAGTGTAGGTATACACACCGCCGTTTTCGGTATAGGCAGGCTGGGGTTCCATCTTTTCGCCGTTCTGATAGAGGGTCAGGGTAATCAGGCCGCCTTCATCCCCCTGCCATTCCTTGGTGACGGAGAAGGATGTTTTTTCCACAGTATTCCGGAACACCATCTTTTCCGCATCCAGAGTGACCTGGGCGGTCATTTCGCCGGATGCATGCTGGGTGACCGTCACTTGCACCTGATACACCGTATCGTCATAGACGTAGCCGTTGACGCCGCCGTCCGCTTCCGCCACCTGGTAGGTGAAGGTTTTCTGCAGCGTGCCGTCCGGCTGGGCCTGGGCATCCTGCATATCCTGCTGGATGTAGCGCAGGGCCGGGAAGGTGATGCTGCCGTCGGAAGCGTTTGTGGCGTTTACTACCACACCGCTTTCGTCCCTTACTTCAAAGAGGAACTGGCTTTCCTGCAGCGTTCTGCCGGTGAGCACCTTTTCCGCCTCCAGCACCACTTCCACGCTGGCATAGCGGTTGATCACTTCAAAGCCGCTTTCCGCATTGCCGGAAATGATGCCCTTATACAGAAGGGGCTGGCCGTTTTCCGTCAGCATTTCTTCTTCCAGGGAATAGAGAATATCCAGCCGCTGGCCCTCTTCAATGAGGAACAGGGGCAAATTCTCCCAAACAACCGTCATCTCATCCCCCTGGGCGTCTGCGGAAATCACCTTTTCGCCCACCTTTTCCCTGTCCTTGCCGCCGGCCTGGGCATACAATACCAGTTTCACGTCGCATCGGGTCTGGGGATGGGCTTCATCCCCCACCCAGCGCTTCTGTGCCTGCACAGAGGTTTCTTCGCTGTAGGTGTTTTCAAAGGCAATGCCGCTTTCCGGCATATCCGCAGCGGTAACGGAAAGGGTGCCGTCGCCGTTATCCGCAATGGTCAGGGTGAGTGTGTAACGGGTGTCGTCATAGGCGTAGCCGTTGACGCCGTCGTTCACTTCGGTGACGGTGAACTGCTTTTCGCCCACATCTTCTTCAGTGAAATACAAAGTGGAGAAGGCAAAGCTGCCGTCCGCCCCGTTTTTCACCGTTTCCAGGGTGTACCCTTCGCCGTCCTTCAGTTCAAACTGGAACTTATTTTCCTCAAGCTCCGCCCCCAGCAGGGTTTTCACACCATCAAAGATGTATTCGCCCTGGGCGTGGTAGGTGTTCACAAAGGAAGCATGGGCCGGCGCATCCGCATCAATCACATGGGCGGCATTCCGGGCGGTGTGGGTAAAGCCGGGCTCCGCCGCTTCTGTCACGCTGTAATTGGCGCCATGGGGCAGGCCGGAAATTTCCACCGTCTGGCCATGGGCAATCTGCAGCGTGCCGGTGCCGTTTTGCACCATCAGTTCATCCCCGGTGTTCAGGGCATACACGCCGTTCAGGGGCTGGCCCAGAGCGTCCGTCAGAGAGATGGTGAAGGTGAACTGCTTCTGCCGGTGATCCGCATTGGGGCTGATCACTTCCTTGCTGATTGTCAGCGAGCCTTTCTTCACTTCATTGGTGATCGTATCGCCGTTTTCGTCATAGGTGACGGTAGCGGTCAGGCGGCCTTCGCCTTCCACGTCCGTCATTTCCACCGTCACGGCCAGCACTTCTTCGCTGTAGGAAATGCTGTCGTCCTCCCCGGCCGCTTCATGGATGGTGTAATGCCAGGTGCCTTCTTCGGTGTAGGTGATTTCGGGGAAGGTAATCTTCCCATCCGCTCCATTGACAGCACTGCTCACCGGCCGACCCGCTTCATCCATCATTTCAAAACGGAATTCCTCCGCTTCCATGGTGCGCCCGATGAGGGCCTTGCGGGCTTCAATCACCGCCGTGCCCTTGAGGGCATAGGTGTTTTCAAAGGCCGCTTCCACGGTATCGTTGGAAAGGATCGTCCCCTCCTGCACCGTGCCGTCCATGGTCCAGCCGGGCAATGTGCCCGTCTCCTTTACAGTATAGTTCAGCCCGGCGGGAATATCGCTGAGCATTACCGTCTGGCCGCCCCGGATTTCCACTTCCACCGTGCCGTCCGCCACCTGCACCGGTTCACCGTCCCTGAGGATGGTGCCGCTCCAGGACGTGCCCTGGGAGGCGAAGGTTACCTGCAGGGTGAACGCCTGCTGTTTCGAAGCTTCGGTGGTATTGAGCACCGTCTTTTTCACAAGCAGATGACCTGGCTTGGTGGTATTTTCAAAGGACGGAGCGTCCGCGAGCGCATTGCCTTCGCTGTCCTTATACACAACGGCTGCGCTGAGCACGCCCTTGGCATTGTCCGTCACCGTCACTTCTGCCGTATAGCTGCGGCTGTCGTATTCGATGGTATCGTCCTGGCCCGCTTTTTCGGAAATGGTGTAGATATACATCCCGGGCTCGGTATACAAAATGGCGTCAAACACCACAGCGCCGCTGACGGAGGATTTTTCCTGAGTTTCCATCCCTTCGCCGCTGAGGGTGAACTGATACACGCCATCCTTGGGCGCCTTTCCATCCAGCCGCTTGGCTGCCCGCAGGATCACCTGGGCTTCGTCCGGCGCATAACGGTTGGTAAACTTCGCCGCACTGTCCTTCAGGGGTTCAATGGTACCGGCGTCGTTTTCCGTTTTCACCAGCACCCAGCCTTCCGGCGTTTCCTCCCATACTTCATAGACCGTTCCGGCAGGCAGGTTTTCAAACGTGGCGGTTTCATTGCGCTTCAGGGTAAAGGTAAAGCCGTCACCGGTTACAGTAACGCCGGTATCTCGCTTTTGCCACTGGGCCGTCAGCGTTACCTGCTGGTTCAGCTGATAACCATTATTGGCAGGAATAACCACTGCGCCGTTTTCGTAGGGGTACACCGTGCCGTTATCATCCGCAAAGCCGGTCAGGTCATAACCGTAGCGGTAGAAGGTGGGGGTAATGGTACAGCCCTTGCCCACCTGAACACGCATATTGCTCATGCTGCCTGCGCCCTCGCCGGGATCAAACACCAGCTTGTAGCACTCCAGGCTCCTTACCCAGGTACCGCCGTTGCCACCGAGCGTAAACAACTCACTTCCGGTCAACTCGGTGTCATCTTCCACATTAATCCAGTTGCCAGAATAAACAGGATAAGAGGTGAGTTTGGTATTGTCATTGATCGTAATTGTCTGAATGTTTTCAATTCTTGTACCAGGAGCAAACATACCGCCAAATTGCGTGAAACTACTGATATCCAGTACTTTCAAATCCCAATTGTAGGCAAACATATAGAAAACACTGGTCACACTGCTGGTGTCAAAATGGCTCAGGTCCAATTCAACCAAATCATGCGCGCGATAGAACATACACCCCATCGAAGTGACTTTACCGGTGTTGAAATTACTGATGTCCAGGTATCTCAAACACTGGCATTGCTCAAACATGGAGTACATGGTTGTCACATTTCTGGTATCAAAGCTGGACAAATCCAATTTGTCACCATGTTGATACCAATAGAACATGTAGCTCATGTCCGTTACACTGGTGGTATCAAAGCTGCTGAGATTAGGATTATCCAGATCATAACAACGATAGAACATCCAGGACATGTCCCTTACGTTACTGGTGTCAAAACTGGACAAATCAAGGCTGTAAATACCACCGCATTCAGCAAACATCATTTCCATGTTTGTCATTCCGCTGGTATCCATGTTGCGCAGATCCATACTCTCAGCATAATACATATACCGGAAGAAGTTATTCCCGTCTAAGGGTTTTATAGGATCTTTGACGTAAATAGAAGTAATTGCTTTGGAATCCTGGTTCCACGGTCTACGGGATGTATAACCGTTTGTCACCACATTGGCCCCTTCGTCCAGCAGGTAGTGAATCACTTTCTTTTCTTCATCCTTATAGCGATACCCATCCCCCTGCGTCAGATCAATTGCATTGCCATAGGGGTCTACCGGGTTTTCGGGATCGGAGCGGAAGAAAATCAGCTTACCATAATCCTCATGGCTTTCGTCCAGGTTCACCACACCGTAAGCCTGGCCCTGCAGTTGTTCTTCGGTGAAATGTTTCTGGTTGGCGGTGTTTACATAAGCCACCCGTTCAGGTGCAGGCGTAGCTGCAGGGCCGGATACCGTGAATTCGTAATCATTTTCCACTTCACCGGACAATTTTACATGGAAGGTGAATTCCTGATCGACATTGGTACTGCCGCTGCCCTGCACCGTCTTGGTCACGCTCAGTTCGCCGGGTTTGAGGGTGTTTTCAAACACAGGGGCTACCACTTCGCCGGTGATGGTCATGCCGCCCAGTTCTTTGCCAATGCCCTCGCAATCGGTGCAGCGTCTGATGTCCTTTGCCAGACGAATGGCGGCATAGCTTCCTTTCCCGTTAAAGACACACACGCCTTCCGTCCGGGTTCTCACATAGGTTCCGTTTTCATAATAGCTTTCTTCCAGACCGCAGCCCTTGCACCGGTCGCAGACACTGGGGTTGTCTGCAGAAAAACCGCCGCACTGTTTGCACAGCTTATCCTTCACTTGTGCAAGTTTTTCAGCAGTATCCGCCCTATGAACACCAACGGCCGAAGAGCCTCCGTCAACAAACCACTGGGGCATAGAATATATCACCAGGTATTCCGCACCGGTTCCGGCGCAGGTGGCGCAGTCCACCACCGTTCTTTCCGCTTCCTGGGTGCCTTGAGCAAAGGACAGGGTGCCGTCGCCATTATCAAAGACAGAAAGGGTAATAACATATTCCTGGTTGGAGTATTCCACGGTACGGTCCGCGCCCCGCTTTTCCCGGATGAGGTAGGTGTAGGTAGCGGGAGCGGCATCGTCCAGGCTAACGCTGTTTTGGTCAAAGGACAGGGGCGGGAAAACAATATTGCCCTGCGCGTCGTTGGTCACTTCGCTGATCAGTTCGCCAAGGGTGTTGCTTTCGGCGTCGTATTGGTACAGCTGGAAGGTGAATTCGCCGTCCTCCAGCGCCCGTCCCTCCAGCGTTTTCCAGGCCTTCAGGGTCACTTCCCCCTGGGCGTCATAGTGGTTTTCGAAGGTGAGGGCATCGGCGGTCAGTCCAGTTTTTTGGTTGGTAAACACAGGCGTTACGGTCATGGTGCCGTCGCCGTTGTCGCTTACCGTCACGTCCACGGTGTACACCGTATCGTCGTAGGTGTAGCCGTCCTTTTCCTGGTTCTTTTCCCGCACTTCATAGCGGAAGGTTTTACCGTCGTCTTCCGTGGCATACTGCAGCTGGCCAAAGAACAATTCCGCTTCGGAAAGGATTTCTTCCCCCACGCCGCCTTCGGTATTTTCCGGGGCGTTCACAGCCGCCGTGCGGATCGGCTGGCCGTAAGTGGTGCTGTCTTCGTTCATATCCACAATTTCAAACCGGAACTGGTTTTTGCGGATGGCGTGGCCAGTCATGCTCTTGCCGGCAGAAAGCTGCAGCACACCGGAGGAGGCATAGGTATTGGTAAAGGCGGCCTCAGCCGTCTGGCCGGCCCGGATGGTGCCCTTATTGTTCTTGGCCGCGCAGGTAAAGCCAGGCTCTTCCGCTTCCGTCACTTCATAGGTGGATTCAGAGGGCAGCCCCTCCACCAGCAGCTTCTGGCCGTCACGGAGGGTGAAGGTATCGCCGCTGGTAATCTTCCCGGCGGATACCGCCTGCCATTCCCCGTTCACTTCTTCCATGACGGAACAGGGATAGCTTTCCATCAGGGGCACGGCATCCTGAGCGTCGCCGGTTTTTTCCGCCAGCAGCACCAGGGTGAAGGTGAATTCCCGGTCCGCCGCCGCCTGGGTGGCGTTGACCAGGGTTTTTGAGATTTCCAGATCGCCATAAGGCACATACGTATTTTCCAGCAGGGTATAGCCGGTGCTTTCCGCCACATACTTGGGCACATAGCTTTCTTCAACGGTGTAGGTATATTCCACACCGCCGGGGGCATATTTATCCCGCTTGCCAAAGGAATAGGACCAGTTGCCCCGGCTGTCCGGCCGCACCAGACGGCTGTCAATCTTTACGCCGTCCCGCAAAAGGTACACGGTGATGCTGTCCGGACGCAATTCCAGTGCATCCTCGTTATCCTTCCATTCCTTCTGACCGGAAATTTCCACCTGCTCGTTGGGATGGGTGTTGCGCACCAGATAGTGATGGTCATCCACAAAGACAATCTGGCTGGTGTAGCCGTCCACCTGGGTTTCTTCGAAGCTGTACAGGTAACGGATGCCGTCTTCGTTGACAATATCCACCTGCAGGAAGGAATGGGTCCAGTCGTTTTCTTCGGACAGCACCGCCGTCAAAGGCTGGCCCTTGGCATCCGTCACTGTCTGGGCTTCCCCGGCAATACCGGCCAGGCGGCGAAGCAGCGTCACTTCCACGGAATCAGGCCGGATGCCGTCGTGGTTATCCTGGTCTTGCCATTCCTTGGTCACCTTCACCATTTCCGGCACAATACCCACACGGGTATAGTCGTTGCGGATCATGCGGAAATCGGTGGAGACAATATTGCTCAGCGCCTGGGTGCACTTCATGCGGGTGTTGTTGTAGGCGTACATGTTGTTGGCAGGGTCCAGCGCCGCTTCCCAGTCAATTACGGGGCGGCCCTTTTCATCCAGCACAGCCTGGCCATGATCGTCCATCAGCCGGGCATAGGCGCCCTTGGCATGCCACACATCTTCGTCGCTTTCGTCATCGGGGGCACGCATGTGCAGATAGGCCGTCATGTCGCATTCGGGCTGCAGGATAAAGGGGGTGCCGTCGGCCTTCAGGGTAGCGTCCATCGCCACGGCAGAAACCTGCACCCCTTCCGGCACCTGCCAGACGCCGTTTTCATCCAGCTGGGCCAGGGTCCACACTTCATTTTCCAGGTCATAATTGCCGGAATTGAACAGGCCGGTATCGTCCTGGAAATTATCGTCGGTGATATCTGCGTCGGTATCGGCAAACTGCAATCCGGGCAGCGTGGCATAGTACAGTCTGGGGGCCACACCGGCGTCAATGAAATCCTTCAGGTCCACCGATGTAAGCGTACCGCGCCACTGGCCCTTGCCCTGCCAGTCGCCTGCCCAGTCAAGACGTTCCTGGGTATGGGCATAGTCCTCCGCCTTGGTCACGTCATACTGTTCTTCGTCTTCCGGGTTGGGAATGATGTAGTTTTCCAGGGTATCGTAGATGATGATATTGGCGGTATAGGTATTGGCGGCAGAAGACACGTTCAGCCGGTAGGTATAATTGTGGCCTTCATACACCGTCACCTGCTCCTGGTTGGAAAGGCCCTGGGTCCAGATGCCCACCAGGTCGTTCTGCACCCGCTTTTCCAGGCCGGAAACGGCATAGTTCAGCTTGGCAATATTCACATCCGCCCGGCCGTACACAAAGCGGCCCTCATCGGTATTGGGGTCCAGGTCGGTCAAGGCCTTGGCAATATCGGCAGGCATATTGGGGGTGGTTTTATTGTTACCGGAAAGGGGCGTATCGTTTTCGCCCTTGCTGCCGGACAGGGTGCCCAGCACATTGTGGCGCAGGTTATCCACGGTGGATTCAAAGGCCACATAGTTCACCACGCGGGAGCCCAGTTCGTCCGCATCCTTCCAGCTGTAAATGGCATCGAAAGACAGGGTGGGTTTATCCGCATAGCCCACATAGTTGGTATAGGTGGGCACAGGGGTCAGGTCTGCCTCCACCACCAGCAGGATGCGCCCGGTGCCGTTATAATCGGGCACCGTGTACATATTGGTGATGGCATCCCCGCTGCGCAGCTTCACCGTTTCCAGCAGCGGCACCACGCCTTCCGGCAGCAGATCGTACCAGATGCCGGAGGTTTCCGCCGGAATAACGCCCTCCGCCAAGGCTTCGTCATAATCCGCACGGACCTTCAGGTTGCTCTGCTCGGTGGCGACGGCCGTATAATGCAGCACAGCCCACTGGTTTTCCGTATCGTTGTCGCCGCCGTTTTCCTTAGAGGCAGGGTTGAAGCTGACGGTCTTGGACAGATGCACGCCGTAGCTGGCGCCGGCAAAGGTGGCCCTGGAATAATCGAAATCGTTATCCAATACCAGTTTCCCTTCGCCCTTTGCATCCACCCAGCCGTACACGTCCATGATCACGTCGTTTTTGAACTTGGTGGAAGGGGATTCGGTGTTTTCAAACATCTGGGCCACAATCTTCTGCACCCGGGGCGAGGCCTTCATGGTGATGGTGGGATACACATCCCAGCGGATCATGGCAATATCGCATTTATCCGCCGTCTTACCGCCGAACACATTGCTGATGAAGGAATGACGGGTATCCGTCACATTTTCCGGGAAAATCACGGAACTGCCGGAAATTTTCACCCCGGCGCCCTCGTTCACGTCCACAAACGTCAGACTGCCCTTTCCCCCTTCGCCCCAGGTAGCCGTGGCGGCATGGATCCATTCACTGCCGCCGTCCAGCTGGAATTCAATCACCAGGTCCGGGTTGGGCAGGGTGCTGTCGGTGATGTACTGCCACTTGCCGGCGGCGGTTTTGCCGTAGCGCTTCTTATGGGGCGTACCCACACGCAGGGATTTGAACTGGAAATCCTCCGCCGTCAGGGGGGTATTTTCGAAGTTGAAGAAGGTCTGGAAATCGTCGGTGATCTGCTGCCAGCCCAGGGTACCCATCAGGTTCTGGTCCAGTTCCATTTCATCCAGCAGCACATTTTCCGCAGCACCGCTCAATTCATTATAGTTGAATTCTCCGGTCTGGGGGGTAGTCCAGGGATAGCCGTAGCCGGTGGTGCGCACGATGTAGTTCATATCCACATCCACGCCGTTTTCCAGCTTGTTCAGGGCATAGCCGTACGTCCAGTCCTTGGAGCCCACTTCTTCCGTCCACTTATCCACGCTGAAGGCACCGGTGGGCCGCTGCCACTGCACGGGAGCGTAGCTCAACACAGCCTTGTCCGATGCAGTGGTCACTTTCTGTTCGTCAGCAGGCTTGGCCCAGGCGTCTTCCTCCGTGGCTTTGTCCGTTTCGGTCAGATGCCAGTCAATTTTGTTTTCAAAATAGTAAACAATCTGGGGTTCCGTGGCCTTGGGTACATAGAAATCGGCTTTGCGGTAGGCCGACCACACATACACCGTGCGGCTGTACTGATAGCCGTTGCTGTTGGATTTTTCGTGATCCACCACCTCAGCGGCGAAATCCACCTGGGTATCATCCTCCGTGGGATAAATGGTGCCCTCATAATTGGAGCTGCCCAGGAAAATGCCGTCTGTCACCTTCACCTTCTGCCCGTCCACCATACGATAGGCGTCATAGAGGGTATCTTCAATATCCAGGGAGTAGGGCTGGTTGATCTCATGGGAATGATAGCTGTACCAGCGGATGTAGAGATAATCATCCGGGCTGGTGCCTTCCGGCAGCCGCTGCAGCATTTCATCGCTCAGGCCGGTGGGACGGTCTTCATACAGCTCGCCGTCCTTGTGCACGCCGGTGATCTTTGCAATGGTGTCAATCTGGGCGGTGATGGGGGTGCTGGTCAGTTCGATGGTGTTGCCCAGGTTGGTCACCACTTCGCAATGGGCGGTAATAGGCAAGCTTTCGCTCATGTCCACAATATCAATGGGCTGGAGGCCATGAATGGATACTTCGATGGATACGCTGGAGGTGGCGCCGATGGTGCGGGTGTTGGTCAATACATAATTGCCGTCAATCAGCTGCCAGTTAAAGTCCGCCCGGGTGGAGGGTGCCTGGGGAACGGGCAGCTCCAGCTTGCCAATCAGGCTGCCTTCCTCCACAATGCCCGCCGTTTCCCCTTCCACGCCGGTTTGTTCATAGGTGCGGCTGCGCCACACCTGGGCAGGGATGGTGATGGTAATGTCTCCGGGGCCATAATCGTACTGGCCGGAGAACTGCACCTCAATCTTGTACACCATGGACAATTCGCCATGGCCGTTGGTAGCCAGGTACAGATGGTCCGTATCGTCCAGCTCCTGCTGGGAGACAGCCTGGCCCTCATTATTGACCGTGCTGTCCCTGGACACCCATACCACCTTCACGCCTTCAATCTTGGAGCCGTCCAGCATGTTGGAGCCGGTCTGGATATCCTCCTGGGCAAAGGCCTGGCTTGCCCCCAGACCCAGCAGCATGCACGCCAACAGCATCAGCGTCATCAAAATACGCCATGCCCTGAATTTTTCCTTGCCGCTCACATATCTCATATGCCGTCCACTCCCGATGCGTTTGTATTGATACAGAATCATATCTTCCGTTTTTCTGCGTTGCTTCATAAAAAGTATCACCAATAAATGGGTATACTTACCCATCCTTTATAATGTACTATATATTGTCATATTCTGTCAACCGATTCACCCGGAAACCGGCAAAATTTTTGCGCATTTTCCCAAGTTTTTTCCGACAAATATATCCCTCTGCCCCTTCGGGCAATTTTCCTTCCTGCCGATGCCGGAAAATCAAATTTTTATGTTCCGTTCGAAAAACGATTGACTTTTCTATTTTCCTTTGCTATAATCTTTCACGCTGGTAGTTTGCCGGTGTGCCGATATAGCTCAGATGGTAGAGCGGCTGATTCGTAATCATCAGGTCAAGGGTTCGAGTCCCTTTATCGGCTCCATTTTTTATACCGAGGTGTAGCGCAGCTTGGTAGCGCGTTTGGTTCGGGACCAAAAGGCCGTGGGTTCGAATCCCACCACTTCGACCACAAAAAGAGCACCCTTTATGGGTGCTTTTTTTGTGGTTTTAAGCCCGTGGATTCGGACACGCGGCCTGTAAGGCCGTGGGGGAGCGAGAGAAGCGGTGCCCCAGTGGGGCAATCGCCGTCAGGCGATAGCGCCTCGAGCGAGTCAGCCGAAACAAGCGGCGACCCCGGCAGGGGAAGCCGCGCCGATTGAGGCTGCGGAGGAATCCCGCCACTTCGACCACAAAAAGAGCACCCTTTATGAGTGCTTTTTTTGTGGTTTTAAGCCCGTGGATTCGGACACGCGGCCTGTAAGGCCGTGGTGACTGAACCGACCGTCAGCCCGGTGGGCTGTTCGGCAAAGCCGAAAGGAAGGCGAAGGAATCAGCCGAAACAAGCGGCGACCCCGGCAGGGGAAGCCGCGTCGATTGAGGCTGCGGAAGAGAGAAGCGGTGCTCCAGTGGGGCAATCGCCGTCAGGCGATAGCGCCTCGAGCGAGTCAGCCGAAACAAGCGGTGACCCCGGCAGGGGAAGCCGCGTCGATTGAGGCTGCGGAGGAATCCTGTTCCCCCTTCCCAAACATCGCCTTTCCCTGCACTCCGGTCGAAATTCTGCCCTCTCTTTCGTTGCCTTTTCCTCTTCCCCCCGCTTGTATTTTGCCATGCCGTATGCTAAAATATTTCCAACGACAGAGGGAAACTCTGCACACAAAAAAAGGAGAATGAACACCTTGAAAAAGCAGCTTATTTGGTTTGCCCTTTTATTGGTCATGGTCAGTTTCTGTGCCGGATGCGGCGGCGGAAACGACACGGCAGCCGCCGGTGCTTCTGCCGGCAGCACCTCTTCCACCGCTGCCAAGGCCCCTGCCAGCCAGCCGGTGGAATGCACCAGTGGTGACTATACGTACCGGGTACTGGATGACGGCACGGCGGAAATTGTGGAATTCCTTGAAAAGAAATACGAAGTGGAAATCCCCTCCGAGCTGGACGGTATCCGTGTGACGGCCATCGGTGACGGCGCATTTTCCCGCAACACCCGTCTGCAGGTGATCACCATTCCCGACAGCGTCACCGTCATCGGCCAGAACCCCTTTGCACGATGCGAAATCCTGCAAACGGTCACCTTCTCTGCCAACCACCCCACCCTGGCCATCATCGACGGCGTGCTGTTTGAAAAAACGGAAAAGCGCCTGGTCTGCTATCCGCCCACGCTGGAAGCCACTTCCTACGCCGTGCCCCAGGGCATCCGCAGCATCGATAACGGCGCCTTCTACAACTGCGATTACCTGACCGCCATCACCCTGCCCGATACCGTTACCCAGGTGGGGGACCGGGCTTTCTACAGCTGCAGCAAGCTGAAGGACATTCAGCTGCCTGATGAAACGACCCGCATCGGCGACGACATGTTTGCCTATTGCACCAGCATGACCTCCATCCCCTTCCCCCCCAACGTGACCGAGATCGGCAACCGGGCCTTTGCCGGCTGTGAAGGGCTGACCAGCGTCACCGTCCCCGCCGGTGTGACCAGCATCGGGGATGAAGCCTTCTACTCCTGCGATAACATGACCTCCATCCAGCTGCCCGAAGGCCTCACCCACATCGGCAACGAAGCCTTCTGCGCCTGCTACGGCCTGACGGAAATCACCCTGCCTTCCACCGTCGTCACCATCGGCCAGAACCCCTTCACCCACTGCAAGACCCTCACGCAGATCCGCCTTGCCGACGATCATCCTGCTTTGGCCGTTGTGGACGGTGCGCTGATCCATAAAACGGAAAAACGGCTGGTATGCTATCCGCAGGCTCTCACCGCATCCCACTACACCGTGCCCGACGGCATCGTTTCCATCGATGATCGGGCATTTCTCAGTAGTGAACTGAGCACCATCACCTTCCCCGAAAGCCTGGAATCCATCGGCAGCTACGCCTTCTACAGCAGCGACAACCTGGACAATATCACCCTGCCCAAAGGCCTGAAAACCCTTGGCGACTGCGCCTTCTATTTCTGCTTCGCCCTGTCCTCCATCACCGTACCCGAAGGCGTAACCCGCCTGGAAGACGGCACCTTCATGTGCTGCACAAGCCTGTCCAGCGTCACCCTGCCTTCCTCCCTCCGCAGCATTGGCAGCGACGCGTTTGACAAATGCGACGCCCTGACCAAGCTGGTCATCCCCGATGGCGTCACCACCATCGAGGCCGACGCCTTCAGCCGCTGCGAAAACCTGGCCAGCGTCACCATCCCCGCCAGCGTCACCACCATCGAAGAAGGCACTTTCGAAGATTGCCCCTACAGTGTGCTGGTGCTCACCGTGGTGCAGGATTCCTGTGCCCACCGGTATGCCGAAGCCGAAAAAATCAAGTACATCCACAACAGCTCCACCGACTGGCTCAATAACTGATTTTTTCCCTTTCCCCTCCGGTTTTGCCGGAGGGGTTTTTTGTGCCCGTTTGTTTCAATCCCATTTCCTGCCCGCTTGCCTTTCCTTTGCTTTTTCCGTATAATAAATAGGATCAAAAAACCAACCGGGAGGGAACAAGATGTTCCGGGAAATGCTGCGGAAAAAGCAGGCGCTGAGCCTGGAAAAATGCAAAGAAATACTGAAAACAGAAACCCGGGGCGTGCTTTCCGTACTGGGGGAAAACGGCTATCCCTACGGCATGCCCATGAATCATTTTTACAACGAAGGGGACGGCTGCATCTATTTCCACTGCGGCAAAACGGGCCACCGGCTGGATGCGCTGAAGGAAAATAACAAGGTGTCCTTCTGCGTGTATGACAAAGGCTTCCGCCGGGAAAACGAATGGGCGTGGAACGTGCACAGCGTCATCGTTTTCGGCCGGATGGACGTTCTGGACGACCCGGATATCATCCGGAATATCTGCGAAAAGCTCAGCTACAAGTTCACCTCCGATACCGCCTACATTGAAAAAGAACTGGCGCAATCTGCCAGGAACACCCTGCTCCTTCGCCTGACCCCGGAACACATGTCCGGCAAGCTGGTAAACGAAGCATAAAAGGAAGACTGAAATAAAAACCATCCTGTACATCCTTCTTCAATGCACCTGGGGCTTTTTGCAAACGCTGCTGGGCTTTCTCCATTTTCTTCTGTTCATCCGGGAAAAGCATTCTTTTTTCCACGGCGCCATCGTGACGGAATGGAAACTGAAAAGCAGCGTGTCGCTGGGCCTGTTTGTGTTCGTCACAAAAGAGCCCTATTTCTATCCCCGGCTGAAGCACCGCTTCACCCTGCAGGAAGCATTTTCCCGGCTGCTGGTGCATGAATACGGCCACACCGTCCAGTCTCTTTTGCTTGGGCCTTTGTATCTGATCGTCATCGGCATCCCCTCCACCCTGTGGGGCTTTATGCCCGGCTGCGGAAAAAAGCGCCGGGAGGAGCAGCTGTCCTATTTTTCCTTTTTTACCGAGCGCTGGGCCAATACCTGGGGCGAAAAAGTGACCGGCTGCCCTTCCATGGAACAGCTGGTGATTGACTGAATGAGGTGCCCATGAATCTCCATTTCGAAGACGCAATAAACCATAAAGAAAAAGTGAACCGCCTGTTTCGGACGGCTTTCCCGAAAGAAGAACGGCCGCCCGTTTTTCTGCTGTACCTGCGCCGGCGGCAGGGCCGGGCTTCTTTCCGCGCCATCATGGACGGCGATACCTTCGTGGGCCTTGCCCTGGTCACCGGGCCAAAGGAAGTGCAGATGCTGCTCTTTTTCGCCATTGAGGAAGCCTTCCGCGGCAAGGGCTACGGCAGCCGGGTGCTGGAAATGCTGAAGGAAGAAATGGGGGATGTGCCTTTCTTCCTTTGCGCGGAACCCAGGGACGATGCCGCCCCCAACGCACAGGAGCGCATCAACCGCCTGGCCTTTTACGCAGCCAACGGCTTCCACGAAGTGGGCGTGCACGTCAAAGAAGCCGGTGTTCCCTTCACCGTCCTCTCCCCCGGCCCTGCCATCACCCGCCGCCAGTACTGCCTGGCCTCCCAATACTTTTTCGGCAAAGCCTATTTCTTTTACCTTTCCCACACATGAACGGCCAAAGACAAAAAAAGAGCCGCAGGAGAACGCCTTTTCCGCTCTCCTGCGGCTCTTTTCTTCTCTTTTATTTCCCCGCCTGGATCCACTGCATCCAGGTGTTTTCATCCACCCCCAGGGTACACTTTTCGCCGTTGCGGACGATGGGGGTTCTGATGAAATTGGGGTGCAGCAAAAGCTCTTCCGTAATGTACTGCACGTCATCGGTGTGGCCGATGGGCAGGGACAGGGTTTCCGCATTCTTTTCCACCAGGTTCACGGCCCCCAGCCTGCGGATGAACAGCTGTATTTCCTTCTGCCCCAGCCTATGCTTTTTCAAATCCACCAGCTGGTAGGGAATGTGGCGCTCCTTAAAAAAACGCTCCGCTTTTTGCACGTCAAAATTACGCTTGAGCGTATAGATCATAATATTCATGCCGGCTGCTTATTCCTCCAGGAAATCCAGGGGCAGGCGGTTCTGGCCGTCGTCCCACAGCCTTTCCAGGTGATAGAATTCCCTGTCCTCGGGATGGAAAAGGTGCACCAGCACCGTGCCGTAGTCCAGCACAATCCACCGGCCCTCCGCATTGCCTTCCTTGGAGCGCAGCTGAATACCCTCCATGGCCAGGGCGTCGTCCACATCATCCGCCAGGGACTTCACCTGCAGGGAGGAGCGGCCGGAAGCGATCACCATATAGTCGGTGATCACAGTCAGGTGCGCCACATGCAGCACGGTGATATCCAGGGCCTTTTTGTTGTCCAGGATCCGGGCGATCTTTTGGGCAAGGGTCGTCTGTTCCATTCAGGGGTTCCTCCTTCAATTTATGGCATGGATGCGCACATCCATTGTTTGTCTTCTTCGGTGAGGATACTGCGCAGGTATTCCTCCGTTCGCAGGGAGGCAGGGTCCATTTCCCGGCCGTCCTGGCTCTGGATATAGCGGCGGGTGCCTTCAATGGAACACAGTACCGCAGCCGGCAGTGATTTATCCGCCAGGAACCGAAGCCTTTCCAGCCCCGGGTAATCCTCTCTTCCTTCTTCAATGGCGTCGGCAATGAAGATGGCCATTTCAAATTTCGTCATGTCTGCCCGGCCGGTAGTATGGAAGCGGATGGCATTCAGGATTTCTTCATCCGTTACCCCAAACTGGCCCCTGGCCAACCACGCCCCCACAGGGCCATGGAGCACAGCGCCGATCATCAGGGTATTTTCCGGGTCCACCAGCTGATAATGCTCGGCAATCTGGGCCAGTTCCGGCTGGGGCATTCCCTTGGCAATATCGTGCAAAAGCGCCGCCAGCGCCGCCTTTTGCACCGGCAGATGATGCACCCGGGCCAATTCCACCGCCGCCTTTTTCACCCCCAGGGTGTGGCGGAAGCGATGGGCGTTCATCATGGGCCGGATGCGGGGCAGCAAATCCTCCTGATACAGGCCGTTTTCCGCCATATAGCAAAGCACCTTTTCCTTTACCCCCTCCGCATCCTCATATTGAGCAGTGCGTGCCCGGATGAGGGTGGAGGAATAAGGGGCCGATGCGCCGGAGAGCATCTGCACCCGGGCGCCGCATTTTTCTGCCTTCTCAAGGGCGTCTTCGGTATGGATGCCGGGCCGGGGATAGCACAGGAAGCTGCACAGGTTAAACAGCGCCTGCGCCTCGTGCCAGTAGGGCAGGGAGGGCAGCTTGTCCGCCCCGATGATAAAGGAAAACAGCGCCCCCGGATATTGCTTTTTCAACAGGCGCAGGGTATCCACCGTATATTTCACGCCGCTTTGCAGCCCGGCGTCGGAAAGGGCCAGCCCCTCCTCCCCCTCCAGGGCCAGGCGGCACATATGCAGCCGGTGAGCGGCATGGGCAAAGGGCTCCCTGTGGGCAGGATCGCCCATGGGAAGCAGCAGCACCAGGTCCAGCCCGGCTTCCATTTTTGCCTGGCGGGCCAATAAAAGATGCCCTTCGTGAATGGGGTCAAATGCGCCCCCCAATATCCCAATCCGCTGCAATATCATTCATCTCCTGACCATATTATACCGCATTTTGGGCATCCTGAAAAGGGGAGGGCAGAAAAAATGCAGGAATATTTGTGGAAAAATGCATTCCGGGAAAAAGCCGACGCCCTGGGCTTCCATTTCCTGGCGCTTATATTGTGCTGCGGGTGGTTTTTACTGCTGTGGGGGGTGCGGGTACAAAGCCTGACAGCCGGGCTTTGCGCATTCGGTCTGGTGGTGCTGCTGCGGCATAAAACCCGGGACGACCGTCTGGCCCGGCGGGAGCAGAAGCTGCGCTGCCGCCTGGGCGGGCAGATGCACCTGGAAAAAATGCTGCTGCTTCCGGCGCAGCGGGCGCATTTTGAAATGGCCCTGCACTTGTGCCGGCAGGAAAACCTGTGCCTGGCCCGCATGGCAAAGGACGGCGTGATATGCCGGCAGGAAAACAGCACCCTGCTGCTTTCCTTTTTGCAGCTTCCCCTGTCGGAAACTCTGAAACCCCGGGACGTGCTTTCTCTGCAGCAGGCCGCCTGCAGGGAACAGGTGCAAGCAGTGTGGCTGTGCACCCCCTGCCAGGTAACGGACGCAGCCCATGCCCAGGGGGAAAATACACCGCCGGTGCGTTTTTTTGAAAAGGAGCAATTAATTTCCCTTTTTGGCCATGCCTGCCCCGCCACCGATCAGCAGCTGGTGGAAATGGGCCGCCTGCGCCGGAAAAAGCTATCCCACCGCCGCATCCTGCAGGCGGTTTTTCAGCCCCGGAAGGTGCGGCGCTATGCCCTGTACGGGGCCATGCTGCTGCTTTTGTACACCCTGACCGGCCTGGCCTACTACGCCGTGCCCGGGGTGATATGCGTCCTTTTAGCCGCCGCCAGCCGCTGCATGAAGCATTAACCCTTTCCCCCTTCCGGCATAGGATGGTGGAAGGGGGGCGAGGGGCATGGCATTATGGATTGCAGACAGAAAAATGGGAATTCTTCGGGAGGGCAGACAGTTGACCCCCCTGCCCTGCCTTTCTTTGTGCGGGAGCGGGGACTGTATCTTTGCCGCTGGGGAGAAGCGGGGCCTTTGCATCCAAAGGAGCACAGAGGCCCTGCTGTATGATTTTCCCCTGCCGGGGGACTGCGGCTGCCTGTTCCCCCTGGGCGGCCATATTTGTGCCCTCAGCAGCGACTGCGACTGCCTGTGCGCCTTCTCCCCCGCCGACGGGCGGCTGTGCCTTTCCGCCCCGGCAGGCAGCTATCCCCGGGATGTGTGCCCCAGCCCCTGCGGAAGATACGCCGCCGTGGCAGGAAGCGCCGCCGGAGAAGTAATGCTGTTTGACAGGGAGCTGCACCTGTTCCGCCGTCACCGGGTGCCGGGGGCTGCGGTGAGCGTATGCTTTCTGCCCCGGGGCCTGGCTGCCCTGTGCGCCGTGGGGGAAGAAACCATCACCTCCCGGCTGTATTTCATCAGCAACCGGGGCGTAACGGAGGAAGTATTTTCCCACCCCCAGCCCCCCTGCAGCCTGTGCGCCCTGCCGGGCGGAAAACTGCTGATGGGGGTGCACGGCAGCATTCTGCACCTGTCCCACACCGCCAGGCTACTGGGCCGCACCCTGTGCGTATACCCCGGCCGCATCCGCTTCACCCAAAAGGGAGCGCTTTTTGCCGATGGCTGCCAAGGCGGCGTGTATGACCTGCAGGGGAAAAAGCTGCACGCCGCCCCGGAGCCGGCGGATTTTCTGGCCGAATAAAAAAGGCGTTCCCGAAGGAACGCCGGAAAATATTTTTTACTGAGCCACCGCCTGGCCGCATTCGGGGCAGAACTTGGGGGTGCTTTCGCCGAAGGCATAGCCGCAGCCGGTGCAGGCAGCTGGCTTTTCTTCGGGCTTCTTGGCGCCGCATTCGCCGCAGAACTTGGCGGTATTGCCGCCATGGCCGTTTTCGCAGGTCCAGCTGCCGTCATCGACAGGCTGTACTTCCACAGGCGTCAGGCTGCCAAGCAGGCCGCCGGCCTGGGGCTGCTGGGCGGCAGGCTGGGCCTGGCCGTCAAACTGATACACCTTGTACTGGCGGCTGCCCAGGCTCACCACGGCCACCGTGCCGTCCTGGCCCAGGTTGATGTAGCGCCAGTCCCCGCTGAAGGGCAGCAGGGTGTTGCCGTACAGGTCCACCACGCTGTATTCGCCCGCTTCATTTTCTGCCACAAAGGCCAGGCTGCCTTCGTAGGAGGGCATGGTCACGTCGGCGTAGTGCTCCGGCAGTTCGCCTGCGGCGGCGCTGAGCACGATGATGGTGCCGTCCAGGTTCTTGATGGTGGCAAAGGTGCCCCGGTTGGAAACGGCGTCCTTGGCATACTTGAATTCGCAGGTCACATTGCCCTGGGCATCCAGGAAGCCGAACTTTCCATCCTTCACAGCGCTGATGTAGCCGTACTTGAGCAGCTCGTCTTCATAATTGCTCAGTTCGTCGTATTCCAGGGGGATTACTTCATTGCCCTGCAGGTCCATCAGGCCATACATTTTGTCCTCACGCACCAGGGTATATTCGCCGCTGAAATCCCGCACAATATCATATTCCTTGCAGGTGGCCACCACATTGCCCTGAAGGTCCAGAATCTTACCGGCCTCATACATATAGGCCTGCTCCACTTCGTCCGCCGTCAGGGTGCAGCCGGGGACAAAGGCCTGCTGGCCGGTGCCCTGGTGGTAGTAGGTGTAGGCGCGGTTTTTGTACACCTCGTCATATTCGCCGCTGTATTCGGCTTCATAGGGGGATTTTTCCATTTTGCTGTTGTAGAAAATGCGTTCCCGGGCCGTATTGGTCACGCAGATATAATTGCCGTAGGCCGAAATGCTGGAAGAATAATCCGCCCGGGCAAGGGTGCCCGCCTTCTGGCCTTCGAAGTAGAAATCCACCGTGTCAATACGGAAGAACTTTTTTTCGCCGGTGGACCAGTTGGAATAGGTATAGTCCTTTTCTTCGGCAGAAGAGGGCACCAGCTTCACGCCAGCCTGCCACTTTGCGCTGACCACTTCAATATCGGCATATTCCGCCGGCACCAGCACCCGGCCGTCGCCGTCAATGAGGCCGGTGTTGTGCACGCCGTCCGCGCTTTCCACTTCCACTTCGAAGAAGGGCTGGTCATAGACCGCCGTCATGCCGGTATAGCAGGTGCTTTCGTCCACCACCACCGTGCCGTCCGCCCGGACCAGACGGAAATAATTGCTGTCCGGCAGGCGCAGGGCAATGCCGTTGCCGATTTTATTGAAATTCATCTCTCTGGCTTCCACGTCCCACACGTTTTCGGCCATTGCCAGGGGCATCACCGCCAGCAGCATCGCCGCCAGCACCAACACAAGCCATTTTTTCATTTTATGTCCTCCTGAAACAAAAATCCATGTTATTTTACCTCATTCTTCCCTTTGCGTCAACAAACCGTCACGCCGGGGCGGATACGCCGCCCGGCTGACTTTCCGTCACCGGAAACAGCTCTGCGATCTTCCGGTCGATTTCGTCATCGGCCTGCTTCGTCCCATCCTTGTGTTCCAGTTGCTTTTTATACTCCATGAGATAGGCAAACTGGGCAAAGGCATCATCCGTGCCCAGCTGGCTTTTCCAGTACCTGTACCGCACCGCCTGCGGTTCCGCGTTCTGTTTAGCCAGCAATTGCGCTTCGTTTTCTTTGGATACCGTCTCAATTTCCTTCATCTTATCCTTGACAGCCCGCCAGGACAAAAGGCCTGTATGGAAGCTGCGAACAGGATCCCAGTCCCGGCCCTTTTTGCTCTCTTTTTGGATCAGCCGATCTTCCAGAGCGGTATTGAAGGTTTTCAGTTCTTCCTCCTTCGGCCAGGCTTGTGCAGATTCTTCGTTCAGAATGGCAGGGGAATCCCCTTCCAGCAGCTTGAAGATACACCAGCGGGCATGCTCGTTCAGCGCAATTTCCTGCATTCTGCCCACCCACTTTTTATCATCCTGCTGCTTTTCCAGTTTGCTCATTTCGTCTTTCCACAGCACCCACTGATAAACCACCCGGCTGTGAAGCGCCAGGGCCAGGTTGCTGCGCTCATCGCTCTTGGTACCGGTAATATAACTGAACCGGGTGAGATCAATCACCTCTTTTTTATTGTCAATCAGGCTGCGGATAAAGACCGGTTTCGCATTTTCTTTCTGCTGATACCATTGCTTGTAGAAGGTGTGATATTGCAGGGCTTCTTCCAGCAGTTCTTCAATACCCACCAGTGTTTCTGTCATGGAGCCCAACAGCTGCACCCGGCAGCATCTGTTCTGCCTGCCGATCTTTTCATCATTGCAGGTATACTGCTTGCCGTATATATCGTCCTTCCCGTCATCCACACCCTGCAGCGGTGCATAGGTGTCCTTGCCCACCAGCTCCGTCATGGTATCATCCCAGATCACCGCACGGATTTCCGGGCAGCCCCAGGGCTGGGGATGGCGCAGATAATAGCGGCGAACCTGCAGGGCCATGTGGTAGTTGCGGTTATCATCCCCGGCGCAGACGAAAATTTTGTGATAGGTTTTTTCCTTGAGAATTTCTTCCAGGTCACTGGTCTGCAAATCCTTTTCGGCACAAACCAGCAGCCTGGCCTGATTCTCATAGCCCACCAGCTTCATTAGCTGCTCAAAGTCATGGTTGTTGCGAAACACCCGGCGGCGCACGGTTTTTTCTTTTTCCTTATCCGCCACAACCACTTCCACCCGATAGCCGGGCAGCTGGCAATACCACAGCATGGTGCGGGCCACAGCACTGCCCACACGGCCCCCGCCCAGCACCAGCACCCGGATCACCTTTTTCCGGCCGGCCAAAAGGGTTTCGGTTTCACTGAAGGGCTCAGTTTTTTCTGCCGCAGATGTGTCAGGCGCATTTTCCATCGCTGCAGGTGCCTTTTCTTCGATGATGGGTTCTTCCTTGGGAATGCTCAGAAACTCCTTCTCAATCAGCGGATTGGTATACAGATTTTGATACACCACACGGATTTTTTCATCAATCACATCCACGCCGTAGCAATCGTAATCCTTGCCGGGCTGTTCCGGCAGACTGCGGTTAATTTCGTCCACCGCATGCTCGTTGAGCAGGCCGTTGGACACGCAGTAAATGCGGCTGCCATAGGGCAGGTACTTGTCCTTCAGGGCCACCGCCTGCTTCATCACCCTGTTTTCGTTATCGGAGATCAGGTAAAAATGCACCCTTTTGCGGATGAACTTGAAAATACGCAGGTTGGTAATATCCCGCTTGAGCAGCAGCGCCTTGCCGACATCCACATTCACCGCCGCACCTTCCTCGCAGCAGAACACCACATGGGGCTTGCCGTTCTTTTCCTGGCTCAGCACGGATGCATACTGGATGGCATGGGGGTTGGCGTCGGAAAAAATCAATACCCGGCGTCCGCTCAGCAGCATGGCCCAGAACCGGGGCAGCCGGAAAAAGGATACCGCAGTGGTGAGGGTGAGCATGGGGGCCACCGCCATCACAAAGGAAACCCACACCTTTTCCCAGGTATTCAATACGCCGTAGGTATTTTCATCCATCAGTGCGGCCGTATTTTCTTCCATGGAAAAAGTACGCGCCACCGTCACCAGGTTATCCAGCCAGCCGGAAAAGCCGCTGTAATCCGTGCTGTGCAGAATCATCCACAGCATAAATACCGACAGCGCCACCGGAATCAGCATCAGCCGCATGAGGGTGGCTGCGCTGAAGGTGGATTCCTGGTCCCCGGGCTGAATGCCAAAGGGCCGGCAAAGCAGCTTTTTCACCCAATGAACATTGCTCAATAAGGCGTATATCGCACCGGTAATCAGTGCCGCAAGGATTGTAATCACCGCATGAAGGGCGATGCTCATATAATATTCCCCATTCCTCTCATGTATTCTGTATGGAAAGGTTATTTTTTCACAATACGCCAGCCCAGGGACAAAATGATCTTCAGCGTTTCCATGGAGGTATTGCGGTCGTAGGCTTTTTCCCCTTCCGTCAGCTCCTCATAGGGCACCAGGTCCGGGTGCAGCTTGTTTTCGCTGTCCAGCTTTTCCCCATAGCGCCAGCCGTCGCTGATCCGCTGCCGGGCCCACACCTCATGGATATTTTTCGCCAGGTATTCTCCCAGCTCCGTCAATTCCTCCGGCACCTCAACGGCGGAAGTATCAATGGGCCGGGGGACATATGCCTGCTTTTTTTCACACATGTTTCAGCACCTCTGCTTTGCTTTTTCGTTTATTCCAAACGGTCTTTTATCATTTTATCACACACTTCGCCGCATTTCAACCGACACCGCTCATGCCGAATACTGCACGGCTTTCAAAGCGCGGCAAACTTCATCGGCCGTTCCGTATTCACTCAAACTGCATCACCCCTAGCCGGGTCAGAAGCGCCCAGTCCGCCGAATCTCCGGGGGGCAGGCCAAAGTGTTCCCGGGCTGCAATGACGGCTTGCTTTGTATTTTCGCCAAATACCCCGTCCGGCCAGCCGGAAAGAAAGCTGTGGCTGATAAGCCGCAGCTGCATTTCCTTCACATCGCTGCCCCGGCTGCCGGGGGTGAGGGTACGAAGCCCGTTGGTAAAAGCGCCGTAGGGCCCGCCGTCAATCACCACCTTCGTGCCCCAGCCCGCCAGCGTGTACAGTTTTTCCGCATCCCGCACATACATCCGGATGCACCCATGGCTGAAATTACCGCCGATGGAGGCAGGCCGGTTGGTGCCGTGGATGCCGAAATCCCCAAAGGGTACATTCAGCCCCATGAACCGGGTGCCAAAGCCGGAAAGCTCCGTCACATAGCGGCGGTTGATACGGAAAATGCCCACAGGCGTGGGGGTATCCCGGGCCCCGGCGGCAATGGGGAAATGGATCAGCTCCCGGCCGTTTTCATACACCGTCAGCCGCATCCGGTCCAACTCCACAAAAACGATCCGCTCCGCCGCCCCACCGGAAACGGATTGATCCGGCACCTTTCCGGTGCAGCCGGCCAGGCACAGAACCGCCGCCGCCAGCCAGCAAATTTTCCGTCGCATACTTATGCCCTCCCCCATCCAGCCTATGAAAGAGGAAAAAAGGATATGAAAAAAGCTGCCCGGCCTTTGCCGAAGCAGCTGTATTTTTGGGGTGAAAAATCAGTCCTTGCGTTCTTCACCCCAGAAGAACAGGGCCACAGTGCCGGGGCCGGTGTGGCTGCCGATGGTGGTGCCGATATCGTTGATGAGCACATGGCCCTTGAGGTTGCGGAAGGTGCCTTCCACCAGATCCGCCACCTTCCTGGCGTCCTCATAGCAATCGGAATGGCTGATGTAGCACTTGCCGTCGTAGAGGATGCCGTCCCGGGCATACTTTTCCATCATTTCCACAATGCGGAAGATCACCTTTTTCTTGGTGCGCACCTTTTCCCGGGGCACCAGCTTGCCTTCGTCGCTCACGTTCAGCAGGGGGCAGATCTGCAGCATGGTGCCGAAGAAGCCGCTGGTCTTGGAAATGCGGCCGCCCTTCACGTAGAAGGTCAGGTCGGTGGAGAAAAACCAGTGATGCATATTCAGCTTGTTTTCCTCCAGCCAATGGTACAGCTGGTCAATATCCATACCCTCATCCCGCTTGTCGCACAGGGTATCCATCAAAAGGCCGAAGCCGGAGGAAGCCGCCAGGCTGTCCACCACATAGATTTTCCGGTCCGGATACTGTTCACACAGTTCCATCTGGGCCATGTGGGCACTGCTGCAGGAGCCGGAAAGGCCACCGGACAGGCTGACGTGCAGAATATCCTTCCCCGCTTCCAGGAAAGGGGTGAAGAAGGTCACATATTCTTCCTTGTTCACCTGGCTGGTTTTGGTTTCGGCGCCGTCCCGCATGGCCTGATAGAATTCCGGAAAGGGAATGGACTGGCCCAGGTCATCGGGATAGGTGGTATCGTTCAGGGAAAAATGGAAGGGGATATAATGGATGTTCCGCTCAGCAAAATGGGCAGCGCTCAGATCGGCAGTGGAACAGCAGCTGATGATAAATTCGCTCATAACATACTCCTTTGACGTTTTTCACAGTCGGGTTAGCGGCTGCAAACCGGGGTTTATTTTACCATTCTTTTTCCACATTTGCAAGCAAAAAGGGGCTGCATGCCCCTCTACGCTTTTTTCCGCAGCATTCTACCGGCAGTAGAATACAAGGTTTTTCAATGGGTTCAGTCCCTGTGCCGGTTCAGGATGGAAAGGAGGCGCACCAGTTGCAGCAGGGCCGAAACAAAGGAAGCCACATAGGTCAGCGCCGCGGCGTTCAGCACCTTTTTCACGCCGGTTTCTTCCTCCTGGGTCAAAAAGCCCCCTGCGTTCAGCATGGCCACCGCCCGGCGGCTGGCGTCAAATTCCACAGGCAGCGTCACCAGGGAAAACAATACTACCATGGCAAAGGCAATGATCCCCACATACATCAGCGCCTCAAAGGAAAACAGGATACCCGCCAGAAAAATGGGCCAGGCCAGGTTGGAGCCGATATTCACCACCGGCACCATGATGGACCTGAGGGCCAGGAAGGGATAGTTCTGGGCCTTTTGCAGGGCATGGCCCGCTTCATGGGCGGCAATGCCCAGGGCCGCAATGCTGCTGGAGCCATACACCCCCTGGGACAGGCGCAGGGTGTTGGAGGAGGGATCGTAATGGTCGGTCAGGGTGCCGTTTGTTTGCTGGATGGCCACGTCCCCGGCACCCTGCTGCTGCAACAGCCGGGCCACGGCATTTTCCGCCGTGACGCCTGCACGGGTGGTGTATTTGGAATATTTGGCATAGGCGCTTTTCACCCGGGCCTGGGCCCACAGGCCAAGCAGCAGCCCGGGGATGACCCACAGGATGGTAGAATCAAAATACATCAAGGAATCTCCTTTCATCAATGTACAGGGCGCACCGGCCCATCTCTATTATACCACATTTCCCTGAAAAAGTATAACCAAACCATGGCAAAAAATGGGTCGTTTCCATCCCCGCCCGGATTTATGTGCATCCGGCGCTCATTATGGCCCTCTTCTGCCTCCGCATGGCACAAAAATGCACATTCCGCCCCCCGCAGACCTTGACAGCAGGGATTGCTTTTGCTATACTGCAAACGAAAACAGGAACACTTGTTCGCATTAAAAAAAGGAGGAGGATCACATGCGAACCCATTGTATTTATGCCCAGGTGATGGTGCAGATGTTTATGCGGGGCTGGAATATGCGGCAGCTGGCGGAGGAGACGGATATTTCCTATGTATCCCTGCGGCGGAAGCTGCGGGGGGAAAGCCCCTTCACGCTGGAGGAGGCCTTTGCCGTGCGGGATGCGCTGCAGGTGGAACTGAGCCTGGATGCGCTCTTTGAAAAGCGGAGGATGGCAGGCTGATGGAGGAATTGCAGGCCTTTGCCCTGTCCCCGGCAGGCATGGCACAGGCGGAAGCCTTTCTTTCCCGCAATGCCGCCATTGAAAACCATCTGATGCTTTCCCACGCCCGGATGGACCGGCTGCGGGAGCAGAAAAAGCTATTAGAAAAGGACGGCGGCAATCACCCGGAAAAGCAGCAGCTTCTGCAAAAAATGCACCGGATGGAAAAGGAAATCCTGCGGGATTTGCAGCGGCTGCTTTCCACAGAAGCGGAAATAGCAAACACCGTCCGCAGCCTTCCTGACGAAAATTTGCGGACGGTGCTGGAAATGCGGTATCTGCACCATGTGCAATACTACGCCATTGCGGAAAAGATGCACATGGATGAAAGGCATGTGTACCGGCTGCGGAAAAAAGCACTGCAGCAGGCGGCCATGATCCTGGCCATGGCGGGAAAAATCACAGCCGGACAGGATGCAGGCAATTGAGCAGGGACAGGGTATCCTCCCGGGTGCAAAGCAGGGTGCCCGGCCGCATGACGGAGGCATTGGCGGCAGCGGAAGCAAACCGAAGCGCTTCCCCGGGCGCATCCCCCCGGCTGAGGGCGCAAAGCAATCCCCCAAGCAGGCTGTCCCCCGCCCCCTGGGTACCCTTCACCTCCACATCTGCCGCCGGGCAAAAGAAGGCTGCATCCTTTGTGGACAAAAGCGCCCCCTCGCCCCCCATGGACAGGCAGATCATCCCCACGCCCTTTTCATGATACCCTTTGCACAGGGACATAAGAGCCGGGACGGAAGCATCCCGGGTGCCCGTCAGGGCCAGAAACTCCGGCAGATTGGGCTTGATAAGGGAGGGGGCCTTTTCAATGGCTATCTCCAGCGCCTCCCCGTCGCAGTCCACCGCCGCAAAGCAGCCCTTTTTCTTCAGCTTTTCCGTGAGGCGGGCATACATGTTTTTCGGCGCGCCGTTTGGCAGGCTGCCGGACAGGGCCACATAATCCCCTTCCCGGCACATTTCCAGCAGCATATTTTCCATCTCATTCAGGGTGCTCTCCGGAAGGGGAGCGCCTTTTTCGTTGATTTCCACCGTGCGGCCGCCGGCTTCCCTGATTTTCAGGTTCACCCGCATTTCCCCGGGCACCGGGTACAAAAGGCTCTTTACCCCTTCCTTTTCCATGGCCTTCTGAACGGGGCTGCCGTCAAAATCAAAGCCCGTCAGGTTCACCTTGCCCCCCAGGGTATTCACCACCCGGGCCACGTTCACCCCCTTGCCCCCCACGTCCTTGCGGCTGAGGGTCACGCGGTTTGGCTGGTCCAGGTCTATTTTATCAATGGACAGGCTTTTGTCCATGCAAGGGTTCAGAGAAAGGGAAATTATCATCATCATCGCCTCCGGTTTTTATCATACCATTTTCCCGCTTCCAAGGCAATGAAAAGCTTTCCGCCGATTGACTTTCCCCCGTATTTGCCCTACAATAACAATAGGTAACTTTGCCCAATCTCAATTGACGAAAAGAAGGGAAATGCGTATGAAAATCCGTCTGGAAAACCTGACGAAAAAATTCCCCAACCGCAATAAAAAGCACGGCGAATACGTGATCGCCGTCAATGACTTCGATTTTGAAATCCCCTCCGGCAAGCTGATTGGCCTGCTGGGCCCCTCCGGCTGCGGCAAATCCACCACGCTGAACCTGATTTCCGGCCTGGAAACCCCGACCGAAGGCAAAATTTTCTTCGGGGAGGACGACGTGACCCACCTGCCCCCGGAAAACAGGGGCGTGGGCCTGGTGTTCCAGAATTACGCCCTCTACCCCCACCTGACCGTGCAGCAGAACATCATGTTCCCTTTGCAGAACCTGCGGGGCAAGGACAAGCTGAGCAAAGACGAAATGAAGCGCCGGGCCCTGGAAGCGGCCAAACTGGTGCAGATCGACACCCTGATGGAGCGCAAGCCCTCCGAGCTTTCCGGCGGCCAGCAGCAGCGGGTGGCCATTGCCCGGGCGCTGGTGAAAATGCCAAGGGTGCTGCTGCTGGATGAACCTTTGTCCAACCTGGACGCCCGGCTGCGTTTGCAAACCCGGGAAGAAATCCGCCGCATCCAAAAGGCCACCGGCATCACCACCATCTTCGTCACCCATGACCAGGACGAAGCCATGTCCATCTCCGATCAGATTGTGGTGATGAAGGACGGCGTGGTGCACCAGATCGGCAAGCCCCAGGAGGTGTACGACCACCCTACCAACCTGTTTGTGGCCACCTTCCTTGGCACCCCCTCCATCAATGTGTTCCGGGCCAGGGTGCAGGGAGAAAAGCTGTATATCGGCGAAGAAAATGTGCTTGCCACCCCCGGCATCCAGGACCGGGATGTCATCTGTGCCATCCGGCCGGAAGGGTTCCTGCTGGATCAGGAGGGTCCATTCACCCTGGGGCTGGACCGGGTGGAGATCATGGGCCGGGATACCTCCGTGGTGTGCACCCATGAGGCTGCCGTGTCGGAAGTATTGCGGGCCATCGTGCGCACCGACAGCCTGGTGGACGAAGAAAAGAACACCGTCCGCTTCTCCCTGCTGCCCCGGAAGGTGCACCTGTTTGACCCCGAAACGGAAGAAGACCTGCCCTTCGAAGTGTAATTGGGAAAAGGAGAAACGGCATGCTGAAAAAAAACCTGAAAGCCTGGCTGTATCTTTTGCCCGCCCTTTTGTTCCTGGGTGCGTTCATGGTGTACCCCCTCATCGACGTATTTGTCTATTCCCTGGAGGAAGGGTACAATTCCGCGTCCCAGACCTATCACGGCGTGGGCCTGTTCAATTACAGCTATGTGCTCCATGACCCCTACTTTCTGCAGGCGGTGAAAAACACCTTCATTCTGGTCATCATCACCGTGCCCCTGTCCACCATCCTGGCCCTGTTCATTTCCCTGGGCCTCAACAGCATCCAGCCCCTGCGCCACGCCTACCAGACCATCTACTTCCTGCCCTATGTGACCAACACATTGGCGGTAGGCCTGGTATTCATGGTGCTGTTCAAAAAAACGCCCTATTCCGAGGGCATGGTGAACCTGCTGATCAACTGGTTCGGCGGCCAGAGCGTGGATTTCATCGACGGGCCCTACTGGGCGAAAATGTTCGTGCTGTGCTTTTACACCATCTGGGTGGTGCTGCCCTTCAAGGTGCTCATCCTCACCAGTGCCCTGGCCTCTGTGGATGAGAATCTTTACAAAGCAGCCCGGCTGGACAATACCCCCAAGTGGCGTATGTTCACCCGGATCACCCTGCCCATGATCTCCCCCATGATTTTTTACCTGGTGATCACCGGCTTCATCGGCGCCTTCAAGGCCTACAGCGATGCCGTGGCCCTCTTCGGCACCGACCTCAACGCCGCCGGCATGAACACCATCGTGGGCTATGTGTACGATATGCTCTATGGCAACAGCGGCGGCTATCCCTCCTTCGCTTCGGCGGCGGCGCTGATTTTGTTTGCAATCGTGCTCACCATCACCTGCATCAATCTGCTCATCAGCAAAAAGCATGTGCATCACTGAGAAAGGGGGAAATGCAATGCAGATGAATACGGACTATGCTAAAATTGAGCGCCGCTCCCTTTTCAGACGGCGCACGGGAAAGGCCGTCACCTATTTCCTGCTCACCTTGTGGGCCCTGATCGTGCTTTTCCCCTTCTACTGGATGCTGCTCACCTCCGTCAAAAGCTACGGCGCCTACAACGCCGAATATGTGCCGGCCTTCTTCACCCTCTCCCCCACCTTTGAAAACTACCACACGGCCTTCACCGCCGTGCCCCTGGCCCGGTACTTCACCAATACCCTCATCTTCACCCTGGTCACCACCGCCGTCATGCTGGTGGTGATCGTGCTGGCGGCCTTTGCCTTTGCAAGGCTTGAATTCAAGGGGAAGAACCTCCTTTTCACCCTGTTCCTTTCTTTGATGATGATCCCAACGGAACTGGTGGTCATTACCAATTTCCAGACCATCACCAACCTGGGGATGCGCAACACCTTCGCCGGCCTCATCCTCCCTTCCGTCACCTCTGTTTTCTACATTTACCTGTTGAAGGAAAATTTTGAGCAGATCCCGGAAGAGCTCTACAAGGCCGCCCAGGTGGACGGCACCGGGGATTTCAAGTATCTTCTGAAGGTGATGATCCCCATCAGCCAGCCCACCATCGTCACCATCGTCATCCTTAAAATCATCGAATGCTGGAACAGCTACGTCTGGCCCCGGCTCATCACCGACGACCCCATGTACTTCCTGGTGTCCAACGGCATCCAGGAAATCCGGGAAAACGGCTTTGGCCGGGAAAACATCCCCGCCATGATGGCGGCCGTAGTGGTGATTTCCGTGCCGCTGATCGTGCTCTTCCTCATTTTCCGCAAGAAGGTCATGGCCGGCGTCAGCAGAGGAGGTACCAAAGGATGAAAAAACAATTGTTCCTGTGCCTGCTAGTGCTTTTGTGCCTTGCCCTCACCGGCTGCCACGGCAAAAACGAAGCCACGGCCTTTGCCCTGCCGGACACCTTTGACACCACCAGGAATTTCGAGATCACGTTCTGGGCAAAAAACGATACCAACATGACCCAGGTGCAGATCTACAAGGACGCCATCGCAGGCTTTGAGGCCGCCTATCCCAATGTGACGGTGAACCTGCGCCTCTACACCGATTACGGCCGTATCTACAACGACGTCATCACCAATATCGCAACCTCCACCACCCCCAACGTCTGCATCACCTACCCCGACCATATTGCCACCTACCTCACCGGCGGCACCGGCACCGTGGTGCCCCTTTCCGATATCCTCACCGATGAAAAATGGGGCCTGGGGGGCAGCGAAGTGAATTTCGACGCCCCCACCGCCCGGGAAGTGGTGCCCAAATTCCTGGAAGAATGCAAAATCAGCGGCGTTACCTACGCCCTGCCCTTCATGCGCTCCACAGAAGCCATGTATGTGAACAAAACCTTTGTGGAAAAACTGGGCTACACCCTGCCCGAAACCCTCACCTGGGATTTTGTCTGGGAGGTATCCGAAGCCGCCATGAAAAAGGACGCTGACGGCAATTACCTGGTGAACGGCCAGAAGGTGATGATCCCCTTCATCTATAAGTCCACCGACAATATGATGATCCAGTACCTGCACCAGATGAACGCAGGCTACTCCGCCCAGGAAGGGGATATTCTCATCTTCAACGACCAGACCCGGGCTGTGCTGAAAGAGATTGCATCCCACGGCAAAACCGGCGCCTTCTCCACCTTCAAAATCTCCAGCTACCCCGCCAATTTCCTGAACGCCGGCCAGTGCATCTTCGCCTGCGACTCCACCGCCGGCGCCACCTGGATGGGTTCCGACGCCCCCCTGATCGATATTGCGGAAGAAAATCTGGTGGAATTTGAAACCGCCGTCATGACCATCCCCCAATTGGATCCTCAAAACCCCTCCATGATCTCCCAGGGCCCTTCCGTGTGCATCTTCAATAAGGAAGACCCTCAGGAGGTGCTGGCCAGCTGGCTGTTCATGCAGTACCTGCTCACCAACGACGTGCAGATTGCCTACGCCCAGACGGAAGGCTATGTACCCGTCACCCTGAAGGCCCAGCAAAGCGACATGTACCAGGATTACCTTTCCCGGGAGGGGGAGGATAACCAGCTGTACTACAATATCAAATTGCAGGCCTCCAGGCTGCTCATCGACAATACCGAAAACACCTTCGTCACACCCGTGTTCAACGGCTCCGCCTCCCTGCGGGACGCCGCCGGGCAGATGATTGAAAGCGTGACCAAATCCACCCGCCGCCGCCAGACGGTGGACGATGAATACCTGGACAAGCTGTTCAACGAAATGAACGCCCTCTACCGGCTGGACCAGACCGGCGCCATCGGCGTGCAAAAGGACCTGGGCCCTTTGCCCTCCACTGCCTCCGCCCTGCTCATTGCGCTGGTTGCGGTATGGGCGCTGATGGGGCTGTATGCCCTCAGCACCCTGCTTCGAAGCAGAAGGAAACAATGAAAATAGCGCCCGGTTATTGAAAGATGAAGGAATCCATGGTATACTATCATGGTGCCGTAAGGCACAAAAAACAAAAAGTGAGGAATAAGCAATGAAAACGAATTTCTCCCGTTTCTTTGCCCTGGTCATGGTCGTTGTGCTGGCCCTGTGCCTGGCCGGCTGTGCCAAGGATACCAAGGTGGAAGCCACCGCAACCCCCGAAGCCGTTCAGGCCACGGCTGAACCCACCGCTGAACCCACTGCCGAACCCACCGCTGAACCCGTGGAAGAGGCCGCTCCCGCTGCTGTGACCACCTATGCCGATTACGCCGCTGCCGCCGTGGATACCCCCGTGGAAGTGGAAACCTACGTCCAGGCCAAGCAGTCCTGGTGGGACAACAAGGGCACCTTCTACACCCAGAACGAAGAAGGC
>JAFQHP010000038.1 GCA_017397895.1 Clostridia bacterium
GGGTCAGTGACCCTGGACCCAGCTGCGGAAGTGGTTGGCGGGACGAACGGGCAGTTTCCCGCTGGGGCGTGGGGAATACGAAAAAGCCTCCCTTGTGAAAGAGAGGTGGCAGCCGCAGGCTGACGGAGGGATTGCCTGCCGCGGGGGTATAGGGGGCGAGGATCCCCCTGCCCCGGTCAGGCCACGCAGGCCCCTTCCCTTCCACCTGCTGTACACGAAATATTCCTACAGGGGACATTGCTAATACAAAAAAGGAGGGGCAAGCCCCTCCCTTTCGTTACAGGTAAGCTTATGTAATTTGGAATTTCTTATGCCTGACGGCCGATGGTAGCCTTGATGCGGCGCACGCCGGCGGAAGAGGATTCTTCCTTCTGAATTTTGAAGGAGACCAGATCGCCGGTGTTCTGGGCATGGGGGCCGCCGCAGATTTCTTTGGAGAACTCGCCCATGGTGTACACCTTCACCCGTTCGCCATACTTGCTTTCAAACAAGCCCATAGCGCCCTGGCCCTTGGCTTCGGCCACGGTCATTTCTTCCAGGGTGACGGGCACCTTGGCTTCGATGGCCACGTTCACCAGCCGCTCCACTTCCTGCACTTCTTCGGGGGTCATTTTCCGGCCAAAGGTGAAGTCGAACCGCAGGCGTTCTGCCGTGATGTTGGAGCCCTTCTGGTGCACTTCGTCCCCCAGCACCTTCCTAAGCGCGGCCTGGAGCAGGTGGGTGGCGGTGTGCAGGCAGGCCGTCTGTTCGCTGTTGTCAGCCAGGCCGCCCTTGAACTTCTGTTCCGCACCCTGATGGCTCAGTTCCTGATGCTTCTTGAAGCGTTCGGCAAAGTCCGCTTCGTCCACGGTGAGGCCCTTTTCGGCGGCCAGCTCCATGGTCATTTCAATGGGGAAGCCGAAGGTATCGTAGAGTTTGAAAGCGCTGCGGCCGTCCAGCACGGTGAGAGAAGCCATGCGGGCTTCCACGGCGGTAACCAGAGCATTTTCGTCCCCGGCATTGGCCGCTTCAATGATGGGCATCATGTCGGGAGAGGGGCGCAGCTTCTTGATCTTGGCCATTTCCTGGGCGAAAGCCACTTTGTCTTCAGAGGTCAGGATGGCGTCCAGCAGGCTGCGGGTGTTGCTTACGTTATTGTAGATCTTTTCGAATTCCTTTTCGCCCTGCTTCAGGGTGCGGGCAAAGCGGTCTTCTTCCAGCTTCAGCTGTTCCAGCACGAAGGCGCTGTTGTCCTTCAGTTCGGGATACACTTCGCAATACTGGTCAATGATCACCTTGGCCAGTTCGCAGGTGAAGCCACTTTCCAGGCCCAGGCTCATGCCATAGCGCACGGCACGGCGGATGAGGCGGCGCAGGATGTAGCCCTGGTCCACATTGGAGGGGGATACGCCCCGGGGATCGCCCAGGATGAAGGTGGAGGTGCGCATATGGTCGGCAATGATGCGGAAGGCTTTGGTGTTTTCATCATTGGGGGTATACTTCTTACCGCTCAGCTCTTCAATGCGGCCCAGGATGCGGGCAAAGATCTCGGTTTCATACACACTCTTCACGCCGTTGAGCACGCAGATGGTGCGCTCCAGGCCCATGCCGGTATCCACGTTCTTCTGGGCCAGGGGCTGGAAGGTGCCGTCCTGCTGCTTGTTGTACTGCATGAACACGTCGTTCCAGATTTCCAGGTAAGCGCCGCACTTGCAGGCAGGGGAGCAATCGGGGCCGCAGGGCTCCTTGGTGATGATGAACATTTCGGTATCGGGACCACAGGGGCCGGTGACACCGGCAGGGCCCCACCAGTTGTGTTCCTTGGGCAGGTAGAACAGATGATCGTCCTTCACGCCGCAGGCCCGCCAGAGGTTGGCCGCTTCTTCATCCCGGGGGCAGTCCGCATCGCCTTCAAAGACGGTGAAAGCCAGCTTGTCCGGGTCAATGCCCAGCCATTCCTTGCCGGTCAAAAATTCCCAGCTCCAGGGAATCATTTCCTTCTTGAAATAATCGCCCAGGCTCCAGTTACCCAGCATTTCAAAGAAGGTCAGGTGGGAAGGATCGCCCACGTCGTCAATATCGCCGGTGCGGATGCACTTTTGCACGTCGGTAAGCCGGGTGCCGGCGGGGTGCTTCTGGCCCAGCAGGTAGGGAACCAGGGGATGCATACCGGCGGTGGTGAACAGCACAGTGGGGTCATTTTCGGGGATCAGGGAAGCAGAGGGGATCAGCTGGTGGCCTTTTTCCTGGAAAAAGCGCAGGAACAGGGCGCGCAGCTCATTGGCAGTCAAGGCTTTCATGGGGTTTCAGCTCCTTTTCAAAAATAAAAGTGTGCCTTTTCGCTGAAGACGAACAGACACACTGTATTCGCGGTACCACTTCAATTGGCGCAAAGCGCCCACCTCAATGCTGATAACGGCAGCAACCGAACCGCCTTGGCCGGCCTGTGGGCCGTTTTCGGCGTTTGGCTCCGCAGCGGCAGCATGCTTCATTTTCTGCCCGGCTTCCACCCTCCCCGGCTCGCTGTAGAAAATGGGTGCGGCATGCTTTCTGCATCACAGCCCTATTCAATTACAAAAAAGTATACCCCCAATTTTCTTTCCTGTCAAGGGAAAGCCTTGTTTTTCCCGAGGAAGGATGCTATAATTTTTTGAAATTGAACAGGAAATATCTGCATGAAAATGCTGCTCTTATTCGTTCTATGTTCAGAAGAGATCAAAGGAGGAACCGCCCCATGAAAACCACCGTCCGCAGCATCATCCTGCTGTCCCTTTCCATGGCCCTGCTGCTTTCCCTGGTGCCCGCCGCCCAGGCCTACAGCTATTACGATAATTACCCCCAGTACGTGGTGGAGAGTTATTCTCCCAACGGCTACTGCTACCAGTACGATAAGCCCTCCTCCGTCACCGGGCGAAACCTGGGCCGGCACAATAACGGCGAAATTGTGAAGGTGATCGATTGGTACGCTTCCGATGAATACTGCTACACCATCTGCTCCAACGGAAAGGTGGGCTATATCCGCAAGAACCAGCTTACCCCCCGCTACTCCGCTGAGGATAGGAACCTGTGGCGTATCTACAGCGTGCAGCCCAACGGCTACTGCTATATGTATGACCAGCCCTCCTCCGTTACCGGCGTGAACCTGGGCCGCTATAACAATGGCGACTATGTGGAAATGATCGATTTCTATGCCGATGAAAACTATGCCAAGGTGTGCGGCGTATCCACCGGCACCTATGGCTTCATCCGTAAGGACTGCCTGGTGTATGAGGAGGACTATAAGCCCGTTCAGTTCTACGTCTACGTCAACTCCACCGACCCCTACGGCTACTGCTACCAGTACGACAAGCCCTCCTCCATCTCCGGCCAGAACCTGGGCCGCCACGATAACGGCGAGCGAGTGGGCGTGATCGACTGGTACGCCGACGATACCTACGCCCTGGTGGAATGCCAGAACGGCAAGGTGGGCTATATCCGCAAAAGCTGCCTGTCTTACTGAGAAATCCTTGTCAACCCGGGGACGGCCATTGGCCGCCCCTTTTGCTGCACTGAGAAAACGTTTCGGGGGCTTCTCGCCCCCGTGCCCCGCGGCAGGGGCATTGCCCCTGCACCCGGTATGCGATAAAACGTGGTTTGCTAAAATTTGTTGTTCCCGCATGATGCTTGAGGTAACGATGGGGTGTCAGCCACGGGCACAATGAAAACGATAAAAATAGCGGCCGAGAGAATGTATTCTCTCGCCGCTTCTTTTTTCGTTTTCCCCGGGTGGCGGGGCCACACCCGATTCGCAATGTTTCTATCTTTTCCCCCATGGAATTTCTGCGTGTTACAAGCCACAGCGGAATAATGTTTGCTATACAAGACCACTACTTCCGCCACTGGGTGCAGGGATGATATCCCTGCTGGGGTGCAGGGGTGAAACCCCGCATCGTCTCCCCACGCTTCAGCGGGAGATTGCCTGTTCGACAAGTCCACTACTTCCGCAAAAGGGTCCAGGGGCAATGCCCCTGGTGAAACCCCGCATCGTCTCCCCAAGCAACAGCGGAAGATTGTCCGTTCGTTCAGTTCGCTGCTTTCCGGCTGCGCTTCCATCGGCCGGACAGGAAATAGCACATGCCGATGACGAAGGGCATCCAGCCCGCCAGTGCATCCCCGTACCAGAACCCCTGGCAGCCCATGCCCATGCCAAAGCCCAGCAGCGCCGCAATGCCCACCCGGCTGATCATGCCGTCGATGATGGCCACGGCAAAGTTCAGACGGGTATTGCCGCTGCCATTGATTAGAGAGAAGGCTACGCTGCGGGTGCAGGAGCCATAGAAATTGATGATGGTGGGGGCCACCAGAATGCCCGATACCGCCAGCACCGATTCATCCGGCGTGAACATGGAGAAGATGGGCACGGAGAAGAAGAACACTGCCACAGCACAGGCCGTGGAAACAATCAGCCCGCACACCAGCACCGTGCGCATGATTTTCGGCACCCGTTCATACTTCTGTGCGCCCAGATTCTGGCCCACCATACTGGCGCCGGCCGTGGTGAAGGAATTGGACACAATGCCGATCATCATGTTCACCTTATTATAAATACCGGAAAGGGCGGCATAGGTAACGCCGGAAAGGTTGATCCAGGCCATCAGGACAATCTTGGAAATGCTGATGGCGGCGGACTGGATGGCCATGGGCACCCCCAGCGCCACCAGCCCCTTCAGGGCATCCCTGTCCACCTTGAAGCTGGCCGGTTTAAAATCGAAGCCAAAGGTTTCCCGGCTGCGATAGAGATACAAAAGCGCCACAATGAAGCTGAAGGCCTGGCTGATCACCGTGGCCAAGGCCACGCCGAACACTTCCATGTTCAGCCCGTACACAAACCATACGTCCAGAATAATGTTCATTACCGCCGCAATGGCCACAAACACAAAGGGCCGCCGGCTGTCGCCCATGCCCCGCAGGATGGCGCTGATAATGTTGTACCCATAAATGAACACCAGGCCTACAATGCAGGTAACGGTATAGTCCATAGTGAACTTGTAGGATTCCGCCGGCGTGTTCAGCACGTTCAGCATCCAGTCCCGGATGAAATAGCACCCGACGGACATGATAAGCGCCGTAACCAGGAGGAAGGTGAACATGGTGCCGATGGTTTTCTTTACCTTATCCATTCTGCCGGCGCCCACATCCCGGGCAATGATTACCTGCCCGGCGGAAGAGAAGCCCATGGCCACAAAGGTGAGCAAATGCAGCACGTCGCCGCCGATGGATACGGCGCTCATGCCGGGAGCACCCAGCTTCTGCCCCACCACCACCATGTCCACCAGGTTATACACCGCCTGCAGGGCATTGGAAACAAATAATGGGAAGGCAAAGCTGAGCAGCAACTTCGTCACATTCCCGCCGGTGAGATCCCGCACCATAGTTTTCTTTGCCTGTTGCATCTTCTTGTCCTCTTTTCTGAAATAACACATCGATTATTTTATCAAACAAATCTCCCCCGCGCAAGAAAAATTCCTGCACTTTTTGCGTAAAAAAGAGCCTGTTCCGCCGCCGGACACGGTGGACGGGTAAAGCAAGTTCTGCCTGAATTTGTTCTTTCTGCAAGATGCATGGGGAACGGTTTCGGGGGCTTCTCGCCCCCGTGCCCCGCGGCAGGGGCATTGCCCCTGCACCCAGTATGCGATAAAACGTGGTTTGCTAAAATTTGTTGTTTCCGCATGGTGCTTGAGGAGGTGTTTCGGGGGCTTCTCGCCCCCGCGCCCCGCGGCAGGGGCATTGCCCCTGCACCCGGTCGGCGATAAAACGTGGTTTACTAAAATTTGTTGTTTCCGCATGGTGCTTGAGGAGGGGTTTCGGGGGCTTCTCGCCCCCGCGACCCGCGGCAGGGGCATTGCCCCTGCACCCGGTATGCGATAAA
>JAFQHP010000039.1 GCA_017397895.1 Clostridia bacterium
CCGGAGCACTTGGCCAGCACGTCTTTGCGAACGGCCTTTACGGTTTCCCGGGCGATGATCTTGCCGCCGATGGCCGCCTGAATGGGAATTTCAAACTGCTGGCGCGGAATGACTTCCTTCAGCTTTTCCGCAATGGCACGGCCCCGGCCGTAGGCCTTATCCCGGTGAACGATCATGGTGAAGGCGTCGCAGATATCGCCGTTGAGCAGCATATCCATTTTCACCAGGTCGCTTTGCTGATAGCCGGTGATTTCGTAATCGTAGGAGGCATAGCCCTTGGAGCGGCTCTTGAGCTGGTCAAAAAAGTCGAAAATCATTTCGTTCAGCGGCACGTCGTAAAGCAGCTTCACCCGCTTGCCTTCATACTGCATATCGATGAAAGTGCCCCGCTTATCCTGGCAAAGGTCCATCAGCGTGCCCACAAATTCCTGGGGGGTGTAAATGGTGGCCCGGCAGAAAGGCTCCCGCATTTCCTGGATTTCGTTGGGGGAAGGCAGGTTGGTGGGGTTATCGATGCGGACTACTTCGCCGTCTGTTTTTACCACTTCGTAAATAACGCTGGGGGCGGTGGTGACAAGGCCCAGGTCAAATTCTCTTTCCAGGCGCTCCTGGATGATTTCCATGTGCAAAAGGCCCAGGAAACCGCAGCGGAAGCCGTAGCCCAGCGCCACGCTGGTTTCGGGTTCGAAGGTGAGGGAAGCGTCGTTCATGCGCAGCTTTTCCAGCGCATCCTTCAGGTTTTCGTAATCGGCGCCGTCGGCGGGGTAAATGCCGCAGAACACCACGGGCTGCACTTCCTTGTAGCCGGGCAGGGGATTGGCGGCGGGGACGGCAGCGTTGGTGATGGTATCGCCAACCCTGGTATCCCGCACGTCCTTGATGGAGGCGGAAATGTAGCCCACGTCCCCGGGCAGAAGCTCATTGCAGGGGGTATAGGAGGGGGAGAAGGTACCCACTTCCACCACGTCAAATTCCGCCCCGGTCTGCATCATGCGCATGCGCATGCCGGGATAGGCCCGGCCGTGGATGACGCGGATGAAGCAGATGGCGCCCCGGTAGTTATCGTAGGTGGCGTCGAACACCAGCGCCTGCAGGGGTTCGTTCTCATCGCCTTCCGGAGGCGGCATCTGGGTGACGATGGCTTCCAATACGTCTTCAATGCCGATGCCCATTTTGGCGGAAATAAGGGGCGCATTGGAGGCGTCCAGGCCGATATCTTCCTCAATTTCGGCCTTGGTTTCCTCCGGCTGGGCGGAGGGCAGGTCGATCTTGTTGATGACGGGCACGGTTTCCAGGTCATGCTCCAGGGCCATGTAAACGTTGGCCAGGGTCTGGGCTTCCACGCCCTGGGTGGCGTCCACCACAAGCAGTGCCCCTTCGCAGGCGGCCAGGGCCCGGCTCACTTCGTAGGAAAAGTCCACATGGCCGGGGGTGTCGATGAGGTTGAGGGTGTATTCTTCCCCATCCTTGGCGGTATAGTTCATGCGAACGGCTTTACTCTTGATGGTGATGCCTCTTTCGCGCTCCAGCTCCATGGAGTCCAGAATCTGCTCGGTCATCTGCCGCTTTTCAAATACGCCCGTCTTTTCCAGGATACGGTCCGCCAAAGTGGACTTGCCATGGTCAATGTGGGCAATAATGCAAAAATTTCGAATGTGGTTCAATCTGTCGTTTGCCACAGGAAATTCCTCCTTCGTTCATAACCATCCTATTATAACGGAAACGGCGGAAAAACGCAACGAAAAGCCGTGACAAATCGGCCCGTTTCTTGCGCAAAAAAGGGAATATTCTGCGTTGGAAACAAAAAAAGCCATTGCAGGAAGGGCACCCTGCAATGGCTGCGGGGGATTATGCTCTTTTGAAAATATACCGGGCAATGGGCCGCATTTCGCCCTGGTATTCGCCCATGCCTTCAAATTCCAGACGGAAGCCGCACTTTTCCATTACCTTCCTGGAGGCTGTGTTTTCCGCAACGCAGATACCCTGCACCTTGTCCAGCCCTTTCTTTTCCATGATGTCCGAAAGGAAGGCGGTGAGGGCTTCGGTGGCATAGCCGTTGCGGGTGTATTTCTCTCCGATGTGGTAGCCCACCTCAAAGCCATCATCCACGGGCACCAATTGCACATAGCCCACGTTGGTGCCGTCTTTGAGCAGGATGGGGTACACCAGGGGGCCGTCTCCGGTTTCATATACGCTCATCAGAAATTCGATGGTGTCCCTGGCGTCTTCCACCGTTTCAAACACCTCGTCCGGCACAAACCGGCGGTTGTCTTCGTCCAGGGAATTGAGGTGCACGTCCTGTGCCATGGACAGATCAAATTCGGTGATGATGAGGCGGTTGGTTTCGATAAGCATGTTTTTCTCTCCTTGCGAAGCGGAATTTTAGTAAAATCAGGCAAGCAATATTATATCATAGACTCGCTTCTTTTTCCATTTGTTTTTGGTGGGGCACAAGATAATGCTTGTGTATTTTACAGAAATGGTATATAATGGGAGTAACATGACAACGAAGGAAGTTTGAATATGTGTGCACTCACGAAAATTATGAAATATGAACTTCGTTATCTGGATGGATTTCCGGATTTTTCTGCCATGCAAAATGCCGTGTGGCCTTTGCAGCGGCAAACCAGAGAAATTCTGAACCGCACCATTCAGGAAGCCTATCGTTGGGATTATTTTTCAGCAACAAAAAAGAAAGAAACAGGTGAATATCCCGATTTGCAAAAAGAAACAGGGTATAAACGGCTGGATGGGTACATTTATCATGTGCTTTCGCCGGATTACCCTGATTTTTCCAGCAGCGGTGTGAATGCCACCATCCAAAAAGCGTGGAAAAAGTATAAATCATCCAAAGCGGATGTGTGGAAGGGGGAAATGTCCCTTCCGTCGTATAAGAGTGACCAGCCCATCGTGCTGCATGCAAAACAAATCAAGCTTTCCGGGGATACCCGGGCTGCCGCAGCCACTCTATCCTTATTTTCCAATAAGTTCAAGAAGGAACATGAAATATCCGGCAATGTACAGTTTGCCATCACCTTGCACGATAACACCCAGCGTACCATCTACCAGAAATTAAGGAATGGGGAATACAAGCTGAGTGAATCTCAGCTGGTGTATGATAAGAAAAAATGGTTCCTTTATCTGGCATACAGCTTTAACCCGGCCGAACACGCCCTTGACCCGGAAAAGATATTGGGCGTGGATATGGGCGAAAAATTTGCCCTTTATGCCAGTTCATTCGGGGAATATGGCCATTTCAAGATAGAGGGAAGCGAAGTGACGGAATATGCCAAGGCGTTGGAGAGACGCCGCCGTTCCCTTCAGCAGCAGGCCCGGTATTGCGGAGAAGGCCGCATTGGCCATGGCACCAAAACCCGGGTGGGGGTGGTGTACCGGGAGGAAGACCGTATTGCCAATTTCCGCAGCACCATTAACCATCGTTATAGTAAAGCCTTGATTGAATATGCTGTGAAAAACGGCTATGGCACCATTCAAATGGAAAACCTGACAGGCATCAAGGAAAACTTACAGTTTCCACGGCGTTTACAGCATTGGACGTATTACGATTTGCAATCAAAAATTGAGGCCAAGGCCAAGGAACACGGCATTGCTGTGGTAAAAGTGAATCCCAAACACACTTCACAGCGGTGCAGCCGGTGCGGCCATATTGCTGCGGAAAACCGTCCCAAGCAGGAAGTATTTCAATGTGTGAAATGCGGCTATGCCTGCAATGCGGATTTCAACGCATCCCAGAATATTTCCATCAAGGATATTGAAAAGCTTATACAGGAAACCATCGGTGCGAACCCGAAGTGAACGCCACTGATGTGGCAGGTTCGCACCTAATTTTGGGGCGACTTCCCGCCCTGAAATCGAGAAAGTGGCCGTAAGACGCAGTTCTTTGCGCCGGCAATACACTCGAAAAGGTTAAGATGCACATAGTAATCCGTGCATGGGTCATTTTTGTGCAGTTTTGCCGTTGCAACACGCGCGTAAGGATGACTTGAAGGGCTATCCAGCCCTGCGGCTTGTCTGTTCCAAGCGGGTTGCAACACGCGCGTAAGGATGACTTGAAGGTACCATATAATGCGGTGGCGGAATGCCACGCAAGTTGCAACACGCGCGTAAGGATGACTTGAAGGCGAAGATTGCAGCAATCATCTTTGTTGTGATTGGTTGCAACACGCGTGCTTGATTGATTGCGAAATGTACAGCAGACAGAAGACACGAAAAATACATCATCAGCCATGGAAAGAACAGTGCTTTTTATTGCAATCGCCTGTTCTTTTTGTTATAATTTCCCGTGAAATTTGTTCTTTGAAAGGAACGGAGTTATGAGCGAAAAGCTGTTTTTTGTGAATGACTACGGCGAAGGCTGCCATCCCAAAGTGCTGGAAAAGCTGGCGGCAACCAATATGGAGCATCTGGCCGGTTACGGCAGCGACAAATACTGCGAATCCGCCAAGGAAAAAATCCGTGCGGCCTGCGAATGCCCCGAAGCGGACATCTGGTTTATTTCCGGCGGCACCCAGACCAATGCCATCGTGATCTCCGCCCTTTTGAAAAGCTATGAGGGCGTGGTGTCGGCGGTGACGGGCCACATCAACGGCCACGAAGCAGGCGCTGTGGAGCATCTGGGCAGGAAAGTGCTGCCCCTGCCCCAGCATGAAGGAAAAATCTGTGCCTGTGAACTGAAGGAGATGCTGCGCACCTTCTATGGTGATGCCAACCACGAACACATGGTGTTCCCGGGCATGGTGTATATTTCCCATCCAACGGAATACGGAACTCTCTACACCAAGGAAGAGTTGACCGCCGTCAGCAGCGTCTGCCGGGAATACCAGATTCCCCTGTTTATGGACGGTGCCCGGATGGGCTACGGCCTGATGAGCTATCAGACGGATGTGACCCTTCCCGACATTGCCAAACTGTGCGATGTATTCTACATCGGCGGAACCAAGGTGGGGGCATTGTGCGGGGAAGCGGTGGTGTTCACCCGGGGCAATATGCCAAAGCACTTTTTGCCCATCGTGAAGCAAAACGGCGCGCTGCTTGCCAAGGGCAGGCTGATGGGCGTGCAGTTTGACACACTGTTTACCGATAATTTGTATTTTGATATCAGCCGTCATGCCATCGAAATGGCGGAGGAACTGAAAAAAGTGTTTGCTGAAAAGGGCTATCGTTTCTTCATCGATTCGCCCACCAATCAGCAGTTCATCGTGCTGGAAAATGAAAAAATGCAGGCACTGGGCCAGTTTGTGGACTTCTCCTTCTGGGAAAAACTGGATGATAATCACACGGTGGTCCGTTTTGCCACCAGCTGGGCTACCAGGAAAGAAGATATTGACAAACTGGCTGCGCTGCTGTAAAATTTCTAAGTTAATTTGTATACGAAACGCTGGATGGAGGGAATTGAGATGCAGACCGATGTACGCCCCGAAAACATGGTAAGGATCACCACCAAGGAGCTGGCAAACGCTTTTATTGACGAACAGGTAAAACTGATTCAGCAGCAGGTAGGCGATAAGAAGGTGCTGCTGGCCCTGAGCGGCGGTGTGGATTCCTCCGTCGTGGCGGCTCTGCTTATCAAGGCCATCGGCCGTCAGCTGATTTGCGTGCACGTGAACCACGGCCTCATGCGCAAGGGCGAAAGCGAACAGGTGATCGAAGTGTTCGGCAAGCAGATGGACGCCAACCTCATCTACATCGACGCCACCGACCGCTTCCTGGATAAACTGGCCGGCGTTGCCGAACCGGAAAAGAAGCGCAAGATCATCGGCGGCGAATTCATCGAAGTCTTTGCCGAAGAAGCCGAAAAGCTGGAGGGCGTGGAATTCCTGGCCCAGGGTACCATCTATCCCGACATTCTGGAAAGCAAAGACGGCGTGAAGGCCCACCACAACGTGGGCGGCCTGCCCAACGGCATGACGTTCCAACTGGTGGAGCCCGTTATGCTTTTGTATAAAGACGAAGTGCGCGTAGTGGGCGAAGCCCTTGGTCTGCCCCACGAAATGGTGTACCGTCAGCCCTTCCCCGGCCCCGGCCTGGGCGTAAGGTGCCTTGGCGCCATCACCCGGGATCGTCTCCATGCCCTGCGTGAAGCCGACGCCATCCTCCGGGAAGAATTCGCCAAGAACGGCCTGGCCGGCAAAGTCTGGCAGTACTTCATCGCCGTGCCCGATTTCAAGAGCGTGGGCGTCCGCGACGGCAAGCGTTACGAAGGCTGGCCCGCCATCATCCGCGCCGTCAACACCACCGACGCCATGACCGCCACCATCGAAGAAATTCCCTATGCGCTTCTCCACCATATCACCAACCGCATCACCCACGAAGTGGAGGGCATCAACCGCGTCTGCCTGGACCTGACGCCCAAGCCCATCGGCACCATCGAGTGGGAATGACCCACGGTATCCGAAAAAGCCTTGATTTATAAGGGTTTTTCGGCTCTCCAAAGGCTTCCTGCGGACAAATTGAGGACATGGCTCCTTTAGGGAGAATAATGTCAAA
>JAFQHP010000040.1 GCA_017397895.1 Clostridia bacterium
CCCTTGTGAAAGGGAGGTGGCAGCCGTAGGCTGACGGAGGGATTGCCTGCAGCACGCAGAAACCTGATTGCAAAAAACGATTGCAATATTACGAATTGGAAGCGGCCCCGCCGCACCCACGGGCTGGGCGGCGTTCACGCCGCCTACCGGATGCTTTGCATCCGGGGAAAACGGAAAAATAAGCGGAGGGAAAATTTATTTTCCCATCCGCTATTTTTATCGTTTTCATAGCGCCCGTGGGTACATTTCTTTTCGCTCTTTCAAGTTCTGTGCGGAAACAAGTTTGTCTTATCTCATTCCTCCGTCGCAGGATGGGTGCAGGGATGATATCCCTGCCGTGGGGGTACAGGGGGCGAGGAGCCCCCTGCTTCGGTCAGGCCGCGCAGGCCCCTTTTGCGTTCTCCAACCATCACGCGGAAAATAGCTTGTTTCACCACACAACCACATCGCGGGTTGGGCCCAGGGATGATATTCCTGGCCTGCCGCGGGGGTACAGGGGGCGAGGAGCCCCCTGCCTTGTCAAATTCAATTACATTTTCCCGGTCATTTTCTTCCAGGCGTTGATGACAGCCTGGGTGACAGCGGAGCGGAAAGCGTTTTCTTCCAGGGTGCGCACGCCCTCGATGGTGCTGCCGCCGGGGCTGCACACAGCGTCCTTCAGGGCACCGGGGTGCATACCGGATTGCTTCAGCATTTCGCCGGCACCGATCACCATCTGGGCAGCGCAGAGCATGGCCTTGTCCCGGGGCACGCCGCAGTACACACCGCCGTCGGCCAGGGCTTCCATGAACATATAGGCGAAAGCGGGGCCGCAGCTGGCCACGGTGCCTGCGCCGTCAAATACGTTTTCTTCCATCCACATCACGTCGCCGGAGAGGGCCATGGCATCCAGGAAGGCGGCGGTCATCTCTTCCGTCACCTGATCGTTTTTCGCCGCCAGGGTGAGCCCCTGGCCCACGGAAACGGGGGTGTTGGGCAGGATACGGATGATGGGCAGGTCAATCATGCTGCTCAGCTCGGAAACGGAAATACCCGCCGCCATGCTGACGATGACGGGCCGGCAGCCCTGCAGGGCGTCCTTCACCTGGGAAAGCACCTGGGCCACCAGGTAAGGCTTCACACCGATGAAGATATAATCGCTTTGTGCCACCAGGGCGGCAAAGTCTGCCGCCTGGGCGCCGGTTTCTTCCGCCAGTGCCCGGGCCTTGTCCATGGCCTTGTCATAAAGCAGCACATCCGCAGCGTATTTTTTTGCCACTGCCCGGGCCAGGGCGCCGCCCATATTGCCGGTGCCGATAAAACCGTATTTCATCTTTCTTTACCTCACTTGTCCGTTACCCAGGATGACATACTTGTAGGCCGTCATTTCCTTCAGCCCCATGGGGCCCCGGGCGTGCATTTTCTGGGTGGAGATGCCCAGCTCGCATCCCAGGCCAAACTCGCCGCCGTCGGTAAACCGGGTGGAGGCGTTCACATATACCGCTGCGCTGTCCACCGCCTGGGTAAAGCGGGCAATGGCCGCATCATTCCGGGAGAGAATGGCTTCGCTGTGGTGGGTGGAATGGGCTTCGATGTGCAATATGGCTTCCTCCACATCTTTTACCACCTTCACAGCCAGGATGTAATCCAGGAATTCGGTGTCAAAATCCATATCCCCGGCGGGAGCGCCCTGCATATAGGCAGCCGCCTTTTCGCATACCCGGAAGGCGCAGGCTTGCTTGCGGCCTTCACTGGTGAGCAGCTGTTCCAGCCTGGGCAGGAACAAGGGCGCAATGTCTTCATGCACCAGGCACACTTCCGCCGCATTGCATACGCTGGGACGGCTCATTTTGGCGTTTTCCACAATCTTCAGGGCTGCGTCCACATCGGCGTCTTTGTCCACATAGATGTGGCAGATGCCTGTGCCGGTATGGATGCAGGGCACCAGGGCGTTCTGCACGCAGGCATTGATGAGCCCGGCGCCGCCCCGGGGGATGAGCAGGTCCACATAGCCCACAGCCCGCATCAGTTCTGTGGCGGACTGCCGGGTGGTATCTTCAATCAGGTTCACTGCGGTTTCCGGCAGCCTGGCTTCCCGCAGGCCTTCCCGCAGGGCGTCCACAATGGCGCGGGCGCTGAGGAAGGCTTCCTTGCCCCCCCGCAGGATGCACACATTGCCGCTTTTGAGGGAAAGGGCGGCGGCGTCGCTGGTGACGTTGGGGCGGCTTTCGTAGATGATGGCCACCACGCCCAGGGGCACCGATACCTTTTTGATGTTCAGCCCGTTGGGCCGCACCGTTTCGGACAGCACTTCGCCCACCGGGTCGGGCAGGTTCACCACGTCCAAAATGCCCTGGGCCATGCCCGCAATGCGCTCTTTGGTAAGCAGCAGCCTGTCTACCATCACGGGGGAAATGACCCCCTGGGCCTTTTCCACGTCCATGGCGTTCTTTTCCAGGATCACATCCGTATTGCGAATAAGGGCTTTTGCCATGTAGCGCAAGGCGTTGTTTTTCTGTTCGGTCGTCAGGCCGTTCATCAGCCGCACGGCGGCCTTTGCTTCCTGTAAAATCTGTTTGGTTTCTTTCATGCTTTTTCTCCTGCAATGAACCGGGTGCCGATGGGCTGCCCGGCGATGATATTGTACAGTTTTTCCGGCCTGTCGCCGTTGGTGATGATCATGTCAATGCCCGCCTGGGTGGCGATTTTTGCGGCGTGGAGCTTGGTGTGCATGCCGCCGGTGCCCAGTGCACTGCCGGCGCCCCCCACCATGGCTTCGATTTCGGGGGTGATTTCCTCCACCCTTTCCAGCATTCTGGCGTCAGGGTTCTTATGCGGGTCGGTGGTGAAAAGGCCGTCGATGTCCGTCAACAGGATCAAAAGATCCGCTTTGGCCGACTTGGCCACCACGGCCGCCAGGGTATCGTTGTCGCCGATGACGATTTCTTCGGTAGCAATGGTGTCGTTTTCGTTGATGATAGGCAGGGCACCCAGTTCCAATAGCCGCATCAGGGTATTTTCAAAATTGTGCCGCCGTTTTTCGATTTCGATATCTTCGTTGGTAAGCAGTATCTGGGCCACGGTGTGGTTGTAGGTGGAAAAAAGCCGGTCGTAGGTGTACATCAATTCGCACTGGCCCACAGCGGCGGCGGCCTGCTTGGTGGGGATATCCTTGGGCCGCTCCTTCAAAAGCAGCTTGCCCACGCCCATGCCAATGGCGCCGGAAGAGACCATGATGATCTCATGGCCTGCATTTTTCAGATCACTCAGTACCTTGCACAGGGTTTCCACCCGCTGGATGTTCAGCCGGCCCGTGGCATGGGCCAGGGTGGAAGTGCCCAGTTTTACTACAAAACGCATGGTGTCATGCCTCCCTATATGTATACAGATATAGCATACACATATTTCACCGGCATTTCAACGCATAAACACGAAAAAAACAGTTTTTATCCCTGCTCCCGTATTTTGCGCCAGCGTTCCCGGGTGGCTTCGCCGCCCCGCAGATGGCGCACCTGATGGTGGAAGTTCATCACCGCCTGCACCTGCATATACAGCCCCGGGTGCACCAGCCGCAGCCTTTCGTGCACGTCCTTGTGCACACTGGATTTGCTAAGACCAAAGCGTCCCGCCGCCTGGCGCACGGTATCGCCCGTTTCAATAATGTGCCGGGCCAGCATAATGCAGCGGGCCTGGATATCTTCTCGCATCCCCTTTCTCTCCTTTCGGCACAGGATATGCCGGGGGAGGGTGCTTTCATGCCTGGGCCAAATTTTTGTAAACAAACGGAAATTTGCTTGAAACGGGGGGATTTTTCCATTATACTGTAAGGTGATGACGAATGTACTCAAGGAGAGGATGCACCGATGAAAAAAGTATGGATAGCCCTGCTTATGGTGTGCCTGCTGCTGGCCTGCGCGATGGGCGCTGCGGCGGAGGAAATCACCTACACCGGCACCGTCAAGGGCGGCAAACTGAATATGAGGGAGTCCAACTCCTCCGACAGCAAATCCCTGGGCAGCTTCAAAAGCGGCAGCCAGGTGACTGTGCTGGAAAACGACGGCACCTGGTGCAAGGTGCAGTCCGGCAATAAAATAGGCTACATGATGACGGAATATCTGGTGATCGAAGCCAATTACACCCACATGGACTGGGTGGAAACAAAGCGCGACGGCACCATCCTCACCCTCCGGGAAAAGGCGGATGATGAAAGCGCCATCCTCTTGCAGGTGATGAGCGGCGTGAAGGCGGAGCGCATTGCCACAGACGGCGCATACAGCCGCATCCGGGTGGGCCATGTGTTCGGCTGGGTGGAAACGGAGAAGGTGCAGAAGATCACAGGCGAGTATGAAACCCTCCTGACCAGTGAAGACCACCAGTACGCTTTCGATTTTGCGTCCCTGGAAAAGGCGCCTAAGGAAGTGGGCAGCCCCCGGATGCGCCAAAGGGAATCCGGCCTTCCCTACACCTTCCACTACCCCAACACCCGCATCCCTTCCGTGGATGAAAAGATCGACCAATGGCTGAGCGATACCCTTACCGTCTTTGAAGCGGATTTTGAAAAGAATCATGCCGGGGAAAGCGGCAGTTTTCAGGTGAATTACCGGGCGGTGAAGATTGACGAGCGCTACCAATCCGTGCTGATGGCGGGCCGCTATACCGCCGGAAAGACGGCGCTGAACGTGTTCCTGCCCATCAATATTGACCTGCAGGAGCAGAAAATCCTGTCCGTTTCCGATATGTTCCAGGCTTCCGACCGGCTGCTGTTCTGCCTGGATGCACGGATGGAAAACATTCTGGACAAGCCCACCGACGGCTACCCCATCGAACCGGACATGAGCACCCTGGAATTTGGCGTGATGAACAGCGAGGGCTTTGATATCTACCTGCCCGCCGGCAGCTGTATGCCCCGGATTTACGGCGATATTCTCATCACCCTGCCCTACACCCAGGTAGCCGAAATTATGCAGGTGGAAAGCCAGATCATCAAAAGCAAGGTGCGCACCATTGACCCTACCCGGCCCATGATCGCCCTCACCTTTGACGACGGCCCCTCCCAGTACACCATCCGTATCCTGAAGGTGCTGGCCCAGTACGACGCCCGGGCCACCTTCTGCGTGCAGGGCATCAATGTGGAGCCCTATGCCGAAGTGGTGAAGCTGGCTGTGGCCCAGGGTAATGAAATTGCCTCCCACACCTGGAACCACCCGGACCTGGAAAAGGCTTCCGAAAGCAAGATCCGCAAGCAATTGGAGGATACCAACAACATCGTGGCGGAAGTGACCGGCGGGTATCAGGTGAAGGTGCTCAGGCCCCCGTACGGCAATGTGAACAAGCGGGTGCGCACCATCTGCGCCGAAATGGATATGATCATCGCCCACTGGGAACTGGATACCCTGGACTGGGCCAACCGTAACGCCAATAAAACCTATAACAAGATCATGAAGGACGTGGATAACGGGCTCATCATCCTCTGCCATGATATCTATGAAACCACCGCCGAGGCTGCCGAGCGGGCCATTCCGGAACTGGTGGATCAGGGGTATCAGCTGGTGACGGTGAGCGAACTGTTTTCCTTCCACAAGGACGGCGCTCAGCCCGGCACCGTGTACAGCCACCTGAAGCCGGAAAATATCCGGGTGGACTGAAGACGGAGAAGAAAAAATTCCGAATTCAGAATTATCGTATGTTAATGAGCGTGTAGGGGAGGGGCTTGCCC
>JAFQHP010000041.1 GCA_017397895.1 Clostridia bacterium
GGACGATTTTCCGCATCAAGAGAAAAGGGGAATGACCAATGAAGAAAAAGCTCCTTCTGGTAGCCGTGCTGGCCCTGCTGTGCACCCTGTTCACCTGCAGCGCCCTGGCCTGGGACTGCGAAGTGGACGGCCACGTGGAAAGGACCACCCTGGGCAAGGAAAAAACCTGCACTGTGGACGGCTATACCTCCCGCTACTGCACTGAGTGCGGCGAAATTACCGTTGAAGTATACGAAATCCGTGAAGCCACCGGCCATGTATGGCGGGATACGCCCTTCAAGACCACCGCTGCCACCTGCAACGCCACGGGTGAAGAGCGCTACATGTGCAAAAAATGCACCGAAATCAATGTAGTCACCCTGCCCAAGGACCCCAGCAACCACTCCGACATCCAGAAGGATCTGGAACATCCCGCCACCTGCACCGAGGACGGCTGGTATAACCTGCGCTGCCACGGCTGCGCCGCTCTGGTGGAAACCAATGTGGAAACCGTGCCCGCCAAGGGCCATCCCGGCTTCCAGGATTGGGATACCAAGCGCCTGCCCACCTGCACCGAAGACGGCCTGCGCATCCGTGCCTGCAAGGCCTGCACCTATGTGGAAAGCGAAGTGATCGGCTCCCTGGGCGGCCATCAGTACGGCACCTGGAGCACTACCAGGCCCGCCACCTGCCTGCAGGAAGGCCAGCAGAAGCGGGTTTGCTCCGTCTGCAAAGCGGAAGAAACCAAGACCCTTCCCATGGTTGACCACACCTGGGGCGAATGGACCACCGACAAGGCCCCCGGCTGCGAAACCCCCGGCACCAGGAAGCACACCTGCACCACCTGCAGCCGTGCCTATGAAACTGAAGAAATCGCCCCCATCGGCCACACCGCCGGTGGCTACATCAAGGTAAAGGAAGCCACCTGCCAGGAAACCGGCCTGATGCAGGGCAAGTGCGTCCGCTGCTCCTTCATCGCCGCTGAAGAAGTGCTGCCCGCCCTGGGCCATGACTTCACCAAGGAAGTGGAAGTGAAGGTAACCTGCGCTCAGGACGGCTACACTGCCATGGCCTGCTCCCGTGAAGGCTGCGAAGCTGTGGACGAAGACAGCAAGAAGATCACCCAGGATGCTCCTATGATCCATTGGGTACAATCCCGTGTTAAAACAGAAGGAAAAACCTGCCTGGAAGACAATGAAATTGTTGCATATTGTCAATATTGCGGGTACGAATATGAACCCACATTCACCCCTTCCGGCAAGCACACCTGGGGTGAATGGAAAGTAATGAACTGTCAGTCCATGGGCACCCAGAAACGCACCTGCTCCACCTGTGGTGAAGTGGAAACGGAATTCATCGGTTATCGTGCGCATATTTATGATGCTGGCTTTTTCTTTACAAAAGACGGCGAATTCCTCACCCATCCCGATGGCACCTATGTACGCCGTTGTGATGTATGCGGCAATGGCGATGTGTATGCAGACTGGTCCCCGGAAAATGTAGGCAACGCAGCCTACTGTGCACAGTACGGCCATGGCTATGACCTGGTAACTGAACCAGACACCTCTCTTCCCTGCACCGAAAAGCAAGTCCTTACCTGGAAGTGCGCCTTCTGCGGAGATATAAAAGCTGAAGAAGCTGCCTTCAGTGCTCACGATTTCTCCGATTGGGCCCGATACTTCAAAAATACAGTGACCGGCCAAGACATTTTTTTGCACTGTGTCAAAGACGGAACTGAAATGCGGTATTGCAAAAAATGCGGTTTGGAAGAAACCCGTTACACCGGCACGAAGAATCATCGACTCGATACATATTCCACTGCGACAGAAGCCTCCTGTGCTGCTGACGAAAAACTTGTAAGTTATTTCTGCTCAGACTGCCGGTTTATTTTCATAACCGACGGCACCGGCAATCCGGTGGACTTTCCTGAAAAGGCCTATGGACACAGCTATGTGACCATTCCCGCCGTGCCTGCCACCGCCACCACCCCCGGCCTCACCGCCGGTGTGCAGTGCGAAAAGTGCGGCCAGTGGAAGAAAGCCCAGTTCAAGGTGGATGCAAACGGCCAGATCGTATCCAATGTTGCTGTTTTGCTGACCGTGAATGAAGAAACCGGCATGGTTCACGATTCCTATGGCAACGAAGTAAAGCATGTTATGGAATTCTGGAATTCTGTGGATAATTCCCTGGATGACCTGAATAACGAAGTTAGCTTGCAAGTGCGTGATAATTATCAGTATGCTCCCTATGAGGAAGCTGTTGCCGGCGACTTGATCTATAACACTGATTACCAACATTTTGAGTATACCTACAGCGGCAAGACATATATCGCAAATATCGGCGAAGACAATTCCACGCTGACGGATGAAAACGGCCAGGTGATCGGCCGGGTCGACCAGGTGGGCAATATTTCCCTGAAGCTGGACGGCGTCAACTACACCTATGTCGGCACTTCTCTCCAGATCAATATGATGAAAAACGGTAATAGCGCTCCTGTCTGGTGCGGCGACTATTCTGTGAAAGGAAGTCTGGACAACTTCTACGCCAACATTGAAAACGGCGAAGAGCTGCGTGCCCGGGTGAATGACGATACATGCATCGCCGGCACCATCGCCGCTGTGGACCTCCACGGCAACTTCGACGAGAGCCTGGCTGTGATCATCACCCTGAACGAAGACGGCATGGTTTGCCCCGAATGCTCCTATCCCATGACCCAGTGGTTCAACTGGATTGCGGATCAGATGAAGTGCTTCTGCACCAACACCAACTGCAGCCATGTGGAATACACCGAACCCTAAATAAAAAACGCCCCGCTTCTGCTTCGGCAGGAGCGGGGTTTTTGTATGTGTCAAAATGGGGGAGGGGATCAGTCCGTATCAAAACGGAGGTAAGCCCGGTCGTCAAAGCTGATGTTTCCCTGCAACAGACCTTTGGTAGATTTATACTCTTTGTAGCACAAGGGATCCGTTCTGATCAGCTCCTGCAATTTTTCTTCGCTTTCTGCAAGAGTTTTCATCAGCACAGGATACCCATCGGATGCCAGCACAATTTCCGCACCCGGAGGCACATCCCTGATCTCAACATTCAGCAGCTTCCCTTCACCGGAAAACACGCTGTATCCATATGGATCCGCGGCATTTTCCATATGATACTGCCTTTTCAGAATATCCAGTATCAGCCCCCGGGCAACATCCTTCTGCATCAGATCTTCTTCCGTCATTCCTTCCAGCAGCAGGCAATGGATAATATACGAGCGCACCTCGCTCATCAGCTGATCCACCCGTTTTCCCTGGGAATACACTTTTCCGTTGATCATATACTGACAGTCACCCACTGCCCATATCTGCCGCCTGGCCTTGCTGTAAATAACGCCGGATGCGCACAAATGCATTCCCTTATCCGCCAGGCCGTTTTCATTTCTATAGGCACAAAGCCTGTCCTGCATGATTGCTACAGCCGTACGTCCGTCAATCATCCTGCCAAAGCCGTTGCTGCGCATTGCATCCGCCAGGCAGGCAACGGCTAGCTGGCCTTCTGTTTTTCCCTGATAGCAAATGCCGGATTTGCTGGTGGCGCCATCAAAAACAGCATAAAAATTCTCGTCAATATAAATCAGGTCCTCGTTCGTTTCTTCCCGTCCGGATTTCGCCTGAATGAACTGCTCAATGATCCCGTTTTTACTGGCAGCAACATATTTTTCCGCAGGCTTCTGCTTTTCTGCCGGTATTTTTCCGGATGCATATGTCACCGGCTGGTTCACTTCCCGGGCTACGGCAGAAATCAATTCCTGATAGTAGGCACTGGGGGAGAGCAGATATTTCTTCAGCCAATGATACGTTTGCAGCTGCAGCTCCGCGCCGGGGGAAAGGTGCACCATTTCCAGAAATACCGGAATGATCACCTTTTTGTAGTTCTGGGCCATGGTCAGCTCATTACGCACATTCTGCGACAGAACCGATGTGGAAGAAAGCATCAGCACAAGCACGCTGCAATTCTTGATGTGCGTGGCTATCTTCTCCTGCCAATCTTCTCCGGGCCCAATTTCCCGATCATACCAAACATTCAGGTGATGCTCACACAGTTTTTCAATGGACGGATATACCCGCTCCGCATCGGCATGGGCATAACTGATAAAAGCAAAAGGCTCCATGGAATGGAAATGGGAGATCTTTATTGATTCATCTCTTTCCGTCTGCCTGGGACTATCCATCTTCTGCTGAATCATGTACTGCTGACGACGAATAGATATCATTGCCCGGTAATACTGATAATTACCAATCAACAAAGCATAATCCGATTTTTCCGACTTTTCCAGATCAATAGCCCGTATAATCAGATCATTGGCTTCGTCAAAATGCTCCTTCAGCACCACAATTCGTGCTTTGGTGGAATAGAATTTCGCATACGCCGGATCCAGCTCAATGGCCCTGTTTACACAGAACAATGCCGAATCATACCACATGGCCACAATTTTTTCTTCGTCTTCCTTCAGACATTTTTCGCAAATTGTTGCAAATGCATTTGCAAATGTATGCTGATAGCCCGGGTTATTGAATTCTTCGCAAGCCTGATGGTGTGCATCTGACAAAATTTCATTATAATCATACAAGGATTCGCTGTGCACATGGAACATGATTTCAATATGACGAAAGGATACCCTTTCCTGAAATCCGGGGTATTTCTTCGCTTCATTGATCACTTCCCACAGGATACTGTAGTCCTTATTATGACGCAAAATGGTCGCAAGGCAATAAAATGCCGAATAGGCACAGCATTCTCCGCTTTGCATCATCTGCCGGAAAACAGCCATGCTTTCCGTATCCCGGTGCTTCAATGCATATGCGCTGATGCTTTTTTCATATTCCCGTGTATTATCCGGCGGCAGGGACTGAAAAAAATTCACTGTTTCATCATAAAACTGCCGTTTCAAAGCTATCACTCCTTTGTGAAGGCGCTTTTTCTATATTCTATCACAATCTCCCGGCCATTTCAAACCCGGCTGTTCACTCCATCAAAAAAAGGGCTCCTTACAGGAGGGATGATGGAAAGGATGAAGCAGCCCTTCATATTACATCATGACGGTAACTGATTCGTGTCGAACAACCAGAAACCATCCAGAACCGCAAGCCAGACAAGGCTTGCGGTTTCGTGTACTGCTGTGATAGAATAATTGTGATAAACTTGAATTTGGAGGCACAGTATGGGAGACCTTTTAATCAAAATTCTTGTATGCTTTATCGCAGGCGCAGGTGCAGGCATAGGAACAGGATTTGCCGGTATGAGTGCTGCTGCAGTAATAGGTCCTATGCTTATCACCTTTTTGGGCGTACCTGCTTACGATGCGGTGGGCATAGGATTAGCCAGTGACGTTCTGGCAAGCCTTGTCAGTGCATATACCTATAAGAAAAGCGGAAACTTAGATGTAAAGAACAGTTTGCCATTGCTCGTGAGCGTGCTTATCGTCACGACGGTCGGCAGTTTTGCGGCAAGTTTTCTGCCCGAGCAAGCTATGAGCGGCACGATGCAGATCGCGCTTATTATCATTGGATTGCGCTTCCTTTTGAAACCCGTTAACAAAACGAGAGAACAATTGGAAGAAAGCTCTCCCAAAGGCAGAGTGATCAAGGCGATCATTGGCGGCGCGTTTGTTGGCTTTATCTGCGGTTTTGCAGGTGCAGGCGGAGGAATGATGCTGTTGCTTGTTCTGACTTCTTTCCTCGGCTATCCGATGCATTTGGCAGTTGGCACAAGCGTGTTTATTATGGCGTTTACGGCTCTTACCGGTGGTGTCAGCCATTTTATGATCGGAGGCTTCCCTGACATTGTTTGCCTTGTGCTGTGCGCTGCTTTTACATTGCTTTGGGCGAGAATTGCAGCGGTAATTGCCAATAAAGCGGACACAAAGACGTTAAACCGTGTGGTAGGCATTGTAATGATCGCCACAAGTATCGTCATTCTGGCTGTTCATTATCTTTAATGTCATTATACAAATCCCAATTTGTCGAGCGGATGAAAAACTTATTCTCCAACCGCTTGAGGAGGGCGCAATGATACGCACCCCTCCGGTGCATTGCGTTTACACGAGCACATAAACAAACGAGCATCCGACACAGGATGCTCGTCTTTTGTCGATGCCGGATAAATTATTCCTTAATAACTATCCCACCACAGAGCCCTTCATATATCCTGTCATTTTCCAAACAGCATGGGCAGAAAATCGTGGATGCAGCGGCGCCATACGCCCCAGTCATGCCCGCCGGGGAAGGTGCGGCGGATCATGTTCACCTGCTTGTCCTTCAGCATCTCATCGTCATTTTCGAAGGAGGCGTAGAACTGATCTTCCGTGCCCATGGCCCGGTAGAACACCCGGAAGCTTTCGTTGAACTTCTCACTGTCTTCCAACAGCGCCAGGTGCTTTTCTTCGCTGCCCCGGGGAAAACGCAGAAAGCCGCTGAATATCCCGGCATAGCCGAACAGGTCCGGATTGGAAAGGGTGACAATGCTGGTCTGGTAGCTGCCCATGGACAGGCCGGCCATGGCCCGGTGCCACTTATCGGTATACACGGGATAGGTTTTTTCGATGTAGGGGATCAGATCCTTCAGCAGGATTTCCGGGAACACCATCCGGTCCATCTTCCCGAACTCCACCTGCACCATGCCGTTGCCCATCACAATGATCATTTCCTGTATTTCGCCCCGGGCCAGCAGCTGGTCCGCAATGCGGGCCGCATGGCCCTGGTATACCCAGCCGGTTTCGTTTTCGCCGTAGCCGTGCTGCAGGTACAGAACCGGGTATTTTTTATTGGCGTCATAGTGCGGCGGGGTGTACACCAGGCAGCTTTCCGTCCTGCCGGTCACGGAGGAGGGATAATAATGCCGGGCCACAGCGCCGTGGGCCACGCCCTCCAGGCTGTCCCAGTCCTCCCCGGGCACCGGCACATCAATGAAATTCATGGGCCGGCAGCAGCCGTAGCCAATGGGCAGGTAGGGGTTCAGCACGTCCGCACCGTCAATTTTCAAAAAGAAATACTGGAACCCACGGCCCAGATCCACCGTGCCTTCCCACATGCCCCCGTCCTTTTTTTCCAGGGGCTTCACATTGCCGAACTGATCAATGGCCACTTCCCGGGCATTGGGCGCCATGATGCGAAAATGCACCCGGCCGTCCGCCAGCACCTCAAAGCCCTGATTGCCGTCCCGGCTGGGTTCACCGGCATACATATCAAAGGAAACCGCCGTATCCAAAGGCTGCACGCTCATTTGTATATCCTCCCTTGTTCCCGTATGATAAATAATCAATCTTTGTTCTCATTATATCATAGGCCCCGCCCCGTGAAAAGGCTGCGGCAGCCAAGAAAACGGAAGAAAATATCCAAATGGAAAGGAAAGGGGAGAGGGAATATGGAATTGGAGGGTGTATCCACGGCTGCCTGATGGATTGGCCCGCCAAAAAAAGGGGCAGATCAGGAAAAATGGGGATTGCATTAATTTTGTTTTTAATATATAATAAAGACAAAAGAACCGGTCAAGAGAACCGGCAGAAAGGAAGTTCATATCTATGAAAAAGCTCATCGCTTTGCTGATGGCGCTCATCATGACGCTGTCTCTGTGCCCCGTGCTGGCCGAAGGCGAAATGACGGTGGAAGAAGTCATCGCCCTGGCCCAGACCATGACCAACGAAGAACTGTACAAAAAGGCCATTGAAGAATCCAACGGCCAGGTGCTCTATGGCATCGGCAACTCCAGCCGCGGCAAAACCGCCGGCGCTTCCTTCGTGGCCATGCTGCAGGGCATTGACCCCTCCTACACCGGCACCATCGACTGGAGCCAGCCCAAGAACAACTCCATCTTCACCACCCTCAACGCCGACATCAAGGGTGCCAAGCATGTGTACTCCATGACCCTCATCCAGGACGGCAACCAGGTCAAGAGCAAGATGATCGACACCGGCAACCTGCTCAACTTCATTCCCAAGGAATGGGTTGAAGGCGAAGGCGTGGCCGTTGAAAACAACAATAATCCCCTGGCCCTGCAGACCTTGAACAAGGTGTTCATGTTCAACAACCTGGGCGAAGCCGAATTCACCAACTGCTGGGATTTCGTGGCTGAAGGCGTGGCCCCCCTGTACATGGGCGTCAACAGCGAACTGGTGGGCAAGAACTTCCTGTACATGCTCACCCACGAAACCTATGCCAACTACCTGAAGGAAGCCTATGATGCGCTGCCCGAAGAAAAGAAGGCTTACTTTGCTCCCACCGTTGAAGAAATGGCGCTGGAAGCCGAAGCCCTGGGCCTGGAAGCCGAAAATGCCGCTTACGGCCTGGCCTACATCTACCTGTGGTGCACCGCCTATAACGAACAGACCGACGACGGCCCCATCTGCAACACCCTGGTCACCACCTCTGCTGTGGATCAGTGCGGCCTGCTTGTGTACTCCAAGCTGCGCAGCGTGGAAGAATCCGCCGAATCTTCTGTGAACAACATCACCATCGCCGCCTATCAGGATGGCTATCAGGGCATCGGCGGCTATGCTTACAAGCATTACCTGATGATCCCCAAGACCAGCCCCCTGCCCTGGACTGCCTGCGCTTTCATCTCCTACATGGTCACCACCTATGACGGCTTTGCCGCATGGGGCAAGGACATGGGCGGCTACAGCGCTAACCCCATCTGCATGTGGGACCACACCCAGGACGGCTATGTGGACGGCGTGAACACCTACGATGCCAAGAACGACCGCGGCTACGAATGGTGGATTTCCGCTGACGGCGGCCGCCTGGTGGTGGAAGATCCTGCCTACTGCGCTTCCGTTGCCTTTGACCTGGGCGACTGGATTGACATGATCGTGGGCTCCAAGTAATCAAAAAATTTGAACTGAAGCAATAGTCTTTACGGGCGGTACAAGGGCTCTGCCCCTGTACCGCCCCTTTTTCAACCAAAGTAAGGAGCGTGTGCTATGACTGCCATCGCCGCAAAAGGGACCAACTGGCGGAAGCTTTTTGGCCGTCTCCGCACCTATTTCAGCAAGCCGCAGAATGTGATTTTGCTGGTGCTGGGGATTGTGCTGACGGTAACCACCATTGCCCCCATGCTCACCATTGTCAACGATACCTTTGCTGTCCATGAAGGCAGCGTGGACGCAAGAGATGTGGAGGAAGGGCAGATCTACACCACCTTCAATTGGGTGAATCTGTTTGCCCCGGCCACCAAAACCCAGAAACGGCTGGCGGATATCAATTTGTGGACGCCGCTGAAGAATTCCGTTCTGCTCAGCATTTTTTCCTGCATCGGCGCCATTTTGTTTGGCGGCGTATTTGCGTATCTGGTGACCCGCACCAACATGAAATGCAAAAAATACCTGAGCGCCATTTTCATTTTCCCCTACATCATGCCCCAGTGGACTATGGCCGTGGTGTGGCAGAATCTGTTCAATTCCAATGCCGTCACCGGCGGCAGCGATGGGCTGCTGGCCACTCTGTTCGGGCTGAGGATGCCCCTGTGGTGGTGCCAGGGCCTGTTCCCCAGCGCCATGGTGCTGTCCTTGCACTATGCGGCCTTTGCCTATATCCTCATCGGCGGCATTTTCCGCAACATGGACGCCAATCTGGAAGAGGCGGCCACCATTCTCAACACCCCCCGGTGGAAAACCTTCCTGAAGGTCACCATTCCGCTGGTGAAACCCGCCATTCTTTCCACCATCCTGCTGGTATTCTCCAGCGCTATGGGCTCTTACCCCATTCCCCATTATCTGAACCTGAGCACCCTTTCCACCAAATATGTGGAACTGAACGCCTCCCGCGCCGGCCAGGCCAGCATTCTGGCGGTGATCATGATGCTCTTTGGCATCCTGATCCTCATTGTGAACCAGAAAACCACCTCCGGCAGAAAAAGCTTCACTACCGTCACCGGCAAATCCGGCCAGAGCAGCGTGGTGAACCTTGGGATCGGCAAATATATTCTGGCTGCGTTTTTCATCTTCTTTACCCTGTGCACCGGCATTTTGCCCATCATCATGTTTGCCGTGGAAACCTTCCTGCCCAATCCCGGGGATTATTCCTTCATCACCAGCGGCATTTCCGGCAACATGACCCTCAAATGGTGGATCAACAGCGATCCCCTGGCAGAAAACGGCATGTACGGGCAATTGGGCATTCTGTTTAACTCCACCATCTGGAATGCTTTCCTGGGCACGCTGATTGTGTCTGCCTGCTGTGCCCTGGCTGCCGGTACCATCGGGCTGCTGGTGGGCTATTGCGTCAGCAAAAACCGCCGCAGCAAATGGGCGGCCTATGTGAACAACATGGCCTTCCTGCCCTACCTCATGCCGGCCCTGGCGGTGGGCGTTGCGTTCTTCATTTTCGGCTCCTCCATGGGCATTTTCAACACCTTCCTGCTTTTGATCCTGGCAGGCACGGTGAAGTATATTCCCTTTGCCAGCCGCAGTGCCCTCAACAGTATGCTGCAGCTTTCCGGCGAAATTGAAGAAGCCGCTATCATCCAGGATATTCCCTGGTGGAAGAGAATGACCCGCATCATCATTCCCATCCAGAAAAGCAGCATCATCAGCGGCTACCTGCTTCCCTTTATGACGTGCCTGCGTGAACTGACGCTGTTCATGCTGCTCTGCTCCCAGACCCGCATCATCACCACCATGCTGGATTACTTCGATGAAATGGGCCTGTATGCATTCTCCAGCGGCATTAACCTGCTGCTGATCCTGGTGATTCTGCTATGCAACTTTGTGGTGAACAAGCTGACAGGCGCCAGCATCGACTCCGGCATCGGCGGCTGATAAGGAAGGATGGAATTAGATATGTCTAAAATCGAATTGACCCATGTCACCAAGCGCTGGGGCGGCTATTATGCGGTGGACGATCTGAGCATGGTGATTGAGGATAACGCATTTGTCACGCTGCTGGGCCCCTCCGGCTGCGGCAAAACCACCACCCTGCGCATGATCGCCGGCCTGGAAACCCCCACCGAAGGCCGCATCACCATTGACGGGGTGCCGGTCTTTGACAGTGAGCTGGGCATCAATGTGCCCCCCAACAAGCGCCGGGTGGGCTTCCTGTTCCAGAACTATGCCCTCTGGCCCAATATGACGGTGTACAAAAACATCGCCTTTGGCCTGTCCAATATCAACGATTCCGGCGCCCATGTGAACGAAAAGGGCGAAGTGTGCCGGGATGAAACGGGCAAGGAGCCGCCCCGGAAGCTGACCAAAGAAGAAATTGACCGGGCCGTGAAGCGGGTCAGTGATATTGTGAAGATCGGCATGTTCATGGACCGTTACCCCTCCGAGCTTTCCGGCGGCCAGCAGCAGCGCGTGGCCATTGCCCGCACCCTGGCCCCGGGGCCGAAAGTGCTGTTCATGGACGAGCCCCTTTCCAACCTGGACGCCAAGCTGCGCCTGGAAATGCGCAGCGAACTGCAGCGCCTGCATCTGGAAACGGGCAGCACCTTTGTCTACGTCACCCATGACCAGATGGAGGCCATGACCCTGGCCAGCCGCATCTGCCTGATCGATAACGGCGTTCTGCAGCAGTATGAGGAGCCCATGCTGGTCTATAACCGGCCCAATAACCTCTTTGTTGCGGACTTTGTGGGCAACCCTGCCGTAAACCTGATGGAAGCCCGTGGCGAAGGGGACGGCAGCAAATGGAAACTGAAGCTGCTGGACAATTATGAAGCCTCCTTCACCCGCATCGGCGACATGAAGGACCTTTCTCCCTTGCCCGTGCCCAACCGCAAAGTGGCCAAGGAGAACAAGGACACCCTTTTCCGCTATACCATCCATCGCGTTTCCGATCAGGATGTGGACAACGCCTATCAGCCCGACGACAACGATTTTGTGCTGGGCATCCGCCCGGAATTCCTTTCCATCTGCGATGACGGCCCCATTGAAGGGGAAGTGTTCAGCGCCATGCCCACCGGCATGGAAACCACAGTGCGGGTGAAGGTGGGTAATTATCTGCTGACGGCCGTGGTGTTTGGCGGCGTGGTGTATAAGCTGGGCCAGAAGGTGCGGCTGAATTTCAAGGGCGAAAACGTAATGCTCTTTGGCCGCAAGGATGGCCGCATGATCTGCGCCGGCAGCCTGACAATATAAAAGGGCAAGGGGCTCCTCGCCCCCTGTACCCCCACGCCAGGGCCATCGGCCCTGGACCCAATCCGCGAAGCAGATGAGTGGGAAAACGAAGTTGTTTCCGCGTGTCAGGTTGAGGAACCCAAGGGGGCCTGCGCGGCCCCTTTGACCCCACGGCAGGGCGATCCGCCCTGCACCCGTTGGGCGAAGCACAATTCGGACTGAACAAACTTGTTTCCGCATGAAGCAGGGATTCTACCGTAGGGGAGGGGCTTGCCCCTCCCGCTTTATTCTTGTTTCCGTATGAAACTTGAGGAACAGCAATCTGTGCCCACGGGCGCAATGAAAACGTGAAAAAGCCGGGTGAGAAAGCAAGCTTTCTCCTCCGGCCTTCTTTTCCGTTTTCACCGGATGCCTTTGGCACCCGGTTGGCGGTGTAAACACCGCCCAGCCCGTGGGGTGGCGGGGCCACACCCAATTCGCAATATTACAATCATTTCTTGCAATCGGGTTTGTGCGTGCAGCAGACAATCCCTCCGTCAGCCTACGGCTGCCACCTCCCTTTCACAAGGGAGGCTTTTTCATATTCCTCAAGCTGCAGCGGGAAACTGTTTGTGCTATCAGCCAACCACTTCCGCAGTCGGGTCCAGGGTACCACCCTGGCCGCA
>JAFQHP010000042.1 GCA_017397895.1 Clostridia bacterium
ATGAAACTTGAGAAATGCAAGGGGCCTGCGCGGCCCCTTTACCCCGCGGCAGGGGTATCACCCCTGCACCCATCCTGCGATGGGGAAGGACTGAAAAACAAACTTGTTTCTGCACGAAACTTGAGGAACGGAAAGGTGCCCACGGGCGCTATGAAAACGAAAAAAGAGCGGTTGAGAGAATGAATTCTCTCACCGCTTCTTTTTATCGTTTTCCCCGGATGCAAAGCATCCGGTCGGCGGCGTACACGCCGCCCAGCCCGTGTGCGGGTGGCAGTGCCACCTCCAGCCCGCAATATTTCAATCTTCTTTTCCAAATCGGTATCTGCGTGCTGCATACTCCAGCGGGAAATTGCTCGTTCTGTACGCCAACCACTTCCGCAGCCGGGTCCAGGGTCAATGACCCTGGTGGGGTGCAGGGGCAACGCCCCGCACGGTTCCCCAAACCCCAGCGTACTCACATTTCCTGCACAGAAGTATCGCTGGCAGGCGCTTCTTCATAGGCAGGCACATCGCCCTCCAGCCGAGCATCGGCATCTTTGCCTTCCATGGAGAGCAGCTCGGTCACGGTAACCACCTTCAGGCCCAGCTCTTGCTGATAATAGGGCAGCACTTCCGCCAGCACTTCCGGCGTCCAGAAGCCATCCAGATGGAAGAGAATGATGGTGCCGGGGCCCACATCCTTGGTCACCCGCTTCACCACGTCTTCATGCTTGAAATCCCAGTCCCAGTCGTGGCTGTCGATGGTCCACATGATCACTTCCTGGCCTTCGGCGCGGGCCATGGCAATCACGTTCTTATCCACATCGCCAAAGGGCGGACGCATGAGGGTGGTTTCCTTGCCAAAGAGCCGCTGAATTTCTTCTGCCGGGCGCTGAATTTCCCGCATCATATCATAGGGGGATTTTTCGGTCAGCCGGGGGTGGGTATTGGAATGGCTGGCAATTTCATGGCCCCGGGCTTCAATCTTCCGGGCAGATTCTTCAAACTCGCGCATGAAATAGCCGGTCATGAAGAACGTAGCCTTCACATTGTTTTCATCCAGCACTTCCAGCAGCCTGTCAGTATGGTGCACGGCATAGGCGCAGTCGATGGTCACGGCCATATAGGGTGCCTGGGTATCCACCGTCTGCACAATAGCCCTGGACAAATCCGCAATGGCAATGTAGCCTTCCTCTTCGCTTACCTGCTGATCCCCCAGCCACACCGTAACCAGGTTCTTGCCCAGCATTTCCTCCGTGGCTTCCATAACAAAGGAGCAGGTTTTGCTGCCCAGGGGCCATTTCTTTTCGCAAAGCACATTACCGTCCTGGTCCCGCAGCTGGAACACGTTATTTTCCTTGAGAATATTGCCGGGCTGGTTGGTTTTGGCATTGAAGGTCACCTTCTTGCCCAGCGCACCAAACACCGGGGCCTTTTCAAAGGTCACACGGGGAGCGGCATACACCTTCACCTTATGCCTGGCATTCTTCTGGAACGTGTAGCCTTCACCCTCAGCAAAATTGACAGTCAGGTTTCCCTTTTCCGAAAGCCAGCTTTCGGGAAGCACAGCCGTCACCGTGGTTTCACCAGCAGGAAGGGTAATGGTTACCTGCTCCGTCTGGTCCTTGCAGGTGAGGGTGACGGTCACGTCCTGCTGGGGCGCAGGCTTGCTTTTCAGCTTCAGTTCATATTGATACCCGGCATTGGCCGAGCCGCTTTCCCCTACAAAGGACACCTGCACATTTTCGGCGCAGGCACTGGCAGCCAGCAGCACCAGACTGAAAACAGCCAGCGTAAGCAAACATTTCTTCATTTTCATAACCTCGCTTATCATTTGTTCAGATGGGATTTGTCCTGGGTGTACACCCATTCCTCCCCGCCATCGGTGCGGGCATAGATAGTGCCGGTGGGGGTATTGCGCCAGGTGAGCCCGGCTTTATCCAGCTGCTTGACGCTCTTTTCCGCACCGGCCTTGGAATTGGTAATCACGCACAGGTCCGGAGAAATGGCATCCAGCAGGGTGGTATCCTGGCGGCTGTAGCCATGATGACCCAGCTTGAAGATATCGGAATCCCAGGGAATGGTGTCCAGCTGTTCCTCGGCCAGGGATTTCTGGGCCAGGCCAGTCACGTCCGCCATCAGGAACACGCTGCGCTCCCCGTAGGTGATCTTGCACATCATGGAGGAATAGTTGGCGTCGGTGCTGCCCATCCAGCGGAAGAACTGCACCTTGGCGCCATTTTCGCCGCCCAGCATCATGGAATCGCCATGGTAGAGGGTTTTGAAGGGAATATTACGGCTGTCCACGGTGGCCTGCATCTTCTTTTGCAGGGCCACGTTATGGTCCCGCTCATAGGGGGTCATAAACACGCCGGCGTTAAAGCCCTTCAGCCGCAGCAGGTATTCCTGCATTTCCAGATGGTCATCATGATGGTGGGTGTTGAAAAGATAATCCACCCCAGTGATGCCCAGCTTTTCCAGCAAAAGCAGCGTGCCGGCCCGGTGCTGCACCATACCGCCGTCGATCATCATGGTTTCGCCGTTGCAGCGCACAATAAAGCAGTCGCACACGCTCACCCGGCCAAACCAGATTTCCAGCATGCCTTCCCCCTGGTCTTCTTCCGTAAAGGGAATGGGGCCATATTCCGCCCAGCCGCCCTCGTCCAGGGCCACCGGGAAGGCGCTGAGGGTTTCGTCAAAGCGCACCTGAGCATGGGCACCGGTACAAATCATCACAGCCAGCATCGCCAGGCACATCAATCGGCTCAGTTTCATCGGTATCTCGCTTTCTCTTTTCAGCACGAAAGGCTGCATGGGCGAAAAACGCCCATACAGCCTGCAAAAAACAGGGTTATTTCAGCAGCAGATGAATAGCAAAGCCGCCGAATTCTTCGTTCAGGTAGATGAACTTCATCCGCCCGTCGGGAGTGAAGGTGGCGGTGGAGTCATCAAAGGTGAAGCCCCGCTGTTCCATATGCCAGCGGGCACGTTCCACATTGCTGGTGGCCACGGCGATATGGCCGTGGGTGCCGCGCACCTGGGACTTGAGCATTTCAAACCGTTCGCCCACAAACAGGCCCTTGGCGCTTTCCTTTTGCACATTCCAGCCCAGAAGCGCAGCCAGCTTCTTACCTTCGGCCACGGCGGTTTCTTCATCGGCGTTGTTGATGCCGATATGCACCACTTCAAAGCCCAGCATCACCTGCACGGCCTCCCGGGCCAGCTTTTCAATCTTATCCCAGTCCTTATTGGCAATGGCGTCTTCGGGCACCATCCAGCTGCCGCCGCAGGCCGCAATCTTGGGGAAGGCCAGGTATTCGGGCAGGTTCTTTTCGGTAATACCGCCGGTGGGCACAAACTTCACATTGCCGTAGGGAGCACTCATGGCCTTGATCATTTTCAGGCCGCCCAGGGCTTCGGAGGGGAAGAATTTCACGGTGGTCAGGCCCAGGGAAAGAGCCAGCTCGATATCGGAGGGGTTGGCGCAGCCGGGCAGCACGGGATAACCCTTTTCCGTGCAGTGCTTCACCACAGTGGGGTTCAGGCCGGGGGCCACAATGTAGCCGGCGCCGGCGTTCCAGGCACGGTCCGCCTGCTCGCAGGTGAGCACGGTGCCGGCGCCCAGCAGCACTTCGGGCAGCGCTTCATGCACCAGACGGATGGCTTCTTCCGCCGCATCGGTGCGGAAGGTGATTTCGGCCACGGGCAGGCCGCCGTTTTTCAGCGCCCGGCAAAGGGGCACAGCATCTTCTGCATTCTTTACCTTAATTACGGGAACCAGGCCGGCCAGGGACAGTTGCTTGAGCATATCCATCTTCGTTTCCTCCTTCACAAATTACAGGCCAAAATAATCTTTAGCGTTTTGATAGCTGATATCCTTCACCAGCTTCTTCAGCATTTCGGGATCACTGGGATATTCGCCGTTTTCCACCCAGGTGCCAATCACATTGCACAGGATGCGGCGGAAATATTCATGCCGGGGATAGCTGATAAAGGAGCGGCTGTCGGTGAGCATACCCACAAACGTGCCCAGCACGCCCAGGGCGCCGAAGGTTTTCAGCTGTTCCACCATACCGTCCCGCTGGTCCATGAACCACCAGGCGGAGCCGAACTGGATCTTTCCCTTCACGCCGCCCTGCTGGAAATTGCCCAGCATGGTGCCCAGCACATGGTTGGCAGCGGGGTTGAGGGTGTAGAGGATGGTTTTGGGCAGCTGGCCCTGGGCATCCTGCAGGTCCATCAGGCGGGACAGGTTGTACGCCACAGGGGCGTCGATGATGGAGTCAAAGCCCACATCCGGCCCGTAGCGGCGGAACATACCGGTGTTGTTGTTGCGCATGGCGCCGATATGGTACTGCTGCACCCAGCCCCGCTGGGCATACATGGCGCCCAGACCGCACAGCAATACGGTTTTGAAGCTGTTCACATGCTTTTCCTTGATTTCTTCCCCTTCCATGGCGGCCTGGAAAGCCTTATCCGCCTGCTTGAAGGAGGGTTCGCCAAAGGGCACGGTGTCCAGGGCATGGTCAGAAATGCGGGCACCGCAGGCGTGGAAGTATTCCACCCGGCGTTCCAGCGCTTCCAGCACATCCGCCGTGCACTTGATTTCCATATTGGCGGCCTTGCTGAGCTTTTCAATGTATTCGGCAAAGCCGGCCCGGTCCACATTGATGGCCTTGTCGGGGCGGAAGGCGGGGAACACCTTGGCCTTCATCTTCCCTTCGGCGGCAATGGCAGTGTGGTAGGAAAGATCGTCAATGGGGTCGTCAGTGGTGCACAGATAATCCACATTGAATTTATCCACCAGCGCCTGGGCCCGGAAATCATCGCCCTGAAGCATTTCGCTGGCCTTGTCGTAAATAGCGGGGGCAGATTCCTTCGTCAGCACGTCATAGATGCCAAACACCCGCTGCAGCTCCAGATGGGTCCAATGGTAGAGGGGGTTGCCGATGGCGTGGGACAAAGCTTCCGCAAAGGCAACGAACTTTTCCTTGGGGTCGCCGTCGCCGCGGATGAGGTTTTCGTCAATGCCGTAGGACAGCATGGCACGCCACTTATAGTGGTCGCCCCCCAGCATCAGCTCCGTAATATTGGCGAAGCGCCGGTTTTCGGCAATTTCCTTGGGAGACAGATGGCAGTGGTAGTCAATGATGGGCATTTCCTTGGCCGCTTCGTGATAGAGCATCCGGGCCGTTTCGTTGCTCAGAAGAAAGTTTTCATCCATGAAAGGCTTCATTAGAACATTCCCTCCGCTTTAATTCTTATTTGCAAGCAGGTTTTGAATATACCCTGCCAAAATGCCGATAATTTTTGCGTTCTTCCCGCCCTGCATCACAATCACATCCGCATCGTTGGCATAGTGGCGGATATGCTTTTCATACATGGGCTTTACCGTGTTCAGGTACTGCTTGTAAATGCTTTCTATGCGCCGTCCCCTGTCCCGCATATCCCGCTTGATGCGGCGAAGCAGGCACACGTCCGGGTCCACCTGCACATAGATTTTCAGCAGCATCTTTTCGCACAGCCGCTTATCGTGGAAGGTATGGATGCCTTCGATGATCAGCACATCCGGCACTTCCATCATTTCATCCGGGTCGCTGCGGCGGTGATGGGAAAAATCGTACCCCCGGCGGGGCACGCTCTCCCCGGCCAGCAGCCTTTCCACATCGGACAAAATCAGGTCGTGGTCAAAGCTTGACGGCTCGTCATAATTGAAATTTTCCCGTTCTTCTTCGGTGAAATCCGGATGGTCGAAATAGTAGGCGTCCTGGCTGAGCACCAGGCATTTCACGCCCAGGTTCTTTACCAATTCCCGTGCCAGCGTGGTTTTGCCCGAACCGCTGGCGCCGCAGATTCCCAGGAATATCATAGGCCACGGCCCCCTTTGTACTTTATTACAAAATACCACAAAATCGTTTTTTATTCAAGGAATTTTACGTTTCTTCCCGCTTTTGTGTATATCTCAAACGCATTTTGACAGGTGATGCGGGCCATTTCTTCTTCACTGAGGCCCTTCAGTTCCGCCAGTTTCTGGTTGACAAAGCGCACATGGGCCGGCTCGTTCCGTTTGCCCCGCATGGGCACCGGAGACAGGTACGGGCTGTCCGTTTCGCAAAGCAGCCGCTCCGCCGGCACAGCCTCCGCCGCCCGCTGCAGGTTCTGGGCGTTTTTGAAGGTCACCGGCCCGGCGAAGGAGATATAGAACCCCATCCGCACATATTCCAGCGCCGTTTCCGCACTGCCGGAAAAGCAATGGATGATGCCCCGGGGCAGCTTTTTCCTGCTGCGGAAAAAGTCGATCATCTCGCCGTGTGCGTCCCGGATGTGGAAGATCACCGGCATATCCATTTCCAGCGCCAGGTCCACCTGCTCCGCCATCACCCTTTTCTGTACATCCCGGGGCGAAAAATCATAATAATAATCCAGGCCAATTTCCCCCAGCGCCACGCATTTTTCCTGCACCAGCATCTGCCGCAATTGGGTCAGGTAATCTTTTTCCGCCTTCTCCGCTTCATGGGGATGCACCCCGCAGGCGGCAAAAGCCCCGGGATGGGCATTGGCAAAGGCCAGGCACCGGCGGGAGGAATGAAGGTCGCTGCCCACGCACACACAATGCTTCACATTGTTATCCAGCATCCGCTGCCAGGCTTCTTCCCGGTCCTCGTCAAAGCGCTCGTCGTCAAAATGGCAATGGGTATCAAAAATCACAGCGTAAATCCTTCTTTCTTCAGGCATTCCAGGGCCGCCAGGCGGATTTTCCGTTCCACATCCCAGCATTTTTCCACAGCGCATTTACATTCAATGCGGATGGTGGCGGCAAAGCGGTCGTTCCCCGTAACACCCACCACCTTGGGGGTTTCCTCCAGGTCCTGCTCCTGTTCATCCAGCACAGCCATGGCCTTTTGCAGCGCATCGATAGCCGCACGGTAATCATTGGCATGGCCTACCGTCACGTCCACCAGGGCATAGCGGAAATCCCTTGTCATGTTCACCACAGTGCGGATATCGCCGTTTGGCACAGTGTAGAGGTTGCCGTTGGTGGCCCGAAGGGAGGTGGTGCGCAGGGTGATTTTTTCCACCGTACCGGTGAGCCCACCCACCGTTACCACGTCCCCCACCTTCAGATGCCCTTCCAGCCACAAAAACAGACCAGAAATAAAATCCTTCACCAATGTCTGGCAGCCAAAGCCGATGGCCACGCCGCCAACCCCGGCCAGGGCCAGCAGGCTTTCCACATTCACCCCCAGGGCACTGAGGGCCATGCACACCATGGCAAAATATACCGTAAAGCTTACCAGGCTGGAAAGCAGCGTGTGCAGGGTTTTCTGCTGGTTATCGCACGCACCCTTTTTCCTGAAGATCCCGTTGATCAGCTTGCGCAGCAAAAAAAGCACCAGCAGGCCGACCCCTACAATCAACGCCGCCACGGCAATGCGGACAAGCACCGCCGCCCAATTGATTTCCACTGCCCCGCTCTCGCCGAAAGCATGGGTTGCTTCGTTGAAATACTGGTTTGCCATGGTGATTACTTCTGCCATTGTATCTTCCTCACTTTGCTTTCTTTGCCATCAAAAGTGCGCCCAGCAGCCCGCTGTCCGGCCAACAGGCCGGGGGCACAATCAGGCTGTCCGTTTCCTGCACACAGGCCACATACCCGTTCATCAGCCGCAGCGTTTCCCTGCGGATCAGGGGAAACAGGTGCCGCCGGCTCATCACGCCGCCCCCCAGAATAATTTTTTCCGGGCTCACGGTCATCATCAGGTTCATGCACATCTGGGCCAGGTAATGGGCTTCCAGCTCCCAGGCCGGGTGATCCTTTGGCAATTCCTTCGCGCTCTTGCCCCAGCGCTTTTCCATGGCAGGCCCGCTGGCCACGCCCTCCAGGCAGCCCTTATGATAGGGGCAAAAGCCGTCCGGCGCAGGATCATCCGGATGAGCGCGCAGCAGCATATGCCCCACCTCCGGGTGCATCAGCCCGTGTACCAATTGTCCTTCGCAGTACACACCGCCGCCAATGCCCGTGCCGACGGTGACATACACGCAGTTTTTCAGCCCCCGGCCGGCCCCCATTTCCGCTTCGCACAGCGCCGCCGCATTCACGTCCGTATCCAGCACGCAGGGAATGCCCAGCGCCTCTTCAAAGGCCGGCGCCAGGGGATAATCCCGCCAGGTCAGCTTGGGGGTCTTGGTAATGGAGCCAAAGGAAGGAGAAGCAGGGTTCAGGTCCAACGGACCGAAGCTGCCAATGCCCAATGCGTCCACCGGATGCTCCCTGAAAAAGGCGATCATGGGGGGCATGGTCTTTTCCGGGGTTTCGGTGGGCAAGGTTTCCCGGCACAGGATATTCATCTGTTCATCCGCCACAGCCAGCACCATCTTGGTGCCGCCGGCCTCCAAAGCGCCAAAACGCATTGCTTCTCCTCACTTCCTGCAAAAAGGCGCCGACCCTGATGCTTCCACCGGGCCAGCGCCTATTGTATTTCCAATCAGTCAAACAGCTCCTGCTCGGCATTGAGCACATGCTGCTGATCCTCCACCAGCCGCAAAAAGCGCTGGCGGTAATCCCGGGCCGCAGCCCGCAGCATATCAATCTCCTCCTGCAGGGCGTCTTTTTCATCCTGCAGCTGTGCCGTATCCTGCACCTGGGAAGGCGCAAAGGAAGCCTGTGCAGGGGCACTGCGCAGCATCTCTTGCGCTTCCGCCCGCATTTGTTCTGCTTCTTCCATCATTTTTTCCGCTTCGGCACGGATATCAGCGGCATCCTGCCGAGCTTCTTCAATGATGCCCCGGGCCTTCTGACGGGCTTGGTTCAGCTCATTTTGCCCCTGGGCGGCATAATCTGCCTGGGGTGCAATCTGGGCAGCGGGGGGCGGCACGGCGGAGCGGGCATAGGACGGGCCCTGGCTGGCCTGGGCCAGACGCTGCTGCAGCATATCGATCTGCCGGTTCAGCAGATCAATATGATCGCAGATCTCATCCAGGTACAGATCCACTTCTTCCGGGTCATAGCCCTTGAGCTTGGTCCGGAATTCCTTTGCCTCGATGGCAGCAATACTGATCGGCATTTTCTGTACCCCTTTCGGTTTTAGCGCTATGTGTTACTCAGCAATTACAGGCCGATGATGCCCAGAACGCCGCACACAACAGCACTGGCCACCAGCACCAGCAGGGCAGCCATCAGCAGGGGCATATCAAAAGCGAACTTCTTGTCGCCAAACAGCTTCTGGGTGGCAACCTTGCCAAAGCCCACAGCGGGAGCGCAAATCTGATCCAGCACCTTCATCCAGGGCTGTTCGTCCTTCACAACCAGCTTCACAATGAAGTTAGCGATGAGCACCAGGAAGTAGAGACCGGAAATCGTACCGATGATACCAGAAATCATGAGAACCATCCTCCTAAGTAAATAGTATGTTGCTCGCAGCCTTATTCGGCCACTTCCATATCATCCGGCACATAGCCGGCGTTGGCACTTTGGGAAGCAAAGGCGGGCATCTGGGCTGCCTGCTGCTGAGGCCGGGCATAGAAAGCGCCCGGATTTTCCTGGGGAGCTGCGGTGCGCTGGGTAAATTCACCCTGCTGCCGGGGCTGCTGATACCCCTGCTGGGGCTGCCAGCTGTTTTGCTGGGGCTGATAAGCCTGCTGCTGGAATTCCCAGCCCTGAGGCTGAGCCTGCTGCTGATAGCCGGCCTGGGGCTGATAGCCCTGCTGAGGCTGGTATGCAGGGCGCTGCTGGGGCCGGGCGCCGTTCATCTGGTTGATCATCTGATCGGCAAAGACGGGCATGGTATGGGGGGCCAGCAGGTACACACCAAATCGGCTCACCTTGGTAATGGATGCATTCAGGGAATAGCAGGCGCCGCTGAGGGTATCCACCAGGCGCCGCATTTCGGCAGGGTCCTTTACGTTTTCCATGGTCACCAGCACGCCGTCGCCGTTTCGAAGCAGGGTGATGGCCATGCGGCAGTCCGCCATGCCCCGGGCGCAGATCACCCGGGTAGCCACCTGGGCCTGCTGGGGCTGCTGGGGGGCTTCCTGCTGGTGCATTTCACCGGCATTTTTCTGATAATCGCCGATGTCCACCACATTGTCCCGCCGTCCAAAGCGTCCGCCGGGCTGCTGGGGCTGGGGAGGCTGATAGCCCTGCTGCTGGTAATTGGCATGATACTGGGGCTGCTGGGGCGCCTGCTGATACTGGGGCTGATAAGGCTGCTGGTATGCGGCCTGGGGTACCTGCTGGGGCTGCTGCCAGCCCTGCTGGGGCATTTCCTGATAATAGCCCGCCTGCTGGGTAAAGGCAGCATCGGGAGCGGGGGCACCCATATCTTCCGCCCGGGGAGCGGCCTGGCGGCGGGGCTGCTGGGGTTCGGCTTCGCCGTTATAGAGCACATCCTCCACCTTTTTTTTGATCCCGTTCCACACATCACTGAACGCCATGAAATCGTTCCTCCTGCTTATTGGAATAACATGGAGCCCACCCGCACCATGGTGGCGCCGTGCCGGGCAGCCAGGTCAAAATCCCGGCTCATGCCCATGGAAAGCTCCTGCATATCGATATTTTCGATGTTTTCTTCTGTAACCTGATCGAACAAGGCACGCATCCGGGCAAAGTACCCATCCAGCGTTTCCCTGTCCGCATCCAGGGGCATGATGGCCATCAGGCCCTTCACATGCAGCCCGGGCAGGGCGGCACATTCCCGAAGGAAGGGCAGCACCTCTTCCTCCGCCACGCCGCCTTTCTGGGGCTCTTTGGCAATATTCACCTGCACCAGCACGTCCATGCGCTTCTGATGCAGCTGCGCCTGCCTGTCAATCTCCCGGGCCAGGCTCATCCTGTCCAGAGAATGGATCATGCACACATCTTCTATTATATATTTAACTTTGTTACTTTGCAACCTTCCAATCAGATGAATTTTAAATTTTCCATCCAGATGGGGCAGCTTTTCCCGCAGTACCTGCACCTTATTTTCGCCGATATTTTTCACGCCCAGGTCATACAAAGGCAGAATCATTTCAGGCGTGGCAAACTTGGTAACGGCGATCAATTCCGGCACCCGTCCAAAGGGCCGGCTTTCCTCCTCCAGGATGCGCCGCACCTTTTCCACATTCTCTTTCAGCATCGCATTTTTCTCCATCAGAACAGGCGCACGCGCACGCCCTCATACAAAGCGCCGGGATTTTCGGGAATGATATGGGCCGTCTGCCCGTCGTCGTTAATCACTTCCACACCGGTCCAGTATTCGCCGCCCTGGGTGGTCATGACCACGCCTTTTTTCCCTTCCCTGAGGTAAATGGCCCGGGAGGGAACGGAAAGGCTGTTCACGCTTTCACCCAGCTGCACCTTGCAGGAACGCATATACAGCACATTGGGCAGTTCGCCGGTATCGTATACCAACAGCCGCACCAGCAGCTCCCCGCCGGAGCGGGTGAAGGATTCCACCGTGGCTTCCACCACCGTGTTGTCAAAGGATTCGATCAGCAATTTGTAGGTGCGCCCTTCCACCGGCGTCCATTCCATTTCGTTGCACAGCATCAGCACCACCCAGGGTTCCTGCCGCACCACCCGGTAAATGGAAACCGCCTTGCGGCTTACCTGGGTATCGGTTTCGGGCACATTGCCCTGGTAAATTTTACGCACCTGCGTGGGGGAAAAGCTGTTGTAGGTGTTCATGTTCACGGCGTTTTCAAAGCCGTCGGTATAAAAGCTCACCAGCCCGTCGGTGTTGGGGGCGTACTGTTTGGTCCAGGAAGAGATGCGCTGCAATTGGGTGTTTTCGTCGTCATAGAGGCGAATCAGCTTCTGGTCCTCGTTGTACTTTTGCTTCATGTACACCTGCCGGTCCAATATCACCTGGGACAGCAGCTCCTCCTGGCGGATCAAGCTGCCCGGGGTGCCCTGCACCAGCCGCTGCACCTCCATGGCCCGCTCCGTCACCTGGCTCATCAGGTTCAGCATCTTGGCGTCGCTGGCGGCGTCCGCCATCAATTGCTTCTGCTTTTCCTTGATCTGGGTGCGGTAGTTGTTGAGGGTGGTCCATTCCTTGGCAGAAAAGCCGCTGGAATACACCGTAGCCACTGCTTCGCCCCGCTTGACGAAAGCGCCCTCCTCCACTTCGTAATCAATCTGGGAAACGCCGTCCTGGGTGTACACCGTTTCATTGCGCACCACCACCGCATCCCCGGTGTATCTGGCGCTGAGGGAACTGGCAGCCACATGGGCAAAATTCACCTGATCCGGCGCTACCATGCGGATGATCACTACAGCGGCAAAAATCAGCACCGCCACCGTCAGCACCACATACATGGTGCGGTTATTGCTTTTTTTCTGGCCCGGCATGCCCGTCTTGGGAGGCTGATACGCCTGCTGAGGCACCTGCTGGGGCAGGGGCATTTGCTGGGTTTGGGTAAAAGGCGCCGGCCCGGCTTCCTGCTGGGGAGCGGGCTGATAGGCAGGCTGGGGCGGCACGCCGTTCACCTCCGGCCGCAATTGTGCCGGGGGCGGCACCTGGCCGGGCTGGGGATAGGCGCTCTGGCCATAGTTCATCTGCCCGGGAAAGGGCACCTGGGTCCACTGGGGCTGCCGGGCCTGCTGAGGCTGATAGGCATTCTCCCCGCGGAAGGGGTCTTGGGGTGGCTGCATGGCTTCCTCCCATGAAAGTGATAACTAATATATCTTCGCCAAAGCACGGCTTTTTTCCTGCAAAAGGGCGAAGGGAACAGTATTTTGTCAGTTGGGGCTGCGGTAGGCTTCTGCCACGTCGCTGCGCTTTTGCAGCTTGCGGATGGCGTTGTCCAATTGCTCCCTGCTTTGCACCTTCAAGGTCATGGTGATGGAGAGCATCTTGTTCTTGTTCATCTTCACCGCAATGGCCGTCAGGGGGATCTTCATTTCCTCCATGTAGGCGGTCAATTCGCCGAGCAGGGCGGAATGATCGTAGCACATCAGGTGGATATTGGCGTCAAAATTGCCGGTGCTCTCACTGCTCCAGGCCACGGGCACCGCCCGTTCAGGCTCGCTGTTGAGGGCATTGATACAGTCCGCTTTATGGATGGTCACGCCCCGGCCACGGGTAATGTAGCCCACAATATCGTCCCCGGGCACAGGGTTGCAGCAGCGGGCAAAACGCACCAGCATGCCGGCTTCCCCATTCACATACACGCCCTGGACAGGCTTTGTAGCCACGTTCAGCTGGGGCACCTCATCCACAATGGGCGCTTTGGGAAGGACGGGGGCCTCCTGTCGGGTCTTTTCGTCCATAAGACGGCTGAGCACATACACCGCCGCCGCGCCGCCGTAGCCGATGGCGCCGTACAGATCGTCCAGGTCCTGGAACATATATTTGCGAAGCAGGGGCTCGTAGTATTCGGGCTTGGTATAGTCCCCCAGGCGCACACCCCGGCGCTTGGCTTCCTTTTCCAGCATATCCCGGCCCTTCTGCACGTTTTCGCCCCGCAATTCCCGCTTGAAGAACTGGCGGATCTTGGCCTTGGCCTGGGGGGTTTTGACGATCTTCATCCAGTCCATGCTGGGGCCCTTGGAAGCAGAAGAAGTAAGAATTTCCACCTGATCGCCGGTGTTCAGCGTGGTATCCAGGGGCACAATTTTGCCGTTGACTTTGGCACCCACACAGGTATTGCCCACATGGGAGTGGATGCGGTAGGCAAAGTCCAGGGGCGTGGAATCCCGCTGCATGGAGATAATATCACCCTTGGGGGTAAAGAGGAACACGTCGTCCGGGTACAGCTCGTAAATCAGCCCTTCCAGGAAGTCGGCGCTGTTCTGGGTTTCGCTGGACCAGTCCATAATCTGCCGCAGCCACGAAAGCTTCTTATCCAGTTCGTCCCGGCTGCCGCCGTCCTTGTAGCGCCAGTGGGCCGCAATACCGTATTCGGCAATGCGGTGCATTTCCCGGGTGCGGATCTGGATTTCAAAGGGGAAGGGCACTTTACGCCCGCCCACCACCGTGGTGTGGAGGGACTGGTACATATTGGCCTTGGGCACGGAAATATAATCCTTGAACCGGCCAGGCACCTGGTTCCACAGCGTGTGGGCAATGCCCAGCACCGCATAGCATTCCGGAATGGTTTTCACAATCACACGGATGGCAATCAGGTCATAAATCTGGTCAAAGGGCTTGTTCTGGATCACCATCTTACGGTAAATGGAATAGAGATGCTTGGGCCGGCCGGCCACGTCAAATTCCATGCCTGCTTCTTCCAGCTTGCGGCTCAGTTCGTCAATCACCAGCTTGATGTTTTCTTCCCGCTCCGCCCGCTTCATGCCCACCTTCCGGGCCACGTCCTGATAGCCTTCGGGGTCAATATAGCGCAAGGACAAATCTTCCAGTTCCTGCTTGATGGTATATACGCCCAGGCGATGAGCAATGGGAGCATAAATGTCCAGTGTTTCCCGGGCAATGGCCACCTGACGGTGCCGGGGCTGGAAGGAAAGAGTGCGCATATTGTGCAGCCGGTCCGCCAGCTTGATCATCACCACGCGGATATCCCGGCTCATGGCCAGGAACATCTTCCGCAGGGATTCCGCCTGGCGCTCTTCCCTGTCGGCAAAGTCCAGCTTATCCATCTTGGTCACGCCGTCCACCAGCTGGGCCACCTTTTCCCCAAACTCCCGGGCCAGCATTTCACGGGTAACGCCCTCGCAGTCCTCCACCGTATCGTGCAGAAGGCTTGCGGCAATGGTGGCAGGGTCCGGCATCATTTCGGTGATGATGGAGGCCACATAGGCGGGATGGATAAAATAAGGCTCGCCGCTTTGCCGCTTCTGGCCCTCATGGGCCTTTTCGGCAAAGGCCCAGGCCTTGGATACCATGTCGCAGCTTTGCTGGGTCATTTCATGCTTTTGCATGCGCTCCAGAATCTGCTCCAGGGTCATACATTCATAAGCCGAATACGCCATCTGTTTCCTCCTTCAAGCGATGTACAAGGCGGTAAAAAACGCTTTCTGACGGATCATGCTTTGCCATGGGCAAAAGCTGCACCGAAAAAGGCTGGGCCGTATAGTCAATCAGGCCGATTTCCCCCAACACCCGCAGGGCAAAATGGGCCTGGGAAAGGGTGATGCCTGCCTGCTCCGAAAACGAAATCAAATCCCGGGGCAATGCTTTTTTCACGGCCACGTAGCAGCTGCGCAGGGCGTCCTTATAAAGCGCCGCCTGCCGGGCCAATTGGTGCACGCTTTCGCTTTCCGGCATGGCATACACCTTTGCCTCCGGGCAGGCCTTCTGCCAGGCCGCATCTTCCATCAGCCCTCCGTCGCATAATACCACATGCCGGAAGGGTGCGCAAGCCTTCCCCGGCCCCCCATACAGCAAAATGGTGTGATAAGCACGGGGGTCTGCCGCATCCTCCAATGCAAATACCGCCTTGGGAAAGCGCCGGTGCATAGCAAGGGCTGTTTCCAGGGTGCGGCACACAAGCAGCGTGCCCTGCTCCCCTTCCATCAGGCCGGGAAGCGTTTCTTCCGATATCAGCGCCCTCTGGCTCTCCATCCGCTGGGCACAGGCAAAATGCAGCATCTCCCTGGCCTCGTCCTTTTTCAGGGCCAAAGGCTCCAGCGCCATGTGCTTCAATTGCAGCTGCGCCGTCACATCCCCCCGGAATTCATTCAGGGAAGGGGAAAATGCCAGGGAAAAGGTGCCCTCCTGGCCCTGCCAGCGGCCGCCCCCGAAAAAGATGCCCTTGCGAAGATGTTCCCCCTGCTGGAAGGTGCACTGCAGGTGCTTCCCTTCCGCACCCACAGCCCGCAAATTCAGCGCCAGGGCATGCCGACACAAAAACAGGGGCGAAGGGTTTCCCATGCCAAAGGGCTCCATCAGAGAAAGCCGTTCAATGCCCTCCACCGTCACGTCCGCAAGCGCCATTTCCCCATCGCAGACCACTTGCTTCCGGGGGGCCAGGCCCTGCAGCTGGGCCTTCACGGCGTCGTTCAGCCGCTCCCGGAAGGCGGGCAGGTTTTCGGCTTTCAGGGTCATACCGGCAGCTTGTTTGTGCCCGCCAAAGCGCAGGAACAAATCCTCGCAGCTCTTCAGCGCCCGGTAAATATCCACGTCGGATGCGCTGCGGGCGCTGCCCACCAGGTTTTCCCCTTCCCGGGCCAGGGCCACGATGGGGTAACCGTACATTTCCGCCATTTTCCCGGCAGCCAGGCCCACCACGCCGCTGTTCCAGGTATCTCCCTGCACCACCAGCGCATGGTATTTTTGCAAATCCATCTCCGCCGCCTGGGCCTGGGCATCCAGGATGACGGCGTTTTCCATCTGCTTTCTTTCTTCGTTCAGCTGCTGGGCTTTTTGCGCCAGCTCCATGGCCCGGGCGGCATCCCGGGTGCGGAGCAATTCCAGGGCCAGCAGGGCCGTATCCATCCGGCCGCAGGCGTTGATGCGCGGGGCCAGCTGAAAGGCCACCTGCTGGGAGTCCACCGCGCCCTTCACACCGGCCACCTGCATCAATGTAACGAGGCCGGGGCGCTTTGTATTCCCCATCTTTTCCAATCCCAGCTTCACAAGGGCCCGGTTCTCCTGCAAAAGGGGCACCAGGTCCGCCACCGTGGCCAGGGCCGCCAGCTCCATCAGTTCTTCCGCTTCCTGCCCGGCCAGGGCCAGCGCCAGCTTCCACGCCACCCCGGCGCCGCAAAGCCCCCGAAAGGGATAATCCCCCAGCAGGGGCGTCACAATGGCATCTGCCGGGGGCAGCGTGTCCCCCACGGTATGGTGGTCCGTCACGATGACCTGCATGCCCTTTTCCCTGGCCAGGGCCACTTCCTGAACGGAGGTTATGCCGCAGTCCACCGTCACCATCAGCCTGTATTTTTCGGAAAGCCTCCCCACGGCCTCCATGTTCAGCCCATAGCCCTCCTTATGCCGGTCCGGAATGTAGGGGTGCACGTCCGCCCCCATTTTCTCCAGCGTTTCCAGCAAAATGGCCGATGCGCACACGCCGTCGCAGTCATAATCCCCGTATACCACCATGGGCACCTTCTGCAATACCCCGTCCAGCAGTATATCCCGGGCCTTTTCCATATCGTGCAAAAGAAGGGGGGGCAAAATCTGCTCCCTGGAGGGGTGCAAAAATGCCTCCGCCGCTTCCCTACTTTCCAGCCCCCGGGCCGCCAGCAGCCTGGCCATCCAGCCGGGATAGGCGGTCAATTCCTGGGGCACATGGGGCGTTTCCCGCAGATGAACGGTGTGCATTTTCTCCCCTCCCTTCCGCTTTTTTTGAATAAAAATCGGGTGCCGGAACATACGCCGACACCCAGATAAAATTACTTTACGTCCAGCACAACCAGGCGCTGCCACAGCGCAAACACACAACAGAACACAGCTTCACCAAAGGCAGGCATACCCGCAGATCTGTGTGCCATGGAGAAGCTCCTTTCCTGTCGTTTGCGTGAGCAAATACGCTGTATGTGAATAGAAAATATTATACCCCTGCTTCCCCTTTCCGTCAAGATTTTTTCTTTCCTGCAGCCCTCTATTTCAGTTTTTTCAACCCTTGGACAGAAACCACTTCCAGCCCCACAGGCTGTGCCCAGCTCAAATGGCATAACGGTATCAGCCGGTCTTCTTCAGCGTGATAATAATAAATGCTGCTGTAGCCAAAGCTCAACACGCTCACAAACTTTTCTCCCTGCACAAGAAACAACTGACAAGCCCACATCAGCAAATTTTCCGTTTCCATTTGCCGCAGAACAGGCAGCCACTTTTTGTCCGGCGGTACCCATATTTCTGTTTCCATGTCCCTGATACTGGCGGTTCCATGCGTTTCATCCGTTTCAAAGCAGGGCTTTGTTTCATGGGGAAAGGCCATCGTTTCCCGGCATCTGAGGCCTTCCGCTGCCACAAGACACATTTCTTCCTGCAGCCATTCCACCGTTACCTCACCCGCTGCATCAGCGGAAAAAAACGGTTCCTCCTTCAGCGCATGAATCCGGATCAGGCCGTCCTTTTCTTCGTCAAATGCGCTGAACAGCCCCACATGATTCACTGCCATGGCCAGCAGAGAAATGACTGCAAAGGAAATGACAATCCCCGAAAGCCACAGCCATTTCCGCATTGTTCTTCACCTCAGGTTCCGTTCATCGCTGGGGAAGAAGCATAAGAAAGCAGGAGCCCAGCAATGCGCCCGTCAGCAACACTGCCGCATACACCCCTGTTCCCCGCAGCACCCACCAAAGGATTCCGCGCTTATTCTTCGGCATATTCCAATAAATCTCCCGGCTGGCAGTTCAGCGCCCGGCACAGCTTTTCCAGCGTTTCAAAGCGCACGGCTTTGGCCTTGCCCGTTTTCAGGATGGACAAGTTGGCCATGGTGATGCCCACCTTTTCGGAAAGCTCCGTCAGGCTCATTTTCCGCCTGGCCATCATCACATCAATGTTCACTACAATCATGGCATTCCCCTCACACCGTCAGCCGGTTTTCTTCCTGCATTTCGGCGCTTTCCCGCACCAGGCGGCTCATGGCATAGCAGGCAAAGCCGAAGGATACAAGGCCCAGCAGCAAAAGGGGCGTCAGGGAGAACCACAAGGGCCCGCTGCCCACACCGGCCATCGCAAGCATCACCACGCCCACGGCAAAAATCACCGCCGCCGCCCAGGCACACAGCGCCATAATGCGGAAACGGCGGGCATTTTCATGGCAGAAGGCCCGGCCCTTTTCCTTCAGCGTGCCGAAGATCTGCCAGGCAGGCGCCGCCATCCCCAGCACCGGCACGCAAAACACCCAGGCAAAAATAAGGCAGGGCCAGTACGCCCAGGCATACTCCGGCGTCACCTCCGCCGTCATTTTCCCTTCCATGGGCAGCAGCACGAAAAACAGCAGCACGCAAAGCGCAGCCAGAATAATCACAATCGCCCGGAGCAGGGCCACCATCGTTTGTCTTTTCATTCGTTCATTCCCTCCTTTGATGGAGCCAGTGTACCACAGGAAAATCCGTTTGTCAATAAGTTTTTATCGTTTTACAATAATTATTATCTGCAAAAGAATCACCTGCCGTTTTTCAGACAGGTGATTTGTTTCTTTATTCGCTCAGCACTTTGTGCACGGTATCAAAGGCGGTTTTGATCTGGTATTTTTCCGTGACCAAACCGCCGTAGGGGCTGAGCAGGTTGTAGTTATAGCCGGTGGCGGTGGGGTTATCGGTAACGCCCCAGATGGCCACGCAGGTGAGGGGCTTTTCCTCGCCGCTGTTCACTTCCTTGAACATTTCAAACAGCCGGCCGTAGAAATCCGCGTGTAGGGCCACGGTTTCGGTATCATTCTGGAAATTGCGCACCGCCATTTCGGTGATGTGCACCTCCAGCCCTTCCTTGCCGTAAAGGCGGATGGAGGTTTCGATGCGGGTGATGTGGGAATCCTTCATGCAATCCTGCTGCTTGCCGTAGCCGCCAATGTAGCCCTGCATGCCCATGCCGTCGATGAGCTTGCGGAAATTGCCGTTTTCGTCCTTGGCATAACTGTTGATGGACCGGGCCAGGGCGATGGCCGCTTCCCGCTTTTCGGGGAAGAACATATTGTAGTCGTTGTAGAACAGCTTGATATCCGCCCCCAGCTTTTCCACCGTATCCTTGGCGCAGAGGAAGGAATATTCCACATAATCGTCGCCCATGTAGGTTTTGAACAGGTTATCCTTGCCGCTGCGGATGGTGCGGATATGGCGGGCGTCCTTGTTGTCCCATTCCTTGGCGTTATCGCCGATGGCTTCGTTCACCACGTCCCAGCAGTAAATGACGCCGGGGAAGTTTTCTTCAAAATGAGTGATCACCTGGTCGATGTAATACCGGGTCCTGGCGCGGATGGTTTCCTGGTCGGCATAGGGGTTTTTGCTGTCATAGCCTTCCCGGAAGAACCAGTCGTTCATATAAGCATCCCACACCAGTACATGGCCCCGCACCTTCAGGCCGTTTTCCTGGGCCCAGGCAAGCATCTTGTCCGCCTGGTAATAGTTCATTTCCGGCATGCCGTCCTTATTGGCCTTGCTCTTGTTCTGGTCCAGCAGGCTGTAGGCCTTGGTTTCGTTGGTGCAGGTGATGGAGGAAAAATGGGTTTTGACAAAATCCAGGTAAGCAGGGTTGCTCTTCACATGGTTGTAATTGTAGCAGGCGCCCATCACAAAGCCGTATTCCCGGGCCAGGCTGTCCAGGGATACATAGTCGTCCTTGGTTTTGCCGTTCTCATCCAGGGCCAGGCAGGACAGGGGCATTATGCCCGCAAGCAGCACCAGTACCACTAGCAGCGCAATTTTTTTCATGGTTCATTCCCTCTTCTTTCGTATTGATTTATAAGGTGTATTGAATGTGCAGTTTTTCAAACCGGGTTTCGCCGCCCTTTTGGGAAAATAACCCCAGCACCACGCCGGTGAAGGTGGTGGAAATCTCGTTGGAAAGGAATTTGGATTGTGCGCTTCCCAGGCAGGTTTCTTCCCCATTCTCCCGCACGAAGAAATGGTAATGGATGCTGTCGGAGCGGATGATCAGCTCCGCTTCCTTTCCCTTCAGGGGCAGCACCGCCTGCTCATGCCGGATGCCGCCGATGTTCAGCTTCAGCACCGCCTCACAGCCCTTATCCCCTTCCCGCAGGAACAGGTCATAATGCTCGCTTTCCGTACCGTAAACGGATACGCCGCCTTCCCCGCCATGGCTGACGGCAGTGACCCTGTATTCCATCCGGAAGGCCTTCTGCCGCAGGGCCAGGAAGGTGGGGGACGCCATATCGTCCAGGGTATCCCGTCCTGCGCGGAGGAGCAGGTGATCCTGCCCGAACGTGTAATTATTCCAGTCAGGGAAGCGCAGGGCGCACCAGTCCACCTGCCAGGCAGTATTTTCAAAGGTGTATTCTGTCTTGCGCATCTGAGGCACATCGGATGCGATATCGTAATATTCCTCCGTGGTACCGTCGTTTCCGCAGCTGAGCCAGCCGTTTTTCTCAAACCGCACCGGCGTCAGGAACACTTCCCTGCCCAGATGGTGGAAGGGCATCCACATATGGATCTGCCTAAAGCCCAGGGACATTAAATACCAGCTGCCGTCCCGTGCCCGGATCAGATCCCCGTGGCCGATGCCCTGGATGATGCCCGGGGCCTTGTTGCGGTTGGTGAGGATGGGATTGCCGGGGCAATTGGCAAAGGGCCCCCAAGGGGTCTGCGCCCGGGCCAATACCACCATGTGGCCGTATTCCGTTCCGCCCTCCGCTGCCAATAGATAATACCAGCCGTTCAGGTGGTACATGTGGGGGCTTTCCAGATACCGGCCGCCATTTCCCTGCCAGATGCACCGGCTTTCTGTCAGCTTTTTGCCGGTGGCAATATCAATTTCGCATTGGGTCACCCCGCCGACGCCCCGGTCGTCCGCGCCGTTGCTGATGAAATACACATGGCCCTCATCGAACAGCAGGGAGGGGTCAATGCCCCCCTGATCGATGGTGATGGGGTCGCTCCATTCCCCGTAAATATCATCCGTCCACACGTAAAAATTTTCGTGGGTGGTATCGTTGGTGGTCACCATGTAAAAGCGGCCGTCATGATAGCGGATGGTGGGGGCGAACACGCCGCCGGAGGAGGGCACATGGGCCAGATGCACCTGGCTGGGCCGGGTGAGCACATGGCCGATCTGCGTCCAGTTGATCAGATCCTCGCTTTCAAACAGCGGCACCCCGGGAAAATACTGAAAGGAGGAGGTGACCAGGTAGTATTTCCCCCGGGCCTCACACACGCTGGGGTCCGGGTAAAAGCCGGTGATCACAGGGTTTTGATAGCGCATATTTTCCTCCGTATGTTCATTCTTCCAATGCCCGGCTCAGGGCATAGGCCAGGAACCCTGCGCAGGTGGCAAAGGCAGCGCCGGTGGTGCATTCGCCGGTATCCTCATCCACGCTTTCGCAGGCAATGCCGTTGTCCATTTGAGTATACTGCAGATGTTCCAGCGCTTCTGTCTTATGCCCGGAAAGCAGGCTGTTGCAGATGGACAAAATCCACGGATGGGGCGCATGCTTGCAGCCGATTTCGGCAATCTTATGCCCGCTGAAGGAAAGGGGGTATTCCTTGTTCCGGATGAGGGCCATGGTGTTTTGCCACACCCTGTCCTCCATGCCGCAAAAGCCGTAGAAGGGAAACAATTGCAAACTGCCCGGGGGCTCGTCATAAATATCCCACTTGCCCTTCAGATCCACCGACCAGGCAAAAATCCTCTTCCCCTGATGCTCAAATACACAATGGGAAAGAATGTCTTCCTTCACATGAAGGGAAAGCCGCTGCAAATCCTCCCTGCCAAGCCATTGCCCCAGGCACCCCAGGGCCTTCCAGGCCAGCACGTTATCGTAGGTGAGGTAGGGGTAATTGTGCATATCATCGGTGGGCTGCAGGAAGGTACTGAACAAAGCCTTTTGTTCATGCTTCCTGGAAAGCAGTTTTTCCACAATGCTCTCCAGCCCTTCCCCAATCAAAGGATGGCGCAGCAGCGCTTTATCCCCCGATACCTGTACATACCTTTCCAGGGCAATCACCGGGGCGCACAATTCGTCCAGCTCAAACCCCGGCTCCAGCACCGTGCCGTCAATATAGCGGCTGTGCACGCCGAAGTTCCGTCCCTGGCGCCGGAAAATGGAAAGCAAAAGCTCCCTTGCATAGCGATGATCCGCCTCCACAATGGCGGGGAAGGCCCACAAAAGGCTGTCCCTGTCCCAATAGGCAGCGGACACATAATAGCGGGGGCTGCGGGAGGTCATCATGCAAAGCTCTTCCGTATCCACGGTGCGGCCGGAAGCAAAGAAGAAGGCGTAGAACAGATTGGTATTGAGCCTTTCTTCAATCACCGGATCGCTGATCTTCTTTTCCCGCTCACTCAGCCACTTTTCCGTCCGGGAAAGCAGGGCATCATAACCCTGGCGCAGCATTTCCTTGGCGGATGTGGCCGCCGCCACCCCTTCGTATCCCAGGCCAAAGAAAATATCCAGCTGCATTTTCTCCCCGGGCTGCAGCCGGGCCTCCTTGGAAATGGTATAGCCTTTCCCCTCCAGCTGCCACCGGGCCCCCTGGTCAATTTCGCTGAAGGGCTGATGGTCCTCCACGATGGGAGCAAAGGCAATCAGGGGGATGCCTGGGGTTTGCTGGAAGATGAACATATTGTTCCAGCCCGATCCCCGCACAGCCAGCCCTTCCGTCAATGCCAGGCTTTCGTTCACCGTGTGCAGGGTATTCGTCCATTCGCCGTCCACCCCCACGCACAGCTGCAATTCCTGCTGCCTTCCGTTTTTTGCCGTCAGCCGGATGCCAAAACCCCTTTTCCCCACCGGGGTCAGGTAGGTGCAGGAAAATTCTGCACCGCTTCCTTCCGCACAAAAGGAAGGGATCCAGTAATGGCTGCGCCGCCAGACAGGGCACAGGCGCTGGCGCTTTCCCTCCACGGAAAAGAAGGGCTGGATGAACCGGTCTTTTCCTTTCAATTCCAGCATACCCTTCACCTGCATATACAGGCAGGAAAGGCCCTCTATTGTGCCGTCCTTTTCCCGGATGGTGGGCAGGGATACATATTCATTGCCCGTTACCTGATATCTTTCCTCCATACCGTTTCCCTCCAAAGAAAATCCCTGTATTGCTTATTCTTCTTCCGTTTCGCCGCCAAATATTCCGCCGAGGATATCCCGGGCCATTTCCAGATGGGCATAGGGCACATAGATGCTTTCCAGGTTCATGTGCTGCCCCACAATCATCCCAAGGCCCGCCCCCAGGTTTCCCTTTCGCAAGCAGGGAATGCCCTCCTGCTTCAGCACATCCGCCAGCATATCGCTCCAGGGATGGGCCTTTTCCGCCAGGAACACAGGGTCGTTTTTCAAAGGCGCACGGCAGGGCTTTTCGCATTCCGGGCACTTGTCCTCTTCCGTCAGCCCGGCACATTCTTCGCAATACCATTGCGCGTTTTTTTCGGCCTCCGGCATTTGCATGGCCTTCTCATAACAGCGCCAGATGTCCAGCAGATTTTCCGTCCGCCCTTCCCAATCCGGATAAAAGACGGTCATGTTTTCATCATAGGCCCGGGCCGCGGCATACAGCTTCCGGGCAATCCGGTTGTGGCTTTCATCACCCGACAGCACAGGGCAGGCAGACAGATATTTTTCATAGGTTCTCTCTTCCCCGTCCCCATAGCGGTGATGCTTGGTACCCTTTTCCATATCCCGCAGCACCATCTGCTGCACCAGCGTATCATTGAGCCCCATATGGGCCAGATGATCGGCAATGAGATAATCCCGCCGGTACAATTTGCCCAGAGCCTGGACCTGAACGAAAAAGAACCTGTCCGCATTTTCCAGCGGCCAATTGGGGTTTTCCCCCTCCGCTTCCCGGGCGGGCAGGGACAGCATCACACCCCGGTCGCTCCATTCAAATTCAAAGCCGAAATCATAGCGCATGCCGTTTTTCATCACCAGGCGCCACATCTTGTTTTCCGCAATAAAGCTGCGTCCCAGGCAAGCGCCCCGCCCAAAGCCGAACCTGTCCGGCCGGGCCATGTACATGTCCTCCGTCACGTTGCTCTCCGGGCTCAGGTGCACCTTCACGCACAGGTCTACATCGCTCAGGCAGTCATGCCAGCTTCTGTCCACCGCTTCCTTAACCTGGGTTTCCAGCATCATTCCCCGGCTGATTACCACGTCCCTAACCCGCATTGCCTGCACCTCCGGCAGAGAAAAGGCACGGCCGGCCAATGCTTTCAATTCCTGCTCCATGTTGTATCGATCCATGCTGCTGCTCCTGAAGTTTTCTTTTATTGTACCACACCGTTATCACCCGGTCAAACCGGTGATGATTGAATTTCAGCTTCTGTTCGTGTATAATTCTTTTATCCACTGAATACCGCACGGAGGAAAACGATGTTGAGAAAAGCTTTTTTTCGTCTATTGTCCGGGCTCATGGCGCTATGCACAGTCCTTTCCATACTGCCGGCCCATGCCTGCGCTGCCAGTGAGTTTTATGTAATGGCCCATTCCAATCTGTATCAGGATGCATTCCCCGTTCACCTGTACAGCAAAGATGGCGCCCTCTACATTGATGCTTACACGCTGGCGGGCATTTCCGGCTACACCCAGACAGCAGAGGGCAATTTCACACTGGCCGGCCATACCGTCATCCCCTCCAGAAGCAGCAAAATCAGCAATACCCGCTGCTATCCGCTGGAATTAACGCTGGATCAGATGGGGGTAAAGGTTTGGGAAAAGGAAGGAGAGCTATATTTCCTGTCCGGCCGGGATGCCCTGCAGCCCCTTTTCGAAGCGACAGATGCCTCCATACTCCTCGAGCCCATCGTAAACCCGGATAACTCCCTCATTTTTTGCGGCACGGTACTTGCCTGGATGATGGACACCATGGTCACATGGGATATCAAGCCCATGCTGGAGGAATACCGAAGCGCCATGTACAAGCTGGTACAGGAGGATGTGAACGAAACCACCTTTTCCTCCCTGCAGCAGGAATGGGAAACGAGCGGACAGCTCACCCTCTCCGGCACCCTGTGGTTTCTGGAAACATTCATGGATCAGGATATGCTGAACGAGCTTTACGCCGGTTCGGAACTGATGGGCATCAAAGGCTATCTGGACGGGATCAACCTGACAGAAAAAGCACTCGGCATGAGCCTGGCCGACTATTTGCGGCGACTGGAAGAGATCACCCTGTTCTTTGATACCAATGTTTACGCCTTGCAAGCCATGGAATATGTTGCTGCAATTGAACCGGAGGACAGCAACGAAGAGCAAATTGTCCGCACCGCACAGGATATCCTGACAGCCGCATCCAAAAAGACCGACGGCTGGGGGCTGGAGATTATCGGACAGTTGTCCCGGGAGCATCTGCTTTCCCTGCTCAACGCCACCGCATCCGACCTGATCGGTGAAGTGCTGCTTGGAAAAAAGCGCTTGTCCCCGGAGGCCTGGGATTTTATTTCTTCCAATCTTCCTCCCCTTCAGAATATGTCCGGCCTGAAGGAAGCCTACACCTTTTCTGAGCTTCAGCTGTTTTTCAAAAGAGAAATGATCCGTGCCAGGACCAGCCGGAATTGGGAAAAGCTGAAATATATGGCCATCATGCACAACCGGTGCTATATTGCCTCCTGTGAAGCGCTGAAAACCGTAAACATGGAAGACCCCACCTGGGAAGATCAAATGGATGCACTGCAGGAAAAAAGCATGGAGCAAATTGCCAGACTGGGCAGCATTCCCACATCGGTATTCGCACCCTTCATGGTTTGCAGCAGTTCTATCCTCCCGAAACTGTTGGTTCCCTGTAACGGCCCGGAAGCGGATTACAACACCCTGGCTGCTTACCGCCCAAAGGAAGATGGCATCCCCTCCGTTGTTCAGCAATGCGCCCTGCAGCTTTGGCAAACGCTCTGCAGTCATTACGGCCAGGTCCATTTTGGCCGCTACGGCGGAAAACTGTATCTGGATCCCGGCAACGGCGCGGCACTTCCGCTTCTGATCGAATCGGATAATGCCTATTATCTGACCCTGCTGGTGCAGCAGGATACCACCCTGAACCAGCTCATCTATCGCTTTGACGAAAACGGAACATACGAAAAAGTTCATTCTCAGCCCGTGCTCTCCCTTGGCGGCCGGGACAGGCTTTATCTCTATTCCCAATCCGATACAGGTCTGCTTTCCAAAGCAGATATCGATATCAACATCTTCGCCTATGCTGCCGCATCCGGCCAGGTGGAACAGTATTGTTACATTGGCGATTCAAATGCAGACAGCATCTCCGCCATGGGGCTTGCCGCCCGGTCTGCTTTCCAAATGGATCACGGCAATCCCCAATGGGCTGTGATGGTGGACGCCAATTACGGGCAATTCCTTTTTGAAATCGATCATGTTTCAGCCATCGAAAGCATTTTTCATATCGATATTCCCTGACTCACACGAGGCCTTCACAGGCCTCGCTTTTTTCTTCCAGCCTCTGAAAACAAAAAAACCACTTCTTTCGAAGTGGTTTGGTGGAGCATAGGAGACTCGAACTCCTGACCCCAACACTGCCAGTGTTGTGCGCTACCAACTGCGCTAATGCCCCGCGAACAAGAGAGAGTATAACACAGTTTTTTGCACTTGTAAAGGGGTTTTTTCAAAAAAATTGAAGAAATTTTGAAGAAATTATTCTGCACCCCTTTTCACCCCGCTTTTTCCTTGACGATGTGCGCTGTTTCATGGTAATATGATACGAATTCGTATGATTTTGAGAGGGATTATGGACAGATTTACGTTTTTCCGGCTGCTGGGGGAAGCGGTATACCGCATTGACGGCGCCTATGCAGTGTTTTCAAAGAACGCCGGCATAAAGGCCAATATGCTGTGGCTGTTGTCGGCGCTGAATGACGGGCAAAAGCACACCCAGAGCCAGCTGTGCTGGGACTGGCACTTTCCCCGCACCACGGTGAACACCCTGGTGAAGGAATTGCAGCGGCAGGGGCACGTGACGCTGGTGCACCTGCCCGGCAACCGCAAGGAAATGTATGTGGAGTTGACCGAAGACGGCAAAGCCCTGGCGGGCCGGGTGCTGGGGCCGGTATACAAGGCAGAAGAGGAATTGTTTCAAACCTATTTCCGGGACAAGGACACCGCCTTCGTTCAGGAGCTGAACGCCTTTTCCAACGCCATGAAGCAGCATTTTTCAAATTCCATTCCCACGGAGCAAAGCCATGAAGATCAATAACGAACTGAAAAGCCAGATCCGGCAGGTGTTGAAATTAAGCCTGCCCGCCATCCTCTCCCAGATCACTACCATCGTCATGCAGTACATCGATTCCGCCATGGTGGGCAATCTGGGCGCCAACGCCTCCGCCGCCATCGGCCTGGTATCCACCAGCACCTGGCTGCTCAGCGGGCTTACCTACGGCGTGGCCGCCGGTTTTTCGGTGCAGGTGGCCCATCACATCGGCGCCGGCCAGGAAAAGGATGCCCGCAACGTGGTGCGCCACGGCCTGGCAGCCGCCCTTATCATGGGCCTGCTTTTGTGCATCATTGGCTTGATCCTTGCATCCCCCCTGCCCCGCTGGCTGAGGGGCGATGAAACCATCCGGGCCGACGCCGCCGCCTATTTCCTTACCTTCTCCCTGATGCTGCCCTTTTCCCAGCTGAACAGCCTCTGCTCTTCCTACCTGCAGTGCAGCGGCGACATGGTCACCCCCAGCATCCTAAACGCAGCCATGTGTCTGCTGGACGTGGTGTTCAACGCCATCTTCATCCCCCTGTACGGCGTGCTGGGCGCCGGCATCGGCACAGCGCTGGCCTGTGCAGCGGGCAGCCTTTGCATGCTTTTGTGGTGCTGCTGTTTCAACAAGCAGCTGCGCCTTCGCAAAGAGGAAAAGCACCCCTTCTGCAAAGATATCCTGAAAAAAGCCGTCAAAATCGGCGTTCCCGTGGCCCTGCAGGAGGTTGCCATGTGCGGCGCCATGGTGGTCTCCACCGTCATCATCGCTCCCCTTGGCCCTGTGGCCATTGCGGCCAATTCCTTCGCCATCACCGCCGAAAGCCTGTGCTATATGCCGGGCTACGGCATCGGCTCCGCCGCCACCACATTGGTTGGCAGAAGCGTGGGGGCCGGCCAGCCGGATGTAGCCAAACGCCTTGGCAATATCTGCACCGCCATGGGCGGGCTGTTCATGGCGATCACCGGGCTGATCATGTACCTTATCTGCCCGCTGGTGTTTTCCATGCTCACCCCTGATCCCGCTGTGCGTGAGCTTTCCGCCCAGGTGCTGCGCATCGGCCTGATGGCAGAGCCCTTGTACGGCATTTCCATCGTGGCCGCCGGCGCGCTTCAGGGGGCCGGGGATACCTTTGTGCCCAGCCTGCTGAATCTGGTAAGCATCTGGGGGGTCAGGCTGGGGCTGGCCCTTCTGCTGGTGGGTGCGCTGGGCCTCCACGGTATGTGGATCGCCATGGCGACGGAACTTTGTGTGCGGGGCCTGATGATGCTGCTCCGCCAGAAAACCAGCCGCCATTACAGCCTTTACGGGAAGAAGGAAGCTGTATAACGGAGCAGGGGCATTGCCCCTGCTCCCATCCTGCGATGGACAAACGGGATGAACATACTATTTTCGCACGATAGTTGGAGAACGAAAAGGGGCCTGCGCGGCCCCTTCACCCCGCGCCAGGGCCATTGTTCCGCAACCTCAATCTACGCCTTGGTTGCTGACGCACCCAATGCTTGTTTCGGTTGATTCATTCGGCTTCCTGCGGCTTTCAGCCGCTCCCTCCACCGGAGGGCCGGTCACCTCATTCACCCTGGACC
>JAFQHP010000043.1 GCA_017397895.1 Clostridia bacterium
AGGGAGGTGGCAGCCGCCGGCTGACGGAGGGATTGCCCGCAACACGCAGAAACCTGATTGCACCAGACGATTGCACTATTGCGGATTGGCTGCGGCATGGCCGCGCCCACGGGCTGGGCGGTGTTCCACCGCCAACCGGATGCCTTGGCATCCGGGGAAAACGATAAAAAAGAAGCGGTGAGAGAATGCATTCTCTCAACCGCTCTTTTGTCGTTTTCATAGCGCCCGTGGGTTCGCGTTTTCGTCCCTCAAGTTTCATGCGGAAACCGCTTTGTTTTTCGATGTTGCCCCATCGCAGGATGGGTGCAGGGACAATGTCCCTGCCGCGGGGGTACAGGGGGCGAGGAGCCCCCTGCTTCGGTCAGGCCGCGCAGGCCCCTTTTCGTTCTTTGAGCCGCTGTTATGCAAACACGCACATGACGGCAAACACAGCAAGCGTCACGGCAGTCATGGCGGAAAGGGCGGAGGACACCTGCTTCCTTTCTTCAGGCCGGTCGGCAAAGATAGGCACCACATAGGGCGCAGGCAGCATGAACGCCAGCACCATGGCTCCGGTATGCACGATGGGGAAGAAGCTGTTGATCAGCAGGATCACCGCCAGCATGCAGCCCATCACGGCCAGGCGCAGCGCCACGGTTTTCAGCGTGTCCTTTTGCAACAGGCCCTTCACGTCCAGGTCGTACCCCACGCTCAGCAGGATCAGCATGCTGGTGGGGGCGGAAATAAAGTCCGTGCAGGCGGTGATTACGGATCCCAGGCCGATCTTCGTCAGCCAGCCGTACAGCCCGGTGGCACCCAGCAAAAGCCCGGCAATCACGCCCCACACCACGGGAGTGGAAAAGCAATCCTTCACCATGGTTTTCATGCTGCGGTTGGAGCCGGTCAGAAGTGCCTTGTAAATGGTGAAGCAGAAAAAGGCCTGGCCCAGGTCAATGAGGGCAAAGGCGCTCATGCTTTCGCCGGGGTACAAAAGCCCAAACAGCGCATAGCCCAGCATGCCGCCCTCAAAGCCGCACATGAGGAAGGGGGTCAGCGTGCCGGGCATTTTCAGCTTTTTGCACAGCACTTTCCCAAGCAGCAGCCCCAGGCACCCGGCCAGGAAGATCACCAGCGGCAAAATCAGGCTTTTTCCGGTATATTCGGCGGTGGCAAGGGCGCCGATGACCACGGCGGGCAGCGCAATATCCACCGCCACCTTCTTCAGCGTATCAATCCCTTCCCGGGAGAGCAGCTGCTTCCTGCGGCACAGTACCCCCAGCGCCAGGGCCAGGAATACCGGCAGCGCCGTCCGGACAAGGCCCAGCACAGTATCCATCGGGAATCCTCCTTATCTCAAAAATAGGGGAAAGCGCCTATGCGGCGGCAATCCCCTTGTGTTGTTTTGTCAGGCACGGATGTGAGCGTCAAACTGCTCGGCGGCGATCTTCAGCGCCTTATTGGTCAGCTTGTTGATTTCATCTTCCGTCAGGGTATGGTCGGCAGAGCGGAAGGTGAAGGAGAAGGCCACGCTCTTGTTCCCTTCGCCGATCTGCACGCCCCGGAACACGTCGAACATGCGGATGTCTTCCAGCAGTGCGCCGCAGCCGCTCTTGAGCGCATCCATCATGGGACCAACCAGCACATCTTCCTTCATCACCAGCGCCAGGTCACGCTGCACGGCGGGGAAGCGGGCAATGGATTTCACCATTTCCATGGGCCGGATGGCCTGGAAGAAGACGCTCAGGTTCACTTCTGCCACATAGGCACGGCCGGGCAGGTCAAACTTTTCGGCGGTGTCCGGATGCACTTCGCCCAGCACGCACAGCATTTCGTCCCCCAGCATCAGTTTGGTCTGACGGCCGGGATGCAGGTACTTTTCTTCCGCCTTTTCGATCTTATACTGGATGCCGTTTTCCTTGCACAGGGCTTCCACCACACCGCGGATGGAATAGAAATCCGCATTGCCGTACATACCGATGGCCAGGGAAGGCGTTTCGGTGGGCAGGTTTTCAGCGGTACGGTTGATGGCGTCAAAGGTGGCACCCAGCTCATAAATACGGCCGTCAACATTTCCGTTTTTCATGTTGGTGGACAGGGTTTTGAGCAGGCCACACAGCATGGTGGTGCGCATGCAGGCGGTGTCTTCGCCCAGGGGGTTGAGCACCATCAGGGGCTTGCTGCGGCGGTCATCCTGGGGCATGCCCAGCATATCAATGGCCTTTTTGCTGACGAATGAGAAGGTCATGGTTTCATAAAAACCCATGCCGGAAAGCAGCGTGCGCAGCATCTTCTGGTTCCGGGTCTTTTCGTTCAGGCCGCCCATGGGGTTTTCGCCCTTGAGGTGGGTGATGGGAATGCGGTCATACCCGGCATAGCGCAGCACTTCCTCGCAGATGTCCGCTTCCTGTTCGATGTCCTGGCGGAAGGCGGGGGCGGTCACTTTCATGTTTTCGCCGTTCACTTCCACCTGGAAAAGCAGCTTTTCCAGAATGGCCTTCATTTCTTCGGGGTTTACTTCCACGCCGGCCCGGGTGCAGATGCGCTTGCAGTTTACGTCCAGCACCACGGGCTTGGCAGGATTGGGATACAGATCGATCACGCCGGATACCACGTCGCCGGCATCCAGTTCATTCACCATCTGGCAGGCACGCAGCAGGGCGTCCATGCAGGTCTGTGGGTTCACGCCGCGTTCAAACCGGCCGCTGGATTCGGTGCGGATGCCCATGGCACGGCTGGTGAGGCGGATGGAGGTGCGGTCGAAAGCGGCGCATTCGAACAGGATGGTTTTGGTGTCTTCGGTGATTTCGCTTTCTTCGCCGCCCATGATGCCGGCAAGGCCGGTGGGGTGGGTTTCGTCGCAGATCATCAGCGCCGTTTCGGGCAGGGCGTGTTCCTTGCCGTCCAGGGTGGTGAGGGTTTCGCCCTTGTTGGCCTTGCGCACGATGATGTGGCGGCCTTCCACCTTGTCCAGGTCAAAGGCGTGCATGGGATGCCCGGTTTCCAGCATCACAAAGTTGGTGATGTCCACAATGTTGTTGATGGAACGCATGCCGCAGGCGTGCAGGTACTGCCGCAGCCAGGCGGGGGAGGGGGCCACCCGCACGTTCTTGACCACCTTGGCGGCATAGCGGGGGCACAGTTCGCTTTCCAATACTTCCACTCTGGCATAGTCGGCGATGTCATCGCCCACTTCCTGCACCTTGATTTCGGGCAGCTTCAGCTCCGTGCCCATGGCGGCAGCCGTTTCACGGGCCACGCCCCACACGCACAGGCAGTCCGGCCGGTTGGCCAGAATTTCAAAGTCGATCACCGTGTCGTCCAGGCCGAAAATGGTGCGCACGTCGGTGCCCAGGGGGTATTCTTCCTGGAACACCAGCAGGCCTGCATCACCCACGGAGGGGTAAAGTTCCACCGGCACGCCAATTTCGGGGCCGGAGCACAGCATACCCTGGCTTTCCACGCCGCGCAGCTTGCCCTTCTTGATCACATGACCGCCGGGCAGCTTGGCGCCGATCTTGGCCACGGGCACCAGCAGTCCTTCCTTCACATTGGGCGCGCCGCACACGATCTGCAGCGCTTCTTCTTCGCCCACGTCCACCGTGCAAACGTGCAGGTGGTCGCTGTTTTCATGGTCACGGCAGGTGAGCACCCGGCCCACCACTACGTTTTCCAGCTCTGCGCCTAAGAATTCCGTGCCTTCCACGCCCGTGCCGGTCATGATCATCCGGCTTTCGTATTCTTCCGCTGTCATGGGAATATCCGCATATTCCTTCAGCCATTTCATCGAAACTTTCATAATTTATCCTCCAATATAGCAGGGGGAAAACCGCTTTTGCCGGCAAAAGCAGTTTTCCCCCTGCACCCCCTTTCCGAAAACCGGTATGGGATGTAGTTGATTTGCTGTTTGCCGTGGGTTTGCCCATGTAACATTTTATTCTTTTTGCTTCACCGGCACATTGTCGGGAAAGATATTTTCCAAACATCCGGTTTAGCTTTTCGGAAGGGGTCTGGGGAAACTGCTTTTAGCTTCAAAAGCGGTTTCCCCAGATAACTCCCTTTCGTAAATCTCTTATCTGAACTGGCGCAGGAAGCGCAGATCGCCTTCGTAGAGCAGGCGCATGTCCTTGATACCGTAGCGCAGCATGGTGATGCGCTCCAGGCCGATGCCGAAGGCGAAGCCGGAATAGACGGAGGAATCAATGCCGCACATTTCCAGCACTTTCGGGTTCACCATACCGCAGCCCAGCACTTCAATCCAGCCGGTGCCCTTGCACATTTTGCAGCCCTTGCCGTGGCAGTTGAAGCAGGTCAGGTCCACTTCAGCGGAGGGTTCGGTGAAGGGGAAGAAGGAGGGGCGGAAGCGCACTTCGATGTCATCGCCGTAGAGGCGTTTGGCGAAGGCGTCCAGGGTGCCCTTAAGGTCGCCCATGCTCACGTCCTTATCGATCACCAGGCCTTCAATCTGGTGGAACACAGGGCTGTGGGTGGCGTCCACTTCGTCGGCCCGGAACACACGGCCGGGGCAGACGATGCGAATGGGGGGCTTTTTGGTGAGCATGGTGCGGGCCTGCACCGGAGAGGTATGGGTGCGCAGCACGATGCTGTCATCAATATAGAAGGTATCCTGGGCATCCCGGGCGGGATGGTTCTTGGGCAGGTTCAGCAGCTCGAAATTGTAGTGATCCAGCTCCACTTCGGGACCTTCCACCACTTCATAGCCCAGCCCTTCGAAGCAGGAAAGCACTTCGTTGAGCACCAGCTGGGTGGGGTGCACGGTGCCGACCAAAGGCAGATCCCGGGGCTCGGTGACGTCAATGGCTTCCTTCTTCAGCCGCATTTCCTTTTCGGCGGAAGAAAGGGCCTGCTGCTTTTCTTCCAGGGCAGCGGTCAGTTCTTCCCGGGCCACGTTAATCATCTGGCCGGCCTTGGGGCGTTCTTCCGGGCTCAATTGGCCCATGCTGCGAAGCAGGGCGGTGAGGCTGCCTTTCTTGCCCAGCACCTTCACCTTCAGCGCTTCCAGCTCCTGCAGGGAGCCGACGTTTTCCAGCGCCTCATGCATCTCCCGGCTGATAAGATCCAGGTTTTCACGGATATCCATGGTTTTTTCCCTCCAAATAAAAACGCCCGAAGGCATTTTGTTCTGCCTTGGGGCGTGATCTTTTTGATTACGCGGTACCACCCAAATTCCGTCCGAAACATTTTTCAGACGCTCTTACACCCTGTAACGGAGGCATACCGGCGGCGCTTACATGAGATTATTTCGGCGCCGCAGCTCCGGAGCGAATGCCCTCCCTGCCCTTCAAACGGCTTCCAGCCCATGGCCGTTTTTCTCTTGCGAATGCAGGTTTTCAGAGGGGTTGTTCTCCTTCACCGCTGATTGACCGATTATAGCATGCAGCAGCGCGGATTGTCAAGCATTATCCTTCTTTTTTGGTGTTGATCTTGGGCAATTGGATGGTGATGACGGAGGAGGCGGTGCGGCCTCTGGTCACGTTCAGCACCAGGGAGATGGCGGCGATGTTGGTGATGAAGTTGCTGCCGCCATAGGAAAGGAAGGGAAGGGGAATACCGGTGATGGGCATATAGCCGATGCCCATGGCAATGTTCTGGAACACGTGGAAGAACAGCATGCTCATGACGCCCACGATCACCAGCCGGCCGAACTTGTCATTGGTGAACCGGGCCAGGTACAGCATGCGCATCACCATGAAGAAGTACACCGCCAGCACCGCCATGCAGCCCACGAAGCCAAAGCTTTCCCCCACCACGGAGAAAACGGAGTCGGTGGAGGCTTCGGGCACATAGCCCAGCGTGGTCCAGGAGGAGGGCAGGAAGGTGCCGATGCCGGTAAGCTGGCCGCTGCCGATGGCGTTCTGGGATTTGATGATCTGATACCCGCCGGAATCGGCGTATTTTTCAGGGTCCATAAAGGCAAGCAGGCGCAGGATGCGGTAGTCCGACGTTTCAGACATCAGGGCATAGGCCACAATCAGCCCGATGCCCAGCACCACAACAGCCAGCATGCCCACAATCAGCCGCCAGTCCACGCCGCCGAAAAACAACATGGCAAAGAACATGAAGGCGATGACGATGACGGTGCCCGTTTCGCCCTGGGCCAGCACCACCAGGGCGGGAATGCCCACGATGAGGCCGATCTTCATAAAATCCTTGAAATTTTTGATGGGCTGGTCCTTCAGGGACAACTGCTTTGCCAGCACCAGCAATACCGACAGCTTGGCAAATTCACAGGGCTGAATGGAGCGGCCAAGGCCGGTGTTCAGCCAGCCCTTGAGGTTACTGCTGGCTTCGCCGGCAATCAGCGTGACCAGCAATAGCCCCAGCACGATGTAGTACGCCAGGTTCACACGGGCACGGATGAATTCTGTGGGGATGGCCAGCACCACGCCCACCACCAGAAAGGACACCAGGAAGAAAATGGACTGCCACATGCTGGAGCGGGAATTGAGGATTTTGTTCAGCAGCGGCTGGTCGGCGCTGACGTCGATATCATAGGTGGCCATGCTGATGCACAATATGCCCAGGACGGCCAGTGCATACACGCACACAAGCAATATCCAGTCAAACCTTGCCTGGCTGCGCTTACTGGTGTCGTTGATCAGCGTCATGCCTGCACCCCTCCTTTTGCAAACAGCCGCCTGCGCTTTTTGTACACAGGCAGGGGGGTATCGGCGCCCAGCAGCCGGGAAGCAATGTTTTCAATGGCCTGGCGCACCGCGGGGTCGTCGCATTCCAGGGCGGTTTTGTGTTTCAAAAGGGCCCGGTAGACGGCGGGACTTTCTTCAATGACGCCGGTGAGGGGCATATCCAGGCTCATGGCAATCACGTCCGGCGATAGCATTTCGCCCTTTTTGATCAGCTTGCGGTTCACCCGGTTCAGCACCAGCATGGGGTGCATTTCACCCTTTTCCTGCAGCAGCATGGCAAGCCGCTCTGCGTCCCGCAGGCACACGTCGTCGGGCGTTGCCACAATGACGGGGGTGCTGTCTGCCCCCAGCAGGTTTTTCAGGCCCCTTCCGATGCCGGCAGGAGCGTCCAGCAGGATAATGTCCTGGCTGTCGTTCAGGGAAGAAATCAATTTTGTAATTTCCTTGGCTTTGATATCGGAGGCTTTCATCATTTGCGGGGCGGCCAGTAGGGATAAATTTTCCGTGCCGGTGGGGCGGATGAGGGCCTGCTCCGTGGGGCAGAGTTGCTCCTTCACGTCGCCCAGATCAAACACCACCCGGTCCTGTACGTCCAGCATCAGGTCTGCGCAGCGCAGGCCGATATCGCCGTCAATGAGCAGGGTGCGCATGCCCCGTCCGGCAAAATACCGGGCCAGGGATGCAGAAAGGGTGCTTTTGCCCACGCCGCCTTTGCCGGACATGATGCAAAAAATTCGAGCCATAATTACCTCCCGTTTTCGGTGGGGAAAAAGTGGATTTTTACGGGGCCAGCATATTGCCGCCGGGCAGCTCAATCACTTCCTGCTCCTTGGCCTTTTCGTCCAGATAGAAGCCGATGAAGTCACGGGCGGCGCGGGTGGCCTGGGCGCCGGCATAGCCGTTGGGAATAAAGGATACGATGGCAATTTCGGGGTTTTCCTTGGGGGTGAGGGCGACGAACCAGGCGTTGTTTTCCAGGTCCAGCTTGATACCGCCGATGGTCACCTGAGAGGTACCGGTTTTTCCGGCCATTACCTCGGCTGCGGTATACTTCCAGTCCTTGAAATAGGCCTTTGCGGTACCGCCCTCGTCCACCACGCCTTCCATCCCCTTGAGAATGTAGGGCATATAGGGCTGGGCGGAGTCCAGGGTGTTGTGCTGGGTGGCCTTTCGCTGGGAAAGGATTTCTCCCTCGGGGGAGATGATGGAAGAGACGATGTTGGGGTTCCATACAATACCGGAATTGCTCAGTGCGCCCACGTACCGCACCACGGAGATGGGCGTCAGCAGCGTAATGGACTGGCCGATCCCCATCTGGATCTCCTGGCTGCCGCCCCATTTGATGGTGTTGAGGTAGTTCCATAGGTCGCTCATCAGGGCGGCCTGCATCACCATGGATCTGGTCATGTTCAGCTCCGTCATGAAGATGGGGCGTGCGTTCTGCACCCAGTCGTCAGAGCTGGAATTGATGGCCATTTCCATCAGCCGCTTGATGCAGTTGTCCAGGCGGGCCTCGTCATATTCGATGCCGTTGCTGGCACCGAAGTTGATCAGGTGCTTTTTGATGGCGTTGGCCACGATGATGGGGGTGTCCGTCATCTGCTCGCTGAGGCTGACGGTGGTGTCGTACAGGTTTGTCTGGTTGCCCACTACGCTGCGCAGCTCGCCGGGCAATTCGATGCCGGTTTTGCTGGTCAGGCCCATTTCGGCGGCGTATTTGTACAGCCGTTCGGTGCCGGTATCGCCGTAGAGACGGCTGGCCAGGGTGTAGAAGAAATAGTTGCAGGAGTTGGTCAGGCCCTCCACAATGGTCTGGTCCTTATGGGAGGCATAGTTGGTGGTCCAGCAGCGGGGGGCTTCTTCGCGGTTGGAGGTGTATTTGATGAAGCGGCCGCCGTCGGAGATGGTTTCGGTGGGGGTCAATTCCCCGTTGGTCAGTGCGGCAAGGCCGGTGCACATTTTGAAAATGGAGCCGGGTTCAGCCCGGGTCTGCACGGCGTAGTTCATCAGAAGACTGCGCTCGTCCATGACGATTTCCCGGGCGGCGTCGCCGCTTTCGATCATGGCGTTCAGGTCATAGGTGGGGTACTGGGCCATGGCCAGCATGCTGCCGTCTTCAATTTTCATCACCAGCAGCACGCCGGTGTCTGCCAGCTGCAGGGGATATTCGTCCCAGTTGCGGAAGGCAATTTTGTCCTTGTTGGTTTCCAGCCATTTGGAGTCCGCCATTTTCTTTTCCTGTTCGGCACGGCAGGCTTCCACGTTTTCCCGGATACATTCTTCCGCCTTCTGCTGGTAGGCGTAATTGATGGTCAGCTTTACGTTATTGCCGTCGGTGGGCGGGGTGTAGCTGATTTCGCCGGTGATGTGGCCGGTGGAGTCCTTCTGCACCAGGCGCTCGCCCTGGCGCTGGGTGATGTTGGCAGTGAGCCAGTTTTCCATGCTGGCTTCAATGCCGTCCAGGCCGATATGGTCGTTGAGGGCATAGCCGGCAGGCTGCAGCTCGTTGTAGTAGCGGTTGGCGTTCTGGATTTTGCCGGTGTAGCCCAGAATGTTGGAGGCCAGGGAGCCGTGGGGGTACACCCGCTTTTCGCCCACCGATACGCCCACCCAGTCCATACTCATGCTGCGGCCTTCAATTTCGCTGACAGCTTCGTAGGGCACGTCCTCGGCAATGGAGATGGGCACGGAGTTGAAGGCGTTGTCCTGCATGGTCACATTGATGGCCATTACCTTAAGCAGGGTTTCTTCATCAATTTCGTAGTATTCTTCGCAGGGGTTCTGGTTGGGGGAATCGGCATCGGGCACGATGGAGGTGCCGTTTTTGTCCAGCTGCAGGGCGTATTTGCCGCCCCCCAGGTCCGTAAAGCCATAGCGCTTGCGCAGGCGGGTGAAGCACTCTTCGGCGGAATAGGCCTTGGATACGGTGAAATAGTTATTGCGGTAAAAGGTTTCCTTGCGGCTGTTCCAGGCCGTTTCGGAAATGCCCTCGCCAAAGGCAAATTCCCATTGTCCGCTGTCTGCATTGCGGCGGATGGGGCAGGATACGGAGATGTCGGAGCCGTAGTTTTTCAGAATCTCCAGGGTATCCAGCAGCATTTTGGTGGGGTAATCCCAGTCGTCGTTCTCGCGGTAATAGGTTACATTATATACTTTTTCGCTCTTGGCCAGCACCACGGAATTGATATCGGTGATCATGCCGCGGCTGCCCTTGATGGGGATGCGCTTGATGGCGCTGGCGCCGGTGGTCTGGGCGTGTTCGGCCCCTTCCACAATCTGCAGGTTATAAATACCGTACACTAAAATGCCGAACAGGATCATCACCAGTGCGGCAAAAATCAGAAAGCGGGTGTTCAGCTGCCGGGTGTCCTGCCGGGCAGGGCTGCGGCGTTTGTTTTCATCCATGGTTATAACCAGTCACCTTCTTCCGGATAAAGATAATCCTCATCATATTCGGCTTCGGTGGAGGGGGAGGAAGCATCCTCCTCATTGGTATCTTCTTCATCGGCGTCGGAGGCGGGAAGCTCGTCCTCTTCCTCGGCCTGCCGGGCCTTCTTTTTGCGGCGGTACATCCCCAGGAACCAGCGCATGGGGATCATGACGGCAGCCGTCAATACGCCTGTGTAGCACACGGCGGAAAACAGCCTTGTGAAATGCAGCCAGCTGATCTCCACGCCGATCAGGTACATATAAATGCACATCACCGCGTGCCAGATCAGATCCATCAGCATGGCGCAAAGGGGAATACGCAAAAGGGCGGGAATTTCGATCTGCTGCAGCCTGGCAATCAGGAGCGCAGGGCCCTTGCCCTTTTTCTGGATGTTCATGCTTCTTTCCAGGCGCTTTTCCTTCTGCCGTTCGCTGCGGTCGGAAAAGGCCTGGGCCCCCAGCATACCAATAACCGGATAGGCAATGGCATACATGGCGGGCACATTGCCCAGCATGCATTCCATCAGGATGCCGATGATGCAGCTGGCGCAGAAGGTGTATTTTTTGCCCAGGGTGACGGTGAACACCGCCAGTGTGCAAAAGGGCAGGCTGGCCGTTACGCTGTCAATGGCCAGGTACTGCATGGCACAGGCCTGGAACAGGTAGGCAAACAGCGTAAGGAAGAGAAATTTCAGCCCTTTGATCAATTCTCTCACTTTATTCCTCCTCCACCGTCATTTCGCCGGGGTCCTGGGTGGGCGCCGGGGTGGGTTCGGGCGTGGCGGTGGGCCGCAGGGTGGGGGTGGGGGTTACGTTTTCCGGCATGGCGGCGTTGTAGCTGAGGTTTTCCGGCAGGGGCGTGGCGTTGGGGTCCGGGGTGGGGGAAGCGGTGGGCGCCGGGGTGGCGGTCACTTCCGGTGCCGGGGTGGGCGTCACATAATCCGCGGGCACCTCGGTGGCAGCGAAAATAAAATCGCTGACACTGCCTACCTGGAAGGTAGGCACGGCCCGGGGGGTGGACAGGGGCTCCAGCGTGGCCTGCACGCCGGTCTGACGGCTCTGGGCCTCTTCGGCATAGGCGGGCTTGTAGCGGTACACCGTCACATATTCCAGGTGCTGGAAGTCCACAATGGGTTCCACCACCACGTAGGATTTATTGTCTTCCATGCCTCTTGTGCTTTCGCGCACTTCGCCGATGGGAATGCCCTTGGGGAATTCCAGGCCCACGCCGCTGGTGACAATCACATCACCGGGGCGGGCAATGGCGTTGTCGGGCAGGTAATACATCCGGCACATGGGTTCGCCGTTGACGCCCATGGTGCCCTTGATGCTGCCCTGGTCCCGGGTGGACTGAATGAGGGCGGCCACAGTACAGTCGGTGGAGATGATGCAGCGCACCTGGCACTTGTAATCTTCCACTTCGTATGTTACGCCAACCAGACCGCCCTGGGATACCACGGCCATATAGGGCTCCACCCCGTTTTTGCTGCCCACGTCCAGGGTGAGGGTGGAGAAATAGTTGCCCGCGTCGGTGCCGATGACGGTGGCGGCCAGGGGGTTCAGGTCATAGTTGCGCTTTTGCTCGTCCAACAGATCGTACAGTGATTCGATGGTGCGGCGGGTTTCCTCCAGCTGGGCTACCTGGTCGGCGTATTCGTCCAGCTTGATGAGGGCTTGCTCATATTCATATTCAATATTGCCCCGCACCTTCAGCGTGCGCACGTAATCGGCCACGCTGTCGGTCAGCTGGGAGAAAACCTTCTGTACCGGGGTGATGATCTGGGTGGCCCAGCGCTTGGGAAGCAGCAGCAGGGGGTGGTCCACAAAATTGGACAGCACCAGCAGCGCCACAAACAAAAACAGCACCACGCAGCTGGCAATCACCACCAGGGATTTGATGAAGCTGCGCTGATCCGATTCGGTTTGCTTTCTTTTCTTTTTCTTTTTGCCCTCGCCGCCCTTGCGGGGGGGATTGTAGGTGCGGCTGGTGCCCCGGGCCTTGTCGCTGTTGCGCCAGGTTTCCTGGGCCAGGCCGGGCCTGTCCGCATCCACCCGGATGGCAGCCCGGGTCCAGGCCTGGTCCGCCTGGCGGGCCCGGTCTTCCTCAGGCGCTTCAAAAATCTCTTCATCCGCCGGGGGCATATCATCGGGTTCCGGTTGGGCATCGGTATGGAAATCCTGCCCGTCTTCCATATCGGAGAGCAGGTTATGATCGTCTGTAAATGTCCAGTCCCGTTTTCTTGCCATGTGATTTTACTCCTCGTTTTCTTCCCGGAGGAAGCTGGACCGGCCAATGCGGTGCAGCTGTTCAAAATTTTCGGCCAGATGGCCCACCCCCAGCGCTGCGCTGTTCAAAGGATCCTTGGCCAGCAGCACGGGGATCTTGAATTCGGAGGCGATATACTGATCCAGGCCCAGCAGCTGTGCGCCGCCGCCGGTCAGGTGGATGCCGGCGCGCATCACGTCTCCGGCCAGTTCCGGCGGGGTGCGGGAAAGGACGTCCTGAATGGCGCTCAGGATGGCCTGGCAGGGGGCCCGGAGGGATTCAAATACTTCGGAGGAGGACAGCTCCGCCGTCTGGGGCAGGTTGGTAATCATATCCCGGCCCTTAATCAGCGCCCTGCGTTCATTTTTCAGGGGCAGGGCAGAGCCCAGGGAGATTTTCATTTCTTCGGCGGTACGGTCGCCGATCTGGATATTGTGGGTGCGCTTGATGTGGCCGATGATGGCTTCGTCCATCTTCACCCCGCCGATGCGGATGGTTTTGCTGGCCACAATGCCGCCCAGGCTGATGACGGCCACTTCCGTGCTGCCCCCGCCGATATCCACCACCATGGAGCCGATGGGATCAAACACCGGCAAGCCGCAGCCCATGGCCGCGGCAAAGGGCTTTTCCACCAGGTTCAGCTGGGTTTCCCGGATGCCGGCGGAAACGGCCACTTTCCGCAGCACCCGCCTTTCCACCGGGGTGATGCGGCTGGGCACGGTCATCACCGCCCGGGGCTTGAACAGCCGGGAGGCGCCGATGGCCTTGCGCACAAAATAGCGCAGCATTTCTTCCGTCATATCAAAATCATGGATCAGGCCGTCGGCCAGGGGACGCACGGCCATGCTGTCGCCGGTGGTGCGGCCAAGCAAGACCCGGGCTTCATCGCCGATGGCCCGGATGGTGCGCTTCTGGCTGCGGTCTGCCACCAGGATGGAGGGTTCATCAATTACAATGCCCTTGCGGCGCACATAAATCTGTGTGTTGGAGGTGCCCAGGTCAATGCCCAGATAAGGAATAAGATATCCCATGGAAATTCATCCGTCCGTTTCTGTTTATATTCTTTATTTCTTCTGTGTGTCTGCGGCGTTCATCAGCATCTGCCGCACAAGGGAGGTGGGCAGGCCGATGACGTTGGAAAAGCTGCCGTGGATTTTTTCCACATACATCCCGGCAATGCCCTGAATGGCATAGGCACCTGCCTTGTCCATGGGTTCGCCTGTGTGAATGTACCAGCGAATATCGTCGTCGGTGAGGGAGGAGAAGGTTACGTCGGTCTGATCGAAGCGGGTATCCTCAAAGCTTTCGGTCAGCAGGCACACCCCGGTGTACACCTGGTGCTGCCGGCCGGACAGGCTGCGCAGCATGCGGAAGGCGTCTTCTTTATCCTTGGGCTTTCCCAGCACCTGCCCGTCAATGCATACAACGGTATCGGAGCCCAGAATCATCCTGCCCGGATGCAGCTTCTGCACCGCCCGGGCCTTCCGCCGGGCGTTTTCCATCACCAGCTGCTCCGGCTTGCCCTCCGTTGCTTCTTCGGCGTCCGCCACCACAACGGTAAAGGCCGCGCCCATGGAAGAAAGCAGCTCTTTCCGCCGGGGAGAAGCCGAGGCCAGGATCATCTCTTCCATGTGCATTCCGTCCGTTTCATCGTGTTTTGCCTGTTTTTTGGCACGCAAAAAAATGCGCCCCTTATTATAGCATATTTCGGGGGCGCAAGTACAGTATTTTTGCAATAAAATGAAACAAAATTGTAAAAATATTTTTTCAGCCGTTGCCGAAGTCGTAGTACAGGATGCAGTTGTGCAGCTCAATGAACTGGCCGGGCAGGAGATGGAAGCAGTTTTCTTCTTCATAGGTCAGGCCGTTCAGGTCCACATACCGTCCGGCAGCGTCTTCTTCCTGCAGAGTGTTCAGGTCGGAGATGATAAAATAGCTTTCATCGCAGTTTTCCATGGGCACGGCCCGGTAGCCGTACCAGCTGCCGTGGCTGGCGATCTGCCAGTCGCAGAAATACCGGGCGGAACCGGTGAAGGCGGGTTCAGCCGCCCATTCGCTGCGCAGGGTGTACAGCTTCAGGTCGGGGGTGAGGGCCTTATCGCTGCACCAGGCGGCCCCCTGCAGATTGCCTTTGGTGCCGCTGGGCAGGTGATAGGAATAGCTGCCCGGGCCGAACTGCTGGTTTTCGATGTGGATGTTCCAGGCTTCGTTTTCCATGGACAGGGTGGCAGTGTTTCCTTCCTTTACGGTAAAATGCCAGATGGCGGTGTTTTTGTCCGTGATTTCAAAGGCCCCTTCCGGAAGGTCCGGCAGGTATTTTTTCAGGTCTTTATCGGTGAGGATGATGGTGTTTTCGGCATCCAGAAAATCAATCTGGTTGTAGCCCCATTCCACCTGCATCCGGGTGCCGATGGTGTAGCCCTGGATGCGGCTGGTGGCGCTGTGCTCCCACCGCCTTTCATCCTCCGGGGAGAGCAGGGCGTAGCCCCAGTGGGTAATGCCGCCGTTTCCGGCAGAGCGGCCTGTATATCTTTGCACGATGGCTTTGTCCACCATGCCCTGGCCCCAGTCAAAAAGAATGTGATATTTCGTTTCCGTTTCCCCCAGGATGGTGACCAGGGTGTTTTCTTCTGCCTGCACCTGCCCGCCGTCATAGTTTACGGAGGGCAGGGATATGGCCTGGGTCAGCCGGCCTACGGCATAGGAGGCCTGGGTTTGCTGCCAGGGCCAGATGAACACGTTCAGATAATCCTGGCTGATATACCCTTCCGTCATGGGCCCTGCGGTGGCCCCGGGCACCCCCAGTACCTGCACCCTGGCCCAGTAGCCGCTGCGGGAAGCGTCCAGCACCCGCACCACCGTGCCGCCGGCATACACAGCGCCGGTTTCTTTTGTCAGCTTCTTGTCGCTGCAAAGCGCCACCCGGGTGCTCAGATACGCCACCGGGATATCCATCTCCACGTCCTTGATGTGGAGGGCGCGCATGTAGCCATAATTTTCCCCGTTTTTCACATACCGCCAGTCGTCATTGATATCTCCCAGCACCTGCACCTGGCCATTGGCCCGGGCAATGACGCTGCCGGAGGTGGAAGCCTTGTCGTAAACGGGGGCGTCTGCTTTGCTGACAAGCCCGGTGTAGAAAAGCTTTGGCAGGTCGTAATTGGGCAGCTCATATTCCAGATACCAGCGCATCATGTAGCCGGTCAGGTTCCCCACCTTCACTTCGCAAAAATCCCCTTCTTCGGAAAGGATCAGCACCGGCGTGCCGGAATAAAAGCGGCCCAGCACCTTGCCCTTTTCGGAGGGCCGGTCCCGCAGGATCAGCCGGTCGGATACATTTTGGTTGGCCACCACCGCATCGATGGATTCAAAATTGGGCGCTGCCAGTACGGTGATGGGCAGCAGGCACAGCATCAGCAGGATTGCTACAAATTTTTTCATTTCATTTCCCTCCGTTCATCTACAGGACGAAGAAAAGGAAGCGTTTGTTACAACGCTTCCCAGATTTTTTTCATTTCGGCAGCGTCTTCCGCCATGGTGCCCTTGCATTCGCAGATAATCCGGGGGGTGTACTGCCTTTCCTTCAGCAGCGGCGCCAGGTGCTCAAACCGGGGGCCGTATTCCTTTTCCGCAAAGGTGCGGTGACGCTTTTCCCCGGCCGCTGTGTATTCGATGGTGGAAAAATGCACGTGCATGTTCCGCATCCGCTCCCGGCCCAGCATGCTTTCGGCAATATCCAGCACCTTGGCAAAATCCTCGGTATTGTTCAGCCGGCCCTGGCCCAGGGCATGGATGTGGGCAAAGTCCAGGCAGGGGATGAACCTCTCTTCCATCTGGCACAGCAACAGCGTTTCTTCCAGATCGCCGATCTGGCCTTTTTTGCCCATGGTTTCCGGGCACAGATAAATGGCGGAAAGGCCGTTGTCGTCCAGCATTTTCCGGGCGGTGCGCAGCCCTTCCCGGCAGTTTTTCAGGGCTTCTGACCGCTCCAGCTTCATGGGCGCCCCCACATGCACCACCACCCGGTCGGCGTTGAGGCCGTGGGCCCGGCGGGCGCTTTCCAGAATATAGGTCAGGCTCCCTTTGCGCTTTTCGGGGTCGGGGTTGGCCAGGTTGATGTAATAGGGCGCATGGACGGACAGACGGATGCCCTCCTTTGCCATGGCGTCTCCCAGCCTTGCCGCCGTTTCCAGGGACAGGTTAATGCCCCGGCCGAAGGAATATTCATAGGCGTTCAGCCCTTTTTTCTTCAGCCATCCGGGGGCGTCCAGGGTGGAGGTGAACCCATCGGCGTAAAAGGATTCGGAATTGCCGGAGGGACCAAACAGGATCATGCTGCATATCTCCTTTGGCAGGAAGACCCGGAAGGCTTTTTCACCCTCCGGGCTTCATTGTTTTTTACTTGATTTTTCTGCACTCCATGTAATAGCGCTTTTCGTGGCCGTGGCCCATGGAGAAGGTTTTCCGGGGCAATACGCCGCCGCTTACGATGCCGGGGAAGAGGGAGCTTTTTTCAATGGCCGTCAGCAGGATGCCGGTGCCCTTGTCCCGGGACATATTTTCCACAGCGTCCGCTTCGTGGATATAGTCAATTTCGCAATCCTTGTTTTCCTGCAGATACCGGTCCAGGAAGGGCTGCAGGATGGCCACCGGCAGCATATTCCCGGCGTTTTTCACGGAAAGGCCGGTTTCCTGGCCGTTATGCAGGAAGGTGATGTCCTTGCCCGGCATGGAGGCCATGCCCTTTTCCCGCAGGTAAGCGGCAAAGTCCAGCATCATCTGGGTGCCGTCCGCGCCGAACACCATGCGGTGGATGGGCTCAAACTGCAGGGCGGGGGAGTGGAGGTTCACAATTTCCACCAGGGCGAAGCGTGCGGGATCGGTTTCCTGCTCCGCCTGGGAAATTTCCTTTTTCCTGTTTTCCCAGCAGGCCTTGGCGGTGGCCAGGGAATGGTTGCCGTCGCCCACGGCGAACAGGAACCCATTGCATGCATCGCACAGCCTCTTCAGGCTGGCATAGAGGGCGTTTTTCTGGTTTTCATCCGTGATCGCCCAGCCCTTGAGGGTGCCGCCGCCGGCCATGAGGGCGGTATCGTAGACGGGACGGAGGTTTTCCCTGTTTTTGTACAGTTCGCCCAGCACCTGATCATCCTTGTCGTCCATCAGCAGCATCACATGGGGGCTTTCCAGGGGGGCACCCTCCCGGATTTTCACCCGGGGCGGGATGCGGCTAAGGATGGTGCCCTCCGTGGCCCGGATGAGAGCGGACGTGCCGGGGGTATAGTCGTAATCCTCCAGATCCACCGCGGCAACCAGGCCAATGCGGCTGCCGGACTCGGTATTCCTTTCCATCAGCACAAAGCCGTTTTCCACCTGCAGGGAGAGGGAACCCTCCTGCAGATATTTCTCCATGGCGGCCCGGATGCGGGGAATGCGGCCTTCGCCTTCGGACAGATACACTTCCGGGTAAATGATGCGAAGCGCGGAGGGGGCGTCCCCCACCTCATCCTCTATCTTCTGCCAGTAGGCAGGATCGGAGGTGAACTGGTCGCAGGCCACCACGGCCCATTTCTTCTGATCGATACCGGGGGCGGGCAGATAAATATCCGCCGGACGGATGCCAAAAAACTGCATAAAATGCTCTCCTTTATCTTAGAAAAAAATCCCCTGAACAAAGCCAGGGGAAAGAAGATCGGTCAAAAATCAGGGAAGGATGACGCGCACGCCGTATACGCTGTCCAGCGCCTTGATGTCGTTTACCAGTTCGGCGGTGGGGGCGTCGTCCAGGTCCAGTACGGTGTAGGCGTACTTGCCCTTGGATTTGTTGAACATATGGTCAATGTTGATGCCCTTGGCGGAAACGGCGCCGGTGATGGCGGAAACGGTGTTGGGCACGTTCTGGTGCATAACGCAGACGCGGGGCTCACTCATGGGGCCGGGGTCGGCGTTGGGGTAGTTCACAGAATTGCGGATCACACCGTACTTGATGTAGTCATCCAGCTGCTTGGCGGCCATGCGCACGCAGTTGTCTTCGCTTTCGGGGGTGGAAGCACCGATGTGGGGCAGGCAGATCACGTTCTTTACGCCCAGCAGCTTTTCGGTGGGGAAGTCGCACACATAAGCGCTCAGTTGGCCGCATTCCAGAGCCGCCAGAACGGCGTCCACGTCCACCAGTTCGCCGCGGGCGAAGTTGAGAAGAACAGCGCCCCTTTTCATCTTGGCGATGTAGGCGGCGTCAATCTTGCCCTTCGTTTCGGGCAGCAGGGGCATATGGATGGTGAGGTAATCGGCATTGGCGATCACTTCGTCTTCGCTCTTTGCATGGACGATGGAGCGGGACAATTTCCAGGCGTTGTCCACGGAGATGTAGGGGTCATAGCCCATCACGTTCATGCCCAGGGCCACGCCTGCATTGGCAACCAGCAGGCCGATGGCGCCCACGCCGATAACGCCCAGGGTCTTGCCGCCGATTTCGTGGCCGGCAAACTGGCCCTTGCCCTTTTCGGTGGCCTTTTCAATGCCTTCGGTGCCCTTCAGGTTCTGGGCCCAGGCAGCGCCGCCCAGGATGTTGCGGCCGGAAAGCAGCATGCCGGCAATGACCAGTTCCTTCACGGCATTGGCATTGGCGCCGGGGGTGTTGAACACCACCACGCCCTCTTCGGCATACTTATCCAGGGGGATGTTGTTCACACCCACGCCGGCGCGGGCCACGGCCAGCACATCTTCTTCCAGCTCGTAGCTGTGCATATCAGCGCTGCGCACGATGATGGAGATGGGGCTCTTGGCTTCGGCGGTGAGGGCGTATTCCTGATCGGAAATCACTTCGTTCCACACGGGGGAAACGGGATTGAGCAATTTAATTTCTTTCATGATTACTTATTCTCCATTTCAAATGCTTTCAGGGCGTCCACCAGGGCCTTCACGCCTTCGATGGGCATGGCGTTGTAGATGCTGGCGCGCATACCGCCTACCAGACGGTGGCCCTTGAGGTTGGTCATGCCCTTGGAAGCGGCATACTTGACGAAAGCGGCGTCCAGGTCGGCGTCGCCGGTATTGAAGGTGACGTTCATGATGGAACGGGAATCCTTCTTTGCAGTGCCGTGGAACATGTTACTTTCATCCAGGTAGTCATACAGCAGCTTGGCCTTTTCGCAGTTCACCTTGTAGATGGCTTCCACGCCGCCCTGGTTTTTCAGCCATTCCATGCACAGGCCGGCCATGTAGATGGGGTAGGTGGAGGGGGTGTTGAGCATGGAGCCGGCATCCGCCTGCTTGGCCCAGTCGAAAATCTTGGGGGTATTGGGAGCGGCCTTGCCCAGCAGGTCCTTGCGCACAATGACCACCACCACGCCGGCGGGGCCGATGTTCTTCTGAGCGCCGGCATAGATCACGCCGAACTTGCTCACGTCATAGGGCTGGGAGAGGATGTTGGAGGACATATCAGCCACCAGGGGCACATTGCCCACGTCCGGCAGTTCCTGATAGCAGGTGCCGAAGATGGTGTTGTTGGTGGTGATGTAGAAATAATCAGCGTTGGGGTTGAACTTGCTCTTATCCAGCTGGGGAATGTGGTTGTAGTTGTCTTCCTTGGAAGAAGCCACCACATTGATTTCGCCGTACTTCTTGGCTTCCACCAGGGCACCGTGGGCGAAATTGCCGCTGTCCACATAGTCGGCGCTGGTCTTCAGCAGGTTCATGGGGATGGCGGCAAACTGGCCGGTGGCGCCGCCCTGAAGCAGCAGCACTTCATAGTTTTCGGGGATCTGCATCAGTTCCTTCAGCAGAGCCACGGTGTGATCAAAAATTTCAATATATCCCTTGGCACGGTGGCTCATTTCCATCACGGACATACCGGTGCCGTTGTAATCGAGCATTTCCTTGGCAGCCTTTTCCAAAGCGGCGGCAGGCAGCATGGAGGGGCCTGCGGCGAAATTATAAACGCGGTTCATCATTCCTTCGTCTCCCTTCATTTCGGTTGACGCTATTATATGCGTTCCGGAAGAAAACTGCAAGATTGAAAACAGAAAAATGCAATTTTGGCACATTTTCATGTTGAATATGGGGGAATAATTGCTGAAAAAGACATGAGTAAGAAAAAATTCTCAAATTGATGCCTTTTTGTCCGTCGCCGGTTACACCAAATGGGCTTTTGATTACAAATTGCTTACCTGAAAAGTGAAATATGTAATCATTTTTGCCACCGATATATTGAAAAAGAGGGAGAATTATGGTAAACTGCATTGTGAATTGGTATATACATAGGAAAGAAACTGCAAAGAGGGGAAGTGAAGGGCATGCATAAGTGGCTGAATATGCGCCGTGCGGGCTGCATAGGCCTGCTTGTAATGCTTTTCCTTTCCGTAACGGCCGCCTTTGCCGCCCTGTGGCCCGATACAAAAAGCCAGGGCCCCCGCAAAACGGACGGCGCTTTGCAGGTGGATGTGGCCCACATTGATGAAGGGTATATGCTGGTGCGGGGCGGAAAAACCGCAAAGCGCCTGAAATTGAAGGTAGCCAAGGGCGATTATTCCGTCATGTACGACCTGGAGGGAAAGAACGAATACCAGGTGCTGCCTTTGCAGTTTGGCAACGGCAAATACCGCCTCACCCTCTACAGGCAGGTTTCCGGCAGCCGCTATACCGAAGAAGGGGCGGTGTCCTTCACGGCGGATATGGAAAACGTCAACTGCGCTTTCCTCTTCCCCAATGCCTATATCAATTACACCAGCGAAAATAAAGCCGTGAAAAAGGCGGAGGAAATCTGCCTGGGCCTGGAGGGTGACCGGGCCAGATATGACGCCATCACCGCTTATGTAAAGAGCGCCTTTGTGTACGATTATGTCCGGGCGGTCACAGTGAAAACCGACGGCCTGCCTGATGTGGATTACTGCCTGAACAAGGGCATGGGCATCTGCCAGGACCTGGCCGCAACTTCCGTCTGTATGCTGCGCACCCAGGGCATTCCGGCCAAGCTGGTCATCGGTGACGCCAACGGCCAGTACCATGCCTGGGTGCAGGCCACAGTGGAAGGCAAAGAAGTGATTTTCGATCCCACGGCTATTTTGCAGAACATGCCAAAGCCCATCGAGTATGCCGTGGAACGCTGGTATTGAGGGGGATGAGCCATGAAAGAAAATAAAATGAAAAAAACCATGACGCCCATGGCCCTGAGCCGCTTTTGCGACCAGGTGGCCATGATGCTCAAGGCCGGTATGTCCCTGGAGGGGGGCATGGAGGTGCTGGCGGAAAAGGAAAAGGAAAACTCCGCTTTTTCCGTTATGCACAAGCGGCTCGCGGAAACGGGCAGCCTGTATGAAGCCATGCAGGAAAGCGGCCTGTTCCCTGCCTATCTGACGGAAATGACGGGCATCGGCGAAAAAACCGGCCATCTGGAGGATGTCATGCGCTCCATGACCGCTTATTACGAGCGGGAAGGGAGGCTGAAGGAATCCCTGCGCAATGCGGTGGCGTATCCGCTGGTTCTGGGCGGCATGCTGTTTGTGATTGTGCTGATCCTTTTGTGGCAGGTGCTGCCGGTGTTTGAAAGGGTGCTCAGCGGTATGGGCATCACCGGTACCGACAGCGGCCTGATGCGCGTGGGTGCGGTGCTGGGCTGGGTGGTGCTGGCAGCGGTGGGGCTGATGCTTTTGCTGGTGCTTTTGTGCCTGGTGCTGACGAAAACCAGATATAAGGACAAAGTGCTTTCCCTTTTGCGCCGGTGCATTCCCGCCCTTGGCACCCTGACGGATAAGATTTCCGCCTCCCGGGTGGCGGCGGTATTGTCCATGATGCTCTCCGGCGGCTTTGTGATGGAGGAAGCTCTGTCCACCGTGCCCAGGGTATTGGAAGACGAAGAAGCGGTGAAAAAAATCGATCGGATTGCCAAAGCGGTGGAGGAAGGGGAAGCCTTTTCCGACGCTGTGGCAGAAGCGGAATTGTTTGACGTGATGCACACCCGCCTTCTGCAGACCGGCGCCATGACCGGCACGGAAGACGAAGTGATGGAAAAAATCGCAAAAACCTACGAAGAAGAAACGGAAAACAGCATCGGCAGCCTCATTGCTGTCATTGAACCTACGGTGGTGGTGGTGCTCAGCATCGTGATCGGCGCTGTGCTTTTGTCTGTGATGCTGCCCATGGCCGGCGTGCTCAGCAGCCTGCTGTAAGGGGAAAATTTCGTCAGTAAAATTCAGAAGGGAGGGAATGTCATGAACGGAAAGCGGCTGCTTTTATTGGCAGTGGCCATGGCGGTTCTGGTTGCCTTGTGCGTTTACACCATTGACAGCATGATCCGCGTGGGCGACGAAGGGGAAATGCGCACGGTGGAGGACGCCGTCCGTCATGCTGCCCTCACCTGCTTTGCCGTGGAAGGGGCATACCCGTCCGAGCTTTCCTACCTGCAGGAGCATTACGGCCTCCATTATGACGAAAGCCGCTATCATGTGCTGTACGAGGCATTTGCCTCCAACCAGATGCCCCAGATTCGGGTGACGCTGCGGGGGGATGGCCTGGTATGATGAAAATGAAGCGATACGAAAAGCAGTATACCGTACAGCAGGTGTTTGTGCTGATGGTACTGGCCCTGTTTATGGTGTTTTCCACGCTGCTGGTGGTGCTGGGGGCCTTGGGCTATTGCGGCATGGAAGAAAGATCCTCCGCCACCAACGAAAAGCGCATCCTGTGCGCCTTTGTGCGCAGCGCCGTGCAAAGCCAGGAAACGGGCGGCAATATCCTGGTGGACGGGGACGTGCTGATGATAGAAAACAATTATGACGGAGAAATTTACCGCCAGTATATCTATGCCCATGAGGGCATGCTGCGCCAGCAGTTCATCTCGGCGGACCGTTCCTTTGCCCCGGAAAACGGGGATGCGGTATGCCCTTCTCTGGCGTTCAGCCCGCAGATGAAGGGAAATGTGCTGTATGTGGAAATGCAGGACGGGCAGGGCAATAGCCTGAGCCTTTATGAAGCGGTCAGGACAATGCCCGGGGAAGGAGGCAGCCTGTGAGCAGAGAAAAAAACAACAATGCCGTGCTCATTGAGCTGGTGATTGTGCTGTTCTTCTTCATTCTCTCCTTTGCAGTGCTTTCCCAGGTATATGCTGGGGCCTATGTGACGGAAAACAAGGCCTCCCTGCGAAGCGACGCGCTCCATCAGGCCAGAAACCTGAACGCCCTTCTCATGGCAGGGGAGGATGTGCAAAAAACCTATGATGAAGCGGGCACTGTAACAGATGCGGGCCTGGTTGTTTCCGGCGAAGGGTATCACCTGGTGGTGCACCTGGAGCAGGAAGAAAAACCGGCAGGCACCCTGTTTGCCTGGACCATATCCGCCCAAACGGACGGGGAAGAAATGTTTTCCCTGCCCGGAGCGCATTATGTGCCGGAGGTGAGCGGCAATGAATAAAAAATTGTTTCGCTTGAGCCCCGGCGCCCCTTCGCTTGTGCTGATTGTGGTGGTGCTCAGCATGAGCATCATGGGCATGCTGATGTTTGTGCGCACAAACAGCGATATGCGCCTGACGCAGCGCAGCGTTCAGGTGGCTGCCCAGGATGCAGTGCTTTTTGCCAGGGCCGAAGAAACGCTTTCGGAGCTGGACGCCCTGGCCCTTTCCTGCAAACAGCAGGCAGGGGACGGGGATAGTTATCTGCAGCTGCTTGCTGCCTCCCTTCCCGATGAAATGGCGATGGAAGAAAACGTAATTTACTGGCAGGAAACGGACGGCAGCCGCACCTTCCGTGCCGGTGCGGCTGTGGCCGCCTATGAAGAAGAAAACCGCCTTTCCTGGCACACCCGTGTGCTGGAGGCGCAGGTGGGGGAAACATGGAACATATTCTGAATTTACTGAAAAACGCGCTGGATAAGGGCGGCTCGGATATCTTCATCATCCCCGGCTCGCCGGTGGTGGTGAAGGTAGGGGGAAAGATGTCCCCCCTGACCCAGGATCGGCTCACCCCGGCTGCCGCTGCGGAATTGATCGGCCATATTTATTCCCTGGCCCAGCGGAACATGGACGCACTGGAAGCAAACGGCGACGACGATTTTTCCTTCTCCGTGGTGGATATGAGCCGCTTCCGCTGCAATGCCTACCGCCAAAGGGGTACCCTGGCCGCCACCTGCCGTGTGGTCACCTTCGGCCTGCCGGATGCTGCCAGAATGCATATCCCCAAACAGGTGGTGGACCTGGCGGACCTGCGCAGCGGCATGGTGCTGGTTACCGGCCCTGCCGGCAGCGGCAAAAGCACCACCCTGGCCTGCCTGGTGGACAAGATCAATCTCAGCCGCTCCGGCCATATTGTCACCATTGAAGACCCCATCGAATATTTGCACTCCCACCGCAAATCCCTGGTGAGTCAGCGGGAGGTGCCGGAGGACGCGCCTACATTCCCCCTGGCCCTGCGGGCGGCGCTGCGCCAGGCGCCGGACGTGATCATGCTGGGGGAAATGCGGGATACGGAAACCATCCGCACCGCCATTTCCGCTGCGGAAACGGGGCATTTGCTCCTTTCTTCCCTGCACACCATCGGCGCTTCCAAGACCATTGACCGTGTCATCGATGCTTTCCCCGCCGAGCAGCAGCATCAGATCCGCATGCAGCTTTCCATGGTGCTCAGGGCGGTGGTGTCCCAGCGGCTTTTGCCCGGGAAGGACGGGGGTCTGGTGCCTGTCTTTGAGGTGATGATATCCACCCCTGCTGTGCAGAACCTGATCCGCGAAGGCCGCACCCATCAACTGGACAATGTTATCGCAGGAGGCCAGGTGGCGGGGATGCTCTCCATGAACAAGGAACTGGACCGGCTGGTCAGGGAAGGGCTGATTACCAAGGAAACCGCCGCAATGTATGCCGATCAATCGGACACCGCCATGCACCGCCGCTGAAGCAGAACGCATTCATATAGAACGAAAGGAATTGATCTTTCATGGCTGATATTATCCGCATCCAGCTGATGGACACCTTCACTGTATTTATCAATGAGCAGAAGGAAGAGCGCCTGGCCAAAAAATCCCGCAAGGGCGTCAATCTCATGCAGTATCTGATGCTCAACCACGGCCAGCCCGTGCCCAATTACCGCCTGCTTGCCACCTTGTGGACCGATGAAGGCAGCGCCAACCCTGAAAACGCCCTGAAAACCCTGGTGAGCCGCCTGCGTGCCATCCTCAATCAGATTTCTCCCGATTTCGGCAACTGCATCGTGGCGGACAGGGGCGCCTATCACTGGGAAAACCTGCCCGGCATGACGGTGGACTTTTTCCGCATTGAGCAGCTGTTTGACGAGCTGTCCTCCATGCGGGAGGATTCCCAGGAGCGGGTGGTCTGCTATGAGGAGCTGCTGGCGCTGTACAAGGGCGATCTTTTGCAGAATGCCGAGCAGAACGACTGGGCCCTGGCCCAGGCAACCAGCCTGCACAACAAATACATGTCCGCCATTTACAGCTATATTGAATTGCTCAAGGCCCGGGAAAATCACCAGGATATCGTCCGGGTGTGCCGTATGGCTCTGAATGTGGATAATTTTGACGACCGCCTGCATATGGAGCTGATGACCGCCCTGATCAACACCAACCGCACCAATGAAGCCCTGGTGCAGTACAAGCACGTCACCCACCTCAATTACCGCTACCTTGGCGTGCAGCCCAGCGAAGATATGCAGGAGTTTTACAAGCAGATTGTCCGGGCCGGCAAAACGCTGGAGTTCAGCCTGGAGGCCATCCGCAATGAGCTGAGGGAAAGCGGTGAGCAGCGGGGCGCCTTTGTGTGCGAATATGCGGTGTTCAAGGAAATTTATAATTTGCAGATGCGCAATCTGGAACGCCTGGGCTCTACGATGTTCCTGGGGGTGATCATGATCGGCAATCCCGACGACCCCACCATGGATTCCATCAAGCAGGACAACATCATGAACGGCACTTTGGAAATTTTGAAGTCCAATCTGCGCAAGGGCGATACCATCACCCATTTTTCGCCCACCATTTTTGCCCTGCTTCTGCCCACGGTGAACTACACCACCGGCAATATGGTGATGGAGCGGGTGAAGCAGCTGTTCTACAAAAAATATCCCAACTCCAGCATCCCCTTCAATTACCGCATCGGCCCGCTGAGCAGTGAAATGATGCCGGGGGACAAATTGTAAAAAACTGGCGACAAAAGTATTGTTTTTCCATTGTATTGGCGCTTTTTTCCGAAAAACTACGGTCATGTAACCGCTCCTGTAACATTTCGGAGCTATAATGAGGCTGTAAAGATTGGAAAGGAGCGCTGATTTTTTATGAAAAACGCTTTTTGTAAATTGATCGCCGTGATGCTTGTGTGCTGCATGATGCTGGGCGTGAGCAGCGTGGCGCTTGCTGATAATGAGTCCATCCATATTTCCCTGGTGAACCAAGGCGATATCTATTTCGGGGATCTGGTTACCCTGTGGGCTTCTGTGGATAATGTGGCAGAGGGCTACACCATCGTATGGGAAATGGAAACTGCTGACGGATGGGTGCGTGTGGGAAGCGGGCAAAGCTACTCCTTCACGGTGACCCAGGCCAATGCTTCTGCTGCTTACAGGGCGTTGCTGGTGATCGCAGAATAAACTGCCAGATACATGCGTTAGTGAAAGCTAGCGCTTTTTCTGTTTTATGGGCTTCGGTTTCGGAAACGTTTGCGGGTTGCATGGAAACGGAATTGCCCACAAAATGTAAGAAAAATCACACAATATTTACAAAAAATCACTGGACATGTAACCCGAACGGAGTATAATGGAGGTGACGAAAAGTGGATGAGAGAATATACTGCCGGCACAGGTTTCCCCCTCAGGCCGGCCATGCCCTGCCGCCCCTGCGCTATGCAGATGGGGAAGGGGCCGTGCACTTTCGCACCTTGACAGATTGGGAAAGAAGGCAGCGTTTCGGGCGGCTGAGGGTATAGCGGGCCGCCCTGCCGGGGCGTAAAAATTTGTCAGAAAAATGCAAACCGGCATCAAAAGCGCAATTATAAGGAAAAAACATGAAAAAAGTACGGTAAAAACAAGAAATTTTACTGGATTATTTCAGGCTTTTCCGTTATAATGAAATGGGCTTCCTGTCGGAAGTCATCATCTGGTTTTGGAAAATGTTTTTTACCGCCCTGACAGACGGGCACAAGTAATATCCGATCACTCATTTCGATCGCAGGAGGAGACCAATCATGAAAAAGAATCTCGTAAAGCTGATTGCCATCACCGTGGCTGCTGTCATGCTGCTGAGCATTGCCGGCGTTGTGGCGGAACGTTACATCGTTTCCAACACGCTGCGCCTGCCGACAGTGAAGTCACGCCCGGTGGAAACGCCTGTGGTGGTGGAAGAACCTGCGGCCGAAGAACCCGTGGCGGAAGAACCCGTGGCCGAAGAACCTGTGGTGGAAGAGCCCGTGGTGGAAGAACCCGTGGCTGAAGAACCTGTGGTGGAAGAGCCCGTGGCCGACGAACCCGTGGTTGAAGAACCTGTGGTGGAAGAACCCGTGGTTGAAGAACCCGTGGCCGACGAACCCGTGGTTGAAGAACCCGTGGTTGAAGAACCTGCGGTTGAAGAACCCGTGGCTGAAGAACCCGTGGCTGAAGAACCCGTGGCCGACGAACCCGTGGCTGAAGAACCCGTGGCCGACGAACCCGTGGCTGAAGAACCTGTGACCGACGAACCCGTGGTTGAAGAACCCGTGGCGGAAGAACCTGTGACCGACGAACCTGTGGTTGAAGAACCCGTGGTTGAAGAACCTGTGGTTGAAGAACCCGTGGCGGAAGAACCCGTGACCGACGAACCCGTGGTTGAAGAACCCGTGGCGGAAGAACCCGTGACCGACGAACCGGTGGCAGA
>JAFQHP010000044.1 GCA_017397895.1 Clostridia bacterium
CTCCTTTTCTGTTGCATCCGGCATACAAAAACCCACACGCTGATCAGGCGTGTGGGAAACGGTATGACGCAAAATCATCTTTGCGTGCCGCTTCCCTTCGGTAGGATGATCTACACAGGTTCTAAGGGTTCTATCTCAGCCATCTTTCGATGACGCCCCCAGCGGATGCACAAGAAAGATTATACACACACCACAACATTTGTCAAGGAGAATACAAAAATGGAACACCATTTTTTTGCATACATCAGCCGGATGCGCTTCATTCAGCGCTGGGGCCTCATGCGCAACACCCTCCCGGAAAACGATCTGGAGCACGCTGCTCAGGCCGCCATGATTGCCCACGGCATTGCCCTCATCGGCCGCCGCCGCTACAGCCGCACCTATGACCCCAATTACATCATGGCCCTGGCCATGTATCACGATGCCGGTGAAGTAATCACCGGCGATATGCCCACCCCCATCAAGCATTCCAACCCCGCCCTGCGCCAGGAGTATGGCAAAATGGAGGAAATGGCCGCCGAAAAGCTGCTTTCCATGCTGCCGGAGGACCTGAAGGAGGATTTTGCTCCCCTCATTGCCCATGACGAAACCACCCTGGAATGGCGCATCGTCAAGGCTGCCGACAAGATCAGCGCCTATGTGAAGTGCCTGGAAGAAAAAAAGAGCGGCAACAAGGAATTCGGCAAGGCCGGCAAATCCGTGAAAAAAAGCATCGACAAGATTGATCTGCCCGAAGTGCAGGATTTTATGGCCAATTTTGTGCCCGGCTTCTCCCTCACCCTGGACGAAATTTCGGAGGAATAAGCCATGCAGATTCTCATCAAATACCACACCGACCTGCCCCCCATCGAACGCATCCCCACCGGCGACTGGATTGACCTGCGCTCCGCCGAAACCGTGGAACTGAAAAAGGGCGAATACCGGCCCATCAGCCTCGGCGTATCCATGAAGCTGCCCAAGGGCTATGAAGCCCACGTGGCCCCCCGCTCCTCCACCTTCAAAAAGTGGGGCATCCTGATGGTGAACAGCGTAGGCGTGGTAGACGAAAGCTATTGCGGCGAGGACGATATCTGGTACTTCGTGGCCCTGGCCACCCGGGATACCCGCATCGAAAAGGGCGATCGTATCTGCCAGTTCCGCATCATGGAAAAAATGCCCGCTGTGGAGCTGGTCACCGTTTCCCACATGACCGACGAAAGCCGGGGCGGCATTGGCTCCACCGGCACCAAATAAAAAGGAGGTACCCCTCATGGCCACCCTGCACAACACCGCCAACCCCGGCGATTTTGCCAAAACCGTTCTCATGCCCGGCGACCCGCTCCGGGCCAGGTTCATTGCCGAAACCTATCTGGAAAATGCGCGCCTGGTGAACAACGTCCGAGGCATCCAGGGCTACACTGGTACCTACAAGGGCAAGGAAGTATCCGTCATGGCCAGCGGCATGGGCATGCCCTCCATCGGCATCTATTCCCACGAATTGTACAATTCCTTCGGTGTGGAAAACATCATCCGGGTGGGCAGCGCCGGCCTTTTGAACCCCGCCCTGAAAGTGCGCAGCGTGGTGGCCGGCATGAGCGCCTATTCCAACAGCAACTATGGCGCCCAGTTCGGTTTCAAGGGCAACATGGCCCCCTGCTGCTCCTTTGACCTCTTGGAAAAGGCCGTTGCCGCCGCCCGGAAAATGGGCGTTGTAATGCCCGTAGGCCCCATCTACTCCACCGATATCTTCTATGACGAAACCCAGCCCTCCCCCGCCGCCGTGCTGCGGGATCTGGGGGTGCTGGCCATTGAAATGGAGGCCTATGCCCTCTACCTCAACGCTGCCCGGGCCGGCAAAAATGCCCTGGCCCTCCTCACCATCTCCGATAATCCCTTCACCGGCGAAAGCCTCACCCCCGACGAAGTGCGCTCCACCTTCACCCAGATGATGGAGATTGCACTGGAAATTGCGTAAGGGATAAGATATTGCGAGAGGGTATTTCTTTTATGAAAAAGAAATACCCTCTCGCGCTCTCCCAAAGAAAACATCCTCGGGATGGATCATGCCATTTCTCCATGGGCTGTGTGCCCGTGGAACTTGGAAAAAAGGATGGATGATTGATGAAAATTCTGGTGAGCGCATGCCTGCTGGGCTGCAGCTGCCGCTATGACGGCAAAAGCAAGGCAGACGAAAGGGTGCTGGCATTGAACACCTGCCACACCCTCATCCCCGTCTGCCCGGAGCAGCTGGGCGGCCTCAGCACACCCCGTTTGCCCGCGGAAATTCAGGGCGAAAGGGTGATCCGCAGAGACGGCGCAGACGTGACAGCGGAATACTCAATGGGTGCCCGGGAAGCCCTTCGGCTGTATCAGCTGCTTGGGTGCGACGCTGCCATCCTCAAAGCCCGCAGCCCTTCCTGCGGCAAAGGCTGCATTTATGACGGCACATTCTCCGGCACCCTGACGGAGGGAAGCGGCGTCACCGCCGCGCTGTTTCAGCAAAACGGTGTCCGGATTTTCACGGAAGACGAAACCAACCAATTTTGAGGTGTATGATGGAACATTTCACTATGCAGGAAATGCTGGAAATGCAAACCCAGCTGCAACAAAAATACAAGGACAAATGGGAACCCATCGGCCCCCAGACCGGCGGCAACAAGCTGCTGTGGCTGATTGCGGAGCTGGGGGAAGTGATCGACATTGTGAAGAAAAAAGGCCCCGACTGCATTATGGACGATGCCGCTGTGCGCCATGACTTTGTGGAGGAAATGGCGGATGTGCTCATGTATTTCGGCGATGTGATGAACTGCTTTGGCATCACGGAAGACGAACTGAAGCAGGCCTACACCGACAAATTCCACCGCAACATGACCCGCTGGTAAGAAAGCCATGCGAGGTTCCCCCCAGGGGCATCGCCCCTGGACCCACAAGGGCCATTGGCCCTTGACCCTTTTGCGGAAGTGGTGGACTTGTTCATCGAGCAATTTGCCGCTGCGGCTTGAGGAAACGATGCGGGGTTTCACCCCTGCACCCCACAAGGGCCATTGGCCCTTGACCCATTTGCGGATGTAGTGGAATTGTCGAACAGACAGTTTCCCGCTGCGGCGTATAAGAAGATTGAAACATGATAATTGGGTGTGGCACAGCCACCGGGCTGGGCGGTGGAACACCGCCGGCCGGATGCTTAGGCATCCGGTGAAAACGATAAAAAAGAAGCGGTGAGAGAATAAATTCTCTCAGCCGCTCTTTTTTTCGTTTTCATTGCGCCCGTGGCTGAAACCGCTTCGTTGCCTCAAGCAGCATACGGAAGCAACCATTTCCGATAAAATCCTTTTTTTCGCAAAAGGGTGCAGGGCGGATCGCCCTGCCGTGGGGTACAGGGGGCGAGCAGCCCCCTGCTTCGTCGTTCCTTCAAGTAGCACGCGGACACAACTTCTTTTGATAAATCATGCAATATCGCGTACTGGGTCCAGGGGCGATGCCCCTGGTGCCCCTGGTTACGGTTCAGCCGCCAGATTATCGAACAGGGTATATTCCGCCAGCCAAGCCAGCTTGATGGTATCCAAGGGGCCGTTTCTTTGCTTGGCCACGATGACCTCTGCCACGTTATCGGGCTTGGGGTCTTCCCGGTTATAGTAGGCCGCCCGGTGCAGGAACATCACCACATCGGCGTCCTGTTCGATAGAACCGGAGTCACGAAGGTCGCTGAGCATGGGCTTAATGCCGCTGCCGCCGCGCTTTTCATTGGCACGGGAAAGCTGGGCCAGGGCAATGAGAGGCACCTTCAGTTCCTGAGCAATGGCCTTGAGGGAACGGGAAATTTCGCTCACTTCCACCTGCCGGCTTTCCGCCTTCTTATCGCTGCCCATCAGCTGCAGATAGTCCAGCACAATCAAATCCAGCCCGCCGTCCATCATCAGCCTTCTGCAGCGGGAGCGCAGCTGGCCGGGGGTGAGGCCGGAAGTATCGTCGATGTACACATCACTGGCAGCCAGGGGGGCCAGGGTCCGGGCCAGCTTCACCCAGTCCTCATCCCGCAACTGGCCTTTTCTCACCTTCTGCATATCCACCCGGGCGTCGCAGCACAGCATACGCATGGCAATCTGCTCCCGGGGCATTTCCAGGCTGAAGATGGCCACCTTAAAGCCCTTCCGGGCAGCATTGGTGGCAATGTTGATGGCAAAAGACGTTTTACCCATGGAAGGACGGGCGCCCACCAGGATCAATTCGCCCCCATGGAAGCCGGTGGTCAGGTTGTCCAGGCCGATAAAGCCACTGGGCACGCCGGAAATGCCGCCCTTGAGCCGGGCCAGTTCTTCCATCTGCTCATAGGTGCGGGTCATGATTTCCCGGATATGCTGCAGTTCATCCCCGCCGGCCCGCTGCATGACAATATCAAAAATCAGCTTTTCGGACAGGCCCAGCACTTCGGGCAAATCCTGCTCCTGGGCATAGGCGGCATGGGAGATTTCCCCGGACGCCTGGATGAGCCGGCGCAGGGTGGCCTTTTCCGACACGATGCGGATGTAGTATTTCACATTGGCCGTGGTGGGCACGAACTGGGTCAATTCGATCAGATACTCAATGCCCCCCACTCCGGGCAGCGTGCCCCGGCGGGAAAGTTCCGCATCCATGGTGACCAGGTCCACCGCCATATTGGAAAGGGCCAGTTGCCGGGCGGCATCGAAAATTTCCTTATGGGCGGGGGTGTAAAAATCCTCCCCCGTCAGATTTTCCACCGCAGCAGAAACAGCCGCAGCGTCCTGCAGCATGGCCCCCAATACGGATTTTTCCGCATCAATGCTGTGGGGGGGAATGGCCTGATAGGGCTGATTGGCAATGGGAGTTGCTTCCATCAGTTTTCGCCGCCTGTCACTCGTACTGTCATTTTCGCATTCACTTCAGGGTACAGCTTTACCACCACTTCCGTTTCGCAAACGGTGCGGATGGCGTCCTTCAGGTCAATCTTGCGCTTATCCACTTCAATGCCGTACTGGGCCTTCAGGGCGTCGGCAATTTCCTGGCCCGTCACAGAGCCATACAGGCGGCCCTGGGCACCGGCCTTGGCCTTCACCGTGATCACCTTGCCCCGCAGCGTGCCGGCCTTCTTTTCGGCCTCGGCCCTGCGTTCCATTTCACGCTGACGCTCGGCGGCCTTCTTGCGTTCCAGTTCCTTGGCGGCGCCGGGGGTGGATTCCACAGCCAGCTTCTTGGGGAAGAGGAAATTGCGGGCATAGCCGTCGCTTACGTTGACGATTTCTTCCTTCTTGCCCGTGCCCTTCACATCTGCCAGCAGAATAACTTTCATTTATAATTCCTCCTTTGGTTCAGGGGGCTTGCGCAGCCCCCGCAAATTAACAATCTGATCAAAAATACCCAGATACCCCAGAATACCCAGGGCAAAGAACAAACAGGGCAGCACCACCCGCATGGGGCGCCGGGTGCCCTTGGCCTTCTGGGTGAAGTTCAGCAGCGCCGCACCCTGCCAGGTGAATACCGCATCCGCCGCCAGGTAAAGCACCGCACCGGCCATGCCCACAGCGCCGCCGGAATTCTGGATGAGGGAGCCGATCAGCCAGGCCGCCCCCACCTTCCAGCCCATGCCCCGGGGCAGATGCCACAGGCTCAAGGGCGGCATATCCGTTTCGGGGAAGGGCGGCACCCGCTCCCCTTCCTTGGCCCTGAACACCATTTTGTCATGATGCAATTTGCCAAAGCGCAGGGACAACAGCAGGCACGCCACGCCGCTGATGATGCTGTGCTGCACCAATAGCACCGGCATCAGGGAAGAGAGTATGCTTTCCGCCAGGGAGCCCAGGGACAGCAGCATATCCTGCCGCACCGTGCTGGACATGACGAACATGCCGTTTGTCAGCACAATCAGCTGGTTTTCCAGCTCCTGAGGCAGGGCCAGAAAGCCCATGGAATACAATTGCACCAGCAGGCTGTCACATTCGGGCAGGGCAGATACATATTGCACCACGCTGTCCGCCGCCTGCAGATACAATTGATTATCAAACAGGCTTTGCACATAGACAAGCGCACAGCCCAGCGCTACCATGTGCACGGCGATCATTACACCGCAGCCCTTGAAAAATGCAGGCTTTTTCCAGATAAACCACATAAATGCAGCAAATACTGCCGCCAGGTACCCGAAAGAAACAATAAGCCCGGGCACACCGGTAAGCCGGAAGGCGGCCACCGCGCCGGCAATCAGGCCCACCAGCGCAGGGGCAATGCCGCCCACCGCAGCCACCAGGCACATCCCCGCCGGCATCAGCAGGGCTACCATCAGCAGCGCATAAAGCCCGGTAATGGGTGTCAGGGCCAGCGCCAGCGGCACCCCGGCCAGCAGCACCATGCCCCATAAGGCCGCTTTCCCAGAGCGGATCAGGGGAAAATCTTTCATCAATAGCTCCTTCAAATAGTTATGAATATCCGATTATTATTGTACGTTTTCCTTCCCCTTTTGTCAATTTATTTCTGTCAAATATTCCAAGGCCAGGGTGCGGAAGCGGTTGGCCGGGAGAACAAACAATTTTCCGCTGGAGCACAGGGAGACCTGCGGGGCGTTGCCCCTGCACCCCACCAGGGACATTGTCCCTGGACCCGGCTGCGGAAGTAGTTGGCGTACAGAACAAGCCATTTTCCGCTGAAATTTGGGGAATACCAGCAACACGCACAAACCCGTTTGCAAATGCCGATTGTCATATTGGGGGTTGGCTGCGGCACGGCCGCACCCACGGGCTGGGCGGCGCTGCGCCGCCGGCCGGATGCCAGAGGCATCCGGTGAAAACGACAAAAAGAAGCGGTGAGAGAATTCATTCTCTCCACCGCTCTTTTTTCGTTTTCATAGCGCCCGTGGGCACATATCCTTTCGTTCCCCAAGCTTCACGCGGAAACAGCTTGTTTTCACACACAACCACTTCGCGGATTGGGTCCAGGGCCGATGGCCCTGGCGCGGGAGTACAGGGGGCGAGAAGCCCCCTGCTCCCCGTAACCAACGGACGGCCAACGGCCGCCCCTGCATTGCGAAAAGGCAAAGGGAGGGGCAAGCTCCTCCCTACGGTATCATAAACTAACTACAATTCTGAATTCTACATTATTTCCCGCCTTATTCCGCCGGCGTTTCCTGGGGCTTTTCCACTTCCCGGATGATCACAATATCCCCGGCTTTACGGCCGTTATTGTAGGGAGTGGACAGGAGCGCGCCGTTGAAATACATCATGGAGGACTGGCCGCCGTCCAGGTTGTAGGCCGCCACACAGCCCAACTCCTCCATGAACAGGGACAATTCGGACAGCTTCAGCCCGGTGCTTTTCTTGCCGCTTTCCAGCTTGCTCTTGGCACCCCGGCCGTCAATCTGCACAAAGCAGTAGTGCCCGGGCTCATAATACCCGATGACGGAGCGGGGGTTGGCGGGGCCCACGTTGGAGTTGAACTTGGTTTTGGCCTTGCCTTCCGCATCCAGCAGCGCCGGCCCGAACAGGAAGCAGTGCCAGATTTCGTTATTCGCCGCCTTTTCCTTGATCAGGACATTATCCACATCCTGGGCTTCCACGGTTTCCATGGTGCCGTCCCGGTAGACAAAGCACAAATCCCGCTTGCGGTTGGTAGACTTGCGCCACACCTTGCCGTTGCCAATCACCCAGCCCACGTCCAGGTTGTGGCCGTTATCGCCGGTCATACCGATGACAGCGTCATTGTTTTTGGAAATATCCAGCACCTTCTGGGTATAGCTGCTCCACTTATCCTTGCCAAAGGCCCGCTGGAAATTCTCCGTGGAGCGCACATAAATATCCGCCACATAAATATCCGTCTTGTTCTGACGGATGGGGGTGATTTCGATGTAAATATCCTCGCTGTAATAATACAGATCACCCTGGACAGGCTCCGACCCTTCGGGCAGGAACAGATCCGCATATTTTTCGGAAAAATCACCAAAGGCAGGAACGACAGCTTCCTCTTCCTCCGCATACGCCCCGCCAGCCAGTGTGGCCAGCAATAAAAGCAAGGCCAGCACCCGTTTCAGCTTCATTTCTTTTCCTCCATGCAAAAAAATCAGGGGGATTCACAAAAAATATACCTTACCCTCAACACCTGTGTCAAGGCTTTGGGGATTTGTTTACATTCAGGTCACGTTTGAGGGCCTTGATTTCCTCCAGCCGGTCCCGGTACCTTTTTTCCAGGCCCTCCCCGGCCGGAAGGTAATACTCCTTGCCCTGCAGGTTATCCGGCAGGCACTGCATGGCCGTCACCTTTTCCCGGGTATCGTGGGCATACTGATATCCCTTGCCGTATTCCAGCTGCCGCATCAGGGCCGTGGGCGCATTGCGGATGTGCAGGGGCACCGGTTCCGCCAGGGTTTCATGGGCGTCCTTTTTCGCCTCTTCATAGGCCACATACAGGGCGTTGGATTTGGGGGCCAGGCTCAGATGCACCACCGCCTGGGTGAGATGCACGCTGCACTCGGGCATGCCCAGATAATGACAGGCCTGATACGCCGCCACTGCCAGCTCCAGGGCATGAGGGTCCGCAAGGCCCACGTCCTCGCTGGCAAAACGCACAATGCGCCGGGCCACATACAAGGGGTCCTCCCCCGCCTCCAGCATCCGGGCCAGCCAGTAAACGGCGGCGTCCGGGTCGGAATTGCGCATGGATTTGTGTAGGGCGGAGATGATGTTGTAATGCTCCTCCCCCTTTTTGTCATAGAGCAGGGATTTTTTTGAAATGCACTGCTCCATCCCCGCCCGGGTAACGGTGATCCGGTTTCCTTCCGTATCGCCGTTCAGCACCACCATTTCAAGGGTGGAAAGGGCGGTACGGGCGTCGCCGTTGGAAAAGGCGGCAATGGCTTCCAATACCCCTTCTTCCATCTCCACCCGGTAAGCGCCAAAGCCCTTTTCGCTTGCCATGGCCCGCTGCAGAAGCTGCAGAATATCCCCTTCCTCAAGCGCTTTCAGCACAAACACCTTGCACCGGGACAAAAGGGCGCTGTTTACTTCAAAGGAAGGGTTTTCCGTGGTGGCGCCGATGAGGATAATGCTGCCCTTTTCCACAAAGGGCAAAAATGCGTCCTGCTGGGCCTTGTTGAAGCGGTGGATTTCGTCCACAAACACAATGGTTTTCCCGCCGAACATGCGGTTGTTTTCCGCCTGCTGCATCACCGTGCGGATTTCCTTGATGCCGCTGGTAACGGCGGAAAAATCAATGAACTCTGCCTGGGTCTGATGGGCGATGATGGTGGCCAAGGTGGTTTTCCCCACTCCGGGCGGGCCCCAGAAAATCATGGAGGATACCTGATCTGCTTCAATCAACCGGCGGAGAATTTTACCCGGCCCCAGCAGATGCTGCTGGCCCACAAAGCCGTCCAGATGATCCGGCCGCATCCGGGCCGCCAGGGGCTGATGCACCGGCCGTTCAAAAAAAGTGCCCTGTTCCATTTCTCCACCGCCTTTCTCCCCTTATTATACACCATCCCCCTTTCGCCGCCAATGCATATTTTTCCTTTTCCTTCCGCAAAATGAAAGGGAAAGGAGGGGAAAAAATGGTGTGGGCAGGGATTGCGTTGTACCTTCTTTTCATTACGCCGGTGCAGGCTGGCCTGCTGGCTGAGTGGGGAGCGGAAGAGAGCGGATTGCATATAGGGATCATGGTGTGGGGCGTAAGAAAAATATATCACCTGCCGCTGAAAAGAAATGCGGAAGGAAAGCTGTACCTGGAAACGCCCCGCCCCCTGAAACGGCGGAAAAAGAAGCACAAATCCAAAAAAGACCTGATCACCCTGACCATACGATTATTGTACCTGCGAAAGAAAATGCACGTTTTCATCCGTCTGCGGCTGCTTTCCGCCCAGGCCTTCATCCGCCTGCCGGACGCCGGGCAGACGGCCCTTTTATGCGGGCTGCTTTCCGCCCTTTTTTCTGCCCTTTTCCCCCATGGCAGCAGCCGCTTCCTGCCCGCCTATCACGGCAGGAACCTGGGCCGGGCCGCATGCATAGCGGAAGGCCGCCTGGGCACAATATGCATGGCTGGCATCCTGTGGAAGCTTCACGAAAAACGCCATGCCAAAAAGGAGGAAACGAAATGGAGCATCCCATCTCAAAACTGATGCAGACCACCCTGGAAAACATCCGGGATATGGTGGATGTGAACACCGTCATCGGCGAACCCATCCAGACCGTCATCGGCGCCACGGTGATCCCCTTTTCCAAGGTATCCTTCGGCTTTGCCACCGGCGGCGGGGAATACGACGCCCGGAAGGAAACCCTGCCCGCCAGGGAGACCCTGCCCTTCGCCGGGGGCAGCGGCGCCGGGGTGACGGTGCAGCCGGTGGGTTTTCTGGTGATCCATGCCGACAGTGTGCGCCTGCTGCCTGCCATAAACAAAACCGTCCTGGAGCAGGCTATCAGCGCAGCGCCCCACCTGGTGGAGGATATCAAAAGCGTGCTCCTTTCCGGCAAGGAAAAAAAGGAGGGCTGAAGATGGGAAAAAGATTGCTGGCGGGGCTTTTTTTTGCGGTGCTTCTCCTGTATAATGGAGGGGTAGCCCAGGCCGAAAGCGCAAAAAGCGCCATCCTGGTGGAAATGGAAACAGGGCGCATCCTCTATGAGAAAAACGCCCATCAGGCGCTGCCCATGGCCTCCACCACCAAAGTGATGACCGCCCTTGTGGCCCTGGAAAATGCTGCCCTTTCAGACGTGGTCACCGCCGGAAAAAACGCCTTCGGCGTGCCGGGCACCAGCATCTACCTGTCCGAAGGGGAGCAGCTCACATTGGAGGAAATGCTCTACGGCCTGATGCTGTGCAGCGGAAACGACGCCGCCGTGGCCATTGCGGAGCATGTGGCCGGCACGGTGGACAGCTTTTGCCAGCTGATGACCCTGAAGGCAGAGCAACTGGGCTGCGAAAACACCGTTTTTTCCACCCCCCACGGCCTGCCAGCCAGCAATCACCACACCACCGCCTGGGACATGGCCCTCATCACCCGGGAGGCGCTGAAGAATCCCGTTTTCCGCCAGATTGTCTCCACCCAGCGGGCCTCCATCCCCTGGGCCGGGCACACGGAAAACAGAGTGCTGAACAACAAAAACAGCCTCCTTTCCTCCTACGATGGGGCCATTGGCGTGAAAACCGGCTACACCAAGGCCGCCGGCCGCTGCCTGGTTTTTGCCGCCGAGAGAGAGGGCATGACAGTGGTGGGCTGCGTGCTGAACGACCCCAACTGGTTCCGGGATGCCGCTCAAATCATGGACACAGGCTTTGAAAAATACCAAATGGTCACCATGCTGCAAAAAGGGGAAAGCGTGGGGCTGGTTCCGGTGGAAATGGGCGCACAGGAAAGCGTATCCGTGTACGCAGGCAATATCCTTTCTGCGCCCGTGGAAAAGGGAACCCTGCCGGATATGAAGATCGACCTGCCGGGCACGCTCACAGCGCCGGTGGAAAAAGGGCAAAGGGTGGGCACCGCCACCCTCTATGACGAGGGCCAGGCCCTGGCCGCCATTCCCCTGTACGCTTCGGAAAGCGTGACGGAGCAATCCTTTCGCTTCCACCTCCGGCGGCTTATCACCTGCTGGCCCGCCGGCTGAAGGGGCACCCCTGGCAGCCGTGTTTTCCGCTGCCGGGCTGATGATCTGGTACCGCGCCCTGAAAAGGGCATGACATACAAAGGAGTAACGATTTATATGCGACTGCAAAAGTACATGGCGCTGTGCGGCGTGGCCAGCCGGCGCAATGCAGAAAAAATGATCCTGGAGGGCAAAGTGACCGTCAACGGCCAGGTCATTACCGAAATGGGCGTCCAGGTGGAGGAAGAGGATATTGTGCTGGTGGACGGCCAGCGCATCTTCCCCGAAACGGAAAAGCACTATGTGGTGTACCACAAGCCTGCCGGGGAAGTGACCACCGTCAACGACCCCGAAGGCCGCCCCTGCGTGCTGGACCATTTCCGGGATTACCCCGTGCGCCTCTATCCCGTGGGCCGGCTGGACTATGACAGCGAAGGCCTGCTGCTGCTGACCAACGACGGCGACCTGACCGACCGGATGCTCCACCCCTCCTTCCAGGTGGATAAAACCTACCTGGCCCGGGTGACCGGCAGCGTGCCCATGGAAGAGGTGCGCACCCTACGGACGGGCGTTCTGCTGGACGACCATAAAACCGCCCCGGCGAAAGTGCGCATCATCAAGGAAGAAACCTTCGCCACCGTGGTGCTGGTTACCATCCATGAGGGCAGAAACCGCCAGGTGCGCCGGATGTTTGAATCCTTCGGCCATCGGGTGCTGCAGCTGCGAAGGGTGCAGTTTGGCCCCCTGCAGCTGGGCGATTTGCCCCGGGGCCAGTGGCGCACCGTGAACCCCGAAGAATTACGACGGCTGATGGCGTTCCGCTAAGGCTTGGGGAGACCTGCGGGGCTTCGCCCCTGCACCCCACCAGGGACATTGTCCCTGGACCCATTTTGCGGCCAGGGTGGTACCCTGGACCCAACTGCGGAAGTGGTTGGCCGGATGAACAGGCATTTTCCCGCTGAAGCATGGGGGATACCAACAACACGCAGATACACCATCGCAAAGGACGATTGTCATA
>JAFQHP010000045.1 GCA_017397895.1 Clostridia bacterium
CATCCGGACGTGTTCAACATACTGCTGCAGATCCTGGAGGACGGCAGGCTGACAGACAATGTGGGCCGCACAGTATCCTTCCGCAACTGCATCATTGTCATGACCTCCAACGCCGGTGCCCAGTCCGCCCAGAAGGGGGGCATGGGCTTTGGTGCAGGGAAGATGGACGCTATGGATTACGAGCGGATGAAGGAAAAAATCCTGATGGATATCAAGCACGTTTTCCGGCCTGAGTTTCTGAACCGGGTGGACGAAACCATCGTATTCCACAAGCTGAGCAAAGATGATATCGAAAAAATTGCCGCCCTGATGCTTCGCCAAGTGGCAGACAGGCTGCAGGAGCGGGAAATGAACCTCACCTACGGCCAGGATGTGATTGCCCATCTGGCCCAGGCGGGCTATGACGAGCAGTACGGCGCCCGTCCCCTGCGCCGCATGATCCAGCGCACGGTGGAGGATGCCCTGAGCGAAAAGCTCATTGCCGGGCACATCCACCTGGGCGACACCGTGCACATGGCGGTACAGGAAGGCGAAATCACCTTTGAACGCATGCAGGAATGAGCGAAGCAGGGGGCTTCTCGCCCCCTGGCAGGGACATCGTCCCTGCACCCAACTCGCGAAGTGGGTGAGCGCACAAAAAAGCAAAGTCCGCGTGAAGCTTGGGGAACGAAGGGATGTGTACCCACGGGCAAAATGAAAATACGGAAAAAGCCGGGAGAGAAAGCAAGCTTTCTCCTCCGGCCCTTTTTCGTATTTTCACCGGACGCCAGGGCATCCGGTGGTTGGCGTTCCGCCGCCCAGCTCGTGGGGCGGCGGTGCCGCACCCAATGCGCAATATGACAATCGTCCTTTGTGATGGGGGTATCTGTGTGCTGCCGGCATATTCCATGCTGCAGCGGGAAATTGTTTGGTCTGTGCGCCAACCACTTCCGCAGTTGGGTCCAGGGTACTACCCTGGCCGCAGTTGGGTCCAGGGTCATTGACCCTGGTTACCCACGCTTCAGCACCAGCACCTCGTAGCCGGAAAGGGTATATTCGCCCTGCATTGTTTCATCGGTGCGCAGGTTCAAAGAGACAGGGAGGGATACAGTGCGCTTTTCGGGCTGGGTGTTCATGACGAACAGGTACCGGCCCTTATCGCCCACCCGCTCGGTGCAAAGCACGCCGTCCGGCAGGCCTTCCATCAGGGGAGAAAGGCCGCATTCTTTGGCAATATCGCCGTAGAAACGGCGCAGGAAATCCCGTCCGGTGCGGGCGGCGATGTAGTAGGCATGGCCTTTGCCGCAAATGTTCCTGGTCAGGGCCGGCATACCCTTGTAGAAGTTTTCTTCATAGACTGCCAGCGGCTGTGCGCTTTCCGGATGTACCAGGGCGCACACGTCCTTGCAGGCATAGCGGGTGCCGCCGTAGAGGAAGGCGTTATGCTGGGTATCGTCCAGGGCGTCGGTTTCTTCGTCCCAGATGCCCAGGGTTTCCCGCAGGGGGCCGGGATAGCCGCCCAGGAACGCCAGGTTTTCCTCATCCACCCAGCCGGTGATGTAGGTGGCCACATAGGTGCCGCCTGCTTTTACAAACGCATCCACCTTTTCGGCAAAGCCATCGTGCAGCAGGTACTGCATGGGGCCGCAGACAATGCGGTAGGGGGAAAGGTCGCAGGACTGGTCGATCATATCCACGTTATAGCCCAGGGCTTTCCAGGCGGCGTAATGATCCTTCACCGTTTCAATATACTTTTTGTTGTCGTTGTGGCCGAACTGGGCTTCGTTCAGAATCCAGAAATTATCCCAGTCGTAAAGAAGGGCCACCTGGCTTTCGGGGGCGGAGCCGGTAACTTCGGAAATTTTGGCCAGCGTTTCGCCCACTTCGCTGACTTCTTTGTAGGTGCGGGTCTTGTCGGAATTATCGTGGCCGATGATGGCGCCGTGGTATTGTTCGCTGCTGCCCCGGCCCTTGCGGAACTGGAAATACTGCACGGTGTCGCTGCCGTGGGCAATGGCCTGCAGGCTTTGCAGCATCAATACACCGGGCTGGCGCAGCCGGTTGATCTGATGCCAGTTCACGGCGGAGGGGGAGGATTCCATCATCATGAAAGGCTTCTGGCCGCCCACGCCCCGGATGATATCGTGCATGCAGGCGGCGTGGAGGGCAGCGTCCTTATCCCGCTGGTCTCCGGCCCACGGGGGATAGTTATCCCAGCTGGCCCGGTCAAGCAGCTTGCCCAGCTTGAAATAATCAATGCCGGGGAAGAAATCCATCAGGTTGGCGGTGCAGGGGATGTTGGGGGTGATGCGCTTGAGGGGCTCAATTTCCCAGCTGTAAAAATCGCAGAACTGGTCAGATGTGAAGCGACGCCAGGCCAGGGACAGGCCCAGGTTGCAGCTTTCGCCGATGGGGGAAGGGCTGTCCACCTGGTCAAAGGAGGAATAGCGGTGGCTCCAGAAGGTGTTCCAGAAGGCATCATTCATTTTTTCGATGGTGCCGTAACGTTCTTTCAGCCATTTGCGGAAGGCATCCTGGCACAGGGGGCAATGGCATTCGCCGCCGTACTCGTTGGAAATGTGCCACATACCAAGGGCGGGATGATCCTTGTACCGCTGGGCCAGGAGGGTGTTGATCTTGCGCACCTTTTCCCGGTAGACGGGGGAGGTGAGGCAGTGGTTATGCCGGGTGCCGAAAAGCTGGCGGTGCCGCATGGCGTCCACCCGCAATACTTCCGGATATTTTTCTGCCATCCAGGCGGGGCGTGCGCCGGAGGGGGTGGCCAGGATGGCCTTGATACCGTTTGCGGCCAGCATGTCCATCACTTCATCCAGCCATTCGAAATGGTACACCCCTTCTTCCGGCTCCAGCATGCTCCAGGAGAAAATGCCCACGGACAGGGTGTTTACCCCGGCTTTTTTGGCAAGGGCCATATCGATGGGCCAGATGGTGTCCTTTTCTTTGATCCATTGCTCCGGGTTATAATCGCCGCCGTGGAGCAAAACCTGCTTATCCGGCATGATGGGCGGGTACTGTGCCATGAAAGATCATCCTTTCTTATTCTTGTTCACGCATTTGTTTCAGTGCGGTTTCTTTTACATGCTGGGCCAGGAGGGAAATAAACTCCGCATTGGTGGGCTTGCCTTTTTCGGCGTCCACCGTATTGCCAAAGAGGGCGGAAATGGCTGTCAGGTCGCCGTGGAGCCAGGTGAATTCAATGGCGGTGCGGATGCACCTTTCCGCTGCGGCAGGGGAAACGGAAAGCCGGTCAGACAGCATATCGTACAGTTTTCCCATGGAAGCGGGGGTGGGCATCAGGGACTGCCAGGCAGCGCAAAGGCACATATAGGTGCTGCCCTTGAGCACGGTATCCACATTCAGGCTCTGGCACAAGGCCTGGGCTGTTTCAAACCGGGGGCGCACCAGCTGATTGCCTGCCCGGGAAAGGGTGGGCAGGATCGCCTGGTGCAGCGCATGGAAAAAGGCGGCGTCGGGGAAAGCGGGGGAGAGGGTTTCGTCTGCCGGGCCGTCCCATTCGTACTCCTTTTCCGTAAGCAGCAGCACCCTGGGCGGCGCAATGCATTCCTTTGGCAGCCGTGCCATCAGCCGGTCCATATCCGTGCCGGCCAGGGCGTCATCCAGGATGACAAGATCCGGCTGGTTTTTTTGGATCATGGAAAACACATCGCATTCCCCGTCCGTGCTGTCCATCAGGTGAAACAAAGGATCGTGCAGCAAAAGCCTGGACAGGCGTGCTGCCTGGGGGGAGAAAACAAGGGTGCGGAAGGGCTTCATGCGGCAGGTTTTTCCTTTCTGCGGAAATTGGCAAAGAGAATGGAGGAAATGGTGACCCCCAGGGCAATGGCGCAGATGCCCATCAGCGTTTCTGCGCCGCAGGAAGCGGCCATGGTATATTCCCCTTCCACCAGGTAGCGCATGGTGCGGTACAGCCCCACACCGGGCACCAGGGGAATGAGGGCACTGGTGATAAAGAGGGTGGATATTTTTTTCGTAAGCCGGGCGCATACCTCGCAGGCAATGCCGATAAAGAGGGTGGCGAAAAAGTAGCCCAGAGCGCTTTGTCCAAGCAGCAGGAAAATGCCGTACCCCAGCCCCGCAATGAGGGAGGAAAGGGGCATGGTTTTCTTGGGCTGGTTAAGAAGCAGGGCGCAGAAAAACGCAGCGGCGGCGCAGCTTAAAATCTGAATGGACCAATGCATATCAGTATTTCCCTCCCCACATGCTCAGGGCAATGCAGATGCCGGCGGCCAGGAACACCGCCGTCAGCACCGCTTCGGAAATGCGGGCGCTGCCGGATACCAGATCGCCCTTGATGGTATCCCGGATGGCATTGGTGGTGGCCAGGCCGGACAAAAGGGGCAGTACTGCGCCGCTGATGGCCGGCTCCAGATGGATGGGGTAAAGGGTATTGCAGATGAGGGCCAGCTGGGCTGTGAGGAACCCGGTGAACAAGCCCCCCAGCATCCCCGGCACGTGCCACCTGCCCAGCAGGGGCATTACCAGATGAATCAACAGCCCGCAAAGCAGGGCCACAATGAAATCCTCCGCCATGCCCCCCAGCATGATGCAGAAAAAGGCGGCGCTGAGGGCGCCGAACAATACCTGCCACAAAAACCGGGGCAGGGGCGTGTGCTGAATATCCTGCAGCTTTTTCAGGGCTTCTTCCGGCGTCAATTGCCCCCTTGCCACCTGCCGGGAGACGGCGTTGCAGGCGTCCATCCGGGAAAGATTGGTGTTGCGGCTGCGCACCCGGATAAGCCGGGTATGAGCGGCGTCCCCTTCTTTTTCGGACAGCGTCAGAATAAGGCCGGTGGGCAATGCCAGCACATCCGCCTTTTGTATGCCAAAGCCTTTGCACATGTGTTCCACGGTTTCTTCCGCCCGGTAAGTTTCGCTGCCGCTTTCCAGCATCAGCCTGGCTGCCAGGCACACCGCATCCAGCATCACGTTCATATCCGCCATGCTTTTTGCGCCTCCGTTACTTCTGTTTTGATCCTGTTTATCATACCATATCGGCCGCAGGAAGTAAAGAAAAAACCGGGCTGCAGGATGCACAGCCCGGCATAAAAACGAAGGGTTATTTCAGGTAAGAGGTGATGATGTAGCCCGTCATTCCGTTATAGGAAACCTTGGTGTAGGTGCCGCCCCATTCGATGACGGAAACCACGGTGCCGGAGGGTACCTTTGCGATGACGTTCTTGTTTGTGGTGGAGGACATGGAAGAACGCAGGTTCACATAGGAGCCGTTCTTCTGGTACACCGTGGCCGTGTTGGGCCGGGGCGTAGCGGTAGGCACGGGCGTGGCAGTGGGAGCTGGGGTGGCGGTGGGAGACGGCGTGGCCGTGGGGCTTAAAGTAGCGCCGGGCGCCGGGGTGGCCGTGGGTTCAGGCGTAGCGGTGGGGGCAAGGGTGGGGGCCTGGGTGGCGCTGGTATAAAGATAGCGCAGCATCATCCAGCCGTATTCATTGCCCACCTTTACCTGGGCCCAGGCGCCGGAGCGGTTGATCACCGTGACGGACGTGCCCACCGGGTACAGGCCCTTGGAGGCGGAGGAGCGGCTGGCTTCTTCCCTCAGGTGCAGCTTGTTGCCGTCGTCGGTGCGGATGGTCATCACCGTGTTTTCCGATGCGGCAGGCGTGGCCGTAGGTGTGGGAGCGACGGTGGGGGCAGGGGTGGTGCCGGGAACAGTGACGGTGAGGTATTTCAGCATCATCCAGCCGGTTTTGCTGTCCACCTTCACATAGGCCCAGGCGCCGGAGCGGTGGGTGACGGTGACCTTGGTGTCATTGGCATACAGGCCCAGGGAGGCGCAGTCGGTATTGCTTTCTTCCCGCAGGTGCAGCTTGCCGGAATTGCCGGTTTTGATATACATGAC
>JAFQHP010000046.1 GCA_017397895.1 Clostridia bacterium
ATGAAAACGATAAAAAAAAGCGGATGGGAAAATGCATTTTCCCTCCGCTTATTTTTTCGTTTTCCCCGGATGCTTTCAGCATCCGGCAGGCGGCGTTCACGCCGCCCAGCCCGTGGTGTGGCGGAGCCACACCCGGCTCGCAATATTGCAATCTTCTTTTGCATACGGGTTTCTGCGTGTTATTGTAACAGCGGGAAATTGTCCGCTAAACCAGCCAACACCATCCGCAGAATGGGTCAAGGGGCGATGCCCCTTGTGGGGTGCAGGGGTGAAACCCCGCATGGTTCCCCACGTTACAGCGGGAAACTGCTCGTTCGCCACGCCAACCACTTCCGCAGTTGGATCCAGGGCACGGCCCTGGTGCAGGGGCAAAGCCCCGCAGGGTTCCTCACATTACAGCGGGAAACTGCTCGTTCTCCACGCCAACCACTTCCGCAGTTGGGTCCAGGGCACGGCCCTGGTGCAGTGGGGTAACGCCCCCCACGTTTCCCCATCACACACTCACTTTCCCGTCACACGGCGGATGAAAGCGATGGACAGTTCCATATCCCGCATCTGATCGGCGGAACCGAAATGCTCCGCCGCAAAATGGCCGGTATAGCCACTGTCCAGCAGCATGCGCATGATCTTTTCCATGGGAATCACGCCGCCGCCCACCGGCACGGGGTACAATTTCCGGCCGTCCAGGGCAATGCAGGGGCTGCCGCCGTTTTCCGCAAGGCCCCGGTCCTTCAGGTGCACATCGGAAATGTAGGGCAGAAAGCGGGGCAGCAGTTCCCACGCATCCTCGCAGCCGTACATGAAATTCCCGGTATCGAAGGCGCATTTCAGCCCGGGCACGGTGGACACAAAATCAAACAATTCATCCCCGAAGCAGAACAGGGCCTTGTCACCGTCAAAATCCTCCATGGTCAGCTGGATGCCGTTTGCCACCGCTTCCTCTGCCAGGGCCGCCACGGCCTTCTTCACCCGCTCCCTGCGGATGCGGTAGGCTACGCTTTTTCGATCCATTTCATGGGGCCGCAAAAAGCCGGCAACGGTAAGCATATTTTTGCTGCCGCATTTTTTCACCAGCTGCACGTTTTCCCGGATCACTTCCATATCCCGGGAAAGGCTGTCTTCCTCCAGCCCGAAATCGGTAAAGGCATAGACGCAATGCACCGCAAGGCCGCTTTCCCGCAAGGGCTGCATGGTGCCCTCAAAATCGTTTTTCAGGCGGCTCAGGTCCATATTCACGCCATAATAGCCCATTTCCTTAGCCTGACGGCAGGCTTCCAGGACGGTCATGCCCCGCTGCAGAGCGCCTTCCAGGATATGCTCATGAAAAATAGCTGCCTGATGCATAGTTTCTCCTCTTTTTGTATTTCAGGGGTTATCGGTCCTGCTCCCCGGCACGAATACGCTGCACAGCCCGCCCGGCATAAAAGCCCAGGGCGCACAGGGCCATGGCCACCCCAAGCCAGATGAGAATCAGGTGCACCGGCACGCCGATGGATGCAAAGAACTCATGGAAGAAGCAGGCAACCAAAGACAGCACCACCACCAGTTGGGCATACTTGCCCATCTTTTCGGCGTACACCACAATCTTCTTTTTCAGCATCACTGCCCCGCCGATCACCATCAACAGCTCCTTCAGTAGCAGGATGGCCAAAGGCAGTACCGGCAGCACGCCGGCAATCACCCAGGCCAGCATCATGCTGATCACCATCAGCTTATCCGCCAGCGGGTCCATCAGCTTTCCAAAGTCGGTAATCAGGTTGTACTTGCGGGCAATATAGCCGTCAGCCAGGTCTGTCAGAGAGGCGATCACATACACGGCCAGCGCCCAATAGCGCCCGCCCTCGGTAAAAAACAGCACCCAGAACACCGGGATCAGCGCCATGCGGATCATGGTGAGCACATTGGGCACATTCCAGATTTTTTGCTTTTTGTCCATGGTATTTCCTCCAAGTATCTCGTCCACCCCAGTATATCACTTTACAAAATGTTTTTCAACACAAAAGCGTCCTGTTCATGCACCTGGCGAACCGCTTCCCGCAGCCCCTCCAGCCCCATCCTCAGTTCATAATCCCGTCCGGCATCCAGGGCAATGATCACCTGGGTGATCATCCGGTTCACCTGGGCCGTCAATTGATGGTGGGTAAAAAAGGTCAGGAACGCTTCCTTGTCCTGCCAGAGGGCCTGCATTTCCATGGCCAGCTGCTTCGCCTCCTGCGCATTGCCCCAGGCCACATATTCCTCCACCTGCCGGCAGCGCCGCAGCATATCATGGGCAACACCCCGCCGCACCAGATCGCAAAAGAAAAAGAGCAGCAGAATCAATACAAGCGATACCGCCGCCACCCATACCGCCCGCTTCATTCCTTTCCCCCTCCCGTTTGCATTTCATGGGGCAATGAAGAATGTTTGTCCTGCACAAACATCTTTCCTTCCCCGTCCAGGCTAAAAAGCAGGATGCTTTTTTTGTCTTTGATGCCCATCTTTTGCAGTTGCGCATCCAGCCACCCTTCATCATGCCCACTTTCCTGCAAATGCTTCTTTTGCACCCGCCCGTCCACCAATAAAATGCAGGGCATTCCCTTTTCCCGCACCTGCAAATGCATATCCTCCGGCGTCAGCGGCGCCTTTTCTGCCTTCAGGAACACGCTCAGCTTTCCGTTGGTTTCCAATATGGCGGTGTGCACCTTGGCAATGTCCTCCACCCCTTGGCCCCGCATATCCTCCATCAGGTCCGTCATGGTATAGCCCATGTGCTTCATTTTACTGTAATTGATCACGCCGTCCCGGATTACCACCCCGGGCACCCCAAACAGCATCCGCCGCACCGGCATACACTTGAGCGCCAGGGCCGTGCACACCCCGTGCAGCACCAACAGCCCCAATATGGGCACCAGCCCGTGCAATAGCGGAATATCCATATCCTCCATGGGGGAAGCGGCAATTTCTGCCACCATCAGGGATAATACCAGTTCATACGGCTGCAATTGCCCCACCTGACGCTTGCCCATCAGCCGCATGGCCAGCACAGAGAAAGCATACAGGATCACCACCCGCACAAAGATCGTCAGCATCATCATCCCTCCTTTTTGCAGTATACCCGTGGCAAAATGATGGCATACCGCAGGCAGCGCTTGAAAAAGCAGGAAAAAAGCGGTACAATTGACCGGTAAAGAAAGGAGGAACTTCCTTTGTCCCATACCCGGAAAACCCAAAAAGGCCACGAATTGATGAACATCGATTCCCTGTACGCTTTTCTTTATTGTACCCTGGCCTCCAATCTGCTTTTATCCCAGCCCATCATGGGCGGATCCCTTTATCTGGCCGGCCATGCAGCAGTGATTTTTCTCCATTCCCGCCGCCACCTGAAAAAAGAAGTGATCTCCTCCGGTTTGAGACGTGCCGGGCTTCTGATGGTGGTTTTTGTGGCCGTCCTTTCCCTGGCCATCATGGCCTTCTCCCCCGTCACCATCGACAGCGGCGATTTCTGGCGGCTGGCCGGGCTGGTGCTCTGCGTGGTACTGCGGCCGGAAGTGATGCGCTATTCCCTGGAAAGAAGCGCCATGGAAAAGCGCAAAACCGGCAGCATCCTGTGGCGGCTTATGGCCATCCAATTGGCCTTTGTGCCCTTCATTGCGCTGATTTTGTTCCTTTCCCCCATGGAAAACAGCGCCGCCTGGGCGCTGCTTGGGGGCTATGTGGTCAGTGGCCTGATGGAATATCCGGCACTCAATAACGTGCGCTTTTCCCTCCGCGGCTACACCGACGAAGAAAAGGAAACCCTGCAGCAGCTGTCCGGTGTACACGCCTACCGTATGTACCAGAACACCGCCATCGGCATCGCCGCCGCCCTGCAGGTGACGCTGGTGATCGTCTACACCTACCTTGCCGTCACGGCGGACCAGGTGATCGTCAGCATGGCGCTGGCGCTGCTTTGCACCTATGCCGCTTATTTTGCCACCGACGCGCTGCTGAAAAAGCGTATCCGCAAAACCCGAGACCAGAGCATCCTCACCTGCGTGGGCCTGGCGGTGTGGCTTGGCGGCCTGGTGCACTTCATCTGCAATCTGGATACCCCGGCCCTTTGGAAAAGCGCCCTGTCCCTGGCCCTTTGCACCATCGGCGCCACGGTATGCACCCGGGCCATGAGCCGCATGGAAAGGGATATGCAGCGGGTGGCCATCTTCTCCCTGGGGCGAAACCCCGGCTCCCTGCCCAATGCCACTTTGCATGTAAAGCTGCAGTTTGCCGCCATTCTGGGCCAGCTATTGGCACTGGTGGGTCTGCTGCTCATTTCTGTTTTTACTACCGGCGCCTACCCCGATGACTTTGCCGCCCTCTTTTTGTCCTTCAGCCCGCTGCTTACGCTGCCTGCCGTGTGCCTGGTGACGGTTGCGCTGATTTTTGCCCTGCTCTTCCCCATGACCTGGGAGCACATGACCAAGCTGCGCCATTATCTGGAACTGCAGGAAAAGGGCGAAGAAAATGCGCCGCTGAAAAACCAGCTGGAAGCGGTGGTGATCAAAAAAAGCCTGAAGCATTACGGCATCAAGCTGATCATCCTGCTCATCCGGCCCTTCTACCGGCACAAAATTATGGGCAAAGAAAATGTGAAGCTGGATAAGGATATCCCCTGCATTTTCGTCAGCAATCACGGCGAAATTTACGGCCCTGTGGTGAACGTGGTTTTCTCCCCCTATTCCTTCAGGCCTTGGACCACCTTTGAAATGCTGGACGCAAAAATTATTGCCGACAGGGTATGCAACGGCACCCTGAAGGACCAGAAGGTGCTGCCGGAAAAGGTGTGCTACTGGCTGGTGGACAAAATCGCCGCCCCCTTCCTGGCCTGGATCATGCGCCAGGCGGAAAGCATTCCCGTCTATCACGATAACCCCCGCAAGCTGATGCTCACCTTCCGGGAAACCGTGGCCGCCATGGAAGCCGGGGACAATATACTCATCTTCCCCGAAAATGCCGCCACCAGCGATGACGGCAAGTATCAGAAGGAAGGCGTGTCCGAATTCTTCACCGGCTTTACCATGACGGCCCAGATGTACCACAGCCGCACCGGCAAAAGCTGCCAGTTCATCCCCCTCTATGCCAACAAGGAAAAGCGCACCATCACCTTCGGAACCTCCACCCGCTATGACCCCGAAAACAACCCCGCCGATGAAAAGGAGAGGCTGTGCCGGGTGCTGCGGGAGGAAATGATCCGGCTGTCCCAGCTGTAAAAACCCTTGTGCAGCAAGCCTTTTCGGGCCTGCTGCATTTTTTTGCAGATTTTTTCAAAAAAACCCTTGACAAAGAGCGGAAGCAGTCGTATAATATGCCTTGCGGTTGAGAGACACCGCACCGTTGGGGAATGGTGTAACGGCAGCACCTACGACTCTGACTCGTATTGTCAAGGTTCAAATCCTTGTTCCCCAGCCATTTTGCCTCCATTGTCTAGAGGCCTAGGACGCCGCCCTCTCAAGGCGGAAACATGGGTTCGAATCCCATTGGAGGTGCCACGAAAAAGACCGCACGTCAACTGGACGAAGGCGGTCTTTTTCGTTTCATGTTTTCAAAAAGGAGGAGTTGTATGCAGCTTACATCACCCCATTTTTCACTGGCTTTATCGCTGCAGGTGTTTCAAAACGAACTTTCCGCCATCATCACCGCAACGCTTGAAAGCGACGGCTTTTCCGCCGTATCTGATATGGATACGGATATCAGGGCCCTGTGCATGTTCACCGATGCCCTCACCCAGCTGTATGAAACCCTGCATGGCACCGCCTCCCTGAAAGAGCCCTTCGGCCATCAGCAGCACATCACCTTTACCGGCGACGGAAAGGGACATATCCATATCTGCGGCCAATTGACCGGCTGCCGCCACAGCGGCTTTTTGCAAACCCTCGCCTTTCAAAATACCATCGACCAAACTTACCTGCCTGCTTTCATCCGCCAGCTGAACGAAGCCTGCCGGCCTTATCGGGAGGCCTGCCAATGAAGAACGAAAAATCCTGCGGCGCTGTGGTGTTCACACGGCAAAACGGCACTCCCCTGTATGTGATTATCCAATCCAAGCAGGGTTTCTTTGGCTTTCCCAAGGGCCACATGGAAAAAAAAGAAACAGAAGAAGAAACCGCCCTGCGGGAAATCAAAGAAGAAACCGGCCTGTCCCCCACCCTCATCCCCGGCTTCCGCACCGAGGACGAGCACCTGATCCCCTGGACACACAAAGAGCCTGTGATGAAGCACATCGTCTATTTTCTGGCGGAATACGAAAAACAGCCCCTGAAAATGCAGGAAGAAGAGCTTTCCGCCATCCGCCTGCTGCCCTATGAAGCAGCCATGGCCCTTTTCCAGTTCGAATCCAGCCGCCGTATTCTGACGGAAGCACACCAGTTCCTCCAGCAAAAATGATAGAAACAAAGCGCACCTGCCCACCGCACGAAAACAGTGAACAGGTGCGCTTTTTTACTTTCAATAACGATCAGATTTGTTTATCTTTTCTTTGGCGTAGGAAGTTCATCATACATTGCAGTAAACAGCTTTGCCAAAATACTCTTTACTGTCAACATTGTCTACCAGCAGCATTTCTTTTGCTCCCTCATAAAGCAATTCATAGGTTGCATTTGGCATAAGGACGACAGCGGATTTAACGGCCTTTACGAGCAATCTGTCATCATAAATTCCACCGATGATTTTCCCTTGACAGTACAGAATATATTCCCCCATCATCGCTCTGTATGCAATATTTTCCATGCCGGATAGCTGTTCCAATATAAAATCCAGATACGCTTTACTTGAGGCCATAATCGTCTCCGTCAAATTCAAGTCTGTTTTGCGGCAATGCTGCCGTTCATTCCTTCGTCCAGCCGTGTTCACCGTGGTAGATCATCTGCCTGGTCATGCCGCCGTCGATGCAGATGTTTTCCCCGTTGATGAACCCGGCTTTATCGGAGCACAGGAACAATACCATCTGAGCAACGTCATCCGTCACCCCCACCCGGCCCGAGGGCTGTTGCGTGGCATCCGGGCCGAACCATGGATTGTCCTCCGTATCGATCCAGCCGGGGCTAATGCTGTTCACCCGGATTTTCCCGGCCAGAGACACCGCCATGGCGTGGGTCAGGGCCGCAATGCCCCCCTTGGCCGCCGTATAGCTTTCCGTCTGGGGCTGGCTCATGCGATCCCGGGAGGAGGAAATATTGATAATAGCACTCCCATTCGGCATATATTCCATCAGCAATTTGGACAGGTAAAAGGGAGCCGTCACCCCAACCCGGAGAGCCTGCTCAAATTCCTCATAAGAACAGGCATCAATGCCCTTCATCATGGGCGGCGCATTGTTGATGAGGCAATCCACATGGCCGCATTTCTCAATCACAAAAGCCGCAAAGGCTTCCAGATCAGTCTTGCTGCCGGCATCCCCCACAAAATAATCCCCGGGGGTGATATCCATGACCGCCACCTGCGCCCCTGCTTCCCGGAAACGCTGGGCAATCTTTTTGCCTATACCATGATTACCGCCGGTCACAACGGCCACTTTTCCTTCTAACATCTCTTTCCCTCCGTCAAAAAAAGGCAGCCTGAACAGACTGCCTTTTGCATTATAATACGATATCCCCGGGCCGATAGCCCTCCGGCAACGGCTCCTCCGTCACAAAATGGAAAGCCTCGTCCTCCAATACCGGCAGGAACGCTGCGAAGGGGATGCGGTCAAACTCCATACCATAGCCGCTCTGGCCAAACCAGCCGCCCTCCTGGGCTTTCAGATGCAAATCCCGCAGGAACTTGGTGCGGTTGCAGCAGTCATGCACCACAATGGGCCAGTTTTCCTCCGCCGCCATGCGCATGAATTTCAGGGTCAGATGATGGCTCCAGACGGGCGACACATAGCCATGCCGGCTCATGTACATATTTTCCCCGGCGTAGTTTTCAATATTGTTGGCATTCAGGTGCAGCTCAGCGCAATTGATAAAATCCAGCCCGGTGGCAAGGATTTTTTCCTTCTTCTGCATAAAGGTTTCGAAAAATTCCGGGGTCATGGGCGTTTCGATGCCCACCTTTTTGATATACTTTTTCGCCATGCCGATGAATTCGATCACCCTGTCGGCACAATTGGTAGCCCCCAGATTGAACCGCAGTTCATTGAGGCCGCTCTGCCCCAGAGCCTTCAGGTTTTCTTCGGTGCAGAGGGTGCCGTTGGTGTACAGATGCTGGTGTACCCCGGCGTCGCTGAAATACTTTACCACCGGGTAATACTTTTCAATTTCCATGAACGGTTCCAGATACACATAGGCGATGCCGGTGGGCTTTTTCTGCATAGAAAGCAGAAGCGGAATATCCTCTGTGCGGAACTTGGTGCCGCCAATCTCCCACATGTTCTCCCCAATGGGCGGCTGATCCTCCATTTCGCCGTAATTGTAGCAGAACTTGCAGTTGATATTGCAGCGATTGGTCTTGCGCACGGCGCTCAGGCCCGTACCCAGCAGACAGGATTTGCACCCGCCGGGGAATTTTTCGTCCGCCCCCACATAGAAGGTGCGCCCCTGCTGGCTTTTCAGTCCGGGAATCAGGGCATACAGCCGCTCATTTTCCTTTTCCACCGCATCCTCAATCTGGGCAATCACGGCCCAGGCAATTTCCATCTGCCGGGGCAGGATGGGTTCATCCTCCGGCAGCTGGGCAAAAAAGGAAAACCACATCCGGGCGTCTTGTTTGGATATCTTCATTTCTCTCATCCTTCTCACATTTCATCGGGCAAATAAACCACGGAATCCATCAGCTTTTCCATCACCGGCTGGGCCAGGGTGCGCCCCTGGCTCACATCGGTGAAGGACGCAATCATGGTGTTCACCCCGTCGTGGCAATACTGCAGCACCCAGAGCGTCATATCCGCCATGGAATACTTGGCAAGCAGGGCCTGCTTTCCGTTGATCGTCACCGGCGTGTATTCCGCCTGTTCACCGCTCACCCCCAGCGCCTGGGCCAATTGGTTCACGGTATCCGCATACATTTTTTGCACCCCGGCGTCATCCAGGTAAGCCTGGTTCTGCATTCGGGCCAGGGACAGGACGCTTCCGGCTTCATCGTAATAAAAATGCCAGCCGCCCTCCGTATCCTGCTGCATCATCACATGATCGGGCACTTCGAAGGTATAGGGCTCCATCACCCACGCCCCCAGCTGCACCGTCATGCCCCGGGCCGCCGCCGTTTCCTGCATCAGCAAAATTTCGTTCTGTGCTGCGGTCAGGCTTTCCAAGGCCGCACCCAGCTGCACTTCGCTTTCTTCAAGCTCTGCCTTTACATCATCCCGCTGCCGGGTCATATCCGCAAGGGCCGTTTGAGCAGTCTGCACTTCCTGCTGCGTCTGGGACAGGGTGGTCTGCAGGGCGTCCCGTTCCTGTGTAATCCGGGCCAGGGAAGTTTTTGCCTGCAAATGCTGCTGCTTTTCCTCTTCCAGCATCATCTGCAATGCGTTGTTTTCTTCCTGTGCTTTGGTCAGGGCAGTATCTGCCGCCATTTGCGCATTCTTCGCTTCCGAAAGCTCCGCCTGGGCATCAGAAAGTGCAATCAACGCTTCCTCCCGGGCGTTTTTCGTTTCCGCCATTTCACCCTGCAAGGCGGACAAATTCTGCTGGGTGGCAATCAGCTTCTCCTGCAGCGCAGCGCTTTCTGTCTGACTCTCTGCCAGCTGGCGGTGGGCATCCTCCAGTTCCGTCTGCGCCGTATTCAGGCTTTCCTGGGCCTGGGAAAGGGCCGTTTTCGTTTGAGCGCCGTCCGACAGCGCCTCCGCCTTTTCAGCATCGGCAGCGGAGTACGCCTGCCACAGGGCAGTGTTTTCCGTCTGCAGCGTTTCCAGGGACGCCTGGGATTCCTGCAGCTGCCGGGAAAGCGCCTGGTTCTCGCTTTCCAGCGCCCCGGCACGCTCTTCCAATGCAGCGTACTGCGCATTGATTCCTTCCAGCGCCGTCTGTGCCTGCTCCAGCGCCGTTTCTGCTTCCTGTGCACGAACAGTCAGCTGCGCCACTTCATCGGAAAGCGCCGCCGCCTGCACGTTCACAGCGTCCAGCTTCTTTTCCGTGCCGGCCAGCGCCGTTTCGCTCCTGTCCCGCTCCAGCATCATGCTCATGCCAAATATCATCAGCCCCACCGTTACCAGGACGGCCAATATGATCAATCCGGTTTTTGCACCTTTCCCTTTTTCCACGGAATCACTTCCTCAAACGTACATTCTATTCAAAAATATACCATCCCCGGCCAATACCTGTCAAGGGACGAAGCAGGGGTATCACCCCTGCACCCATCCTGCGATTGAGATATGCGGATAAAACAAACTTGTTTCCGCATGAAACCTGAAGAACGGAAAGATATATGCCCTCGGGCGCTATGAAAACGAAAAAAGAGCGGCTGAGAGAATGAATTCTCTCACCGCTTCTTTTTATCGTTTTCCCCGGATGCAAAGCATCCGGTTGGCGGCTGAAAGCCGCCCAGCCCGTGAGGTGGCAGTGCCACACCCAATTCGCAATATTGCAAGCGTCGTTTCCAAACTGACATCTGCGTGCCGCTTGTATTTTCCAAGTTTCAGCGGAAAATTGTCCGTTGAACCAGCCAACCACTTCCGCAGAAAGGGTCAAGGGATGAAATCCCTTGTGGGGCGCAGGGGTGAAGCCCCGCACGTTTTCCCCTTCTTAAGCGTTAAAAATATCCTTCATCTTATCCAGGAAGCTCTTTTGCTTTTCGTATTCCCGGCCGGTGGTTTCCTTTTCAAATTCACGAAGCAAATCCTTCTGCTTTTCGTTCAGTTTCTTTGGCACTTCCACCCGGATATGCAGGACAAGATCTCCCTTGTAGGTGCTGCGCAGCTGCTGCACGCCCTGGCCCTTGATGCGGAATTCGGTATCGTTCTGGGTGCCCTCGGGAATGCGGAAGGAGGTGGTTTTGCCGTCGATGGTGGGCACGTCGATATCGGCGCCCAGGGCTGCCTGGGTGAAGGAAATGGGCAAATCCAGATGCAGGTTCAGCCCGTCCCGCTTGAACAGCTTATGGGGCCGTACCGTGACGGAAATGTACAGATCCCCGTTGGGGCCGCCGTTGCGGCCCGGCTCGCCCTGGCCGTTCATCACGATGGTCTGGCCGTTATCGATGCCGGCAGGCACCTTCACGGTAGCGGTACGCCGCCGGCGCACCCGGCCCACACCGCCGCAGCCGGTGCACTTTTCCTGGATGATCTTGCCCGTGCCGCCGCAATTGGAGCAGGGCCGCACGCTGACCATAAACCCGCCGGAAACCCGCACCTGACCCGTGCCCTTACACACGGGGCACACCTGGGGCTGGGTGCCGGGCTTGGCGCCGCTGCCATGGCACTGATCGCAATTTTCATTGCGGGTGAATTCGAAGGATTTTTCGCAGCCGAAAACAGCCTCCTCAAAGGAGATGCGCAGGTCATAGCGCAAATCGTTCCCCTGCTGGGGGCCATTGCGCCGCTGTGAGCCGCCGCCCATGCCGCCAAAGAGCTGGTCGAAAATATCGCCCATACCGCCCATGCCGCCAAAGTCAAACCCGCCAAAGCCGCCGGCACCGCCGCCGAAGCCGCCCATGTTGGGGCCTTCGTGGCCGAACTGATCGTACCTGGCCCGCTTGTCGGGATCGGACAATACTTCGTTGGCCTCGTTCAGTTCCTTAAAGCGCTCTTCCGCTTCCTTGTCGTTGGGATGCAGGTCAGGATGGCATCCCTTGGCCATTTTGCGGTAGGCCTTTTTGATTTCATCGGCTGTTGCGTTCTTCTGCACGCCCAGCACTTCATAGTAGTCTCTCTTTGTTGCCATTGTTCTCTCAACTCACATATTATTGCGGTTCGTCAAACCGGCTTTCTCGGAAGGGGGGGCTGGAGGAAACCGCTCTTTGGCCTGCAAAGAGCGGTTTACCCCAGTAAATATCATTCCTTACTGCACGCTGCCGTCGGCGTTGTAGGAGCCGTCAGCGTTCTGGGTGCCGGCCTGGGGGCCCATATCGGGAGCGCCTTCGGGAGACTGCTGCTGGTAGAGCTTGCCGAACACGGCATACACCTTCTGGGTGAAGCCTTCCATGGCGGTCTTGATTTCGGCGGCATTGTTGCCTTCCCGCACCTTCTTGAAGGCATCCACTTCGCTCTGCACGGTGGCCTTGTCTTCGTCGGACAGCTTTTCTCCGTTTTCCTTCAGCTGCTTTTCGATTTCATAGATCATGGAATCGGCATGGTTGAAGGTTTCAATTTCTTCCTTCTTCTGCTTGTCGGCTTCGGCAAACTGTTCGGCTTCCTTCACACGGGCCTGAATTTCTTCTTCGGTCATGTTGGTGGAGGCGGTGATGGTCACGTCCTGCACATTGCCGGTGCCAAGATCCTTGGCAGATACGTTCACGATGCCGTTGCCGTCGATGTTGAAGGTCACTTCAATCTGGGGCACGCCGCGGGGAGCGGCGGGAATACCGGTGAGCTGGAAGCGGCCCAGGGTCTTGTTGTCATAGGCCATGGGGCGTTCACCCTGCAGCACATGGATTTCCACGGTGGTCTGGCCGTCGGCGGCAGTGGAGAACACCTGGCTCTTCTTGGTGGGGATGGTGGTGTTGCGTTCGATGAGCTTGGTGAAGATATGGCCTTCGGTTTCAAGGCCCAGGGACAGGGGCGTCACGTCCAGCAGCAGCACGTCCTTCACTTCGCCGCCCAGCACGCCGGCCTGGATGGCAGCACCGATGGCCACACATTCGTCGGGGTTAATGCCCTTGAAGGGTTCCTTGCCGGTGACCCGCTTCACAGCTTCCTGCACAGCGGGGATGCGGATGGAGCCGCCCACCAGAATCACCTTATCCAGCTGGGAAGCGGTGAGACCGGCATCCTTGATGGCGTTGTTCAGGGGAAGGATGGTCTTTTCCACCAGGTCAGCGGTGAGCTCGTTGAACTTGGCCCGGGTGAGGGTCAGGTCCAGATGCTTGGGGCCGGTGGCGTCAGCGGTGATGAAGGGCAGGTTGATGTTGGTGGTCATAGCACCGGACAGTTCAATCTTGGCCTTTTCGGCGGCTTCCTTCAGGCGCTGGAAGGCCATGCGGTCCTTTTTCAGGTCAATGCCGTTTTCCTTCTGGAAGGTATCGGCAATGTAGTCGATAATGCGGTTGTCAAAGTCGTCGCCGCCAAGCTTCGTATCGCCGTTGGTGGCCAGCACTTCGAACACACCGTCGCCGATTTCCAGGATGGAAACGTCGAAGGTACCGCCGCCCAGGTCGTACACCAGGATCTTGTGGGCGTCTTCCTTATCCAGGCCATAGGCCAGGGAAGCAGCGGTGGGCTCGTTGATGATGCGCAGTACTTCCAGGCCCGCAATGCGGCCGGCGTCCTTGGTGGCCTGACGCTGAGAGTCGGAGAAGTAAGCGGGCACGGTGATAACGGCCTGGGTGACAGTTTCGCCCAGATAGGCTTCGGCATCCGCCTTCAGCTTCTGCAGCACCATGGCGCTGATTTCCTGGGGGTTGTAGGATTTGCCGTCGATGTCCACCTTGTAGGAGGTGCCCATCTGGCGCTTGATGGAAGCGATGGTGCGGTCAGGGTTGGTGATGGCCTGACGCTTGGCAATCTGGCCCACCAGGCGTTCGCCGTCCTTGGTGAAGGCCACAACAGAGGGGGTGGTGCGGCTGCCTTCAGCGTTGGCGATTACAACAGGTTCGCCGCCTTCCATCACGGCCACACAGCTATTGGTAGTACCCAGGTCAATACCGATGATCTTAGACATGTTCGTTTTCCTCCAAATTCATTCTGTTATTTCAGTTGTTATCAGTTATATCAAATTCCGAATTCAGCATTCCGAATTCCGAATTACTCCTCTACCACTTTCACCATGGCAAAGCGGAGCACCGCATCCCCCAGCTTATAGCCCTTCTGGAGCACAGCGCACACGGTGCCGGGCTCGCCCTCATCGGCAGTGCCCTGCATGACAGCGTTTTCCAGGTTGGGGTCAAATTTCTCGCCGGGCCGGTCAATCACCGCAACACCCCGCTTTTCCAATACATCCATCAGCTGGCGATAGATCATGCTCACGCCGGTTTTGAAGCTTTCGTCTTCCGTAGGCTGGGAAAGGGCGCGCTCCAGGTTATCCACCACCGGCAGAAGCTGCTTGATGAAGTCCCGGGCGCCGTCTTCATAGGCTTCGGCCCGGGCGGCCTTGTTGCGCTTGCGGAAATTATCAAAATCCGCCTGCACCCGCTGGGCCAGGTTCAGGTACTCTTCCGCCTGCTGCTGAGCCTTGGCAAGGGCGTCCTCCTGAACAATTTCCGTTTCCTGTTCTACGTTTTCCTGCGCTTGGGGAATCATGTTTTCTTCCTGCTGCAGTTCCTTTTCTTTCTTCGGGGACATATGCTGTTTCCTCATTCCGTTTTTTATCATTCTCCCAGCAGGTCAGTCAGCACACGGCTCACCGCCCCCAGGGTGGATAACACTTTGGCGTAGGGCATCCGGGCCGGGCCGATCACGCCCACGGCGCCCCTGTGGCCCTTGCCCACCTGATAGCCCGCCGTTACGATGGCGCAATCCTGCATATCCGGGATGGCGCTTTCCGGGCCGATGTGCACCATGAACGGCGCATCATGCCGGGAAAGCAGGCTGGTGAGCCGCTCCTTTTCTTCCAGGGCGGAAAGGAAGGCGCGGGCCTTCTCCACATCGGAATACTCGGGATAGTTCAGAATATTGTGGGAGCCGCCGATGATCACAGTGTCCTGGGCGCTTTGCTTTTCCATCTGCCTTGCCAGGGACGCAATGCCTTCCAGCACCCGGGCGTCCGGCCCGTTCATTCGGGCATAAGCCCCCAGCATCTCCTGCACCTCTTTCAGGGTACGCCCGGCCAGGCGTTCTGTCAGAAGCCGGGAAATGGAGAACAGTGCATCGCTGTCCAGCCTGTCGCTCACCCGGATCACCGTATCCCGGATGGCGCCGGTATCGGTGACGATCACAAGCAGCGCAGCGCCCCTTGGCATGGGCACCAATTGCAGGCAGGATACCCTAAGCTCCAGTTGCTTTGGCATCATCACCACGGCGGTGTAGCGGGTAAGCCTTGCAATGGCCTGGGCCGCAGCGGCCGCCACGTCCTCCATGGGACGAATCTGCTCGGCGAAATACTGCCGGGCCTCTTCATCCGGCTGCACCGCTTCCTGAAGCAGGCCGTCCACATACAGCCGGTACGCCTTGTGGCTGGGCACCCGCCCGGCGGACACATGGGGCTGGGCCAGGTAGCCCATTTCCTCCAGGTCGCTCATTTCGTTGCGGATGGTGGCGCTGGAAAGGGAGGTTTCGTACTTGCGGGAAATGGTTCTGGACCCTACCGGCAAAGCCGTCAGCACATAGTCCTCAATGATGGCCTGCAGGATGCGTCTTTTTCTTGCGTCAACACCTGCTTCTCGCACTGAATCCCCTCCTTTCCGGTTTTGTTAGCACTCTCGTTCGTTGAGTGCTAACGCATGTATAGGATAGCATGCTTCCCTCTGCTTGTCAATAGGTTTGGCAAAAGATTTTCCCGTCCCTCAAAAAATATTGCAAAAAGGAAGAAAAAATATGCGCAAACGGTTTCAAGTTGGAAAAAGTGTGGTATAATAAAATACGAGAGAAGAAAAATCGCCGCCCGGCGGCAATATAAGGAGGGTTTTTATTATGGAACTGAAGGGCAGCAAAACTGAACAGAACCTGCGGGATGCATTTGCCGGCGAAAGCCAGGCCCGCAACAAGTACACCTATTTTGCCTCCAAGGCCAAGAAGGAAGGCTATGTGCAGATCGCTTCCATCTTTGAAGAAACCGCCAATAACGAAAAAGAACACGCCAAGATCTGGTTCAAGCTGCTGAACGGCATCGGTGATACCCCCCAGAACCTGAAGGCCGCCGCCGAAGGCGAAAACTATGAATGGACCGATATGTATGCAACCTTCGCCAAGGAAGCCCGGGAAGAAGGGTTCGACCATATCGCTTACCTCTTCGAAGAAGTGGGCAAGATTGAAAAGGAACATGAAGAACGCTACCTCAAGCTCCTCTCCAACGTGGAAGGCGGCCTGGTGTTCTCCCGGGATGGGGATATGATCTGGCAGTGCGCCAACTGCGGCCACATCCATATCGGCAAGGCTGCTCCTGAATTGTGCCCCGTGTGCGCCCACCCCAAGGCTTACTTCCAGCTGAAGGCTGAAAATTACTGATAATCCGAAATTCTCATAAAACAGGCGAAAGCCTGTTTTTTTGTGTCCGTTATTTCTTGTCTTTCCTCCATTTTCCTTTTATAATAATGAAGAAAGGAAGGTGGCAGCATGACCGTGAAAGAGCAAAAGCAGGCCCTGCGCCGGCAGATCTGGGCACAGATCCAGGATATGCCGCTGTCCTATTTTTCCGACGCCGGTGCAGCCATCTGCCGCCGCATCCTGGAAACTGAAGCCTACCGCAAGGCCCGCACCGTTTTCTGCTTTGTATCTCACGGCAAGGAGCCGGACACCCATCCCCTGCTGCAAAGCGCCCTTAACCACGGCAAAATCCTTTGCGTGCCCCTGTGCCGGGAAGGGGGGCGCATGGAAATCCGGCAAATCACGTCCCTCTCCCAGCTTGCCCCCGGCGCCTACAACATCCCGGAGCCGCCGCAGGATGCCCCCATCCTCTCCACCTCCGCCATTCACCTTTCCCTCATTCCCTGCCTGGCCGCAACGAAAGACGGCAAGCGCCTTGGCAAGGGCGGCGGCTATTACGACCGTTTCCTGGCCGGGTATACAGGGGACGCTTTCCTCCTCTGCCCGGCGGACCTTCTGCAAACGGATATCCCCACCGAGTCCCATGACGTGCTCATCCCCCATGTGGTTACGGAATAGTGTTTTGAGGGAACAAGAGCAGGGGGCTCCTCGCCCCCTGTACCCCCCGGCAAGGCCATTGGCCCTGCACCCTTTCTGCGATGGAGTCATTGGATCAAATAAACTTGTTTCCGCATGATGCCCGGAAAACGAAAAGAAATGTGCCCACGGGCTACATGAAAACGAAAAAACGCTGTGAGAGAAAGCTTGCTTTCTCCTCCAGCGTTTTTTCGTTTTCCCCGGGGGGTGGCAGTATCATCTCCGACGCACAATGGAACAATCGGCATTTACAAACAGGTTTCTGCCTGTCGCTTGTAACAGCGGAAAATTGTCCGTTCTTCCAGCCAGCCGCTTCCGCAACCGGGTGCAGGGAGATATCCCTGCCGAGGGGTACAGGGGGCGAGAAGCCCCCTGCTTCGTCTTCATCACTCTATCTCCAGTTCCTTTGCCACCTTTTCCATCACCTTCACAGCCTGAGAAAGCAACTTTTCCGGGGATAGTTTGGGATCACGGAAGAGGATGGAGGGATCCTTGGTAGCGGAAAGCAGCAGCCGCTTATCCACCTTTTCCAAAGCGGCGTAAAGCTTCATGGGGTCCGGCGCAGCGGCGGGGATCATGCGCAGGATGAGCGTACCCGCCATATGGTTCACCCGGTGCACGCCCATAGCGCTGAGGATGCCCCGCAGGTGCGCAATTTCGATCAGGTTCATCACGCTTTCCGGCGGCTCGCCGAAGCGGTCAATCATCTCTTCGATCACATCTTCCCTGTCCTGCCGGTTTCGGATGAGGGCAATGCGCTTGTACACTTCCATGCGCTGGCCTTCGCCCCGCACATATTCCGCAGGCAGGTAAGCGTCAATCTTCAGTTCCACCTGGCAATCCACTTTCCGCCTGATGGTTTCGCCCTGCTCGCCCCGGGCCTCCAGCACCGCTTCTTCAATCAGCCTGCAGTACATATCATAGCCCACTACAGCCACATTGCCGCTTTGCTCCGGCCCGAAGATATTGCCGGCGCCCCGGATTTCCAGATCCCGCATGGCAATGCGGAAGCCGCTGCCGAAAGCCGTGAATTCCCGGATGGCCGCCAGGCGCTGCTGCGCCGTTTCGGAAAGGCTCTTATCCGGCCGCACGGTGAAATAGGCATAAGCGATGCGGGTGGAGCGGCCCACCCGGCCCCGCAGCTGATACAGCTGGGACAGGCCGAACTTATCCGCATCAAAAATGATGATGGTATTGGCGGCGGATACATCCAGCCCGTTTTCAATGATGGTGGAGCACAAAAGCACGTCAAACTTGTGCTCAAAGAAATCGTGCATCACGTCTTCCAGCACGCTTTCCTTCATCTGCCCGTGACCCACGCCAATGCGTGCCTGAGGCACCAGTGCCCGCAGCCGGGACGCAAATGCATCAATATGCCGCACCTGGTTATACAGGAAATACACCTGCCCGCCCCGGCCAATCTCCCGCATGATGGCGTCCCGGATGACGGCGTCGTTGTAGTCCAGCACATAGGTCTGCACCGGGTATCTTTCTTCCGGCGGGGTTTCCAAGAGGCTCATGTCCCGCACCCCCATCATGCTCATGTGCAATGTGCGGGGAATGGGCGTTGCCGACAGCGTCAGCACGTCCATTTTGTTTTTCATGTTCTTGATGGCTTCCTTGTGGGCCACGCCAAAGCGCTGCTCTTCGTCCACCACCAACAGCCCCAGGTCCTTGAACTGCACATCCTTGGAAAGCAGCCGGTGGGTGCCCACCACAATATCGCACTTGCCGTCCCTGACTTCCTGCAGGGTCTGCTTTTGTTCCTTGGCGCTGCGGAAGCGGGAAAGGGCCCGGATTTCCACCGGGAAATCGGCAAAACGCTTGAGCATGGTGTAATAGTGCTGCTGCACCAGGATGGTGGTGGGGGCCAGGAAAGCCACCTGCTTTCCGTCCATCACGGCCTTCATCACCGCCCGCAGGGCCACTTCCGTTTTGCCGTAGCCCACATCGCCGCACACCAGCCGGTCCATATTATGATTGGATTCCATATCCCGGCTGATATCCGCCACAGCCTTTTCCTGGTCCGGTGTCAATTGGTAGGGAAACGCATCCTCAAACTGCCGCTGCCAGGGGGTATCGGGGCCAAAGGCATGGCCGGGGGTGTTCTGCCTGGCGGCATAGAGCTGCACCAGGTCAAAGGCCAGCTTCTTCAGGCCTTTTTTCACCTTCGCCTTCTGCCGCTCCCAGTCGTTGCCGCTGAGGGAATTGAGGGAAGGCGCTTTATCCTGGCCGCCGATGAATTTCTGCACCCGGTCAAACTGATCGGTGGGCACATACAGTTTATCCGTTCCCTGATACTGGATCAGCAGATAATCCCGCCAGGTGCCTTCGGTCTGGATACGGGTGGTGCCCTGGAAAATGCCCACGCCGTGGGCCTCGTGCACCACATAATCCCCCACCTTCAGGTCGGTAAAGGCTTCAATTTTTTCACCGGCAGTTTTGCGGCTGCGGGTCTTTTTGTAGCCGGCGCCGAAAATATCACTGTCAGAAATAACATAGATTTTTTCCTCCGCCATCAGAAAACCGCCGGACAGCGTAACGGGGTAAATGCAGCCCCCTTCCGCCGCCATTTTTACCGGCACGTTCAGTTCCGAAAGCGCTTTGTGCAGCCGCTGGCCCCGGCTGTCGCCGCCGGAAAGCAGCAGCACTTGGCCGCCCTCTTTCTGCCAGGCGGTAACATCGTTTGCCAGTTCCTTGAACCGGGAAACATACTTGGGCGCATTCACGCCGTAAAAACGGATCAGCCTGTCCGGCTTCATGTCCCCCATGCCCCGCAGGAAATTCTGCAGGGTATAGACGGCAAAGCGCTGCATATCCCCCTGGATATCCGCCCAGTCCTTCAAAAGCGCCGCCTGCTCCGGCACCGCTTCCTGCCGCTCCAGGGACAATTTGAAATCCTCCGTAAAGCCTGCCAGCCTGTCCTCGCACCGGCCCTTCACCCGCTCCGGCTCATCCAGCAGGATCACCGGGCTTTCCATGTAATCCCACACCCCGGCGCAGGGCATTTTCAGCGCCCCGGCCCACAAGGAAAGGGCGGGGCTTTGAAGGCCCTCTTCCAGCCGGTCGGCATCCTGATAGAGGCGGGAGATGCCATTGTCGTACACCCGGAAAGCGGGCACATAGTTTTCCTCCGGGTTTTCTTCCGTTTCTTCTGCATCCGGTATGGGCGGCAATGTTTTGTCCAACCCCGCGCCTTCCAGCAGGTTCAATTGCTTTTTCACCATCTCCCGGATGGGCGCGGCGCAGCTTTCGTCCAATATCCATTCTACCGCCGGGTAAAACACCGCCTGATCAGCCTGCTCCAGGCTGCGCTGGGAGATGGGATCAAAAAAGCGGATGGAATCCACTTCGTCGTCGAAAAATTCGATGCGGGTGGCGCCGCTTTCCGCCGGGGAAAAGGCGTCCACAATAAAGCCCCGCAGGGCGCACTGCCCCGGGCCTTCCACCATGTCCACCCGCTCATAGCCCATCTTCACAAGTCGCTCAATCAGCTGCATGGGCGGCATGCTGCCCCCCACCTGCAGGGAAACGGCGTGGCTGTCATAGGTCTTCGGGGGCAGCATGCGCATCAGAAGCGCATCGGCGGATACGCACAGCACTTTTGTTTCCGAAAGGCGCACATGCTGCAGTACGGAAAGGCGGCGGAAGGCCCCTTCCCGGCTGGCAGTGCCCCGGGTGAAATTCACATCCCCCGAGGGCAGGTAGGCCGCGCCGCCCTGCAGCCAGGTGCTGATATCATCCGCCGCCCGCATGGCCTGGGCGTCGCTGGGGGCTACATATAAAATCTGCCGCCCCGTGTGCCGCTGCAGCGCCGCCGCAAAGGCAGCACGCTGGCCCTCCGTCATATCGTACAGGCAGGTAACCCCCTTTTCAGGCGCGTCAAAAGCCTCCCGAACAGAGGGGGAGGCTGTCAGTTGTTTCAATAATTTATTCAGCATTGCGTTTATTGTAGCGGTTCATGGCAAGGTCAATTCCGTGCTCCGCCCAGCACAGGGCCGCTTCCACAGCCAGCTTGTAAGCATCAAAGGCAATTTTTCTTTCTTCCTCATTGCGGTAGGTGCCCAGCACCCAGTTAACCAGATCCCACTCAGGCGGCGGCGCCCCCACCCCCACCCTTATGCGGGGAAAATCCCCGGTGGCGGTGCACTGCACAATGTGGCGAAGGCCGTTGTGGGTGCCGGGGCCGCCCTTGGCACGCAGCCGCACCTGGCCCTGGGGCAGATCAATATCGTCCACCACCAGCAGAATATCCTTTGCTTCTATTTTATAGAACTGCATCACGTCCAGCACCGAAAAGCCGCTGTGGTTCATAAACGTCTGGGGCTTCACCAGCAGCACCTTTTCCCCGCCGATCATGCAATCGCCAATCAGCGCCCGGCACTTGATTTTCTTGATCTGCACCCCTAATTTATCTGCCATCAGGTCCATCACATCAAAGCCCACATTATGCCGGGTGCGGGCGTATTCGGTGCCGGGGTTGCCAAGGCCAATGATCGCTTTCATGTGTTCTCCTTCTCTTGCGCCGTCTGTGGCCGTTATTTTCGGCCATCCTGTTTATCATACCACATTTTGCCGAATGATTACAACATTATTTCAAAAAAGATGCCCTTTTCTTTCAATTTTTCTTCACCCTCCCAATACAACAGGAAAACGGAAAATAAACCGTTTTATGGCTTTACATTCGGGGCAAAATGTGGTATACTATAGGAGTGGGTCAGTTTTCGCCCGCTGGGCAAAGTTTGCCCGCAAAAGAGGAGGGGTGCCTGTGCAGGACGAACTGAAGGTCATCAGCATCATCGCACCCGACCTGATGGCCGATATCGGAAGGCGTGCCCAGGTGCTCAGCGGCATCGAAAGCATGCAGCCGGTGGGAAGGCGCGCCCTGGCCGCCCGGCTGAACCTGCCCGAAAGGGAGGTGCGGGCCGCTGCCGCCATGCTGAAGGATCAGGGGCTGATCACCATGGATGCCGCCGGCATGCAACTGACGGAACGGGCCATGGAGGTGCTTCCCGGCGCACGGGAGCTGAGCCGTGCCATGGCCGGATTGTCCATTCTGGAGCAGAGCCTGTCCCGGCTTTTGAACGTGCCCCATGTGGTGGTGGTTTCCGGCAATGCCGATCAGGACGCCCAGGCCCTGCGTGATGTGGGCCGCGCCGCTGCCCAGCGCATTCACAAGCTGCTGCAAAACGGTGCCACCATGGCCGTTGCCGGGGGCAGCACCATGCGGGAAGTGGCCCGGGGCATGCAGTCCGCCGCCCCCATGAACGTAACGGTTATCCCTGCCCGGGGTGGCATGGGTTCCGGCGTGGAAACCCAGGCCAACACCATCGCCGCCGAAATGGCCGGCAAGCTGGGCGGAAGGCACCAGAGCCTCCATTTGCCCGATAACCTGGACGCCGCCGCCCTGCAGGAAATGATGAAAGTGCAGGAAGTGGCAGAAGCGTTTTCCCTGCTGCAAAACAGCGCCCTGGTGGTGCACGGCGTGGGCCGGGCCGATATTATGGCCCAGCAACGCAGGCTGTCCCCCGACGTGGTGGAAATTCTGCGGCGCAAAAAGGCCGTGGGTGAAGCCTTCGGCGATTTCTTCGACTTTAACGGCCAGACAGTCTGGCAGGCAGCCACCCTGTCCGCCGTCATCCCCCACCAGACCCCCACCAGCAAAATGGTGGCCGTGGCCGCCGGCGAAAGAAAGGCGGAGGCCATCATCGCTTCCACCCGGCACGATGCCCACGATACCCTCATCACCGATGAAGGCGCAGCCCGGCGCATCATTGCCCTGCTGGAAGAAGCAAACCCCGGTACCTGAGCCTCAAAGGCTTTGGCATATAAAAATGATATTTTGAAGGAGTGCCCGTCATGAACAAGAAGACCATCGAAGACGTCAATGTAAAAGGCAAGCGCGTTCTGGTTCGTGTAGACTTCAACGTTCCCATGGATGCAGACAAGAACATCACCGATGAAAACCGCATCGTTGGTGCCCTGCCCACCATCAAGTATCTGCTCAAGAATGAAGCCAAGGTGGTCCTGTGCAGCCATATGGGCAAGCCCCACAATGTTTTCAACGAAACCATCAAGCTGAACAAGAAGGAAAAGGCCAAGATTGACGCCCTGCCCGCCGAAGAACAGGAAGCCGCCACCGCCGCTGCCCTGGAAAAAGCCAAGGGTGACATTACCAAGCTGAGCCTGGCCCCCGTTGCCAAGCGCCTGAGCGAACACCTGGGCCAGGAAGTGTACATGGCCAAGGACGTTATCGGCGAAGATGCCAAGGCCAAGGCCGCTGCCCTCAAGAACGGCGAAGTGATGCTGCTGGAAAATTTGCGCTTCCACGCTGAAGAAGAAAAGAACGCTCCCGAATTTGCCAAGGAACTGGCTTCCTACGGCGAAATCTATGTGAACGATGCTTTCGGCACCGCTCACCGCGCTCATGCCTCCACCGAAGGCGTGGCCCACTACCTGCCCGCCGTTTGCGGTTACCTGATTGAAAAGGAACTGCGCATCATGGGCGGCGCTCTGGAAAATCCCGAACGTCCCTTCCTGGCCATCCTGGGCGGCGCCAAGGTTTCCGACAAGATCGGCGTTATCAACAACCTGCTGGAAAAGGTTGACGTGCTGATCATCGGCGGCGGCATGGCCTACACCTTCCAGAAGGCCATGGGCGGCCACATCGGCAACTCCCTGTGCGAAGATGACAAGATGGAACTGGCCAAGGAACTGCTGGCCAAGGCCGCTTACAAGGGCAAGCGCATCGTGCTGCCCGTGGACAACGAAGCCGGCAACGCTTTCAGCAATGACTGCCTACACATCACCGTCCATTCTCAGGAAATCCCCGAAGGCTTCGAAGGCATGGACATCGGCCCCGTCACCCGGGAACTGTTCGTGAACGAAGTGCGCCGTGCCCGCACCATCATCTGGAACGGCCCCATGGGCGTTTCTGAATTCCCCGTGTTCGCCGAAGGTACCCGCGCTGTGGCTGAAGCTGTAGCCAACAACCCCGGTATCACCATCATCGGCGGCGGCGACAGTGCTGCTGCTATCCAGAAGCTGGGCTTCGCTGACAAGGTGTCCCACGTGTCCACCGGCGGCGGTGCTTCCCTGGAATTCCTGGAAGGCATCGAACTGCCCGGCGTTGCTGCGCTGAACAACAAGTAATAGATTATCGGATTTACCGGGAGGGGGATTCTTTGGAAGGCCAAAGAATCCCCCTCCCGTACCCACCCCAAGAAAGCCAATCCGGAAAGGATATTGTGTGAATACGCCAAAGTCCTGTTCCGTGTAACAAGAAAAACCATCACGGGGAAAGCAGAAGTTAAAGGCAATCCTCTCCCATCCCGAATAGGTTTTCGGAAAGGGGTGCAGGGGGAAAACGCTTTTGACTTCAAAAGCGGTTTCCCCCTGCATTTTAAACTGGAGGTAAATCTGTTATGCGTACTCCCATCATTGCCGGCAACTGGAAAATGAATAAGACCCCCGCCGAAGCCAAAGCCCTGGTGAATGAGCTCAAGCCCCTGGTGGCCGACGCCAATGCCACGGTTGTGGTGTGCGTTCCCTTTGTGGACCTGTGCCCCGTGCTGAAGGCTGTGGAAGGCACCAACATCCATGTGGGCGCCCAGAACGTGCACTTCAAGGAATCCGGCGCTTACACCGGCGAAATTTCCGCCGCCATGCTGAAGGAGCTGGGCGTGGAATATGTGGTGATCGGCCACAGCGAACGCCGCCAGTACTTCGGTGAAACCGATGCCACCGTGAACCTGCGCACCCTGGCCGCCGTGAAGGCCGGCCTGACCCCCATCATCTGCGTGGGCGAACGTAAGGAAGAACGGGAAGCCGGCTACACCAACGCCCTGGTGGAATACCAGACCCTCATCGCCCTCAACGGTCTCACCGATGAAGAAATCAAAAACGCCGTCATCGCCTATGAACCCGTGTGGGCCATCGGCACCGGCCTCACCGCCACCGACGAACAAGCCAACGAAACCATCGGCGTCATCCGTGCCGCCATCGAACGCAAGTATGGCAAGGAAGTGTCCGACGCTATCCGCATCCAGTACGGCGGCAGCATGAACCCCAAGAACGTCAAGGGCCTGATGGCTCAGCCCGAAATCGACGGCGGCCTCATCGGCGGTGCCTCCCTGAAGGCGGAAGACTTTTCCCTGGTGGTCAATTACGACAAATAATGATCTCATTTGCAAAACAACGCTCTTTTCCGTGAGAGCGTTGTTTTTTTGTAGCAAAATTGTCATAGGTTTTGCGTTGACGCAAGGGGGTTTCTTTGATACACTACCCTTTGAAACAAAACAAAAAAGCCCTGCAAAAGCAGTGTTTCTTTTGCAGGCAAGGAGCATGAACCATGATGGAAAACTGTGCGCTGAACGGCTTTTATTCTCCTGCCCAGCGGGCCCGCTTTTTGCAGGCGGTAGGCCGCCGGTTCAGCGTGCGCACATTTACAGGCGAAGCGGACACCGCCCGGAAAAGCGCCCTGCATTATGCCGCGGAGCGGGTGGCGCTGCCGGGGGTCAGGCTTGAAATTGCCAATTGCGAAGAGCATAAGCTGTATATGAAGCTGCCCGGCGTGGTGCCCATCACAGGCACGGGCCAGTACGCCGCCGTGATTGCGGACATGACCCACCCTTACGCCAGATATCACGCCGGCATTTCCGGGGAAGCCTTTGTACTGGAAGCCACCAGCCTGGCGCTGGGCACCTGCTGGGTGGCCTCCTTCAAGCGGGGCGGGCTGACCGTGGAAACAAAAGAAAACGAAAAGGTGCTGGCGGTGATTCCCTTTGGCACCTATGATTGCGACATGACCCCCCGTCGCCGGAAAAAGCTGACGGACATCTGCGACGGCGACCCGGCCGAATGGCCCATCTGGGCCTATAACGCTGCGGAATGTGTGCGCAACGCCCCCTCCGCCGTGAACCTGCAGCCCTGGCGCATGGGCTATGCCGGGCGCACGCTGATGCTGCAGAAAAAAGGCCTGGGCGGCGACATGGACATGGGCATTGCCCTTTTGCACATGAGCCTGGGCGTGGGCGAAAAGGAGCACCTGATCCGCTGGGAGGAGGGCAAGTATATGGCAAGCCTGTTGGCTGAGGACAGGGTATTATGACGCTATTTGAACAAAATGAACAGAAGAACACGCCCCTGGCAGACCGGATGCGTCCCAGAACGCTGGACGAATTCTACGGCCAGGAGCATATCGTAGGCCCGGGCAAATTATTGCGCCGGGCTATTGAAGCGGACCGGCTCACCAGCTGTATTTTTTACGGCCCGCCCGGCTGCGGCAAAACCACCCTGGCCGGCATCATCGCCGCTCAGACCAACGCCGCCTTCATCAAAATGAACGCCGTCACCAGCGGTGTATCTGACGTGCGGGAAGAATTGAAACAGGCGGCAGACCGGCGGGCCATGTTCGGCCAGCCCACCTACCTTCTGCTGGACGAATGTCACCGCTGGAGCAAGGCCCAGTCAGATTCCATCCTGCCGGCCATGGAAAGCGGCCTGATCCGCTTTATCGGCTCCACCACCGAAAACCCCATGATCTCCATGACCCCCGCCATTGTCAGCCGCTGCCGGGTGTTCAATTTTCAGCCGCTGACCCAGGCCCATGTGGAAAAAGCCATGCTCCGTGCCCTTTCCGATGCAGAGCGGGGGCTGGGAAATATGCAGGTGCAGCTGGACGCAGACGCCATGCACCATATTTCCCGCATTGCCGGGGGCGATGTGCGCACCGCCCTGAACGCACTGGAGCTGGCCGTGCTCACCACCCCCACCAAGGGCGGCAAAATCCACATCACGCTGAAGATTGCGGAAGAGAGCATCCAAAAACCCCAGCTTCGCTGCGATGAAACCCAGTTTTACGATATGCTGTCCGCCTTTTGCAAGTCCATGCGGGGCGGCGATTGCGATGCGGCGCTGCTTTGGTTTTCCAGACTTCTTTATGCCGGGGCGGACCCCCGAATGCTGTCCCGCCGCATCATTGCCCATGCCAGCGAGGATGTTGGCCTGGCCAATCCTGTGGCCATGCTGCAGGCAGTAGCCGCAGGCCAGGCGCTGGAGCAGATGGGCATGCCGGAAGCCCGGCTTCCCCTGGCCCAGGCTATCCTGGCCGTGTGCACCAGCCCCAAATCCAATTCCGTTTCCGCCGCCATCGATGCCGCCATGGCCGATGCCGAAAAGGGCGGCTTCGGCCCGGTGCCGGCCCACCTGCGGGACAACCATTACGCAGGCAGCCAGCGCCTTGGAGAAAAGACCACTACGGAATATAAATATCCCCACGCCTATCCCGGCCATTGGGTGGAGCAGCAATACCTGCCCGACGAGGCCCTGGGCGTTTCCTACTATACCCCGTCCGATCAGGGACATGAAGCCAAAATGGTGCGGAGGAAATAATGCCATATACCCGTTTAGCACAAAATATCACCGATCAGATTATGGAAGAGCAGGCCAAGCTGGGCTTTGACGAAAAGGAAATCCGGTTGTATTACCCCCTGTCCTCCCTGTGCCATATCACAGAAACAAAAACGGACATTGCCGGTATGGAAAGCCTGCTGCAGGGCTTTGCCGGGGCGGTGCAAAGCACCCTGGGCCCCGTGAACTGCACCAGAAACGATGACCGGTTCTGCTTCCATATTCCCCCGGAGGGCGTACGCTGGGTGCATGACCATACCCCGGAAGATACCTTTATCCGGAAGCTGGTTTCCCTCATCGTAACGCCCGGCATCTCCATGGCCGAAATTGAAGCGCTGTTCAAAGAACACGGCCAGATCACGGTAAAGCCTATGGATTCTGACGAATTTGACACGCTGATTTATTTCCGGCAGGGGCCGGACCAATACTACTATTGCTTCCAGGACGACGGCTTTGATATCCGCTATCACCGCTTCCTGCCCGGCGATTATTTTGACTTTGGATACTGACGGAGGAATATTTCCATGCCCTATATGCTGCGTTCCGCCCGCTACCTTTCCCACGACGTGCTGAAGGAAGCCGTTCAGCCCGGCGATACCGTTATCGACGCCACCATGGGCAACGGCCATGACACCCTGTTTCTGTGCCGGCTGGTGGGGGAAGAAGGTAAGGTAATCGCCTTTGATGTGCAGGAAAAGGCCGTGGAAAGCACCCGGCAAAGGCTGCAGGAAGCAGGCGTGCTGGGCCGGGCCACCCTGTATCACCGGGGCCATGAACACATGGACGAAGCCGGCGTGCAAGAGGTTTCCGCCATTGTGTTCAATCTGGGCTGGCTGCCCGGCGGGGACAAAAGCGTCACCACCCTGTGGGAAACCACCAGGGTGGCCCTGGAAAAAGCCCTGACCATGCTGAAGCAGCAGGGCGTGCTGCTGCTGTGCGCCTATCCCGGCCATGCCGAAGGGGACAGGGAGCGGGCGGAAGTGATGAAATTTCTTGCATCCCTGCCGCCGCAGCAGTATAATGTATTGCATCAGAGGTTCTTGAACGCCGGCCCCGGTGCGCCGGAAAACTTCATCATTCAAAAACAATAACATAGAGGAGGCATTTTTTATGAAACTGTCTGTTCTGGCTGTGGCATTGGGCGATCGTTCCCTGGACAAGGCCCTGGAATTCCTTTCTGCCCGGGGCGTACAGCAGGTGGAAGTGGGCTGCGGCGGCTATCCCGGCAAGGCCCATTGCGATCCCGCCGTGCTGCTGAGCGACGAAAAGAAGCTGCAGGAATTCAAGGATACCTTCAAAAAGCACAACCTTACCATCTCCGCCCTTTCCACCCACGGCAACGCCGTGCATCCCATCCCCGAAATTGCCAAGGGCTACCATGACGATTTTGTAAACGCCGTCTTGCTTGCCGAAAAGCTGGGAGTGGACCGGGTGGTCACCTTCTCCGGCTGCCCCGGCGGAAGCAAGCAGGATCTGCAGCCCAACTGGGTCACCTGCGCCTGGCCCCCGGAATACCAGGATATTCTGCAGTACCAGTGGAACGACGTGCTGATCCCCTACTGGGAAAAGACTGCCGCCTTTGCCAACGAGCACGGCATTGAAAAAATTGCCTTTGAAATGCACCCCGGCTTCTGCATCTACAACCCCGAAACTATGCTGCGCATCCGCTCCGCCGTGGGCAAGACGCTTGGCGCCAATTTCGACCCCAGCCACCTCTTCTGGCAGGGCATCGATCCCGTCCGGGCCATCCGGGCTTTGGGCGACGCCATCTTTTTCTTCCACGCCAAGGATACCGCCCTGGATAATTACAACGTGGCCACCAACGGCGTATTGGATACCAAGCATTTCTCCAAGGTAAAGGACCGTTCCTGGGTGTTCCGCACCGTGGGCTACGGCCATGATCTGAAAACCTGGAAGGATATGATGAGCGCTCTGCGCACCGTGGGCTATGACGGCCCCATCTCCATCGAGCATGAAGACGGCCTGATGAGCGGCGAAGAAGGCCTTTCCAAGGCCATCCGCTTCCTGCAGGAAGTGCTCATGTACGAAGACCCCGGCGAAATGTACTGGGCGTAATATAATGAGCAGACGAAGCAGGGGGCTTCTCGCCCCCTGTACCCCCGCGGCAGGCCAGGGATGTCATCCCTGGACCCAATCCGCGAAGTGGTTGCGTGAATGGACATGCTGTTTCCGCGTGAAGCTTGGGGAACGAACAGATATGTGCCCACGGACGCAATGAAAATACGGAAAACGCCGGGAGAGAAAGCAAGCTTTCTCCTCCGGCGTTTTTTGTATTTTCCCCGGATGCCAAGGGGATCCGGTTGGCGGCATGAGCGCAGCCCGGCCCGTGTGCGGCAGTGCCGCAGCCAGTTTGCAATATTACAATCACTTCTTGCAATCGGGTCTCTGCGTGCCGCAGACAATCCCTCCGTCAGCTTACGGCTGCCACCTCCCTTTACACAAGGGAGGCTCTGTCGTATTTTCCATGCATCAGCGGGAAACTGTTTGTTTTGTACGCCAACCACTTCCGCAGATGGGTCCAGGGCACGGCCCTGGTGCAGTGGTGAAACCCCGCAATTTTCTGCCGGTGCAAAAAAGGCATGGGCTTTCGCTCATGCCTTGGATGGTTTACCAGGTTGCCCGCATTGCCCGGGTCACGGCGTTCTGATGTGCTTCGTCCACGCGCTTGGTGCCGTGGGTTTTGCTCTTGTAGAAGTGGATGCAGAAGTGGCCGTTGAAATTGTTGTTGCTGATGGTGGAGGTGCCGTGGGGCATGCCGTTCATGGAGCCGGCGTACACATGGCCGTTGTACTTCACCAGCACAGCCCTGCGTGCCCAGCTCCAGCTGCCGCCGTAGATGGCCTTCATAGTGGCGGTATCGGAGGCAGTTTGGGGTTCGGCGTCAATATGATTGGCCCCCGCCCAGCGTTTCACCGTGAACACCTTGCCGGTGGCCACGTCCTTCACCTGGAAGGTAGCTCCCCGGGGAATTTTGTTGGCGCCGCCGTTGAACCAATCCAGCCGCTCGGTTTTATACGTTTGGGGGGTGGCGGTGGGCTTGGGGGTAGCGGTGGGTTTGGGCGTGGCCGTGGCCTTGGGGCTCTTACCGAAGAGAGCGCGGATGGTGCCGGCGCCTGCCACGCCGTCCTGGCTGAGACCCTTGCTCTTTTGGAACTCCTTCACGGCCTTTACGGTATTTGCGCCGTAGCTGCCGTCAATGGTGGAGGAATAGAAGCCCTTCAGGGTCAGCGCCTGCTGCAGCGCTTTCACATTTTCACCGCTGTCGCCCTTTTCGCTGACGGTGGGCACGTCGATATCACTGATGCTGTCAATGCCCTCCATGCCCTTCTTCACCGGCTTGGCGGTGGGCTTGGGAGTGGCGGTCACTTTAGGGGTGGCGGTCACCACAGCGGCAGCACGCTTGCCAAAGAGCAGCTTGATTGTCACAGCGCCGGCCACGCCGTCCTGGCTGAGACCCTGGGATTTTTGGAACGCCTTCACGGCTTTTTCGGTGTTGTAGCCAAAATCACCGTCGATGGTGGTGTTGTAAAAGCCCTTCAGGGTCAGCGCCTGCTGCAGGGCGATCACGTTTTCGCCTTTGTCGCCCTTGCGGCTGGTGGCGGGCACCTTGATATCGCCGATGCTGTCAATGCCCTCCATGCCCTTCTTGCCGGAGGATTTGGGGGCCGTGGTGGGCTTGGCCGTTACGGTAACAGTATTGGAAGCAGAGGAAGCAGGGTTCTTGCCAAAGAGGGCACGGATGGTTGCCGCACCGGCCACGCCGTCCTGGCTGAGGCCCTTGCTCTTTTGGAATTTCTTCACGGCCACTTCGGTATTATAGCCGAAATCGCCGTCGATAGTAGTGTTATAGAAGCCTTCCAGGGTCAGCGCCTGCTGCAGCGCCTTCACATCCGGGCCCTCGTCGCCCTTGCGGCTGGTGGCGGGCACCTGAATATCGCTGATTTCGTCAATGCCCTCCATGCCCTTGATGTTGGAGGTATTTTTTTTTACCATGGAAGAGGAAGAAGAAGTGCCGTTCAGGGCATTCTGGGCAGCGGAGGACAGGGTGACGAACTGCTTCATCACATAGCCCACATTGCCGTTTGCGGATACCTTGTAGAAATTGCCGCTGACGCCGGTAACCTCTACCTTGTCCCCTTCGTCAAACTGATAATGATAGGCGCCGCTGGCCCGGGGATTGGTGCGGAAGAAAACCTTTTCCTTATTGATGGTGCCGGTATAGGAAGCCGCCATCGCCTGGGGCATCAGGGTCAATAACAATACAAGCACACATACAAACGCCATTGAACGCTTCAATTTCATCATGTCTGTACACCTGTGTCCTTTCGTGGAATTTCGCACCCTCATTTTATTACAAAATTGTTAAATTGTCAATATAATTCTTAATATTTCTTCATTTTTATTCCGCACACAGCCGATAGCCCCGGCCCAGCACAGTTTCGATGCAGGTGAGGTTGGTTTTCTTGCGCAGGCGCTGGATATGCACATCCACCGTTCGGGTAGGCCCGGGGGTAATGAAGCCCCATACAGTGCGCAAAAGTTCATCCCTTGTCAGCACCTGATTGGCCCTTTCAGCCAGCACATACAGCAGCTGAAATTCCTGCTCCGTCAGGCGGCAGGGCTCCCCTGCAATGCTCAGCCCCAGGTTCCGGGCATCCAGCTGCAATTGCAGCCTTTCCCCCTGCGCCCCCTGCACATATAGTACCAGCAAAATCATTCCCTCTTCTCTCTCTTGTTCTTCTACAATATATTACAAAAATATTACATTTATGTCAATGATTTACGCCGTTTACAGATGTAACAATTTCTTTTGTCCGGGCATGAAAAAGCCCCGCAGCCAATGCCGCAGGGCTGTGGTTATTCAGTTCAGGGCAATTTCGTCCATCACCCGCCGGTATGCCGCCTGAGCGCTTTTCTTCACCATTTCCCATTCTTCCTCGTAGCCTGCGGTGCGCAGCTTTTTCAGGCAGGCCGTGGTTTCCTCAAGCAATTGCACGTCCGCCCCCAGGGCCATACCGGGCAGCATGGAATCCCCATGCTGGCGGGTGCCCAGGAAATCCCCGGGGCCCCGCATTTCCAGGTCCTTCTTCGCAATGACAAAGCCATCGTTGGTTTCGCACAGGGTTTTCAGCCGCTCGTTGGGATGGGCCATCAGAAAGCACCAGCTTTCCTTTGCCCCGCGGCCCACCCTGCCCCGCAACTGATGCAGCTGGGAAAGGCCGAACCTGTCCGCATTTTCAATCACCATCACCGTGGCCGTGGGCACGTTCACCCCCACCTCAATCACCGTGGTGGCCACCAGCACGTCCACTTCCCCGGCCGTGAATTTGTGCAATATCTCCGCTTTTTCCTCTGCCGGCTGGTTGCCGTATGTGAGCCCCAGGCGCAATTCCCTCAGGGGCCCGGTGCACAGCCGGGCATACATATCCTGGGCGCTGCAGGCGTCAATTTCTTCATTTTCCTCCACCAGGGGGCACACAATATAGGCCTGCCGGCCGTTTCGTGCCTCACTGATGATGAAGTCATACAGCCCGCTTCGCTTCTCCTCCGGCACAATGCGGGTTTTCACCGGGGTACGGCCGGGAGGCAGTTCATCCACCACCGATACGTCCAGATCGCCGTACAACACCAGCGCCAGGGTGCGGGGAATGGGCGTGGCGCTCATCACCAGCTCGTTGGGCTGTTTTTGAGCCTTCCGGGCCAGCAGCCGCCGCTGCCGCACACCGAAGCGGTGCTGCTCATCGCAGATCACCAGGCCGATGTTCTTATATTCCACGCCTTCCGAAATCAGCGCATGGGTGCCGATCACCGCCTGCCATTCCCCGGAGGCAATTTTCTCCAGCGCTTCCTTTCTTTCCTTTGCCTTCATGCCCCCCAGCAGCAGCCCGCAGCGGATACCCAGCGGCGCCAGCATTTTTTCGGCGCTTTCCAGATGCTGCCGGGCCAATATTTCCGTAGGCGCCATGAACACACTCTGGAAGCCCTGGCGGGCGGCCAGATACATGGCGCCGAAAGCCAGCGCCGTCTTGCCGCAGCCCACGTCCCCCTGCACCATGCGCCCCATGGCATAGGGGGCGTTCAAATCCTTCGCAATCTGCAAAAGCACCCTCTGCTGGGCCCCGGTGGGTTTGAAGGGCAGGCTGCGCCAGAAATCTTCGCACCCTGCTTCATCGGCAGGAATGTAAACGCCCTCTTTTCTTTCTCCCCGGAGGGAAGCTGCCGCTGCCTGGTACAAAAGCACGCTTTCAAAGCTGATGCGGCGAAGGGCAATGGCCAGGTTTTCCCGGCTGTCCGGAAAATGGGCCTGGCGCAGGGCAAAATTGCGTTCACACAGATGATGCTGGATGCGCAGAATATCCGGCAGGGTTTCAGGGCAGCATTCCGCCAGGTATTCCATGGCCTGGTGCATCAGATCCCGCATGGTTTTGGGCGGGATGCCACCAAGGGACCGGTACACCGGCAAAATGCCCCTTTCCTGCACAATCTGCGGGCTCACCATCCGCCTTCTGCCGGCCTTATCCCTTGTGATGCTGCCGTACAGGGTGATTTCATCCTCCTGGCCAAACCTGTCTTTCAGCCAGGGCTGGTTATACCAAACCACCGGCACCGAGCCCGTTTCATCGCACAATGTGAAAGAAACACTGGTCAGCCCCCGGAAGCGGCTCATACGGGGCGCTGTCTTGGGAAAGCCGCACACGCAGATCTCCTTCCCCTCTTCCGCTTCACCAAGGGGCACCACCGTCTGGGTGTCCTGGTAGCGCACGGGCAGGGTAAAAAGCAGGTCGCTCAACGTGTGAACGCCTGCTTCCTGCAATTTTTGCAGTCGGACCTTGCCCAGGCCCTTCATTTCATCCAGCCTGATCATGTTTCCTTACTTTCGTGAGATTTCAATGACCACTTCGTCATCGTCCGCCGCTTCGCCGAACACATCCTGCCCGTTTTCAAACCGGCGGATAATCCGGAGGGTATCGTCGTCCGGCGCTTCCACGGTCAGAAAGCCGGTGTGGAGGATGGCGCTGTCCCGCCGCTCCCGAAGCAGCTTGCCGATGATTTCCTTCAATTCCTGATCCCCGCCTCCCCAGGGATAGGTGCCCCGGCAGTAGGGATCGGAAGAGCCCTGCATGCCCACCTCATCCCCGTAATACAGGCAAGGAATGCCGGGCAGGGCGCACATAAGCCTTGTCATTTCAATGAACCGCTTGCGGCCCAGGGCGTATTCTTCCTCCGTCAGGGTATATTCCCCCCGCTCCTGATAGGGCTTGTCTTCCCAGGTGCGCTCACACAACACATTGATGGCCCGGGGCCGGTCATGGCTGCCGCACAGGTTCATCAGGGAATAGTAGAAGGGAGCGGGATAGTTTTCCTGCTGGCTCATAATCAGCCGTCTGAGGGCGGAAGCAGGGGCTTTTCCGGTGAAGAAATCATTGGCCGCTTCCCGGAGGGGATAGTTCATCACGCTGTCCAGGGTATCCCCCTGGCAATAGCAGCGCATTTCACCATAGGCTTCCTTGTGGCTGGCGTCTTCCCACACTTCCCCCAGCACCACAGCGTCCTCATCTTCCTTTTTCACCGCTTCACGCAGGGAGCGCAAAAAGCGCATGGAAAGCTCGTCTGCCACGTCCAGCCGCCAGCCGCAGCTGCCCTGCCGCACCCAATGGCGCACCACGCCGTTTTCGTTGAACATATAATCCCGGTAGCTTTCGCATTCCTTGTCCATGGCGGGCAGGGTGTGGAAGCCCCACCAGCATTCATATTCATCCGGGTAACGCTTGAACTGATACCAGGGATAGTAAGGGCTCTGGGTAGACTGGCAGGCACCCACCGTGGGGAAACGGCCAAAGCGGTTGAAATAAATGCTGTCTTCCCCGGTGTGGCTGAACACGCCGTCCAGCATCACCCGGATGCCCAGGTGCTTTGCCGTTTCGCAAAGGGAACGGAAATCCGCATCGGTGCCCAGGTGGGAATCGATGTGCATATAATCGGCAGTATCATAGCGGTGGTTGGACCGGGCCATGAAAATGGGGTTCAAGTACAGCACCGTCACGCCCATATCCTTCAGGTACTGCAATTTGCTTTCAATGCCCTTCAGGTCGCCGCCGAAGAAATCCCGGGCGCAGTTGTCATCCCCGCCCTCCGGCATCAGGATGGGGGGTTCATTCCATGTTTCGTGGTAATAGTTTTCGCTGCGGCGGTGATTGTTTTTGCCGCTTTTGCAAAACCGATCCGGGAAAATCTGATACATGACGCCGTGGCGCAGATATATGGGCGTTTTATAATCGGCCAGATAGGTGGTAATCTGCCAGGCCCGGGGCTTATCCGTCACATAGCCTTCCCCGCCCATGCCGTCCTGAGGGCAGCCGTAGGCATAAATGGTGCCCCGCTTGTCCCGCACCCGGAAATCATACCAGCACAGGATGGGAATATCCGGCATATCGATGGTCACCTGATACCAATCCCCTGCTGCTTTATCCATAGGGAACCATTTTTCGCTGCCGTCATAAAAGCGCAGAACGGCCGCTTCCGTTTCTTCATCGCAGCGGATGCGCAGCGTCAGCTTTTCCAGGCATTTCATGGCGCCAAGGGGCAGCCTGCAGCGGCTGTCCTGGGAATCGTGATACAATTTCATAAAGGCAAATCCCTTTCAAAAAAACTCCGATATTTTATCCTGTTTATGATACCATATCGGGCCGGGAAAATCAACAAACAACATGACAAACCGAAAACGATGTGGTATCATGTACCCATCCTTCCAAGAAAGGAATGAAACGAAAATGCATTGCAAAGTCACCTCCATCCAAATACTGCCCGGCGTTTTTATGCTGACGGACCGGATGGGCATGCACATGACGCTGCTGGTGGGAACCAAAAAAGCGCTGCTCATCGATACCGGCTACGGCTTTGACGATCTTCTTTCCGCCGTCCGGTGCATCACCCCCCTGCCCCTCACCGTTATGCTTACCCACGGCCATCACGATCATGCCTGCGGCGCCTGTCAGTTTCCAAAGGTACTGATACACCGGGATGAAGAAGGGGTGTTTGATTATTATGCAAACAATTGGCGGTCCCGTGTGTGGCAGCAGGCAAAGGCCAAAGGGCTGGATCTTTCCGACTGGACGGAGGAACAATTCGTACAGACTGCCTGCCGCAACGCCGTTTTCACAGAAGAAACAGAAATGGACCTGGGGGGCATGACGGCGCAGCTGCTTCACTGCCCCGGCCACACCAAGGGCAGCCTGTGCGTGTATGTGAAGGAAAGGGAGCTGTTGCTCCCCGGGGATGATATGAACCCCACCACCTGGATCTTTTTCCCGGAATGCGAAGGGCTGGGGACCCTCATAAGTTCCCTGGAAAAGCTGGAAAAGCTGCCCTTCCGGCAGGTTCTGTGCCCCCATCATGACAAGCTTCTGCCCCGCAGCGAATTTGAAGCATTTCTGTCCGGGCTGAGCCGGGAAAACGTGCTTTCCACCTCCGCCCCTGCCTTCCATTTGTGGGAAGGAAAAAAGGTGTATTCCTGCCATCCCCAGCCCCATTTCACCCTCTGCTATGACTGGGACAAGCTGCCGGAAAACTGGAAATAATCCCCTGTTTTGTCGATTTCTGACGAACGATTATTTGCCCTTTCGACATCTTTCGACAATCTCTGTCATTGATTTTTCTTCTTCGGGGTATTATGCTGTTTATGACAGAAAAATACTGTCAATCCAACAGAAAAGAAGGAGAAATGCAGATGATGAATAAAATTATCTACCCCGCAGAAAAGCCAGCCTTTCTTGACCTTATCTGCCAGGCATACCAGGCAAACGATTGGGAGACGGTGATGCGCCTCAGCCGCCAGGCCGACGAAATGCAGCTGGCAGCCTTCCGAAAATACAGCCTGGAAAAAGCCCACCCGGCGGTGTAAACACGCCGCACCCTGAAGCCGCTGTCCATCAGCGGCTTTCTTTTTTTGTATCTTTTTCGTTTTCACAGGCTGCCCGCTGTTTTTTATTTTGGTTTCGTGGTATAATTCATATTGGTGTATTGTGCACCCCATACAGGAAGGAAGGAGGAAGCGGGAATGGCCAGAGGAACCGTGCAGAAAATGAAGCCCTATCTGTTTTTGCTGCCCATGCTGGCGTTTGCCGTCGGGTTTTGCTATTATCCCGCCGTGAAAACCTTCCTCTACAGCCTGTCCAGCGTGAATTTCAAGGGCGAAATCACCGGCTTTGTGGGGCTTGATAATTTCCGTTATCTCTTTTCCCGGCCGGATTTTTCCACCGCCATCCGCAATACCCTCCAATTGTCCCTCATCAATACCCCCGTCACCATTTTCATTACCGTATTGCTTGCCCGGCTGTGCGCCGTGAAAAAGCCGGGGCACAGCGTGTATGAGCTATTGTTCTCCCTGCCCATGGCGGTTTCCATGTCGGCGGCAGCCATGATGTTCAAGGTGCTGCTCAGCCCGGCAGCCAGCCCCATCAATGCGGTGCTGGGGGTGAATATCGACTGGTTGGGCAGCCGCAGTACCGCCATGTACGGCATTATGCTGCTGACGGTGTGGATGGGCATCGGGTTCAATTTCCTTTTGTTCCTGTCCGCCTTGCGCAATATTCCCTCCAGCGTCCTGGAAGCCGCCCAGATGGACGGCGCAGGGCCGGTAAAAAGGTTTTTCCATGTGGAACTGCCCATGATCTCCCCCACCCTCTTTTATGTGCTGTGCACCAACCTTGTGCAGGCAGTGATGACAAGCGGGCCCATCATTATCCTGACCGACGGCGGCCCTGCCCGCTCCACAACCACGCTGATCTTCATGATGTATTCCTCCGGCTACGGCTCCTCCAATTACAGTCTGGCCGCCTGCATCAGCCTCATCACCTTCCTCATCACCCTTTTGTTCACCATCGGCGCCTTTGCCCTGGAAGGAAAGCGGGTGAGCGAATGAAAAAGAAATGCACCTGGCCCTTCAGCCTGCTGGCATTTTTGCTGGCATTGATTGTTGTTTTTCCCCTGGTCAACGGCCTGCTTGGGGCCTTCAAGGAAGCGGATGAATTCTGGCAGCCCGGGCTTTTCCCCCATCGCCCCACCCTGGAAAATTTCCGGAAGGTGATGGAAATGCTGCCTGTGGGCCGTTTCTTCCTCAATTCCCTGCTGGTGGCGCTGCTGGGTGCCGGGGCCCGAATGGCCATGGCCCTGCTTGCCGCCTATGCCTTTGCCTTTTTTGACTTCCGGGGGAAGAAGCTGCTTTTCTTCCTGCTGCTTGCCCCCATGATGCTGCCGGGGGATATATTGGTGGTCACCAATTATCAGACGGTATCTTCCCTCAAGCTCCTGGACACCCACCTGGGCATGGCCATCACCTCCTTTGTGGGGGCCAGCCAGATGTTCATGCTGCGCCAGCAGCTGATGCACACCCCCAGGGCGCTGCGGGAAAGCGCTTTCCTGGACGGCTGCGGTGATTTCAGGTTCATGTTCGGCATTTTGTTCCCCATCTGCCGGCCGGTGATGGTCACGTTGTTTGTGCAGTCCTTCATCAACATTTGGAATGTGTACCTGTGGCCGCTGCTGGTAACCAACCGCACCGATATGCGCACCATTCAGGTGGGCATCACCATGCTCACTACCCACGACGGCACCGCCTTCCACCTGGTGCTTGCCGGGGTGGCGCTGTCCCTGATTCCGGCGTTTTTCCTATTCTTCTGTCTGAGAAAAGCCATCGCCCGCGCCCTGGAAGAGGGGGCCATCGTTGGCTGATTCATCCACAATCGGAGGTTATGTTCATGAAAAAAATTACCGCACTTTTCCTGTCCCTGATGCTGCTCCTGCCCGTTGCCGGCTGCGCAGCCGACGCCCCCCTTACCCTCACCTTCTGGCACTGCATGACGGAAAATGCAGGCGTGATGCTGGAAGAACAGGTGAAGGTTTTCAACGACACCCTGGGCAAGGAAAACGGCATCCGGGTGCAGGCCGTCTATCAGGGTGCCTATACCGACGCCACCACCAAAATGAACAATATGCTCTCCTCCAGCCAGGAAAGCCTGCTGCCGGATGTAATGCAGATGGACGCCACGGGCAAGGTGAACTACCTGTCCTCCGGCGCTGCCTATACCGTGGACCAGGCGGTCCTGGACGGGCTGGATGTTTCCGCCCTGCTCCCCGCCGCCCTTGGCAACTGGCAGTTGAACGGGGTGCAGCTTGGGGTGCCCTTTGCCACCTCCACCACCGTCATGTACTACAACAAAACCCTGCTGCAGCAAAAAGGGGCCCAGGTGCCCGAAACCTTCCAGGATATCGCCGCCCTGGCCCCGGTATTTGCTGAAGACAATATTTCTGTCTATGCCGACCTTCCCAACACCCCTTCCCTGGCCAACTGGATGGGGCAGCTGGGCAGCTTTTTGACAGACAACGAAAACGGCAATACCGGCAGCGCCACCGCCCTTTCCTGCGTGGAAAACGGTGCCCTGCTCACCTTCCTCACCGAATGGAAAAGCCTGTACCAGTCCGGTGCGCTGGAAAACGCCGCCGGCTCCCTGGAGCGCTTTGCCGCCGGGCAGATTGTGTTCATCTGCGCTTCCTCCTCCAAGGCCGCAGGCCTGAGGGACGCCATCGGTGATCGCTTTGAAATGGGCATTGCCCAGTTCCCCCGGGTGAATGAAGAAGCCATGAAGGGCTCCACCGCCTCCGGCAGCTGCCTGGTGATGTTCGATAAGGGAGACGACCAATTGAAGAAAGCCGCCCGGCTGTTTGTATCCTACATGACCGGCGCCCCGGTGCAGGCCAATGTGGCCGTAGCCACCGGCTACATCCCCGCAAACGGCGATTCCATTAGCGACGCCGCCTATCAGGCCCTCCTGCAGGAATTCCCGGATTACGGCGTGTCCCTGCTGCAATTGACGGAAACCCCCGGCTCCATGCGCAGCGTTACCGTGGGCCCTGCCAAGGATTTTTACTACGCCATCCAGAATAACGTGTCCGATATGCTCACCTATGACCTGACGCCGGAAGAAACCGTGTCTCTTCTGGAAACGGAGCTGAACGGCCTTTTGTACCAGTACAACCTGGCCAATCCCTGACCCATGGAAAAAAGACTGCAGCGCATCCGGCGCATGGAAGAAAAAATGGAAAAGGCCCTGTCCCTGCTCCATGAAGCGGAAGAAAAGGGCTGTCCCTCCCCTGCATTGCAGGCTGTCATGGAGGAACTGGACGCCTACTACACCTCTCCCCTATGGATGGAGGATTTTCAAGCAGATGAGCAGGGCCTTCTGCCCCGGGATATGAAGCGGGGCATATTGTCCCAGGACGGGCTGTGGAACCTGCTTTCAGATTATACCGCCCTGACCCGCAATAACGGATAGCCTATGGCCGCCGTCTCACCGATTGTGACCTCCGAATGAAAAGAACTTCTCTGGGATGTATGAAGGGGCCGTAGCCCCTTCATGTGAAATCCGCAGGGGTGGCTTTGTCACCCCGAGGAGCGCCCATGGCGCTTCCTATATTAATTTACGGCCGTAAAAATAGGGTTTTCAGCCTCTTTTCAAGGGCTGAAAACCCATTTTTACAGTAAATGTGATGTTCCGATAGAAAAATAGCTCTCGCTGTTTTTCTATCGCAGGTTGCCAAAAATACTTTTTTGACAACCTAAGGCCGCTGTTTACAGCGGCCTTTTCTTGACATTCCCTGCCCCATTCGCTATAATATAGGCTAATGATACCAAAGGAGGAGCCTGAACCACCATGGACGCTGACGGCGGTTGCCCGCAATCGTGTAGCATATACCGGTGCATTCCATATTTTTTTCGCTGCTGAGGCACAACCTATGAATCATTTATCATAGGCTGTGTTTTTTGTTGTTTCATTGCTTAAGAAAAGAGGATCATCATGGGAAATTCCATCTGGGTTGTCATTCTGTTACAGATTGTGCTGATATTCTTGAACGCCATTTTTGCCTGCGCCGAAATTGCGGTGCTCTCCATCAACGAAACCAAACTGGAGCGCATGGCCGATCAGGGGGATAAGCGGGCCCGCCGCCTCTTCCGCCTCACCCGGGAGCCTGCCCGCTTCCTGGCCACCATCCAGGTAGCCATCACCCTGTCCGGGTTCCTGGGCAGCGCTTTCGCCGCCGATAATTTCTCCGAGCCTTTGGTGGACTGGGTGATGAGCCTGGGCGTTTCCCTGCCCCGGGCCACCATGGATACCATCGCCGTGGTGCTGATCACCCTGATTCTTTCCTACTTCACCCTGGTCTTTGGCGAACTGGTGCCCAAGCGCCTGGCCATGCAAAAGGCCGAAAAGCTGGGGCTGAGCATTTCCGGGCTGGTCAGCGTCATTTCCACCGCCTTCAAGCCCATTGTGTGGTTCCTTTCCTTCTCCACCAACCTGGTGCTGCGCCTGATGGGCATTGACCCCGAACAGACGGAAGAGCAGGTCAGTGAAGAGGAAATCCGCATGATGGTGGACGCCGGCAGCGAAAAGGGTGCCATTGACGAACAGGAAAAGGAATTCATCGAAAACGTGTTCGAATTTGACGATCTCACCGCCGGTGAAATTGCCACCCACCGCACCGATGTGACCATCCTCTGGCTGGAGGACAGCATGGAAGAATGGGCTGACACCATCCATTCCAGCCGCCACACCCGCTACCCCGTCTGCGGCGAATCCGCCGACCATGTGGTGGGCACCCTCAACGCCAAGGATTATTTCCGCCTGGAGGACAAGAGCCGGGAAAGCGTCATGGCGCTGGTACATCAGCCCTATTTCGTGCCCCGCACCATCAAGGCGGACGTGCTCTTCCGCAACATGAAAAAAAGCCGCAGCGGCATGGCCATCGTGCTGGATGAATACGGCGGTATGGACGGCATCATCACCCTCAACGACCTCATCGAGCAATTGGTGGGCGATCTGGGCGAAGAAACCGCCGAGGCCGAGGCCCGGGAACCCCACATCGAACAGCAGTCCGAAAACGTGTGGACCCTCATCGGCAATGTGGAGCTTTACGATATCGAGCAGGCCCTGGACGTGGATATCGGCCTGGAGGGCGTGGATACCTTCACCGGCCTTGTGTTCAAGGAGCTGGGCATGGTGCCCCCGGACGGGGACCACAGCCTGGATATGGAGCTGAAAGGCCTGCAGGTGCACATCAGCCGCATTGAGGACCACCAGATCATCCTGGCCACCGTCACCAAGCCCACCCCCGAACCGGAAAAGGAGTGAACCTGCCATGCGGATCATTTTCGTTCGCCACGGCCACCCCAATTATGAACTGGATTGCCTGACGGAGCTGGGCCACAAGCATGCCGCCGCAGCCGCAGAAAGGCTGAAGGACGAAGGCATCGAAAAAATCTTCTCCTCCACCTGCGGCCGTGCCTTTGAAACTGCCGGCTATACCGCCCGCGCCCTTTCTCTGGACGTGGAAAAGTGCGAATTCATGCGGGAAATCGGCTGGGGCACACTGGAGGGGGAAAAGCTGTACCGGGACGGCCACCCCTGGGATACCGCTGACAAAATGGTGCTGGAAAACGAAGCGCTGATGGAAGCGGATATATTTGCCCGGGAACCCTTCTGCCGCAATGATGCAAAAAATTATGTGGATATGATTGCCAGGGCATCCGACCAATGGATGGAAACACTGGGCTACAAAAGGGAAGGCAATTACTACCGCTGCCTGCAGCCCAGATACCATACCGTGGCCGCCTTTGGCCACGGCGGCGCATCCGCCGCCCAGTTCAGCCGGATGCTGAACCTGCCCTTCCTGTTTGTCTGCTGCGCCATGGGCATTGATTATACCGGCATCTGCATCTTGGATTTGCCTAACAGGCCGGGCCTGCTGGTCACCCCCCGGATTGAAGTATTCAACGACGCCCGCCATATCCGCGATCTGAGGATTCAGAATATTTTCGACCGCTGATCCCCTGCCCTTCGCTCTGATCGAGTGAAGGGCTTTTTTAGAAAAAATTTTCCGTGGACAGTGCAAAAATGAAAGCTGGCGCACTTAATATCTGAAAAACAAATTTTTCCACATATAATTTAACAATAATTGACATAAATGGAAATTTATTGTAAATTATAGGAAACACAATCCGAATTGAAAGGGGCGAGGCTTCATGCAATTTGTGCTGATCGATGAAAACGAAGCGCATAATGAACAGCTCTCTGCCTGTTTGCATACCCTTTGCGAGAAAAGCGGCTTTGCCTTCAATATTGCCCTGGCAACCACCAACCCTGACGACGTGCGTGCCTTTGCCGAAAAATGCACCCAGCCCACCGTCTATTTCATGGCCGTGCAGCTGGACGAAAATCAAACCACCCTGTCCCTTTCTTCTGCCATTCAGCAAAACGGCCAGGAAAGCTACATTGTCTATCTTTCCGCTCATACCCGGTATGCCCTGGATTGCCTGCATGCCCACGCCTTCGATTTCCTTCTGAAGCCATGGACGCAAGACCAGATTTACGAATGTCTCCAGGCCGTCATGCACGCCCATGCACGGCGCTGCCAGGCGGCCTCCCTGCAGGTAAATATGGGCAGCCAGACCATCATCCTCCCGCTGTCCGATATTCTTTACTTCACCCGGGATAAAATGAACACCCGTATGTTCCTGGAGGACGGCTCCCTGCTGGAGTGGCGGGAAAGCTTTGATCATTTGCTGCCCCGCCTGATGCCAAGCTGCTTCTGCCTGTGCCACCGAAGCTTCATCGTGAACCTGCACAAAATCCGGGCAGTGAACTGGGAAGCCGATACCCTCACCCTTTCCGACGGTACCGTCGTTCCCATCTCCCGCCGCAGGCTGCCCGCCCTGAAAAGCGCTTTGCGGCAAATGGACGGCGCAATGTGAAGCTTGAACACGAAGCAGGCCAGGGAATCATCCCTGGACCCAATCCGCGAAGTGGTAGTATGAATGGACAAGCTGTCTCCGCGTGAAGCTTGAGGTACGAAAAGCAACCACAGGCGTTATGAAAATACTGAAAAAACCGGGAGAGAAAGCAAGCTTTCTCCTCCGGTTTTTTCGTATTTTTCCCGGATGCCTTTGGCATCCGGCAGGCGGCGTGAACGCCGCCCCGCCCGTGGTTGCGGCCGTGCCGCAGCCAACCCGCAATGCTACAATCACCTTTGTACAAACGGGTATCTGCGTGTTTCCTGTAACAGCGGGAAATTGCTTGTGCTGTAAGCCAACCACTTCTCGCAGTTGGGTCCAGGGCACTGCCCTGGTGCAGGGGTGAAACCCCGCATCGTCTTCCCACGTTACAGTTCCCGGTGTGCCTGGTCCACCAGGGCCTTGATGTACTCTTCCGACAGCATTTCGCCTTCCCCGGGCCGGATATCCGCCAGGAATTCAATATTCCCTGCCGGGCCCTTGATGGGCGAAAAGGTCATCTGCGCCACATGCCAGCCAAAGCTGGGGGCAAAAGCGCAAATTTCCTGCAGCACCCGCCGGTGGGTTTCCTTTTCCCGGACCACGCCGTTCTTGCCCACCTGGCCCTTGCCCGCCTCAAACTGCGGCTTCACCAGGGTAAGGAAACGCCCGTTTTCCCCCATAATCTCCGCTGCCACCGGCAGAATAAGCCGGATGGAGATGAAGGAAACGTCCATTACCGTCAGGTTCGGCCGGGCCGGAAACATATCCATGGTCAGCGTGCGGGCATTGGTGCGCTCCATCACGGTGACCCGCTCATCATTGCGCAGCTTCCAGTCCAATTGGCCATAGCCCACGTCAATGGCATACACATGGCTGGCGCCGTGGCGCAGCAACACGTCGGTAAACCCGCCGGCCGCCGCACCGATATCCATGGCCACGCAGCCCGCCACATCCGCTTCAAAGGCCGTCATGGCCTTTTCCAGCTTGTGGCCGCCCCGGCTGGCAAAATGCATATCCCCGGCACCGCGCAGGATGATATTGCTTTCCTCCGTCACCTGCTCGCTGGCCTTCAGTACCTTTTTTTCGCCGATGTACACCTGCCCGGCCATAATCAGCGCCTGAGCCTTTTCCCGGCTGTCCGCCAGCCCCCGGTTCACCAGCGCCACATCAATTCTCTGCTTCAATTTTTCTGATCCTCCATGATCTTCCGTACCACGCCCCCCGCATCCAGGCCCAGACGCTCCAGCAGCACCGTGCGGTCCCCAAAGGGGATAAATTCATCCGGAATGCCCAGCTGCAGCCTTGGCTGGGGCCAATGGCGCTGCGTGCAAAGCTGTGCCACCCGGCTGCCAAAGCCGCCAATCAGCTGGCTTTCTTCCAGGGTATACAAAGGCCTTACGGAAAGGCGGGAAAGCGTTTCTTCGTCCAGCGGCGAAATGCAGCTTGCATTGATCACCGAAAGGGAAAGCCCTTCCTGCTGCGCAATCGCTGCCGCTTCCACAGCCGTCTGCACCATGGAAGAGAAGGTGATGATGGCGCCGTCTGCGCCTTCCTTCACCGTTTCCCATTTGCCCGGCACAAAGCCTTCATAAGCCGTTTCCGTTTCCCCTTCACTGCGGGGATACAAAATGGTCACAGGGCCCTCTTCCATGAACGCTGCATCCAGCATGTCCTTCATTTCCTGCACGCACCGGGGTGCCCATACCTTCAGCCCCGGCATGCTTTGCAGCATGGGCAGGGCAAACACCCCATGATGGGTGGGGCCGTCGTCCGCCCCCAGGCCTGCCCGGTCCATCAAAAACAGCACGGGCAGCTTTTGCAGGCACACGTCCATCAGCATCTGGTCAAAGCCCCGCTGCATGAAGGTTTCGTAAATGGCCACCACCGGCCGCATTCCGCCGGCAGCCAGCCCGGCAGCAAGGGTTACTGCGTGTTCCTCCGCAATGCCCACGTCATACAGCTGCTCCGGGTATTTCAGGCGGAAGGGCCTGAAGCCTGTGCTGTCTGTCATGGCAGCAGTGACCACACAGATCTTTTCGTTTTTTTCGGCCAACGCCGTCACATATTCACCGGCAGCACAGCCAAAGGAAGCGGCTGCCTTCTTGCCACTGGGGGTCACACCGTGGTAACGCTCCGGCATCTGCTCCGCATCCGCATTGCCCTTGCCCTTTTTCGTCACCACGTGCACCACCACCGGCTCCTGCATATTCTGCACCTGGCGGAACACCCGCTCCATTTCCATGATGTCATGGCCGTCAATGGGCCCGAAATAGCGGATGCCCAGGCTGGAGAAAAACCGGTCCCGCACAAACACATTGCGCACGCTGTTTTTCACCCGGCGGAACAGCCGGTACAGGCCCTTGCCCACCACAGGAATGTGAACCAGCCCTTCGCTGATCACCCTTTTCGTGCCCAGCCAGCCCCGGCTGACCCGCATATGGGTCAGATGCTGGGACAGGGCGCCCACGTTTTTGTCGATGGACATTTCATTATCGTTGAGGATGATGATCAACGGGGTTTTCCGCTGGCCCACATCGTTCAGCGCTTCGTAGCACATGCCGCCCGTCATGGCGCCATCCCCCACCACGGCCACCACCCGATGCGTTTGCCCCTGCATATCCCGGGCACGGCACAAGCCCACCGCGGCGGAAATGGCAGTGGAGGCATGGCCGTCTGCAAAGGGATCATATTCACTTTCCAAACGGCTGGGGAAGCCGCAAAGGCCATCCGTCTGCCGAAGGGAGGAAAAAGCCTGCTGACGGCCGGTCAGCAATTTATGGGCATAGCACTGATGCCCCACATCAAACAGCAGCTTGTCTTCAGGGCAATCAAACACCCTGTGCAGCGCAATGGTCAATTCCACCACGCCCAGGTTACTGGCCAGGTGGCCGCCGTTTTGCTGCACAGTGTCTATGATGCGCTGCCGCATTTCCTGGGCCAGCGCCTGTAATTCCATTTCTCCGCAGCCCTTCAGCTGCTTTGGAGAGTGGATATCCGTCAGTTTCATGGCAAAAATTCCTTCATTTTCATTTTGCCGGACATTCGTCCAGTTTTGATTATACCACAGCCCCCACCGTTTCGCAATGCAGGCCATAGCGGCCCCGGGAAAAATACTTTGTAAATAAACCGGCTTTCAGGCAGGAATTTTCCCCTGGGATTGCGAAAATAGAAAGTGAATGTTTATGTCTTTTCAGGAGGAAAAACAATGAAATGTCCCCATTGCGGCCATTGGAACCGCGCCTCCTTTCCCCGCTGCTTCCAGTGCGGCACTCCCCTGGAGCAATTGCCCCCGGAAGAAAAGCCCCAGGCCGCTGTCCCGGCCGAAACCGTAAAGCCAGGCAAAACCTACATCCGCTACGGCGAGGACGGTCGTGCCACCGCCGCCGTGGACGACCGGGATGCCCTAGCCCGGGATATGCAATCCCTGCAGGAGCGCAAGCAGAAGGGCTATCAGGAAATGCAGCGCCTGCGTGAGCGCAGCGCCCAGCAGGGCATTGCCCCCACCGGCCGCAACGTGCAGACCATGACCGGCCGGATTGACCTGGTGCCCATCCGGAAAAACGAAGTGATCCGGGAAGAAGAAGAAATTGAGGGTGATTTGCGGCCCGGCGCCATTGCGGTGCAATCCCGCCGCCAACAGGAAGGGGAAGGCGAACTGCTGGATCTGACCCACACCCACTCCTACACCCCCACCACCGTACGCCGCTCCCAGCGAAACACCCGGCATTTCGGCCTGCGCCGGTTCACCCGCATCATCGCCCTTTTGCTGATCGTTGCCGTCATCGGCATTGCCGGCTGGTTCCTGTTCCAAAGGGAAAAGGAGCCGCCGCTGCAGGAAAAGGCTGTCATCACCAATACCATCCTCAACGATATGCCGGCCCACATGATCAAAATTCCGGCAGAGGAAGGGGCCGTCATCTACATCAAGGAGCTGCGCAAGTCCTACACCGTCACCGGCGGCTATGCCACCGTGGAAGTGGAAGACTATAAATGGTACGAGGCGCTGGAAACCGCCGTGGAAGAAGCGGATGAAGATAAAAAAGAAGAAGCCCAGAAAAACCTGGACGCTCTTCTGAAGGCGGAATACATCACCGCCACCATCACCCCCTTCATCAAAACCAGCGCCAACGAGCAAAAGCAGATGGACGTCATCAACTACGACGTGGAAATCCCCCTGTCGCCGCTTCTTCTGGTCACCCCGGATACCGGCTATGCGGAGGTGTCCACCGCCATGTACCAGATTCAGTTTGAAGTGGCAGCCAACAGCAGCGTGTCCATCAACAACGAAGACTACTCCGACCTTGTAAACACCCAGGACGGCCTTATTTCCTACAACGCCAGCGTGGCAGCCACCGGTGAAAACAAATATGTCATCACCACCCGCGCCCAGCACTGCCGTCCCAGCACTGTCACCGTCACCCTCTACCGCGCTCCCCAGGCCATCCCCCTGGACCTGGCCGCCGATATCGCCACCCGCTGGAGCCCCGGCTATGTGAACGATACCAGCAAGCCCCAGAACGAGGACGGCTCCTACCCCCAGAAGGAAGAGCCCATGACGGTGCGCTGCACCACCCTCACCGGCGCCCACATCGATATCACCTCTCCCTACGCCAATCTGGACCTGAGCCGCATCAACATCGACGGTTCCTTCTCCTTTGAGGCCGTGTTCACCAAGATCGGCACCAATACCATCACCATCGTGGCCACCGACCCCGAACACCCGGAAACCCCGCCCAGCGTGGTAAACCACGATGTGTACTATGTGCCCGTGGCTGCCATCTATACCCGCAAGGCCTGGGATATCTACGATATGTACACCGACTACCTCAACTACACCCAGACCCGGGTGGCCAACACCCAGATCTACATCTGCCGGGGCACCATTGTGGAAATTCTCTCCACCAAGCCCCAATTGGCCGTCATGGCCCTGGACAAGGATCCCTCCAAAACGGTGCTGCTGGAGAATTTGTCCAACGACAATTATGTGGTAGGCCAGCGCTACCGTGTGTACGGCGACGCCTACGGTGTGTACAACGGCATGCCCCGGCTGGTGGGCCGCTACACCTATCCCCCCAATAACTGACGGAGGTAACAAAAGATGATCTCAAGCAAGGAAATTTTCGAAAAATGGCAGGGCATCACTGCCGGCAAATGCGCGCTGAAGCCCCTCAAGTGCTTCATCCTGGCCATCATGGCCGGTATGTTCATCGGCTTTGGCGGCATGGGTGCCACCCTCATCCAGTCTTCCGCCCAGATGGGCCTGAACAAACTGCTGGGGGCCAGCGTGTTCCCGGTGGGCCTGATGATGGTGGTGATGGCCGGGGGCGAACTGTTCACCGGTAACTGCCTGATGGTGGGCCAGGGCCTGTGCGGCCGGGCCAAGTGGAATGGCATCCTGAAAAACCTGCTCATTGCTTATATCGGCAATATGCTGGGAGCTTTCCTGGTGAGCGTCATTGCTGCCTGCGGCGGTGTGCTCACCGGCTACGGCGATACCACCGCCCAGCTGGCCATGACCATCGCAAAAAACAAAGTATCCCTTTCCTTCATGGACGCCCTGCTCAAGGGCATCGGCTGCAACATCCTGGTGTGCGCCGGTGTGTGGATGGCCTCCGGTGCTTCCTCCGCCATCAGCAAGGCGGCCCTGTGCTTCTTCCCGGTGATGCTGTTTGTGCTGTGCGGGCTGGAGCATTCCATTGCCAATATGTATTACATCCCTGCCGGTATGCTGGCCGGGGCGGACGTATCCATCGGCGCCTATCTTATGAATAATCTGCTGCCCGTCACCCTGGGCAACGTCATCGGCGGCGCAGGCTTTGCCGCTGCCTATTGCTGCGTGTACCGCAACTGAACCAAAGGAGATATTTCCAATGCCCCTTGACGGCCTTACCCTATCATTTGTCACCCGGGAATTGCAGGCCACCCTGTCGGACGGCCGCATTGAAAAGGTGACCCAGCCGGAAAAGGATATGCTGGTGCTGCTCATCCGTGCAAACGGCAAAAATCACCGGCTGCTGCTCTCCGCAGCCCCGTCCTTTGCCCGCATCCACCTGACGGAAAACGTATATCAAAACCCCATGGACGCCCCCATGTTCTGCATGCTGATGCGCAAGCACCTCACCGCCGGCCGCATCACTGCCATCGAGCAGCTGGGGGGCGACCGCATTGTGCGTTTTGACGTGGAAAGCCGGGACGAAATGGGCGATACCGGCAAAAAAGAACTGTATGTGGAGCTGATGGGCCGCCACAGCAACATTACCCTGGTGATGGGCGGGCGCATTGTGGATGCCATCCGCCATGTTACCCCGGATATGAGCCGGGTGCGCCAGGCACTGCCGGGGCTCACCTTTTCCCTGCCCCCCATGCAGGATAAGCTCTCCCCGGCGGAGGCTTCATCGGATGGCGGCGCTTCCCTCCTTTCCCGCCTGGAAAAGGAAACCGGCAGCCTGGACAAGGCGCTGCAAAACACCGTCCGGGGCCTTTCTCCCCTGAGCGCCAAGGAAATTGCTTTCCGGCTCTCCGGTATGCACCGGGCACAAATGGAGGATATGCAGCTGCCTGCGCTTTGCAAAAACGCTGCCGCCTTCCTGGCGAAGCTGCCTTCCATGGCTGCCCCCTGCCTGCAAAAGGGCCCCGACGGCCTGGTGAAGGACGTGCTGCCCTTCCCCTATCTCAGCCTGGACCCCTCCCTGCAATCCCCCTGCCCCTCCCTTTCCCAGGCTCTGGATCAATTCTTTTTCGGCCGGGACCGGCAGGACCGTATGCAGCAAAAAAGCGCCTCCCTCAAGCACCTCATCCGCTCCTGCCTGGAAAAGGACGAAAAAAAGCTGGCCCTGCAGGAAGAAGAACTGTCTGCCAGCGCCCGGATGGAGGAATACCGCATTGCCGGGGAATTGCTTACCGCTCAGGTGCACCTGGTGCCGCGGGGGGTGGACAAGGTGAGCCTGCCCAATTTCTACGATCCCGACGGCGGCGAAATGCTCATTGACCTGGACGTGGCCCTCACCCCCGCCCAGAACGCCCAGCGCTATTTCAAACGCTACCGCAAGGCCCGGGCCGCCCAGCAGATTGCCAAAGAGCAAAAGGAAAAAACCTTGCAGGAAATCACCCTGCTGGAGCAGGCGCTGTTTGACCTGAACGAATGTCAGACGGAGGATGATCTCAAGGACGTCAAGCGCACCCTGGAAGCCGCCGGCATTGTAAAGGCCCAAAGCCAGAAGAGACAAAAAGGCAAGGGTAAAAAGGAGCCCAACCGGGAAAGCCGGCCCATGCAATACTTCGCCCCTGACGGCACGGAAATCCTGGTGGGCAAAAACAGTGTGCAGAACGACCGGCTCACCGGCGCAGCAAAGGGCAGCGATACCTGGCTCCACGCCAAGGATATGCCCGGCTCCCATGTGATTTGCCGAAGCGACTCCCCCTCTGCCGAAACGCTGATGTGCGCCGCCCGGCTGGCCGCCTGGTATTCCAAGGCCCGGGGCGTGCAGGTACCGGTGGATTACACCCTGCGCAAGTTCGTCAAAAAGCCCGGCGGCGCCGCCCCCGGTTTTGTGATCTACACCAACCAGCGCACCCTCATCGTCAACACCACGGAGGGCGAAATAGCCGCCATTCCCACTGCGCCGCCCCAAAAATAACCGCAAAAAAACAGCTGCCGTATCCCGTTTGATACAGCAGCTGCTTTTTTATTCTTCCCTGCGGGCAGATTTTTTCCGGTACAGGTTCACGTCCGCCGCTTTGATGAAATCCAGCAGCGTGCCTATCTGGCCGTTCCGCACCGCATAGCCCACGCTGACGGTGTAAGTATAGGGCATCATGGCCTGGTAATTGGCCAGCTCAATATTCTCGTGAATGGCCTCGCACACTTCCTGAATTTCTTCTTCCCTGGCAGCTTCGCCGATGATGATGAATTCATCCCCGCCATACCGGCCGATAAAGAAATTGCGGGGCACTGATTTTTTCAGCACCGAGGCCGTGCGCATCAGCGCCGCATCTCCCTCCACATGGCCCCAGGTATCGTTGATCTGCTTGAATTTATCAATGTCCACCATCATCACATACAAGGAAAGGGGAGTCTGGTTTTCTTCTTCCTGTCCTTCCATCTTGTAGGCCAAAAAGCGCATGGCAGTGCTGCGGTTGCTGACACCGGTAAGCTCGTCAATGGTGATGCGCAGGTTCTGCTGATTGGTAAACACCACCAAAATGGCCAGGGTGTACCCCGGCGAAAACAGGGGCAAGTCGCTGCTGATCAGGCACTGAAGAAGCACAAACGGCAACACAATCAGGGAAAACAGGGCAATGGTGATCAGCTTGGAGCGATGCACATAGTTTTCGTGCTGAGCCGCCTTCCTGAACGCCAGAAACGAGGGGGCCAGCATATACGCCACACACACCGCCGGATACACCAGGTACAACGGCCCGCGATGGTACACATTGGTATCGTCAATGTAGAAAAGCAAGCCCTTGTGGCCGAAGCTGACCACAAGCAACATCAGCAGAATCAGCGGCAGCAGCACCGGGATCAGGAATTTCCGTTTGTTCACCCATTTTTCTTTCAGTTCCCGCATGGCATACACAAACCAAAGCCCTGCCACCACGGCCTGCAAAAGAAAATACATCTGATTGGCCAGATAGCCCAGGCCGTTCAGCAATTCATCCGGCTGACGGGATGTACCTGCAAGCCTTGCCACCGTATCCACCAGCCCAATGGCCATAGCACACATGACCAGCCGCTGGAACAGCCTGGATTGCCTTCGCATATCCCGCTGCAGCTTGGAAAACAGCAGCACAGCGCCCTGAACCAGAATACCAAAGAGAAGGATCACAATGTAGAGCACATCGGCCAGCTGCATGTTCCCTCTCCCCTTTCGTTTCACCTATACAATGGTACAAACATTATAAATGACACAGAAAAAAATTGCAAGCAAAAGCACCGGCATTTCTGCCGGTGCCTGCCTTTTTCGATCAATGGAAATTACTTGGCCAGAACTTCCTTGGCAGCCTTCACCACGTTTTCCACCGTGAAGCCGAATTCCTTGAACAGGATGGCGGCGGGGGCGGAAGCACCGTAATGATCGATGCCCAGGGCAATGCCGTCCAGGCCCACAAAGCGGTACCAGGGCATGGTAACGCCGGCTTCCATGGACACACGGGCGCGCACGTTGGAAGGAATCACGCTTTCCTGGTATTCCTTGCTCTGCTGCAGGAACAGCTTCATGCAGGGCATGGAGATGACGCGGGCGTCGATGCCGTCCTTCTTCAGTTCTTCCTTGGCGCCCATCACCTGTTCCACTTCGGAGCCGCTGGCCATCAGCAGCACGTCGGGGGTTTCCTTTTCGCTGTCGGACAGGATATAGCCGCCCTTCATGGCTTCGCAGCCGCTGTTTTCATACTGGGGCAGGTTCTGACGGGTGAGCACCAGCGCCGTGGGCAGGCCGCAGGTGAGGGCGGTGAGCCAGGCAGCGGTGGTTTCCTTGCCATCGGCAGGACGCAGCACCAAGAGGTCGGGCGTGGCGCGCAGGCCGGCCAGGTGTTCGATGGGCTCATGGGTAGCGCCGTCTTCGCCAACGCCGATGGAGTCGTGGGTCAGCACATAGGTGACGGGCAGCTTCATGATGGCGCTCATGCGCATGGAATGCTTCATGTAGTCGCTGAACACGAAGAAGGTACCGCAGAATACCCGCAGGCCGCCGTGGAGGGCAATGGCGTTGCAGATAGCCGCCATGGCGTGTTCACGGACGCCGAAGTGCAGGTTACGGCCGGCACGGTTTTCGGCGCTGTAATCGCCGCCGCCCTTGATGTTGGTCAGGTTGGAGGGGGCCAGGTCGGCACTGCCGCCAACCAGGTTGGGCAGCAGCTTGGCCAGGCGGTTGATCATTTCGCCGGAGGTGGCACGGGTGGCAATCTTGCCGTCCCACTGCCACAGTTCGTCGTTCATCACCACGTCTTCAGGCAGTTCTTCCGTGTGCCAGGCATCCCATTCTTCCTTCAGTTCGGGATACTGTTCACAGTAAGCGGCAAACATATCGTCCCAGGCTTTTTCGGCCTTTTCGTTCTTTTCCATGCACTGGGCCACATGGGCATACACTTCGGGCAGCACAGTGAAGCTTTCTTCGGGCATGCCCAGGTTCTGCTTGGTGGCCAGCACATTATCGGCGCCCAGGGGAGAACCGTGGGAGGAAGCGCTGCCTTCCTTGGCGGGGCAGCCAAAGCCGATCTTGGTGGGGCAGATAATGAGGGTGGGGCGTTCTTCGTCCTTCTTGGCTTCGGCGATGGCAGCGGCCACCTTTTCGGCGTCATTGCCGTCATCCAGGCGGATTACCTGCCAGCCGTACGCTTCAAAGCGCATACCCACGTTTTCACGGAAAGCGATGTCGGTATCACCTTCGATGGAGATTTCGTTGTCGTCATAAAGCAGGGTCAGTTTGCCCAGCTTCAGGGTGCCGGCCAGGGAAGCCGCTTCGCCGGAGATACCTTCCATCAGGCAGCCATCGCCGCAGAAGGCGTAGGTGCGATGGTCCACCACGGGGAAACCGGGGCGGTTGAACTTGGCAGCCATCATGGTTTCGGCAATGGCAAAGCCCACAGCATTGGCCACGCCCTGGCCCAGGGGGCCGGTGGTGGTTTCAATACCCACGGTGTGGCGGTATTCGGGATGGCCGGGGGTTTTGCTGCCCCACTGACGGAACTGCTTGAGGTCATCCATTTCCAGGCCGTAGCCGGTCAGGTGCAGCAGGGTGTAGATCAGGGCGCTGGCATGGCCGGAGGACAGCACAAAGCGGTCACGGTTTTTCCATGCAGGGTTCTTGGGGTTGTGCTGCATCTGATCCATCCACAGGGCATAAGCCATGCCGGCCATACCCATGGGAGCGCCGGGGTGGCCGCTGTTTGCCTTCTGCACGGTATCGGCAGCCAGGACGCGGATGGTGTTCACTGTCTTCTGACGGATATCCATTTCAAGTGTCCTCCTCTTATTGTGCAATATATTTTTCCAGATTGCCAAGATCAATTCCCTCGGCGTTTGCCAGCACCTTGTACAGGGCATTCGCCATATATTTCACGCCGCCTTCCACATCGCTTTCGATGTTTAGGGGCAGAACAGGGTCGTGTACGGACAGACGGAGCAGGAACCAGCCGTTATCCATTTCGCCGTCCAGGCCAAAGCTGATGCGCACGCCTTCCCGGTTATCGGGGGCAATGTGCCAGCCGGGGGCAAAGGCCGCATATTCCATCACCTTTTCGATGGCGGCGCGGCCGGCCGTGCGGAAATCTTCATCGGTGATGCCCAGGCGGATTTCCACGCTTTCTTTGGGCTCCTTCAAGCCTTCCAGCAAATCGCTCAGGCTCTTGCCCTCCTGCTTGAGCCGCATGGCTTCGCAGATGAGCACCGTCACCAGATACATACCGTCATCCAGGAAGTGGTTTTCCCGCAGGGCCGCATGGCCGCTGGTTTCGATGGCCAGGGGGCAATCGATGCCCGCTTCGTTCAGGCGGATGGCTTCATCGATCACATTGCGGTAGCCCCGCTTGTAGCGGTAATGTACGCCGCCCCATTCCATAATGAACCGGGCCAGGCCGGAGGAGGTGACGGAGTCCGTCACGATGGTAGCGCCGGGCTTTTTATCCAGCAGGATGGCGGAAATGAGGGCGATGAGGCGGTTGCGGTTGATTTCCCGGCCGGATGCATCCACAATGGCGGCACGGTCGCAGTCGGCATCGAAAATGACGCCCAGGTCTGCCCCGGCCTTCACCACGGCGCCGCTTACAGCCTGCATGGCTTCGGCATTTTCCGGGTTGGGCACATGGTTGGGGAAACGGCCGTCAGGCTCCAGGAACTGGCTGCCTTCCACCCAGGCACCCATATCTTCCAGCAGCTTTGCGTAGAAGCCGCCGGCGCCGTTGCCGGCGTCCACCACCACGTGCAGGCCCAGCAGAGGCTTGGGCACGTCGGTATCCAGGCCCTTCTGCACCCGGGCTTTCAGCTGGTCGCAGTAGACGGGCAAAAACTCCCGCTTCTGGATGGGATCACTGCCGCCCAAAAGCGCTTCGTCGCTTTCGGCAATGGTAAGGATTTCGTCCAGATCACGGCCGGTGATGCCGCCGTCCTTGGTGAAGAACTTCAGGCCGTTCCGGTCAAAAGGATGATGGCTGGCGGTCACCATCACGGCGCCATCGCAGCTGAACCCCTCGGTGATCAGGCTCATATACATGGCAGGAGTGGTGCACATGCCGTAGCATTCCACCCGCGCACCGGCCTGGCGGCAGCCTTCGGCACAGCCGTCCAGCAGCATTTCGCCCGTCAGCCGGCTGTCCCGGCCCAGGGCAATGCGGGGGTTATCCACACCTCTTTTACGCAGCCAGGCAACAAAGGCACCGCCAATCCGGCCGGCTACTTCAGCCGTCAAAGGAGCCCCATCGCCCAGTGCTTTTCCCCGCACATCCGTGCCGCTTTTGAGCGCGCGCAAGTTCGTCATACATTCCCTCCTGTTTGTTCGTCCAATTGGTTCATGGCTTCGTCCACACAGCCGTGGAGCATCTTATACACCGGCATCAGCTTTTCAAAATCCCGGTACACCCGGTCAGCAATGTCCTTTTTCAGGGCATCTGCCACCGTTGCCCCCTCCTGGCTGATATAGATTTCTTTTTTGAGGTACATGGGCCGCAATACCTCCGGAATTTCTTCCGGCACGGGCATCTTTTTCCATTCGCTGCCGCCCATGCAGAACCCGCCGTCCCGCAGCAGTTCCAGAATGCGGATATAGTCCTGCGGGCTGGACAGCATACGCCGCCGCATGGCATCCATCATGCCCCGGTTTTCGCCCCAGGTACCCACGCCCCAGTTCACATACTCCGGCCCCAGCTCAAACCAGAAAAAGGGCATGCCCTGCTTTTCCGTTGCCGCTTTGCCGATGCAAATCCACAAATGATCCCGGTAGGGGGATTTATCCTTGGTAAAACGGATATCCCGATTGATGCGGGACAGGCACTTGTGGGGGCGGATTTCCAGATCCTCATCCAGCTTCTGCAGCCGGGAACCCACATCTTCAATGAAGGCGTAAAAAACTTCCCGGACGGATTTGATATAGCGGTCCCGGTTCGCATCCATGAAGGCCTTGTTATTATGAAACCGCAGATCCAGAAAGAACTGGATGGTTTCCTTTTTGAAGCCCTTGAACACCAAATGCGCCCCTCTCCTCAAACTTATACGCATTTATTATACTCCATTTCCCCCGCCAATTCAAGCGCATTTATGCGCAAATCCCTCTTTCTTTCTATTAGAATATTCCGCAAAAAAAGAGCCGTTTCCCCACGGAAACAGCCCTTTTTCCTTTTTCGCAATTTTTGCGATTATTCGATACCCACCACCTGGAAGCCCTTTTCTTCGATGGCGGCCTGAATGGCTTCCTTATCGCAGTCGCCTTCCACAGTGCAGATTTTCTTTTCCAGGTCCACCACGGCGTCAAGGCCCAGGTCATGCAGGGCGCCTTCCACCTTGCCGGCACAGCGGATGCAGTGCATGCCTTCCACGTGTACGATCATTTTCATTGTTTGTTTCCTCCTTGTATGTTCATCAGAAATTAAACAGCGTCACCTGGTTGGTTTCCGCCAGGTCCTTCAGGCACCCATGCTCCCGCAGCATATCGCATACGGACTGGGACACATGGGCCCGGTTTTTGAAGTCCTCCACGGAGATGAAGGGGGTGGACCGGGCGTCCACAATGCCCTGGGCCGCGCTTTCGCCAAGACCGCCAAGAGCGGTAAAGGGCACCCGCAGGCCCTTTTCCCCTTCGGGGATGAAGTTTTTCACGTCGCTCTTATACAGATCCGCCGGCAGGAAATAATAGCCTCTCGCCATCATTTCCAGCACCAGTTCCATGGCGGTGATCTCGTCCTTTTCCTTGGCGGACAGCTTCTTTTCGGCATCCCGGTCGTAGGCGTCCTGCAGCTTGGCCCGCAATTGCTCAATGGGCAGGATCATGGTGGTGGCGTCAAAGCCGTCACCGCGGATGGTAAAGTAGGCGGCGTAGTAGGCCTGGGGATGGTACACCTTGTACCAGGCCACACGCAGGGCCATGGTCACATAGGCCACGGCATGGCCCTTGGGGAACATGTACTTGATCTTGCGGCAGCTGTCCTCGAACCACTGGGGCACGTTATGCTCGTGCATGGCATCCGCCATTTCAGGCCGCAGGCCCTTGCCCTTTCGCACGTTTTCCATGGTGTCAAAGGCCATTTTTGCCGGCACGCCCATTTCCATCAGCTGGTTCATGATATCATCACGGGTACACAGGCACTGGGACAGGGGAGCAATGCCCTGGTCGATCAGGTCCTTGGCATTGCCCAGCCATACGTCGGTGCCGTGGGACAGGCCGGAAATGCGGATCAATTCCTGCATGGTGGTGGGGTGGGTATCCTCCAGCATCTGCCGCACAAAGCTGGTGCCAAATTCCGGCACGCCGAAGGTGCCCGTGTTGCAGCCGATATCCTGAGGGGTCACGCCCAGCGCCTTGGGGGACGAGAACAGGCTCATCACCTGCTTGTCGTCCAGGGGAATATCCTTGAAATTGATGCCGGTCAATTCTTCCAGCATGTGCATCATGGTGGGGTCGTCGTGTCCCAGAATATCCAGCTTGACCAGAATGTCATGCATGGAGCCGAAATCGTAGTGGGTGGTAACGAAGGTGGACTGCAGATCATCCGCCGGATGCTGCACAGCGGTAAACTGGCAGATGTCATATGCCTTGGGCAATACCACCATGCCGCCGGGATGCTGGCCGGTGGTGCGCTTGACACCCACACATCCTGCCGCCAAACGTTCCTTTTCCGCATCGGGCAGGCTCATATTTCTTTCTTCCAGATACTTCAGCACATAGCCGTAGGCCGTCTTTTCCGCCAGGGTACCGATGGTACCGGCACGGAAAACGAACCCTTCGCCGAACAGCTCTTCCACGTATTTGTGGGCCACGGGCTGGTATTCGCCGGAAAAGTTCAGGTCAATATCAGGCACCTTGTCCCCCTTGAAGCCCAGGAACACTTCGAAGGGAATATCGAAGCCGTCCTTCACCAGGGGCTTTCCGCAATCGGGGCACAGGGCGTCGGGAAGGTCCACGCCGATGGTGTAGCCTTTGGGAATATCGAAAGTAGCCTTGCGGCAATGCTCGCACCGGTAATGAGGCGGCAGGGCGTTCACTTCTGTAATATTGCACATGAACGCAACCAGGGAAGAGCCCACGCTGCCGCGGCTGCCCACCAGATATCCGTCGGACAGGGACTTGGTCACCAGCTTATTGGCAATGGAATACAGCGTGGCATAGCCGTAACCGATGATGGATTTGAGTTCCTTATCCAGCCGGGCTTCCACAATTTCGGGCAGGTCGTCGCCATAGAGGGCATGGGCTTTATCCCAGGTCATGGTGCGGATATCGTTTTCCGCCGTCTCCCAGAAGGGAGAGAAGGTGGTTTTGCCTTCGGGATGGGGCGGGAACAGGCCCACCTTTTCCACCCGGTCGGCAATCATTTTGGGATTGGTGATCACCACTTCCCTGGCTTTCTTTTCGCCAAGGTAAGCGAATTCCTGCAGCATTTCGTTGGTGGTTTTGAAATACAGGGGCGGCTGATGATCCGCATCAGAGAAGCCCTGCCCTGCCTGCAAAATGGCACGGAACTGGGCATCCTTGGGATCCAGGAAATGCACGTCACCGGTGGCCACCACGGGGATACCCAGCTTTTCACCGATACGCACGATGCGCCGGTTGAATTCCCGGAGGGCTTCCTCATCCTGCACCCGGCCTTCCCGCAGAAGGAAGGCGTTGTTGCCGATGGGCTGGATTTCCAGATAATCGTAGAACCTGGCGATCTTGCACAATTTTTCTTCGCTGGCCCCGTCCACCATGGCGCTGAACAATTCGCCGCTTTCGCAGGCGGAGCCTACAATCAGCCCCTTGCGGTATTTCTGGATCACGGACCGGGGCATGTGGGGCTTGCGCCGGAAATAGTTCAGATGGCCTTCGGAAATGAGGTGGTTCAGGTTGGTCATGCCGTCCTGGGTGGCCGCCAGCAGCACAATGTGCCAGGAATTGCCCAGGGTGCAGTTCTTGCCGATGCCGTTCAGATCATCCAGCTTCTCTGCCCCAGCCTTTTTCGCTTCATCCAGCATTCTGCCCAGGCACTGGGCGGTGGCCGCCGCATCGTTCACAGCCCGGTGGGCATCCTTGAGGGAAACGCCAAGGCGTTTGCACACGCTGCCCAGCCGGTGGCTCTTGAGATCCGGATACAGTTTCCGGGCCAGGGTCAGGGTATCCAGCCGGGCCGCTTTGTACTCAATGCCCTGCCGCTTCAGTTCGCTTTCCAGCACAGCGCAGTCAAACTTGGCATTGTGGGCGGCAATGGGACAGCCGTCCATGAATTTCAAAAGCTGGGGAATGGTTTCCTCCGCTGTAGGGGCATCCCGGAGCATCTGGTCGGTGATGTGGGTGATTTCCACAATTTTGGGGGGCAATACGCAGCCCGGGTTCACCAGCGTTCCGTAGCTGTCCACCACCTGGCCGTTCCACAATTTGACCGCACCGATTTCGATGATGCGGTCCTTCTGGGTATTGAGGCCGGTGGTTTCAAAGTCCAGCACAATGATGGGGGTATCCAGGCCCAATTCTCCTGCCTCTTCCACCACCTTATCGTCGTCCGTCAGATACCCTTCCACGCCGGGAATCAGCTTGATATTGTTTTTCTTGGCGGCGCCGAAGGCTTCGGGGAAGGCCTGGGCCACGCCATGGTCCGTCACGGCAATGGCGGGATGGCCCCATTCGGCGGCCCGCTTGATCAGATCGGACGCAGAGGATACGGCGTCCATGTTGCTCATCTGGGTGTGCAGGTGCAATTCCACCCGCTTTTCTTCGGCGGTATCCATCCGCCGGGGCAGGCTCTTTTTCGTCACGTCCCGGGCCATGACCACCGTCTCCCGGGAGAATTTGTCATACTGGGCCTCGCCCCGTACAATCACGCCCATGCCCTTTTTGAAGGCGCCGATCACCTTCTGCACTTTTTCCCTTTCTTCATCGGTGATGGGGGGCGGAGGCGCTTCGTCGTCCTTGGGGCGGCGGGGGCGGTAGCGCAAAAACATCTTGCAGCGGATGGTGGAGGTATAGTCCGTCACCAGGAAGGTCAGCAGTTCCATTTCGCCGCCGGAGATGGACTTGGTTTCCACGCTGAGCACTTCGCCGGAAATGACAACCAACCCGCTGTCGTCCCGGATTTCCTTGATATCCACCGGCTTTTCGCCGATGGCCCGGCCGCAGATGCGGTCGTTTTCATCCTTGGGCTTTTCCATGGCCTTTTTCTTTTCCGCCATGGCCGCGGCAATTTCTTCATAGCGTTCGGCCCGCTCTGCCGCCACCCGGTCCTGCTGGGCCCGCTCTTCCCGCAGTTGGTTCAGCCGCTTTTCCTCATCGCCGCTGACCCGCAGCACCACTTCCGTATCCAGCCGGAACACGTCCTGAATGGCCTGGGCCAGAAGCTGACGGCAATTCTGCTTTTCCAGATAATGCAGGGAAAACTCGTCCGGCATATCCAGGTACACCCTTCCGTTGCCGGGCTGCCAGCGCATATCAAACTCCCAGCTGGCTACCGCCGGAAAATTGCGCATAAGAAAATGGTTCAGGGGCGCGGCATACTTTTCCGGCTGCTGCATGAAGCTGATGGCCAGGGACGGGCTGGCCACCCGCAGGGAAAACTTCAGCTGCGGGAACGCCCCGGCAATGGCTTTTTTCATGGCAAAGAAACCTCTTTCCCCGATCAGCACATCGCTGAGAAAGGAGAAATAGGCCTTGTTTTCGCTTTTTACATAGCGCACCCTTTCCACCGCCAGCTTCCCTTCCGTTTCCGGCAGGGCCTGGTATATGGTGCGCAACAGTTCATCATACGTCATGTAAAAACTCCCGTACTGCTTTGGCCATGGCTTCTGTCAGATCGCCCGTCAGTTTGTCCACATACTTGCCCCGGATGAACAGCGCGCCGCAGTCCTTGCCGCCGCAAAGGGCAATATCGGCGTCCCGGGCTTCCCCGGGCCCGTTCACCACGCAGCCCATCACCGCCACCGTCACAGGCTTGTCCACATCCTTGAATTCATCGTGCAGACGGGAGGCAATGGCCGCCACGTCAATCTGGGTTCTGCCGCAGGTAGGGCAGGATACAAAGCGGATGCCGCTGCGCAGGCCCAGGGCCTGCAAAATGGACATGGCCGCCCCCGGCTCCTGCACAGGATCGCCGGTGAGGGAAACGCGCACCGTATCCCCGATGCCGTCCAGAAGCAGCGACCCGATGCCGATGGCGCTCTTTACCGTGCCCTGGCCGGGAAGCCCCGCTTCCGTAACGCCAAGGTGCAAAGGATAATCGCATTTTTCTGCCATCAGCCGGTAGGCCTTCACCGTCAGGGGCACGTCGCTGGCCTTGAGGGAAATGACGGTATCGTAAAAACCCTGCTCCTCCAGCAGATGAATGTGCCGCTGGGCGCTTTCCACCATGCCCTCCGGGGTAGCACCGCCATACTTTTCCACAATATCCTTTTCCAGGGAGCCGGCATTCACGCCGATGCGGATGGGCACATGATGGGCCTTGGCGCAGTCCACCACCCGTTTCACCTTTTCCGCGCTGCCGATATTGCCGGGATTGATGCGCAGCTTGTGAATGCCGTTTTCCATGGCGGCAATGGCCAGGGTGTGGTCAAAATGAATATCAGCCACCAGGGGTACCGGGCTTTGCTCCACCAGTGCCCGCACCGCCCCGGCGCAGGCCCTGTCATACACCGACACCCGCACCAGATCGCACCCCGCCAGGGACAGGGCCTTGATCTGCTCCAGGGTGGCTGCCACATCCCTGGTATCGGTATTGGTCATGGACTGGATGGAAATGGGGCTGCCGCCGCCGATTGCCACTGTGCCCGCCATTACTTTTCTTGTATTGCGCATGGCTTTTCTCTCCTTATCCAAACAGCTTCCGGATGTCCTGGAAGGTAACAAACAGCATAAAGCCAATCAGCACCAGATACCCGGCCATGTGAATGTAAGCCTCAATTTTTCGGGGTACAGGCTTGCGGAAAATGCCTTCAATGGCCAGGAAAATCAGCCTGCTGCCGTCCAGCCCGGGAATGGGCAGAAGGTTGAACAGCCCCAGGTTCACGGATATCAGCACCAACAATTCCGCATAGGTAACCCAGCCGTTTTCTTTGGTTTCTTCGGCAATCAGCTGCACAATGCCCACCGGACCTGAGGACTCCTGCAGCCCTTCCCCGGTGCCGAGCATTTTCACCAGCGCGTCCAATATGGCCGTGCCGCTGCGCACGCAGTAATCAAAGCCCCGGCCGATGGCGTCAAAAATGGAAATGGGCTGGAAATTGGGGGTGTACTGCAGTTGCATGGTGATGCCCACCATCATGCGGCCCTCCGCTTCGTTGACGGCAGGGGTCAGGTACAAAATTTCCTTCTCCCCTTCCCTTTCCACCTCCATCTGCAGGGGTTCATCCCCGGGGCGGTAGGCCATGATGGCCCGGCTGGTGCGGGGCGTTTCGTCCGCATCCAGGCCCTTCATGTCTTCTCCATTGATGGCAAGGATAATATCCCCCGCCTGCAGGCCGCCTGCCTCTGCCGGGCTGCCCGCATCCACACTCTGTACCACATAATAGCCGTATTCGCCGCCCTGGTCCACGCCCACGGCACAGTAAATGCCCACGGCTACCACCAGCGCCAGCACAAAATTCATCACTGGGCCCATCAGGATGGTGAGCAGCCGGCGCCACACGGCAAAATTGTTCAGGTTCCGCTCATCGTCCTTTTCTTTTCCTTCGGTATCGTCTTCCCCGTAAAACATGCAATAGCCGCCCATGGGGATCAGGCGGATGAAAAACTGGGTTTCGTGCTTTTTGCTGTGCCATTTCACCAGTTGGGGGCCAAAGCCGATGGCAAATTCCTTCACCGGAATGCCCGTCAGCCGGGCTGCACAGAAATGGCCGAATTCATGCACCGTCACCATAATGCCCAGCAGCAATATGGCCGCAAAAACATAAAAAATCATAGCGCCTCCGAAAATAAGAAATTACAGCTGCAAATATTCCCCGGCCGCCTGCCGGGCCTTTTCGTCCGCAAAGGCGATATCGTCCAGGCTTTTCGCCGGCAGATGGGCCCATTTTTGCAGGGCGGCATCCACCGCTTCATAAATCTGCCCGAAGAGAATTTTCCGCTGAAGGAACGCATACACCGCTTCTTCATTGGCGGCATTCAGCACGCAGGCTGCCGCACCGCCCTGGCGCAGCACCTGATAGGCCATGGCAATGGCCGGAAATTTTTCCATATCCGGCTGCTCAAAGGTGAGGCTCTTTGCCTGGAATAAATCCAGCTTTTTCGCCCCTGTTTCCAGCCGGTGAGGATAGCTCATGGCGTACAAAATGGGCACCCGCATATCCGGCACGCCCAGCTGGGCCAGCACGGCGCCGTCCGCAAATTCCACGGCGGAATGCACGATGCTCTGGGGGTGCACCAGCACCCGGATCTGCTCCGGCTTCGCATCAAACAGCCACCTGGCTTCAATAATCTCCAGGGCCTTGTTGAACATGGAGGCGGAGTCCACCGTGATTTTGGCGCCCATGTTCCAGGTGGGGTGCCCCAGGGCTTCCTCCACCGTGGCCCGGTGCATTTTTTCCTTTTCCCAGGTGCGGAAGGGCCCGCCGGACGCCGTAAGCAATATGCTTTCATAGTGGTTGGGGCCGGCCGCCTCCAGGCACTGGAAAATGGCGCTGTGCTCGCTGTCCACAGGCAGCAGCACCTTTTCGCCGCCGCTTTCCCTGCAGGCATTCATCACCATTTCGCCGCCGGCAACCAATGTTTCCTTGTTGGCAAGCAAGATGCGCTTTCCCTTTTCCCGGGCAGCCATCACAGCCCTCAGGCCGGCCACGCCCACCACCGCCGCCAGTACATCCGTGCCTTCCGCTTCCCGGGCCACCGTTTCCAGCGCTTCCCGGCCAAACAGAAAACGGCAGAAGGAAAGATCCTCCGGCACCTCTGTCTTTTCACCTGTCAGCGCAGCCAAAGAAGGCCTGAGGGCCCGCACCTGTTCAAACAACAGCTCTGCATTATTATGCGCCGTCAGCGCCGTCACATAAAACTTGTCAGGATGACGCAGCACCACGTCCACCGCCTGACGGCCGATGGAGCCGGTGCTGCCCAGAATAGCAATTCCGCGCATTGTGCATTTTCCTTTTCTGTTCAGATGGCAAGGAGGAACCGTCCGGCTTGTCGGCCGCACAGTTCCTCCTGCAATGAATTACGCACCCGGCATAAACAAATTCAGGTACGCATAGATGACCACTGTGGCCCAGTATACGCTGTCCACCCGGTCCATCACCCCGCCATGGCCGGGGAAAATGGTGCCGAAATCCTTCACGCCGCAATGGCGCTTGATCAGCGATGCAAACAAATCCCCAACCTGGCCGGCCACACCGCACACAATGCCCAGCACCATAAAGTGCCACAGCGGCGGCACAGGGCCGAAGAAAGAGAAAATACCGCACATGAGCATACTGAAAAACAGGCTGCCCAGCAGCCCGGCCAGCGCACCCTCCACACTCTTTTTGGGACTGACGGCGGGACACAATTTATGCTTGCCGTAGGCGCTGCCGATAAAGTAGGCCAGGGTATCCCCGGCCAGGGGCGTGCCAAAGGCCATCAGCGTCAGCATAATCTGGTTGGCCCGGCCTTCCACATTCTGCAGCCCCAGCATGCACATGGCCGGCAGCAGCACGCACACCAGCGGCATCACCGACAGCAGGATGTCTTCCAGCTTGGGCTCCTTGCGGAACAATACCGTAACCGTCGTCAGCATACAGGTGAAGCCAACCAGGGGCATCAGGTACACAACGCTGCCGTTGATGGCAGATTTTTCAGCGTTGAACAAAACCAGCGATGCTGCCACGCACAGCCACGCCGCCCACTGGGTGGGCCGGTGGCCCGCCTGTTTGATGCAGCGGAACACTTCAAACATGGCAATGCAGATGGTGGCCATAAAAATGCCGCTGAACACCCAGCCGCCAAAGTATAATGCCACCGCCAATAAGGCCGTCAGGCACAGGCCGGTAATAATTCGGGTCATAAATAAGTTACCTCCCTCCGAAGCGGCGTTCCCTGCTGCCGAAGGCATGAAGGGCTTCGTGGTAGGCGGCCAGGTCAAAATCCGGCCACAATACCGCAGGGAACATAAACTCCGCATAGGCACATTGGTACAGTAAAAAATTGCTCAGGCGCATTTCCCCGCTGGTGCGGATCAAAAGGTCCACATCCGGCAGGCCGTGGGTATACAGGTGGCGGGCAACAGCCCCTTCGTCAATATCCTCCGGCTGCATTTCGCCCTTTTGCACCTTTTCGCATATTTTCCGGACGGCCATTGCAATTTCCGCCCGGCCGCCGTAATTGATGGCGATGTTCAGCTTCAGGCCGGTGTTTTTGCCCGTCCTTTCCTCCGCTTCCATCAGCACCTGGCGCTGTTTTTCCGGCAAGCCCGCTTTATCGCCCAGAATGCGGATGCATACGTTCTTTTCGTCCAGCTCGTCAATCTCGGAAGAAAAGAATTCCAAAATAAGCCCCATCAGCGCTTCCACCTCCTGGGGCTCCCGCTTCCAGTTTTCCGTTGAAAAAGCGTAAAGAGATAAAGCCTCGATCCCAAGATCGCTGCTTTCCCTGATAATGCTGCGCAGCGCTTCGGTGCCCTTGCGGTGCCCCATGGCCACTTTCAGCTTATGCTTTTTCGCCCAGCGGCCGTTGCCGTCCATAATGATGGCCACATGCCGGGGCAGCTTTTCAAACGTGCTCACGGCGCTCACTCCTTCCGGGGCAGCTGTACCAGAAAACGGGATACCACCCATTCCCCTTCCCGCTGCCTGACCACATGCAAAACACCCTCCCTGTCCGTCATCTGCGCCCCTTTTTTCGGGGCACAGGTTTCGGTAATGCGGATGTTTTCATTTTCGGCCCTGCGCCTGAGCCCTTCATCAAAGGGCCTGCCAAGAACGCTTTCCGTCATCAGACAGACATGATCTCCTTTTCCTTTTCAGCGGCGATCTTATCCACGTCCTTGATCTGGGCGTCGGTGATCTTCTGCAGTTCGTCTTCTGCCTTGCGCTGATCGTCTTCGGTGATCTGGGAATCCTTCTTCAGCTTCTTGAACTGTTCCATGGCGTCGCGGCGGGCATTGCGCATGGCAACCTTGGCTTCTTCAGCGCCCTTGCGTACCACTTTGGTCAGTTCCTTGCGGCGTTCGGCGTTCAGTTCCGGCACCACCAGACGGATCACCTTGCCGTCGTTGGAGGGGTTCATGCCCAGGTCGCTCTTCTGGATGGCCTTTTCCACCAGGGGGATGGCCTTGGGATCCCACAGGGAGATGGTGAGCAGCCGGGGTTCGGGGCTGTTGATGTTGCCCATCTGCTTGAGGGGCGTGGTGCTGCCGTAATAATCCACCATAATCTTGTCCAGAATCTGGGGATTGGCGCGGCCGGCGCGCAAAGACAGCATATCCTTCTGATAGAATTCCTTCGTTTTTTCCATTTTTTCCTTGGCAGCAGTAATAACGGCGCGGTACATTGGTCATTCCTCCGTTCAATTCTGATTGTACTTATTTTACTCTCTTTTTATGCATTCGTCAATGTGTGGATGCACCGAAATAATCCCGGTCAAAATGCACCACACAGCGGTAGCGGGGGTCCATGGTGCGGGCGTGGGCCTGGATGCCGGAAAGGAGATGATCGGTCTTTTTCATGCCGGCAGGCAGCACCACGTCGAAAATGAGGTTGATGTGCTTATCCCCCGGCACCCGGCGAAAATCGTGCAATTGCAGGGGCGTTTCCAGGGAGGCAAGATAATCCGCCATCTTCCGCCTTGCTTCCTCTGTTTTTTCATCGCCGGACACCACAGGGTCCATATGGATGCAGATGGGCAGCAGCAGCTTTTCCCCCATCTCCCTTTCGGCGGTATCAATCACTTCGTGGATTTCCACCAGGTTGCTCTCGCTGTCCACCTCCGCATGGACGGAAGCCATACACCGGCCCGGGCCGTAATCGTGGATCACCAGGTCATGCACCCCCAGGATGCCGGGGTATTCCATCAGCATGCTGACAATCTTCTGGCCCAGCTCCCTGTCCGGCCTGCCGCCAAGGAGACGGTTGATGGTGTCGGACAGTACGTCCCAGGCGGCCTTCAATACAAGCAGCGCCACCAGCACGCCGGCATAGCCGTCCAGCGGCCAGCCCGTCACATGGGAAAGCAGGGTGGCCAGGGTGATGGCGGTAGTGGAAATGGCGTCGCCCATGGAGTCCTTGGCTGCGGCCAGGAGGGTGGGGTTATCGGTCATCTTGCCCAGGCGGCGGTAAAACACGCTCATCCAGGCCTTCACCACCACACCGATCACCAGCAGCAAAAAGGACAAAACCGAGAAAGCAGACGCCTTACCGGCAATGATGCTTTCCACACCGGATTTGATCAATTCTACCCCGAAAAAGGCAATCAGCACGCCCACAGCCAGGGCACCCAGATACTCAATGCGGCCATGGCCGAAGGGATGATCCTCATCCTGGGGTTTTTGCGCCATGCGCACGGATACCAGGGCAATGATGCTGCCCCCGGCATCGGACAAATTGTTCACACCGTCCGCCGTCACAGCCACCGAGCCGATCATAAAGCCCAGCAGCATTTTCATCACGCTTAAAATAATGTTCAGCGCCATGCCGGTGGCGGAGCCCAGGGTGCCGATGGCCTTGCGGGTTTCCTGATCCGGGATCACCCCCACGGTGTTTTCCGGCAGCTTTACAAACCGCTTCAGCAAATAATCGGTAATCATTCTTTCACCTGCTTCCAATGGGCGGGCGCCGGGCGGCCCAGCAGCCTGTGCACCTTTTCCACATCCCCTGCCTGCAGGGCCAGGCGAATGGCGGTGGAGGAAATCTTTTCCCCCTCCAGGCACACATCCTCTACCTTTTCAAAGCCCACGCCTTTATCCCGGCACATTTTTTCCAGGGCATTGGCATCCCAGCCGCCCTTGTGGCCAAAGCGGTGGTCTTCCCCGCACACCACATACCGGGCGCCGATTTCACAAAGCACAATCTCTTCAAAAAAACGGTCCCCCGTCATGGCCCGCATTGCTTCATCAAATACCGTCACGTGCACTTCCTCCGCCCCATAGGCACGAAGCAGCGCCGCCCTTTCTTCCAGGGAGGTGATGGCCTGCTTGAAGGGAGAAGGGGAACGGTCAAAGGTATGCACGCAAAGGGGCAGCCCCAGCCTTTGCGCAGCCTGCTTCCCGGCCTGCAAAAGCGCCTGATGGCCCAGGTGCAGCCCGTCAAAAAAACCAAGACACAATACGCAGCCCTGCTTTTCCATCATCCACTCCCCTTTCCACGCCTATAATATGAAGGCATTGCTTTGCTCGTGAATTTTATTTTACCACACTTTTCCCCATCCTGCAACGAAAACAAAAAACCGGCACTCGCCGGTTCATTGCAGGAAATCACCAATCGTCCCCAGATGACGATGCAGGGAATGGTAATCCCCGGAATAGATAACAGGGTCCAGCTGTGTCAGGTCCGGCTCCCCCGTCATATCCACCCGTTCATCCACCGTCACATTGCGCACATGGCAGAAGAAGGTTTCGCTTTCCCCTGTCACCACGCTCCCGGCCACCTCCAGTTCATACACAAAGGGGCTTTCGTCCAGTACCGGCACCGGCAGCACTTCTCCTTCCGAAACACCGCAGGCCATGCCCGTCTTTTCTCCGTCGTTGCCGGAAACATTGCCCAGCCGATCCACCAGAGGCAGCAGGGACACCGACACCAGGTTTGCCGAAAGCAACCCGGTGGCCTGCACATTTTTCCGGGTCTTTTTATCCCCGTAGAGGCTGATGACGATCAGGTATTCCTGTCCATCATGGGTAACGCTCAGCCAGGTGATGGGAGCAAAATTGTTCTGCCCTGCCTGATCCCTGGTGCCAATGAGAAACATGGGCTGCACGCACATGGAATGATCCCTGCCCATGCTTTTGCGCTTCATAAGCTTTTCCCTCCTTCATTTCAGGCTGATGCTGTCCGCCAGAATACGAAACAGCGCCAGCGCCTGCCGCATATCCCCGGCATATTCCTGGCTGATCATGGGATAGAGCGCTTCCATTTCCGCCAGGGCCTCCGGGCTGATATCCGGCATCACCCGGCCGGCCACCCGCACCCATTTGCGTTCCTCCAGATGGTAGGCCGCCAGCTCCACATAAGCATTGTCTGTCATCTCCCGGTACACCTGCTTTCGCCTGTCCGTGGCCAGGATCAGATCCCCGCCCTGCAGGGCAATCATCCCCATGGGCCGAAGACTTGGCTTTTCACCCCTGCAGGTGGCCAGAAAAAAATACCCGCAGCTACGAATAAAGCGGAAGGCTTCTCCCGCCGCCATCCTGTCCTGCTGCCCCAGCCGGTCATCTGTGATATTCAGCAGATAATCCACACTGCAGCCAAACAGCTTGCTGAGCCGGATCAATTTCTCCGTTTCCGGAAAAGCGCTGTCCATCTCCCACCGGGATACCGATTGCCTGGATACCCCCAGCATTTCGGCCAGCTGCTCCTGGGTCCATCCTCCGGCCCTTCGGCAAGCCCCGATCCTTTCGCCTGACGTCATCCGATCCCCTCCTTACCCCTCCATTGTACTCCACCCACTGGCAAAAAGGAAGACATCCCAGGTTGCGCCCTGCTGCATTTGCATTACCTTGCTTCACAAAAAGAATTTCCGGTCATTTTGTGCAGAAAAAAGCGCAAATAATATCCTTTTCCATCTTGCAAAATGCTATAGCTTGGGATATAATGAAGTTAACAAAGGTTAAATCAGATTAAATTTTCTCGAAAGGATGAATTGCCCATGCGTCGTTTCATCAGCATCCTGCTGCTTGTCAGCATGGCCCTTTCGCTGCTTCCTGCCGTACAGGCAGAGGACAGCGTTATCAAGCTGGAAGCAGAAAAGGCGGAAAAAACCGGCTCTGTCACCACCTCCCTCCAGCAGGGCACCATTGGCAAAAGCCTGGGCGGCGAAGGGGACGGGCTGATTTTCACAGTGGAAATCCCGGAAGAAGGCTTCTGGGACATGACTGCCCATTGCTATTCCGCCGGCGGCGCCTACAAGGAAAACTATGTGAAGGTGGACGGCCAGAGTGTGGGCACGCTCATCACCGAATGGCCCATATATTACGACTGCGAAGTGCCCCGCATTTTCATGACCGAAGGCAGCCATCAATTGTCCATCGAGGCCTACTGGGGCTACACCACCATCGACTACATCACCCTCACCCCGGCGGCTGAGCTGCCTGCGGACATCTACGAGATCTCCCCCACCCTCATCAACCCCAACGCCTCCGAAAATGCCCGCAGGCTGATGAACTACCTGTGCGACATCTACGGCGAATACGTCTTATCCGGCCAGTATTGCGACCGGGGCATGACCGGCATGGAAATGAAGGCCATCAAAAAGGCCACCGGCTTTTATCCCGCCGTGCTGGGCATGGACATGATGGATTACTCCCCCTACCGGGTCACCCGGGGCGCCAAGTCCGTCACGGTGGATGAAGCGCTGGAATACTGGGAAAAGCAGGGCGGCATCATCACCCTGGCCTGGCACTGGGGTGTGGACGGCCAGTACATCCTGGATGGCCGGGATGAAAACGGCAATCCCCGCTGGTGGGGCAATTTCTACACCAAGAACGTTACTTTCGACCTGGAAAAGGCCCTCAGCGGCGAAGACCCAGAAGGCTACCAGATGCTGCTGGACGGCATTGATGCCATTTCGCTGCAAATGAAAAAGCTGCAGGAAAAAGACGTGCCGATCCTCTGGCGGCCTTTGCACGAAGCCAGCGGCGGCTGGTTCTGGTGGGGCGCCAAGGGCCCCGAAGCCTGCAAGGAACTGTGGATCCTCATGTATGACCGGATGACCAACTACCACGGCCTCAACAACCTCATCTGGCTGTGGAACGGCCAGGATGCGGACTGGTACCCCGGGGATGAATATGTGGACATCATCGGCGAAGATATCTACCCCGACGCCCATGCCCATTCTTCCGAATCCACCCGCTTTTTGCAGGCCGCCGGCTATACCGACAGCCGCAAGATGATCGTGCTTTCCGAAAACGGCACCATGCCGGACCCGGACCTGATGCTCCGGGACGGCACATTGTGGGGCTTCTTCGCCACCTGGAGCGGCGATTTCGTCATCCACAGCGGCACAGCCCTTTCCAACAAATACACCGACGAAGAAATGCTGAAAAAGATCTTCAACCACGACCTGGTGCTCACCCGGGAAGAAGTGCCGGATATCCGCACCTATCCCCTGCCCCAATAACCCTTGCGTCCCCAATCATTGACCATATAAAAAACAAGAACGAAAGGAAGATGCATCCATGCCCAAGTATCAGATCATCGCCCCCGCTCTCCCCAATATCCCCTGGCAGGAAAAGCCCGCCGACGCCAAGAACAGCCCCCTGTGGCGCTACAACGAAAACCCCATCATCGACCGTAACCCCGTGCCCGGCGTGGCCCGCATTTTCAACTCCGCCGTCATGCCCTATGAAGACGGCTTCATCGGCGTGTTCCGGGGCGAACAGGTGAACGGCATCCCCCACATTTACCTGGGCCGCAGCAAGGACGCCATCCACTGGGATATTGACGAAGAAAAGATCCCCTTTGTGGATGAAGACGGCAATTCCTTCATGCCCTACTACGCCTATGACCCCCGCCTGGTGAAGGTGGACGACACCTATTACATCATGTGGTGCCAGGATTTCTACGGCGCTGCCATCGGCGTGGCCAAAACCCAGGATTTCAAAACCTTCACCCGCATTGAAAACCCCTTCCTGCCCTTCAACCGCAACGCTGTCCTCTTCCCCCGGAAGATTGGCGGCAATTTCGTCATGATGAGCCGCCCCTCCGACAGCGGCCACACCCCCTTCGGCGATATTTTCATCAGTGAAAGCCCGGATATGAAATACTGGGGCAAGCATCGCCATGTGATGAGCCGGGGCAGCGAATGGTGGGAAAGCCTGAAAATCGGCGGCGGCGCAGCTCCCATTGAAACCAGCGAAGGCTGGCTGCTTTTCTACCACGGCGTGGCCGGCACCTGCAACGGCTATGTGTACTCCATCGGCGGCGCCATCCTCGATATCGATAACCCCTCCGTGGTAAAGTATCGCTGCGAAAACTGGCTGCTCACCCCCGAAAAGTGGTATGAAGAGCGGGGTTTTGTGCCCAATGTGTGCTTCCCCTGCGCCACGCTGCATGACCCTGAATCCGGCAAGATCGCCGTGTATTACGGCGCTGCGGACAGCTATGTGGGCCTGGCTTTCGGTCAGGTGGATGAAATCATTGATTACATCAAAAATAACAGCAAAGTGAACGATAACGACACCGAAATCGGCCGCAGGTAATGCCTATGGCACAGCATAAGAACAATGTGCGCATGTCCGATATCGCCCGGGAGCTGAACATCAGCACCGTGGCGGTATCCAAGGCACTGAACAATCAAAAGGGCGTAAGCGAAGAGCTGCGTGCCCGGGTGAAGGCGCTGGCCGAGCAAATGGGCTACCGCTCCCCCGCCCAGATGCGCCGCCTCCAGGGCAAAACCGATTACAATATCGGCGTTCTGATCCACACCAACTACCTGGGCAGCAATGACGCCTTCTACTGGAAGCTGTACCAGGAAGTAACCGCCCGGGCCATGAAGAAGGACTGCTTTGTGCTGCTGGAGCTGCTCAGCCATGAGGACGCAAAGGCCCACCGCCTGCCCAAACTGATCACCGAAAACAAGGCGGACGGCCTGATCATCATCGGCAAACCCCCCTTCGATTACGCCAAGGCCCTCAAGGGCGCATGGCAAAAGCCCATCGTGTATCTGGATTTTTACGATTCCGATATCTCCGCCGATTCCGTGCTGTCCAACAGCTTCTACGGCACCTTCCTCCTCACCCAATACCTCATTGAGCGGGGACACAGGAACATCGGCTTCGTGGGCACCCTCTGCGCCACCGACTCCATTACCGACCGCTACCTGGGCTTCACCAAGGCCATGCTGGAGCATAAGCTGCCCATCCGGGAAGAATGGATCCTGCCGGACCGGGATAAAAACACCGGCCTGTCCATCCCCATCCCCCTGCCGGAAGAAATGCCCACGGCCTTCGTGTGCAACTGCGATTTCACCGCTGCAGCCTTCATCCATCAATTGCAGCAGCAGGGCATCCGGGTGCCCATGGATGTATCGGTGGTGGGCTTCGATAACTACCTCACCTCCGCCGTGCCCCATACGCCCCTGACCACTTACTCCGTGGACCTGCACGAAATGGCCCATATTGCCGTGCGTGCGGTGCTCAAGCGCATCATGGGCGAGCCCTGGAAGCAGTGCATGCACATCACCGACGGTCAGCTGATCGAAAACGGCAGCGTGCGGGATCTGCGCTATCCCTGACCCTCCCATTCCCCAACCACCCAAGGGGGGACGGCCCCGCGCCGCCCTCCCTTTTTTTCACCACAAGCTGTCAAATCAACATACAAAAAGCCCCGCCTTTTCAAGCGGGGCCCTATTATATTCAGGGAAAGAAATAATTCTTATCAGGGATATACCACGGTCACGCCGTCATAGGTCTTCAGGCCTTTCACGCCAAGCTGAGCACCGCCAAAGATCTGATCAAAGGGAATCAGATTCATATGGTTGTCAACGCACTGGCTGTGATCGTAATCGGCCGGCAGGCCACCATAAGCATAGCCGGGTTCAACACGCATACCGCGACCGTTATTGAGACCAGGGGTGGGTTCGCAGTAATGATAATTCATCCAATCACCATAGGTTACCGTCACATTATTGCAGATGATGTTATACTTGGTTACGTCCGGATAATTGGTACCATCAATGGTGGTGGTTTCCTCCAGGCGGCCAATGATCATACCGCACATACGATAGTTGTAATAGTCGTAGGAAGCAGTGCAGTCATTGTAAGCATCAATGCGGCAGGCAATATCTACATTTTCAAAATCATAGGTAGCGCCGGGTTCGCCCTGGCCAACCACACCACCGATGGAGGAGTCAAAGGAACCCCACAGACCGGCAAGCACCACATCATCTGCAATGGTGATGTTCTTGAAGGTATAGTTACCAGCACCGGACCAGCCAATGATGGAACCGCAGCCGTTGTTGTAAGTTGCCGCAACAGAATCTTTAATCGTAATGTTTTCGAAAACACAGGTGCCGGTGGCGCTGCCAGCAATCAGGGCAACGTCGCCGCCTTCCACAAAGCATTCAGCACCGGCGATGGTCAGATTCTTGACAGTGGCACTCTCAAGTTCACCAAACAGACCGATGGAACCATATTTGCCCCATTCATAACCAAGCGCCCAGCCGCTCTGATACAAGCCATCAATGGCATTGCCCTGTCCGTCAAAAGTACCGGCAAATGCACTCTTGTCGCCAATAGGATCAAAAGTCTTGGGTTCTTCGCCATCTGCCACATGCTCATCATTAGGATCAGGACAACCGGCACCAAGGCAAATATCGTTGCCCAGCTTCACGGTCTTGCCTTCAAAGGAATTACCGCCGTCCACAAGTACACCCAGACCGGCCAGCTGTTCAGCGGTGGTCAGCACAAATTCGGTGTCGGTATCGTTATACCAGCTGGTATCGACGGTGCCGTCCCAGTGATCCGCAGTATTCAGGGCAGCGTCGAAATCGGGACGATCATCACCCATTCTGGTCAGCTTCCACGGAATGGGGTTGGTTTCGACAGTCAGATCAACATTTTCTTTATCGATAGTCGCAGTGTCGCCAAAGGCTTCGTTCAGAGCTTCTTCAGCACTGGTAAAACCGGTAGTCTGCACAGCCTGTGAGAACACCAGGATATCGTAGGTGCCGTTCTTGTTGCCGTCAATGGCGATCACATCTTCATTGGTGGCTTCAGGACGCATATACACCTGCAGCAGGCTGGGATAAGAAACAGCGCCGGGGGCCAGAATACCCGTGGGGTTGGACTTGGGGCCAAGATAAGTGGCCATGATTACATAATACGTGCTGGCAACACCGTCAGTATCTTCGATTTCAACATCGGTGGCAACCACTTCCCAAGACCAATGATCTTTATTGGAATTGGTCATGATCACCTTATTGAAATCTTCAGCCGGCACACTGCCCTGTTCCAGAGCAATCCAGGTGCGCACATAGGCATCGGATTTACCGGTGTTCTTAACAAACACAAACTTATCGATAACGTTCTTCACGCTGTCATCAAACAGCTGGTTGGAGCCGGAAGCGCCAACCTGGCCCCAGCTCTGCTGATGAGAGCCTTCGCCGGAAGCATTCTGGGAACCATTCCGATCGTCCCACTTGATAACGCCATCGGCAAATACTGCAGGAAGCAGGGGCTTCTCCTGCTCAAAGGGCTGCACCTTGTCCGGCACATAGCCATACTTGTCCGTTTCACCGGTGGACACCCATGCATCATTGGTCAGCTCATGACCTTCATCGGTCACGCGCTCGTATTCCAGCTGTTCGATATGCACGCTGCCCAGGGTCATCACGTTCACATCTTCGTCCGTATCCTGCAGGTAGGCCATGGTGGAGCCTGCCGCCACCGCCACGCTGAGCACGATGGCCAGGATGAGGAGCAGTTTGCGATGCTGTTTCATCTTTCTTTTCCCTTTCTCTTTCTTTCTATGCAAGCGGCCTTCCGGCCGTTTACAGCACAATAAATGCAGTACAAAACACAGATGGGTATTTCTGCATTTCACAATGGCTTTTTTATGTATATTTTTATACACAAAATTCCATTTTTCCATTTACAATCATACCACAAATTGGCAGTTGGGAATAGTTGTCATTATTTTTTATGTGTTATATTTCTGTTGCATATTCTTTAATTATTGTTTCAATTGTGTTTATCGCTCTCGCTGCAGTCCAGGGTGCCGTATAAGCGCGCGCTGCCCGGGCACAATAAGCAGAAAAGGAGGGAATTTCACCATGGAAAAACAGCAAAAAAAATGGCCCCGCCGGGGCGTGATGAACCTGATGGACCGGGATGCGGATACCGATGTGCTGGGCAGCTATACCGGTGTCCCCCGTGACCCCGATGACCTCATCCCCGTTCAGGACGCAGACGATTTGTAAGGGCGGTATGAGACGAAGCAGGGGGCTCCTCGCCCCCTGTACCCCCGCGGCAGGGCCATCAGCCCTGGACCCAATCCGCGAAGTGGTTGTGTGTGTATAAACCAGCTGTTTCCGCGTGGCGGCGGTGCCGCAGCCAATTCGCAATATTACAATCGTTTCTTGCAATCAGGTTTCTGCGTGGCGGCGGGGCCGCGCCCAATTCGCAATATTACAATCGTTTCTTGCAATCAGGTTTCTGCGTGGCGGCGGTGCCGCGCCCAATTCGCAATATTACAATCGTTTCTTGCAATCAGGTTTCTGTGTGGCGGCGGGGCCGCGCCCAATTCGCAATATTACAATCGTTTATTGCAATCGGGTTTGTGCGTGTTGCAGGCAATCCCTCCGTCAGTCTGCGGCTGCCACCTCCCTTTCACAAGGGAGGCTTTTTCGTATTCCCCAAGCTGCAGCGGGATATTGTTTGTTCTGTAAGCCAACTACTTCCGCAACTGGGTCCAGGGTACCACCCTGGCCGCAGCTGGGTCCAGGGCACGGCCCTGGTGCAGGGGCGATGCCCCGCAGGTCTCCCCTATTCCCGGCAGATGAACACCGTCAGCACCCCATCCTGGGGCACGGCCATGATTTTAATGGCATAGGGCAGGGTATTTTTGAAGGTGAAATCGGAATAGCTGCCCACCGCCGCATCGAAAAACTGGGGCGCGTACTGGATGCCGGTATAGCGGTGCATGGCCCATTCATCCACCTGCAGGGGCAGCTGCAAAACGGCGTTGTACAGTGTGGTGGTCAATTGGCACACGCCGCCGCCATAGCCAAAGCCCTTGTTGGAAATATTGGGGGCGTAGAGATAGCCGTTGCGCTGGGAGTAGGGGGCGCACAGGTCATTGAAGGAGAAATAGCCGTCCACCTTCACCACTGTTTCGTGGATACGTTCACAGCCCGTGACAATATTGTGCGCCCGCTCCATAGCCCGGCCTTTGCCCTGCTGATCGCCATAGAAGGTGGTGAACCCGCCGATGATGTCCCCCGGCTGGGCACTTTCCCAGGAGACGAAGGGATAAAAGGTCACTTCCGCAAGGGACAGATGGGTTTCGCCACGCCAGACGGGCACAGTGTAGCCATCCTGATACCGGGACACGCAAAAGAGCGCAGAAGACGGCACTTCCATGCCCTCAAACTTATCCCCGGCAAGAAAGGTGGGCTGGATAAAGCTGACAAAGCCGTCCACTTTTGTGTAATCCGGTACGGTGTAGTGAAACGGATTCTGTGACACAAAATGGTACAGGTACTTGGTTTTGCAATAGCCCGTATGCTCCTCATACTGTACCCGGCTCCACTCTTTCCCCACTTCCACCACCTGCACCGTAGAATAATCCGGCAGCACAGAAAGGCTTCTGCCGCCCGGGGTTTCCACAAGATAAGTATCCCGGCTGGTAATGGCTTCATACTGCACACTTTCTTCCGCCATGGCGGATGCAGCCCCCAGCAACATCAGACAGCACCAGATCAGCAGCCATTTTTTCATTCGTATCCGTCCTCCTCCGTCTGCATCACCTGCAGGGCGGCAGCCTTGGCCAGCTGCCAGTCATATCCCCGGCGCACCAGGGCCTGGATGAGCTTTTGCCTGTCCCCCTTCACCCGGCGGGCAATCTTTTCCCCATGCTTCACACAGGCGGAAAATTCGTCCTCCCTTTCCAGGGTGTCCAGCGCCTGCTGGGACGTTTTTCCGTCAACGCCCTTTTGCTGCAATTCCATGGCAATGCGCCGCCTGCCATACTTCTTGGCCCGGTGCGCCACCCAGTTTTCCGCAAACCGCGCATCGGAATAAAGGTGATGCCCGGCCATGGTTTCCATCACTTTCGCAATGGTGGCTTCATGATAATGCACCCGGCGCAGCCGCTGCACAATTTCCTTTTCACTGCGTTCCCGAAGGGCCAGGTAATCCACCGCCGCCTTCAGCGCATGGGGATAGCCCTTTTCCCGGATGAACAGCCGGTATGCGTCGGCGTCCACCGCCTGCCCGCAGCGCAGCCGCCGCTCCAGAAACAGGGCGGAGGGCACTTTCAATACATCCCCGCCTGCCAGTTTCACCGTGGCCACGCCCCCGGCCCGCTTTACTTCTGTTACTGTATCCATTTCATTCTTCCTCTGCCAGGTACAGCCGGATCATATCGGCATTCACGTCGGAAAGCACGCCCCGGCGGGCTTCGCTGACGCCGGAGGTGAGCAGCACCACGCCCCGCTTTTTCTCAATATCGAAAAACAGGCCGTGGCAGGCGCCGTACGCCATGCCCTGATGCCCGTACAGGGGCCGGGAACAGATGCTGTCATCCTGCAAAATAAAGGTGCCCACCCCCTGGCTCAGGTTATGGGCCCGTTCTCCGAAGGGGCAGATGATGCGCCGCATTTCCTGCAGGCTTTTTTCTGTCAGAAAGCCGGGCATCATCAGCGCCATGCCAAGCTTCGCCAGTTCCCCGGTGGAAATGCACAGGTTTCCGTGGGCCAGGTTATAGTGCTGATGGGCGTCCACCCTTTCTTCCGGCAGGGGCCGCGCCATCCGGGCCCTGGCATTGAAATTGGGAGCCTTTTGCGGGGGCAGGATACGGGTGGCATCCGCCAGCTCTCCCTGCACCTTCTGGGGATAAAAGGTAGCCTGCACCGATAGGGGCCGGAACACTTCCCTTTGCATCAGCGCTTCAAAATCCACCCCGGCGGCGGCTTCCATCACCGCTCCTGCAATGCCCGCACCAAAGTTGGAATATTCCCAGGCTTCCCCGGGCAGATGAGCACAGAAGCTGTCTCCCTGCAAAAGCTGGGACAGGGGCACATTCTTTGCAATCCCGGTATTGTACTGTTCGCCGTCGTGAATTCCGGCGGTGTGGCTCATCAGCATCCGGAGGGTAATGGGAGTATCCGGCGCCTTCGGATGCCGCAGGGAAATGGGCAGATAATCGTTCACCTCCCGGTCCATGGAAAGAACGCCCTTTTCCTGCAGCCGCATGGCCCCCATGGCGCTGATCAGCTTGGAAACGGAGGCAATGCGGTACACCGTATGTTCCCCGGCGGGCACCCCTTTCCTTGCTTCCCCAAAGGCACCCCATCCGGTGATGCCCTTTTCGTCAAAGGTGCAGAAAGAAGCGCCAAGGCACCGGTATTTGCGCAGGATTTTCTCCGCCTGACCGGCCTTTGCAATATTGCCGCCGTTCATTCTGCCATGCTTTGGCAAAAACGCCAGCACCTTCCTGTAAATGGGCCAAATATTGCCCATAGCCTTTCACACTCCTTATATTTTTCCATACCGGAGGGCATACTGAAAAGGGAAACCCTATCTATTTCAGCAAGGAGGAATTCTTTATGTCCTGCCAGAAAAACTGCAGCCTCACATCCAAGGACCTGACCATCCTGGAGGACCAGCTCACCCACCTGGCCAACGTCAGCCGGGTGGCCGCATCCTATGCCAATGCCTTCCAGGACCCTGCCATGAAGCAATCCGCCATGGCCATTGCCAAGCACCACTGCGACCAGTTCGGCGCCCTGATGGGTGTATTGAACGGCTGCAATAACTGAAAGGAGAAAGCCGTATGATGCAAAACAATATGCAATCCATGAACCAGAACCAGGCCGCCTGCCCCCCTGCCCAGGCCCTTTCCGACCAGGAGCGGGCACTGGATTTGCTCTGCCATGAAAAGGCCACGCTTTCCACCCTCACCACCATGGTGGCAGAGGCTGCCAACCCCGCCCTGCGCCAGGTGCTCAACGACGCCTATCTGCAAGTGGGCCAGGATCAGTACGCCCTCTTCCAGCAAATGCAGCAAAAGGGCTGGTATGAGGTAAAGCCGGCGCAAGATCAGGACATTCAGGCTGCCTGCCAGAAATTCCAGCAGATGAAGTGCCAGCTGTCTTAAATCCGTTTATCGGGGGCTTTCCGGTTGGGAAGCCCTTTTTTTGTTGCGGAAAATGAGGCACACAATGCCGGCAATCACAAGCACAATGCTCAGCCACTGGCTGACCCTGAGGGGCCCCAGCATCAGACTGTCGGTGCGCATCCCTTCGATAATGCTGCGGCCAAAGCCGTACCACACCAGATAGCAGAAGAAGATATTGCCATCCCTCCTTACCTTTTTGCGGTTCAGCCACAGAATCCAGAAACCGATGAAATTCCACAGGGATTCATAGAAGAACGTGGCCATGTGCCACACCCCATCAATATTCACCGCCAGGGGGAAGAACCAAAGGGCGGGGTTTTCAATGGCATAGCCATAGGCCTCGCCGTTGATGAAATTACCCCACCTGCCAATGCACTGGCCCAGCAGCAGCACCGGCGCCGCCATATCCGCCAGTTTCCAGAAGGGCAGCTTCCTGCGCTTTGCCATCAAAAGGCCTCCCAGCACACCGCCGATGATACCGCCGTATATGGCCATGCCCCCTTCCCATACATAGAAGACAGAAAGCAGGTTGTCCTTATACATATCCCACTGGAAGGCCACATAATACAACCGTGCCCCCAGGATGGCCAGGGGGATAATCCACAGTGCCAGGTCAAAGGCAGTATCCTGGGGCAGGCCCTTTTCCTTTTCCTGCTTGTGGCACAGAATAACCCCCAGCAATATGCCAACGGCAATCAATAGCCCATAGATGGGAATAAAGCCAAACAACAGCCTTTCCTGCATTTTTCTTCCTCCTTACAAAACACAGCAGGATGAAAATGATCATCCTGCTGTATCGTTTCCAATCCTATGGGAATATATTACTTGTTTTTGTATTCCGTGTCAATGCGTTTGAGCAAATCAATGATGGGCAGGCCCTGGGGGCACTGGCCTTCGCAGGCGCCGCAGGAAACGCACTTGGAAGCGTCGCTGCCACTTTCCACCATATTCCGGTAATTCCAGGACCATTTCCATTCCTGGCCCAGCATGGTGTTTTCGTTGTAGGCGTGGAAAACATCGGGGATGCGCACGTTATTGGGGCAGGGCACGCAGTAGCGGCAGCCGGTGCAGCCGATGGGAATGCGGGCCAGATACGCCTTTTTCAGTTCCCGGATGAAGGCCTTGTCCCCTTCTGTCAGTCCTCCCACGGTCAGGTTCTCAAATACCTTCAGATTCTCCTGCAATTGCTGCATATTGCTCATGCCGGAAAGAATGGTGGCCACCTCCGCGTAATCGGCAATGTAGGAAAAAGCCCATTCCACGGCGCTCTTCTTCTTTTCATGGCCTTCCATCAGGGCCTTCACATCCTGGGGAGGATTGGCCAGGGCGCCGCCCCGCAGGGGCTCCATGATCACGATGGGCACGCCGGCCTTCCCGGCGGCAATGAGCCCGTCCTCCGTGGCCTGCTTGTCGTCGTCCAGGTAGTTGAACTGGATCTGGGCCATGCCCCAGTTATCATAATCGTGCAGAATATCCAGGAAAGCTTCCTTGCCGTCATGGAAGGAAAAGCCGGTGTGGCGGATGCGGCCGTCAGCCAGCGCTTCCTTCAGGAAATTTTTGTAGTTCAAGGCCCGCATCTGCTCCATCCGGTCCTTGTTCAGCGCATGGAGGATGTAAAAATCCAGATAGGGCACGTCCAGCTTTTTCAGCTGCTCGTCCAGCAGCCGGTTCATATCCTTTTCTTCCTTCACCAGCCACACAGGCAGCTTGGTGGTGAGGGTCACCTTTTCCCGGTACCCATCCTTCAGGGCCAGCCCCGCCACCACTTCGCTTTCGCCGTCATGATAGCCGTAAGCGGTATCCACATAATTGATGCCCTGATCGATGCCGTAGCGGATCATTTCAATGGCCTTCTCCCGGTCAATCACCCGTTTGCCGTCCTTTTCCATGGTGGGCAGGCGCATACAGCCCATGCCCAGCCGGGAAACGTCAAAGCCATGCTTGCCAAAGGGAACATATTGCATTACAATCGCTCCTTTTTTCTGTTTCTATCCCTTTCATCATAACGGAAAGAAAGAGTTTTGTCCACCGTTTTTTCGCCGCATCTTTGGACAGAACCTGCCCGAAAATTGACAATATGCCCCTTTCTTCCTATAATAGAAGCAATGAAACAACAGGAAAGGAACATCCTTCATGCAAACCTATCATTTTTCCCAGCCGCCCTTCCGGGTGTTCGGCGCACCGCTGTTTTACAAAACCGGCAAAATGTGGCGCCTGCCGGATGAACTGACCGCCCAATTGCCCAGGGAATTTGTGGACTGGCAACTGGCCCACCGCTGCCCCGGCGCCCGGCTTTGCTTCCGCACCGATTCCCCTGTCTTTTCCATCCGCATCTGCTTTCGCTCCATCAATGTGGATATCGGCATGAGCCTCTATGCTGCCCAAAGCGGCAATGTGTTTGTGGGCGAAAGGCAAAAGGCCGTCTACAAAGGGCTGGTGATGCCCAGGGAAGGGTACAACAAGCCCGAAGCTTCCGGCACATTCCATAAAAGAAGCGAAATGGAAGATGTCACCGTGTACCTGCCCCGGAACGAAGAAGTTACCGATGTGTTCATTCAACTGGAAGACGGCGCCAAAGTGGCTCCCCCCACCCCCTACACCCATGCCACACCCATCCTTTTCTACGGCTCCTCCATCACCGAAGGTGGCTGCTGCAGCATGCCGGCAGCAGCTTACAACGCGCTGGTGTGCCGCTGGCTGGATGCGGATTACATCAACATGGGCTTTTCCGGCTCCGCCAAGGGCGAGATGATCATGGCGGATTATCTGAACAGTATCGAAAAATCCGTCTTCGTGATGGATTATGACCACAACGCCCCCAACGCGGAGCACCTGAGGGAAACCCACGCCCCCTTCTTCCGCCGCATCCGGGAGCACAGCCCCCGCCTGCCGGTCGTTTTCATGACCAAACCCAATTTCGATTACGATGCAGACAGCACTGAGCGGCGGCAGATCATCTTCGACACCTATCAGACAGCCCTTGACGCCGGGGACAAAAACGTGTACTTCCTGGACGGCGAAACCTTCTTTGGCACACAGGACCGCTTTGCCTGCACCAACGACTGCCTCCACCCCAATGACCTGGGCATGTACCGCATGGCAAAAAAACTGTACCCGGTGCTGGAGGGCATCCTGAATCCGTAAAGAAAACCCCGGAAGGCATTCCTTCCGGGGAATCTTTTTTATTTTTCCGTTTTCCGGGGGGCAATTTCGCTGAGCTGCAGGTTCTTGTTCTTTTCCCCGGCCAGACGGATGCTCCAGTCGTTTTCAAAGAACAATACAGGCTGATCGATTGAGTCAAAGCCACGGGCGGTGGTAGAGGTCAGCTGCAAATCTTCCGGCTTCTGGTCGCTTTCCACAATCCAGCGGACGAACCGGTACCCAAGCCTTTCCATCACCAGATCCACGCTGTATTCGCTCTTGAGGCGATAGGTGAGCACGTCAAACTGCAGTTCACCCACCACACCCACAATGAATTCTTCCAGGCCGGTTTCATTGCGGCGGAAGGTCTGGATGGCACCCTCTTCGGCAAGCTGGGTGATGCCCTTTACAAATTGCTTGCGCTTCATGCTGTCCAGGGGACGCACCCTGGCAAACCGTTCCGGCGCAAACACGGGGATCTTTTCAAACCGCACCTTTTTTCCGGTGCACAGGGTGTCCCCCAGACGGTAGATGCCGGGGTCAAAAAGACCGATGATGTCGCCGGGGTAGGCTTTCGTCACGCCTTCCCGTTCATCGGCCATGAACTGCTGGGGCTGCTTCACCTGAATTTCCTTGTTGGTACCGGAATGCCACACGTTCATGCCCTTTTCGAAGGTGCCGCTCACCACCCGCAAAAAAGCCAGTCGGTCCCGGTGGGCCGGGTTCATATTGGCCTGAATTTTGAAAATGAAGCCGGAGAAATTTTCCTCTTCCGGTTCAATCATGCCCTGGTCGCTTTCCCGGGGCAGGGGCCGCTCGGTATAGCGCAGGAAGCGGTACAAAAAGGGCTCCACGCCAAAGTTGGTCACGGCGCTGCCAAAGAACATGGGGGTCAGTTCGCCTTTTCGCACAGCTTCCAGGTCAAAGGCGTCGCCCGCTTCGTCCAACAGCTCAATTTCTTCCGCCAGGCGGTCCCGGTAGTGCTTGTCCAGCACCGTTTCAAAGGCAGGGTCGTCCACGGAAACCACGGTCTTATCCACCTTGGAAGAGCCATGGTCGCCGCCGAAATAAAGCTCCACATTCTTTTCATCCCGGTGGTACACGCCCTGGAAATCCCCGTCCACACCGATGGGCCAGTTGATGGGGCAGGCCCGGATGCCCAGCACCTGTTCCAGTTCTTCCATCAGGGCAAAGGGATCCTTGGCGGCACGGTCCATCTTGTTCACAAAGGTGAAGATGGGAATGTTCCGCATGCGGCACACTTTGAACAATTTCACCGTCTGCTCTTCCACGCCCTTGGCGGCGTCGATGAGCATCACAGCGCTGTCCGCCGCCACCAGCACACGGTAGGTATCTTCGGAGAAATCCTGGTGGCCGGGGGTATCCAGGATGTTGATGTGGTAGCCGTCAAAATCAAACTGCATGGCAGAGGAGGTTACGGAAATACCTCTCTGCTTTTCAATTTCCATCCAGTCGGAGGTGGCATGGCGTTCGGCGCGGCGGGCCTTTACACTGCCGGCCTGGCGGATGGCTCCGCCATAAAGCAGCAGCTTTTCCGTCAGGGTGGTTTTACCGGCGTCGGGATGGCTGATAATGGCAAACGTGCGTCGGCACGAAACTTCTCTTTCCAGTTCGGTCATGGTGTTTTCCACTCCTTCAATCGTGTTTTCAAGGTATCGGGAGTGCTCTTTACGGCTCCATGTTCCCATTCCCCTCTCAAAATCACTCAAACACTTTATTATACACCGATACACCGGGGGCTTGTCAATATCAGCCCGCCAAAAAGCCGGGGCACAGCTGCCTGCACCCCGGCTGTTTTTCCTTTTTTATTTCCTGGTAATGGCGATCATCACAAAATTGGTCAGCTTATCCAGGCCCTTGTCCAGGCACGCTTTGTCAGAAAGGGCATATTCATGGCCGGATTGGAACCACTCCTGCCACGCCTTGTCATGGCACCGGCTTTCCCACACTTCCACGGTTATTTCATTTTCATAGCCCGTCTGCAAAAGGTCCTTCCACCAGGCACAGGAATGGAAATAATCCCACTCATCCCCGGCCCATTCCTGCATCAGTGCAGGCACTTCGCCCTCCCATTCCTTCCGGATTCCAGGCACCGCCATCAGCGCCCGGCCGCCTTTTTTCATCAGCGGCAAAATGTTCTTCTGGAAAAAGCCCTTCTCCCGGCCGAAATAGTGGTACGCATCCAGGCTGACGATGGTATCGAAATATTCATCCGCATAGGGCATCTGCGTGGCGTCCCCATGGATGGGGATAATTTTGTCCTCCATCTTCCAGGCGCGGATACGCTTGAAATTTTCACTGGCAGGGATCCATAAATCCATGGCAAAGATCTGCTCCGCCCCGGTGTCCTGCCCCAGGTACAGGGAGGTAATGCCGCAGCCGCAACCCATGTCCAGCACTCGGCCTTTGATCGCATCGGGGTACGCCTTGTTCATTTCATCCAGCAAACGCACGCAATTGGGGCCCATCATATATTCCTTGGTAAAGTAGGGTTCATATTTTTTCATATTCATGTTCATTCTTTCCTTTCAATTATTTCGCTTGGCATTGTTTGCATCATGCCGCAGTCATCCTTTCACCTCCATCACAAAAAACGTACAGCATGCTGCAATGCCATACGAAAAATGCTCCCAAAAATATATTCAGGATTGATCCTTCTAAGGCATTCACAGCATACCCGAACAGAAGAAGCCATTGCTTCCCCTCTTCCGATTGTTCGCTGCAGAATTTCCTCTACCTTAGAATTCTCAATCCTCCCTTTTTTCTGATGTGTTTATTGTATCATCCATCCCCTGCCCCTGTCAAGCAAAAGCACCCTGACGCCTGCGCATCAGGGTGCCTTTTTTGTTCTTTACGCTTTTTTCCGCTTCTTCCAAAGCATAGCCAGCATGCCGGCGGAGAGCACCGTCAGGCCGATCCACAGGCCGATATGGCTGTTATCATCGGTCTTGGGAATCTTCCGGTTCACGATGGTGCCATAGTCGTAGGCGCAGGCGGGCGCTTCTTCACCCTCTGCCGCTTCGCCGTAGCTTGCCTGGAAGCCGTCCAGGGGTTCTTCCACCACGGTGTACACTGCCGCTTCACCGTTGCGGGTGAGGGGCAGGTTGTGGTAAATGTACCAGCCGTTTGCATCCGGATTTGGCGTCTTCTTGTCCATCACTTCGCCGTTGCAGTACAGCGTCAGCGTGATTTCCGGGGCTTCTTCCCCTTCGGAAAGCCCTTCCCACACCTTCTGCACCCGGAACGTGGTTACGGCACGGTTGACGATGGTACCGCCGTTATAGATCATATCCGTTTCCTGGGCGTAGGGGGCAATGTTGCGGTAAATGGTCATGAACCCGTCCATGTACTTTTCCTTGGCGGCGTACACGATGGCCTTGCCCTCTTTGGTGTACTGGGGCAGGTTTTCATAGGTGTACACATTGTTGCTTTCGCTGTACGCAGGCTGGGGGTTCATCTTTTCGCCGTTCTGATACAGGGTCAGGGTGATGGGGCCGCCTTCCCCGCCCTGCCATTCCTTGGTGACGGAGAAA
>JAFQHP010000047.1 GCA_017397895.1 Clostridia bacterium
CCCCACCACAGCTGCCGGGAAATGCACCAGTCGCGGGTGTTGCGCATCCAGTTCATATAGGCTTTGCCGAAGCGTTCGGGCAGGAAGCGGGTTTCGCCCTTTTCCACGGCTTCAATGGCAGGCTTGGCCAGGGGCTCCATCTTCACGAACCACTGCTTGGAAACCATGGGCTCGATGACGGTATGGCAGCGGTAGCAGGTGCCCACTTCGTGCTTGAGGGGCTCAATTTCTTTCAACAGGCCAAGAACCGTCAAATCTTCCACGATGGCCTTGCGGGCATCCTTGGTGGTCATGCCGGCATATTTGCCGCAATCCAGCACATGGGGTTCATTGACGCTGGCCTTGCCTTCGGCAAAGAGGGCATCGGCAGCGGCCTTGTCTTCAGCACCGGTCATGTGGCCGTCGTAGGTGAATACGCGCATGATGGGCAGGTTATGGCGCTGGCCCACTTCGTAGTCGTTGGGGTCATGGGCGGGGGTGATCTTCACCACGCCGGTGCCCTTTTCCATATCGGCATGCTCGTCGCAGACGATGGGGATTTCCTTGTTGATCAGGGGCAGGATCACGTGGCAGCCGTGCAGGTGGGCATAGCGGGGGTCATCGGGGTTGATGGCCACGGCGGTATCGCCCAGCATGGTTTCGGGACGGGTGGTGGCCAATTCCAGCATTTCGCCGGTTTCCTTCACGGGGTAGAGGATGTGCCAGAAATTGCCGTCCTTTTCTTCGTATTCCACTTCGGCGTCGGAAATGGAGGTATTGCAGCAGGGGCACCAGTTGATGAGGCGGTTGCCCTGGTAGATGAGGCCCTTTTCGTACAGGCGCACAAACACTTCGCGAACGGCGTGGGAGCAGCCTTCGTCCATGGTGAAGCGTTCACGGCTCCAATCGCAGGAGGCACCCATGCGGCGCAGCTGACGGGTGATGCGTCCGCCGTATTCGTTTTTCCAGGCCCAGGCATGTTCCAGGAAGCCTTCGCGGCCCAGCATTTCCTTGGTGAGGCCTTCTGCGCGCAGCTTTTCCACCACCTTCACTTCGGTGGCGATGGAGGCATGGTCGGTGCCGGGCAGCCAGAGGGTGGGGTCACCCTTCATGCGGTGATAGCGGATGAGGCTGTCCTGCAAAACGCCGTCCATGGCGTGGCCCATGTGCAGCTGGCCGGTAACGTTGGGGGGCGGCATGACGATGGTGAAGGGTTTCTTGCTCTTATCGATTTTCGGGGTGAAGGCACCGGAGGATTCCCATTTTTCATAGGTTTCCCGCTCGATCGCCTGGGGGTTATAGGTTTTTTCCATATTGAATTCAGACATGGATATTCCCTCCTGACGAATGAATTTCTGTATAAATACAACAAAAGCCGCCCATCCTCAAAGGACGGAGCGACCCCGTGGTACCACCTTATTTCACGATGAAAGATGCTTTCATCGCCTCGTTGCGCTGTAACGTGCGCCAGACGTGCGGACTACTTTTGTTCACCCGCAGCCCTCCCGGGCGACTTTCTGCCTGTTCCTTCCCAAGCGGTCTTTCAGCCGGTGAACCGCTCTCTCTGAGGGGGAATGAAGCATACTCCTCCCGTTCATGGGGACTGTATGAAGAAAGCCTGAAGGGGGAGCGGTTCCCCCTTCAGGATAGCGGCAACAGCATTGCCGTTGAAGAACACTTACGCGTTCTTTTCTTCGTCAACAGTGATGACCTGCTTGCCATCGTAGTAACCGCAATTCTTGCAGACGCGATGGGCCAGCTTCATCTTGTGGCACTGGGAGCATTCCACGATAGCAGGAAGCTGCAGCTTCCAGTTGGCACGACGGCTACGGCCACGAGCCTTGGATACTTTTCCTTTGGGCAGAGCCATAATTACACCTCCTGATCCTTTGTCAGCAATTGCTGCAATGCCGAAAAAGGATGCTGGTCGGGCATGTCCTTCTGGCAAGCATGCGTGATTTGTTCATCCGGCTGCATATTGGAAAGCACATGGCAATCTTCACCGCAGGTGAAGCGCATGGGCAGTTCCAGTACGGCCAGGGTGAGCGCCAAGTGGGCCAAGTCCACTTTGGAACCTTCAAATTCCAGACGCTCTTCATCCTCGTCCTGCGGCATTTCTTCTTCCTGGGGATAACGGCTGATGCGGGTGAAAATCTCGTCGAAATCCACTTCAATTTGGTGGGCCACAGGCTGCAGGCAGCCGGCGCACACTGCATTGGCAACAGCGGTCAATACGCCCTGGATGTGCAGGCTTTCGCCTGCCATGGAGAAGTACCCTTTCAGGCATACGTCGGTGAAGGTGATTTCCTCCCCGAAGATATCCTGAGGCGGGATGGAGTCACAGTGTTCGAAGAAAATTTCTTCGCCGGGGGCGCGCAACGCCCGGGAAATGTCCAGCAGCATGCACAAACCTCCAATCGTGACCGTCTGCTATTATACAATTTCCAAAGCCGCTTTGTCAATATCTTTTTCCTCTTTTTCCCGAAGAAAAACGGCGTTTTCCATCACAAAAGTGTTAATTTTTCTTATTCTTCCGCTCCTGTGTGCAAAAGGGTGGATAGAAGCTTTTCCACTTCGTCAAGGGAAGTGGCAAGGTTCAGCTTCGTGCGGAGCCTGGCCACACCCCTTTGGCCGGTGACGTACCAACCCAGGTGCTTGCGCATTTCCAGCATGCCGCTCTTTTCGCCCTTCCAGGCAATCATCTCCCGGCCGTGGCGCAGGGCGGTTTCCATGATTTCGGGAAAAGACGGCTTTTCATAGGGCTTACCCTCAAAGGCGGCCTTGATTTCCCTAAACAGCCAGGGGTTTCCCAAAGCGCCCCGGCCAACGGCCAGGGAGTGGCAGCCGGTGATGCGGGCGCATTCCAGGGCGGAGGCGGCATCCCAGATATCGCCGTTTGCGGTGACCGGTACGGACACTGCCTGGCGCACCCGGGCAATTTCTTCCCAGTTGGCCTTGCCGGAATACTGCTGCTTCCTGGTACGGCCGTGGACACAGAGGGCCGTGGCCCCGGCATCGGTAACGGCCCTGGCAAAGTCCACGGCGTTGATGGATTCCTCATCCCAGCCGATGCGCATTTTGACGGTGACGGGCAATAGCGACGCCTTCACGCACCGGCGCACAATTTCCGCCGCCAGGGGAATATCCTTCATCAGGGCGCTGCCGCTTTGCCCGCCTACTACCTTCTGGGCAGGGCAGCCCATATTGATATCCACGGCGCAAAACAGCCCCAATTCCGACAGCCTGGCTGCAGCGTTTTCCATATGGACGGGATCGGACCCGAAAATCTGTACCGCCAAAGGGCCTTCTGTTTCTTTCCGGGCCAGCAGAAAGCGGTAGGCGTTGCGGTCCGCAGGGGCGGTGAGATAGCCCTGGGCGGATACCATTTCGGTGGTGGCCAGGTCACAGCCCATTTCAAAGCAAAGGCTGCGGAACACCTGATCGGTGATGCCGGCCATGGGGGCAAGTGCAAGCTGCATAATGATCCTCGGTTTTCTAATTGATGTAGCGGGCGACTGTCAGGTTTTTGATGCGCCACTGGTTGTTTTCCTTGGTGAGCAGCACGTTGTACTGCACCTTCTGCCACTGGGGCTGGGCGGTGAGGCTCAGGTTCTGCTGGTTATCCCGGCCGGATTGATTCAGCTTTCCGTCAATGCCGGGGATTTCTTCGGTGATGGTGGCCCGGGCAGTATCGTCCCAGGGCCAGCACCAGAAGGAATCCAGGTGGATGCGGTGGTCAATGCCGGTGACGGAATAATAATTCCGGTAGACCGATACACCGTTTTGCACTTCCAGCAGCATGGGATCCCTTTCCAGGTAAGCAGGGGCAAAATAGGTGGAAAGATCATCCCCCGTGTCCATCAGGATCACCTGGGCACGGCGGGCCATGCCGTCCTTGAGGATAATGTAGATGTTGGTGGCGTTCATGGAAAAATAAAAGGCGGTGGTGATCAGCCCCAGCACGATCAGAAGGATCATCAGCCGGGAAGCCACATACCAGATCAGCCTGCGTAAATACTGCACAAGATGCTCCTTTACAATCACAAAAGCGTTAAGGCAAACTTATCACCCATACATTATAGCACGAAGGGCACAAAAACGCCAGCAAAAGCGGCGCGGCCCTGCAAAAAAGAAACGATCCTCCCTGCAAAAACCTTCCCGGCAGGGGAAAAGCGGTTGAATAGCCGGGAAGGGATGTGCTATAATGGTAGGGTAAGGATGAAAAAAGGAGGCGCAAGCGAAAGTGAAGCGCATTGTATTGACGGGCGGCGGTACGGCCGGCCATGTAACGCCCCATCTGGCCCTGATGCCCCATCTGAAGGAAATGGGCTATGATATCCACTATATCGGCACCGAAAAGGGCATTGAGCATCAGATGATGGACCAGGTGGAGGGCGTCACCTATCACGCCGTGCAAAGCGGCAAGCTGCGCCGGTATTTTGACTGGAAAAACTTTACCGACCCCTTCCGGGTGATCTGGGGGGCGTTCCAGTCCGCCCATCTGATTGGCAAGCTGAAGCCGGATGTGTGCTTTTCCAAGGGCGGGTTTGTGTCGGTTCCGGTGGTGGTGGGTGCCTGGCTGCACCGGGTTCCGGTGGTGTGCCATGAAAGCGATCTGACCCCCGGCCTGGCCAACAAGATTGCAGCGAAGTTTGCGAAAAAAGTGGCGGCCACTTTCCCCGAATGTGCCAAGGCCATCGGCGAAAAGGGCGTGTTTACCGGCACGCCGCTCAGGCCGGAACTGTTCAGCGGCAAAAGGGAAGAAGGCCTTGCCCTTTGCGGCTTTGGCGGTGAAAAGCCGGTTCTGATGATGATGGGCGGAAGCCTTGGGGCCCAGAAGGTGAATGAAGCCCTGCGGGGGGCCCTGCCCAAGCTGATCCAGAAAATGGACGTGGTGCACATCACCGGCAAGGGCAACCTGGACGAAAGCCTGCAGACCCTTTCCGGCTACAAACAGTTTGAATTCATCAGTGAAGAACTGCCCCACATTTTCGCCTGTGCCGATTATGTGCTTTCCCGGGCCGGCAGCAATGCCCTGTGCGAATTCCAGGCCCTGAAAAAGCCCATGCTGCTGGTGCCCTATCCCAAGGGGGCCAGCCGCGGGGACCAGATTCTGAATGCGGCCAGCTATGAAAAGCGGGGCCTGTGCCATGTACTGGCCCAGGAAAACATGACGGCAGAAAGCTTGTACGACGCCCTGGAGAAGCTGATTGCGGAGCGGGATACCCTCATCCGCAACCTGGAGGCGGCGCCTCCCGCCGACGGCACCCAGGCCGTACTGGAAATGATCAAGGCTGTGGAAAAATGAAATATTTCGAAGAGGGGAACCGCTTTTTGAAGGCCCAAAAGCGGTTCCCCTCTTCACTCCCCTCCGAAAAAACCTATCCAGGAATTTCACTGGGCAGGTAAACAGCTGTTTTTCCGGCGCTGCGGTTGGAAAAGGCGGGGAGTGTGTTTGTTCTCGGCTTTTTTTTCTTCATCAAGGGCATAAGAAAAGCGTTGCATATCATTCACAACAAAAAGTGGTTGATCTGTAACGCCATTCTTTTTTACGTTGTCGTTTGCTTCTGTGCTTAAAAGTCTCGCAGGAACTCGGCTCTGGACCTGTCCGTAATATCCGGCCATGCTTTCCGTTCCTCGTCCGTCATTTCGTCCGGATGGTCCAGATAATTGTCCATTGTCAAGTTCTTGGCTTTGATAGATGCTTCCACGCTGTAGGGCATTTCCATTCACCTCACCATTATTATAAAAGCCGGCGTGAATATCGTCAATCTTTCTTTGCCGCTATGCTGTTTGAAGAGATGAGCTTTTTTGTGATGGGCAAATACGGTTCCCTTCTTTGGTTTTGAAAAAGCAGGAAGAAGCGGGTGAAGAAAAGGGAGGGGATGCCCCTCCCTTTTTCTGTTTATGCATATTACATGGAGCGGTTGTCGATCACCCGCAGGATGACGGTGAGCTCTACATACTCGCCTTCGCCTACCTGGGTCAGGTCGATCACGTTTTCGTCGGCCTGCTTGGCCAGGCCTTCGTCCCGGAACACTTTCAGCTTGATTTCGTCGCCTTCATTGTGGCCTTGCACTTTGCTGATCACAGCGTCGCTGGTGGAGGTCACTTCGCCGTCCACCTCCACAATGATATCACCGGGCTGGAGGCCGCTTTCAGCGGCGGGGGAGCCTTCCTCCACTTCCCGCACCAGGGCGCCCTGGGGCAAAACGCCCACGGCCTGGCTGGTGACGGAGGAAACGGTGACCCCCAGGCGGGGCTTGCCAAGCAGGGGGCTGTTGGCAGCGGCGGATTCTGTTTCGCCTTCAGCGGGGGCGGCAGGCACATCGTTGGCGTCATAGGAGCGCAGCACCTGTTCGATCAGGGGTTTTGCCACATTGATGGGGATGCACATGCCGATATTATCGATGGTGGTGGAGGAGAAATAGCCGGAGGAAGAATACTTCCGGGAGGGGATGCCCTGCAATTGTCCCAGCACGTTGAACATACCGCCGCCGGAATTGCCGGAATTGATGGCGGCGTCCACCTGGATCATGGTGTTGGTGATGGAGGTGCGGCGGCCATAGCGGTCATAGGTGGTATCGGTCACTTCCCGATCCAGGGCGGAAACGATGCCCACGGTCATGGTGCGGGCAAAATCCTCGCCCAGGGGATTGCCGATAACGATGGCCCATTCGCCTACCTGCAGCTGGTCGCTGTCGCCCAGGGGCACGGCAGGCAGTTCCAGCCCGGCCACGTGGAGGATGGCGATATCCAGATCGGAATCATAGGCCACCACCTGGGCTTCGTGTTCGCTTTCGTCATTGGCGATGGTGATGGTCACGCGGCTTGCGTCTTCCACCACATGGTAGTTGGTGAGTATATGGCCGAAATTGGAGATCACCACGCCGCTGCCGGTGCCGGACAGGCTTTCCCGGGCAGAACCGGGATAACCGTAGCCGTAGCCAAAGCCGTAGCCGTAGGAAGAATAAGTGACGGTGTAGTTATTGACGCCCACCACGCTGTTGCGCACGTTATTGGCAACGGAAATGAAGGGGCTGGTTACCTGGGAAGCATCGGTTTCAGTATTGACGATGGCACTGATTTCGGCGTCGGAAAGCTTGCCGTCGTCCGCAAAGGCGGAAAGCAGCGTGCAGCTGAGCAGAACCGTGACGAGCAGTACGGCCAGCAGGCTTTTGGAGATGGGGTTGTTTTTCATGAAAATAAGCCTCCTTAACCGGTAAAACCGGGGGTAATATGCACCCATTTCCTGGGTACAGGTACATCATACACGGAAAATTTGAATGAAGTTTGAACAGATGATGAAAGGATTGGGGCAAACAGGGATATTTTTTGTGGTTTTCCGGCTTTTCATGCTGTCAAAGGCCGGTAAAGTCAAAGGCGGGGGTGTAAGCGGCGTCGCTGGAGGTTTTTTCCTGGGTGTAGCCGGAAAGCTGCAGGTATTCAAAATGCTCCAGCACCCGGCGGTATTCGGCATCGGTGACGGTGCGGTCCAGGCCCTTGATGCAGCAGAAGGGCTGGGGCGTGTACTGGCGCATGAGCGCTACCTGAGTTCCCTGGGGAAGCTTTTCCGCAATAAAATCCAGCACCTGCATGGAGTCTTTGGTGCAGCCGGGCAGGATGAGGTGGCGGATGAGGGTGCCTTTTTGCATCAGGCCGTCATTATCATATACGGCGGGGCCGGTTTGCCGGCACATTTCGGAAAGGGCAGCGGCAGCCACTTCAAAATAATCCGGCGCTTTGGCGCACAGGGCGGAAAGCCGGGGGGAAACGTGCTTCATATCCGGCAGGTAAATATCCACCACATTTTCCAGCATCTTCAGCGTTTCCAGGGATTCGTAGCCCCCGCAGTTCCACACGATGGGGATGGGCGGCCGGTAAATGGCCAGCGCTTCCAGAACCTGCGGCACAAAGGGGGTGGCGGTGACAAAATTCAGGTTGTGGGCGCCCTGTTCGTACAGGGATTGGAAAATTTCAGCAAGCCGCTGCACGGAAATTTCCTTGCCGTGGCCTTCGTGGGACAGGCTGTGGTTCTGGCAATAGGCACAGCGGAGGGTGCAGCCGGAAAAGAAGAGGGCGCCGCTGCCTTTTGTGCCGGCAATGCAGGGCTCCTCCCAGAAATGCAGGGCAGCCCGGGCCAGCCTGGGCGTATTGCCCATGCCGCAAAAGCCGGTCTTTTCAGTTCGGTCCACCCGACATTTGCGGGGGCATAAAGTGCATTGTGTCATGGTGTGGCCTTTCGGTGAATTCAGAATGAAGAATGAAGAATTCAGAATTATGGTTTGTTTTGATCAAAGCGATATGTGTTTTTTACCGCTTTCCGATCAGTTTTCAGGGAGAAACCGGAAATTGTTTTCCATCCGGAAACTTTCCCAACCGGTTTTTTCGGAGGGGGTGAGTGAAGCGACCGGCCCTCCGGTGGAGGGAGCGGCTGAAAGCCGCAGGAAGCTGAAAGAATCAGCCGAAACGAGCAATGGGAACGGTAGTGACCAGTGCGACGATTGAGGCTGCGGATGCAGGGGGAACCGCTTTTTGACCCTCAAAAAGCGGTTCCCCCTGCAAATCATCCCCCCTGTCCCTTTCTCCTTAATGCTCCGGCTTGCGGACGGAGGGCCGGCGGCGCCGGGTGGGCTGGTGCTTGTTGATGGGGGTATCACCCCGGATAGCGAAGAGTTGGTCACGCAGCTTGGCAGCCTTTTCGAAGTCCAGGGCGGTGGCAGCGGTGAGCATCTGCTCTTCCAGCTGTTTGATCCAGGCGTCTTTTTCGTCCTCGGCCATGTTGGGGGCAATTTCTTCGCTTGCCTTGTCGGTAATTTCAAGGAGCGCCCGGACGGCGGTTCTGATGGTTTCGGGGGTGATGCCGTGGGCTTCGTTATAGGCCTCCTGAATGGCCCGGCGGCGGTTGGTTTCGCTGATGGCATTCATCATGGACTGGGTGGGGGTATCGGCGTACATGATCACCCGGCCTTCGGCGTTTCTTGCGGCACGGCCGATGGTTTGCACCAGGCTGGTTTCGGAGCGGAGGAAGCCTTCCTTGTCGGCGTCCAGAATGGCCACCAGGGAAACTTCCGGCAAGTCCAACCCTTCACGGAGCAGGTTGATGCCCACCAGTACGTCGTATTCGCCCATGCGAAGTTCCCGGATGAGCTTGGTGCGTTCCATGGTCTGGATATCGGAGTGGAGGTAGCGCACCCGGATGCCCAGCTCGTCCAGATAATCGGTGAGCTGTTCCGCCATGCGCTTGGTGAGGGTGGTGACCAGGACGCGCTCGCCCTTTGCGATCACCTGATGCAATTCGCCCACCAGGTCGTCCACCTGGCCGGTGGCGGGGCGGACGATGATGCGGGGGTCCAATAGCCCGGTGGGGCGGATGATCTGCTCCACAATGCGGCCGGAGCGCTCCACTTCCCATGGGGCGGGGGTGGCGGAGACGAAGAGGGTCTGGTGGATGCGCTCCAGGAATTCTTCAAAGCGAAGCGGCCGGTTGTCAAAGGCGGAGGGCAGGCGGAAGCCGTATTCCACCAGCGCTTCCTTCCGTGCCCGGTCTCCGGCGTACATGGCGCGGATCTGGGGCACGGTGACATGGCTTTCGTCGATCATCAGCAGAAAATCGTCTGGGAAATAGTCCAGCAGACAAAAGGGCGGGTCCCCGGGCTTTCTGCCATCAAAGTAGCGGCTGTAGTTTTCAATGCCGTTGCACATGCCGATTTCCCGCAGCATTTCAATATCGTACCGGGTGCGCTGGCCGATGCGCTGGGCTTCCAGAAGTTTGCCTTCTTTTTCAAATTCCTCAATGCGAAGGGCCATGTCGTGCTCGATGCAGGCAAGGTTTTCTTCCCTGTTTTCCATGGAGGTGGCGTAGTGGGTGGCAGGGTAGACAGCGGTGTGCTGTACGGTATGGAGCACATGGCCGTCAATGACGGAAAATTCGCAGATGCGGTCAATTTCATCGCCGAAAAACTCCACCCGGATGCCGTTTTCCTTTTGACCGGCAGGAATGATTTCCACCACATCCCCCCGCACCCGGAAATTGCCCCGGTCAAAGGCATAATCATTGCGCTCGTACTGGATGTCCACCAGGCGGCGCAGAAGATCTTCGATCTTCATTTCCATGCCGGGGCGCAGGGAGATCATCTGCCCTTCGTATTCGGAAGGGTCGCCCATGGAATAGATGCAGCTGACGGAGGAGACAATGATCACATCCCGCCTTTCCCGCAGGGCAGCGGTGGCAGAGTGGCGGAGACGGTCAATTTCCTCATTGATGGAAGCGTCTTTTTCAATATAGGTATCGGAGGAAGCAATGTAGGCTTCCGGCTGGTAATAATCGTAATAGGAAACGAAATATTCCACGGCGCTGTCGGGGAAGAAGGCCTTGAACTCGGCGCACAGCTGGGCGGCCAGGGTTTTGTTGTGGGCAATGACCAAGGTGGGGCGGTTGAGCCGGGCGATGACGTTGGCCATGGTGAAGGTTTTGCCGGAGCCGGTGACGCCAAGAAGGGTCTGGCAGGGGGTACCGGCCCGGAAACCTTCCACCAGCTGATCGATGGCCTGGGGCTGGTCGCCGGTGGGGGCAAATTCTGAGCGGAGGACAAACTGATCCATAACCGGCTCCTTTCCATGATTGATTTTGATGAAAACAGTATAGCACAGCCCCGGCAATTTTACCATGCTTTTTCGACTGCGAATTTCTTGCAGGGAAAAAGCGAAGAAAGGCCCTTTTTTGCGGCGTTATGCTGAAAAAAATCGGCTGGAAGCGGGTTTGCGGCGTTTTTTTGCCGGAGAATTTCTTTTTTCTTTCGGACACACTTTCTGCGAAAACGTGCAGGAGGTGCGAATTGAAATGGCGGAATACAGAATTTTTCATTCGCCCCGTCTATCCGGTGAAGCTTTGATCAGTACGGCAAAAAATGCCGTTTTGCCCATCATGGCCGCCACCCTTCTGACGGGGGAAGAATGTGTGATCCGGAGGATGCCCAGCCTTTCTGATACCCTTCACATGCAAGCCCTGCTTTCCGACTGCGGGGCCCAGGTGCGCAGCCAGGAGGATGCGCTGGTGGTGCGAAGCGGTGCGGTGAAAAGCCCCGGGGATGAGGAACTGCTGCGCACCATGCGGGCAAGTGTGCTGGTACTGGGGCCCCTGCTTGCCCGGAATGGGGAGTGCACCTTTTCCATGCCCGGGGGTTGTGCCATCGGCCAGCGGCCTATTGATCTGCACCTGAAGGGGCTGCAGAAGCTGGGGGCGAAGGTGGAAACAGAGGGCGGGATGATCAGGGTGACGGGCAGGCTGCAGGGGGCCAATATTTACCTGGATTTTCCGTCGGTGGGCGCTACGGAAAACCTGGTGATGGCGGCCACCCTCTCCCGGGGCTTCACCCGCATTGAAAACGCCGCCAAGGAGCCGGAAATTGCGGATTTGTGCCGGTTTCTGGTGGCCATGGGAGCCCGGATTGCCGGCATCGGCACCAACAACCTGACGGTGGAAGGGGTGGAGGAAATGCACGGCGCCCACTACACGCCCATCCCGGACCGCATTGAAGCGGGCACCCTGGCCTGTGCCGCCGCTATGACGGAGGGCAGCGTGCTTTTGCAAAACGCCAGGAGCGACCATATGCGAGCGCTGATGTTCAAGCTGGCGGAAAGCGGCGTGATTTTCCAGGAGGACGAAAAGGGCCTCAGGCTCCGGGGCCGTGCCAGACGGCCCATGGAGGTGCGCACCCTTTCCTATCCCGGCTTTCCCACCGATATGCAGGCGCCGCTGATGGCACTTACCACCCAGCTGGGAGGCCTTTCCATTTTCCTGGAAACCATTTTTGAAAACCGGTTCATGCATGCGGTGGAATTGAACCGGATGGGGGCGCAGATCCGGGTGGAAGGGCAACTGGCGCTGGTGCAGGGGGGCAAAAGCCTGACAGGCGCCGCAGTTACGGCCACGGACCTGAGGGCTGCGGCGGCGCTGATGATTGCCGGGCTTTCCGCCCAGGGGGAAACCCTGCTGCACGATCCCGCCTGCCACCTGATGCGGGGGTATGAGCACCTGGAGGAAAAGCTGCAGGCCCTGGGGGCGCAGGTGAGGCAGGAAGCATAAAGGCGGGCAAATGCTGCATACGCTCTTTGTGAAAAGGAGGGGATGCAGATGGCACAGCAAGCCATGCGGAAAATGAAGCGAAAGAGAGAGAAAGGGAACTGGCTCATCCGGGGCATACTGGCGGCTTTGGCGGTGACGCTGGCGGCGGTGATTGTGTTTGCGGTGGTGATCGGGCTGACGGATATGAGCGATGGGGCCATCCGCATCATCAACCAGGTGATCAAGGTGGGGGCGGTGTTTGCCGGGGTATATGCTGCGGTGCAAAAGGGCAGCGAAAACGCCATTGTGCGGGGTGCGGTGATCGGCCTTGTGTACATGGGCGTGGGGGTGGCGGTGTATGCACTGCTGGCCGGCCAGGGGGTGACGCTCCTTTCTTTCCTGCTGGATGCTTTGATGGGCGTGGCGGCAGGGGGCCTTTCCGGTATGATTGTGGGGAGTATGGCCCCTTCCTGAGAATACGAAAAAATGATGAAAATGCAACAAGCTGAGCGCCTTCCCGGGCGCTTTTTTCAGATGTAATCAATTGGAGGAATTTTGTTCGGAAAAAGCGCTGCTTTTATGGCTGTTTTTGGAAAACCGGCGTTGATTATTGATGAAAAGCGACGTATAATTACTATACGGAAGTCTGCCGGCGGGCAGGCAGAAAAATGGATATATTTCTCTTGTCCCAGGGGACAAGCGGCCGGAATATACGCAGAAATACGGAGGTACATCTGTATGTACAGCTTTGCAAAGGAAAAGAGAATGAAAAAGAAGGCAGCGGCTTTGCTGATGGCTTTATTGCTGCTGCTTGGGTGCGGTGTACAGGGCGCCCTGGCCCTCGATGCGGCGGCGGACCCTCTGAAGCCGAAGGATGTGGTGAGCCAGGACGGCAATATTACGCTGCACAAACAGGCGGAACGCATCGGCCCGGATGAATGGGCGGTGACAGTTTCCGCCGATGTGAAGCAGATGGAAGTGGAGCCTCCCAAGCTGGAGGTTGTGTTTGTGCTGGACGTTTCCTCCACCATGAACGCCTGTGCGGATATGGAAGCGCACAACAGCGGCAGCTTCTTGCACACCTGTACCTCCACCTGTCCCGATGATTGTGACGCTGTTTACCATGTACATGGTGCCGGCAAGGCTTCTCCTAACTGCTCTTGCTACAAATCTGGCGGCTCTCAGGGCACGGTCTATTATGAAAAACGTATCGATGTGGCACGCCGGGCCATCAACAGTCTGGTATCCCATCTGCCTTCCGGTACAGATATCAAATACACTTATTTTTCTACCAATGCGGACACCATAGGCAGCTATGACAGCCTGAGCGTCTACGCCATCACGGGTGAAACCTATATCATGAAGGGCGTGGATCTGGGCCTTTCGCAGTTCTCCAATAACGACAATACCAAGATTCTCGTGCTGGTAACGGATGGCCAGGCGACGGATAATCTGTATTCCTCCACTGCTTTTGAAGGCTTCGACGGCATGGTGTTTACGGTGGGCTTCAACCATGTGGATGCCAATCTGGCCGCCATGGCCAAGAACGGCGGCAGCTACTATACCGCTGCAAACCCGGGAGATCTGACGGCTGCCTTCAATGCCATTGAACACAAAATCACCGCCATGCTGGTGGACCCCATGGGCCCCAAGGTGAATTTTGACATCACCGGCACCACCCCTTCCAACGGCAACCTGTCCACTTCCGGCGATACCATCTACTGGACGCCGGATGAAAACCAGAGCCTGACCGGCAAGGTGGTGGAATACATCTACACCGTCAAGCTCAACAAAAATGCCGATCACACGGTGGGTACCCATACTGATATTGCCCTCAATAACCCCACCTCCTTCCGCTACGGCGTGGAAGCCGGAGGAGAAACGGAAATGTTTTCCCTCAATTTCCCCATTCCCCATGCGGAGTATGCCTACAGCTCGGTACAGGTAAGGTGGGTGGACCAGGACGGCAATGCCCTGACGGTGGACGGCTTCACCCCCACGGAAGAGGAAACGGTGATCAGCGATTTCACCAGCGATTCTTACACGCCTTCCTATACCACCGACTATACCACCATCACCCGGCGCATTGAAGTGCCCGGCGGAAACGGCGCGTATTATCTGTATGTGGATACCAACGTCACCGCGGACGGCACGGAGCTGGCAGGCGTGGAGGATATTGACCCCGAAAATGCCGTCCGGCATATGGTGACCCACAATTATGTGCTGGTGGAGCCGGGGGAAGTGGCGCTGGTGGGCGAAAAGCAGATGGCCGGCCGCACGTTCCGGGAGGGCGACACATTTGAATTTGTGCTGGCCGTGGACGAAAAGACCGACGCCAATCACAATGACCTGGCCCCCTTGCCCCAGGGCGGGGAAAACGGCGAACTGCGCCTTTCCCTGACGCCTGATGCCGGAAAGAGCAGCGAGGCCGTCAATTTCGGCACCCTTTCCTTTACGGAAGCGGGTACGTTCGAATACACCATTTCCGAAGCCCCCCTTTCCGGGGATGCTAAAGGCGTGGAAACAGACAAAACCCTGTATGCCCTTACCGTGAAGGTGACGGAAAATGCTGATAAAACCCTGAAGGTGGAGCATATAATCACCAATAAGGAAACCGGCGAAACGGCGGATAAGATTCTTTTCGTCAATACCTATGCCCCCACCGGCAGCACCCGGTTTTCCGGCAAAAAGACGCTGGAGGGCAAGCAGCTGGAAGCGGGCCGGTTCAGCTTTGAACTGAAGAATTCCGACGGCAATACGCTGGAAACGGTGCAGAATGCTGCGGACGGCAGCTTCGCATTCACCGCCCTGGAATACACCCTGGCCGATGTAGACAACACCTACACCTACACCGTGCAGGAAGTGGATGGGAAGCTGGGCGGCATTACCTACGATGAAACAATCTATACCATCACCGTGACCGTTTCGGACAACGGCGACGGCACCCTGAAGGCGGAAATGTCTGCCAATGCCGAAGCACTGGACTTGACCAATGTGTACAACGCTGCCGGCAGTGCGCAGTTCAAGGGCGAAAAGATCCTCACCGGCCGGGCAATGAAAGCCGGGGAATTCAGCTTTGAGCTGAAGGACGCCGCAGGCACCACACTGGAAACGGTGCAGAACGCTACCGACGGCAGCTTCAGCTTCACCGCTCTGGAATACACCCTGGCCGATGTAGACAACACCTACACCTACACGGTGCAGGAAGTGCCCGGAAATCTGGGCGGCGTCACCTATGACGAAACCATCCACACCGTTACGGTGAAGATTTCCGATAACGGCGACGGCACCCTGAAGGCGGAAATGTCTGCCAATGC
>JAFQHP010000048.1 GCA_017397895.1 Clostridia bacterium
CCACCGGGTCCAGGGGCGATGCCCCTGGTGGGGTGCAGGGGTGAAACCCCGCACGGTTCCCCACGCCTCAGCGGGAAATTGCTTGTTCGTCCAGCCCACCACTTCCGCAGCTGGGTCCAGGGCACGGCCCTGGTGCAGGGGCGAAGCCCCGCATGGCATCCTCAAGCCCCAGCGGGGAAATTGTTTGTTCTGTACGCCAACCACTTCCGCAGAATGGGTCCCGGGATGAAATCACTGGTGGGTCCAGGGCACGGCCTTGGCCCTTGTCAGATGCGGACGTTCACGCCGTTCACTTCCACGCCTTCTTCGGCACGGATGAGGATGTAGGGGTGGCCGTCGATGATGCGGGTTTCCACCAGGTCGCTGCGGCTGGGGGAGACACGGATGACCACGTCCGGCGTTTTCAGCTGGAACTTTTTGGGGCTGGAAACGGCAGTGGCGTTCACCACGCCGGTGAGGCCGAATTCCTCATCGAATTTCTGTTCAAAGGCCTCCCGCTTTTCTTCGGTAACGCCGCAGTCCTTCAAAAGGGCGGCCACTTCCTTCTTGTCAATGCGGGGGGGCAGCGGGTTTTCCTTGTCCGCCTTCTGTTCTTCAATGCGCTCCATCACCTGCTCATGGATGGTTTGCACCACTTCATAGCTGCACTCATTACCCAGGGTTTCGGTGAGCAGCGCCTGGAAATCCTCCCGCTGCAGGGCGCTGGGCACGGGTGCCGGCGCGCCGAAGAGGGTTTCAATGAAGGCCTCCTGGGTGCCGTCGGCCTTGTGGGTGTAGCAGATGGCGTTGTAAATATTGGGTGCACCCTCATCCAGCGCCGGAAACATCAGCCCCATTTCCGGCATGGATACCACCCATTCCCCGTCCCGGCTGGTGAAGGCGTTTTCGCCGGCGTCGTAGCAAAGGGCGGCCTTGTTACGCTTCACGGGGCACACGGCAGAGAGGATGTAATGGAAAATGGTATCGGACAGGCCTTCGTCGTCGCTGCCGTCGCTGTTTTTGTGGCGGATATCGCAGGCGTCGTGCATCAGAAGGATCAGGTGATGCTGGTCCTCTGTTTCGGGGATGCAGGCGCACACCTTTTCAAAGAACGCATCCACCAGCTCATCGCTGTGGATGGCGCAGTCCTTCAGTTCGGTGAGCAGGCCGTATTCCTGGCCGGAGATCACCTGCTCCGGCGTGAAATCCACGGTGAGCAGGTTCTGCTCCGTTTCGCCGGAGAGGATGCGCTTGAAAATAGCGCAGTATTTTTCCATGTCCTCCTTGGGGGTACGCACCGGCAACGCCTCAAAGGCGGCAATGGGCTCCTTTTTTCCGTTCACATACAGGCCTTTGATGCTGGTAATGTGGCAATGCTCCACGTTCATGCGGCGCTTGATATACGCCAGGTCTTTCTTATTCAAGGCTTTCATCCTCCGTTATGTCAAACACCATTTCTTCCCCAAGCAGCCGCACGGCTTCGCCTTCGTCCAGGGCTTCCACCTGCCGCAGCTTCCGTTCGATGGTGCGGGTTTTGCGGGTGGCGGTTTCGATGGACTGGGTGACGGCGTGCATGCGCTTCTGGGTGGCTTCCAGGAGATTGGCAAAATTGCCGAACTCCGTTTTCACGGCGCTGAGCAGCTGCCACACCTCGTCCGTACGTTTTTCAATGGCCAGGGTGCGGAAGCCCACCTGCAGGCTGGTGAGCAGGGCGTTGAGCGTAGTGGGCCCGGCCACAATGATGCGATGGTGCTGCTGCAATTGCTCCGCCAGGCCCCGGATGCGCAGTGCTTCTGCGTACAGCCCTTCAATGGGCAGGAACATGACAGCAAAATCGGTGGTATGGGGCGGCTGAATGTATTTGGACGCAATGCGCTTGGCTTCCGTTTTCAGCGCCTGCTGCAGGGCGGCGGTGGCCAGGGAGACGGCATCCGGGTCCGCCGTATCATAGGCGGAAAGCAGCCGTTCGTAATCCTCCAGGGGGAACTTGGAATCGATGGGGAGATAGACGGTATTGTCCCCCTGGCCGGGCAGCTTCACGGCATATTCCACCCGCTGGGCACTGCCGGGCATCACGGCCACGTTTTCGTCATACTGGCTGGGGGTGAGCACCTGGGAAAGCAGATTGCCCAGCTGCATTTCCCCCCACACGCCTCTTGTTTTCACATTGGTGAGCACTCTTTTCAGATCGCCCACGCCGCTGGCCAGGGTTTGCATTTCCCCCAGGCCCTTGTACACCATTTCCAGCCGCTGGGATACCTGCTGAAAGCTTTCCCCCAGCCGCTTGTCCAGGGTGGCGTGGAGCTTTTCATCCACAGTGACGCGCATTTCTTCCAGCTTTTTGCTGTTTTCCTGCTGCAATTGGGTAACGCTTTTGTGCAGGGTGTCCCGCATTCGCTCCATGCGCTCTTCGTTCTGGTTCAGCTTTTCATCCAGTTGTTGCTGCATGTGCTGCAGCCGCTGATCCTGGCTGATGCGGATGTTTTCCAGCTGCTGGGAGATGGCCTGGGTGCGCAGGGCATCGTCCTGGCCCCGCTGCTCCACTGCCTGGGTGAGCCGATTGGATTGCATTTCGCTCAATTGCAGGAAGCTGTCCTGGCGCAGGACGTCCCTTTCCATGCGCTCCTGGCCTTGCTGCAGCCTGGCCATGCGCTTTTTTTGCCGCGCCAGGGATACCGCAAGCACAATCAGCACGCACAATAGCACAGCGAGCGCCAGCAATGCCAGCGCTCCTGCGTATGAATTCAGTTGATCCATCCATTCAGGCATGAGATTTTCCCTCTCTCCAATGCTTGTAGCAAAGGCCGATGTACTTGATCTCGTTATGATTATCGATGAGCACCTGCTGCCCTTCCTTGATCACATCGCCATTTTGGTTGATGCGGGTATTCATGGTGGCCTTCCTGCCGCACCAGCACAGGGCGCCGAATACTTCCTGAATATCTTCGGCAAGCCTGAGCAGCGCTGCAGAGCCGGGGAAGAAATTGCCCTGGAAATCCGTTTTCAGGCCGTAGCAGAAAATTTGCCTGTCGTCTGCCAGGTCCGCCAGCTCCTGCACCTGTTCTTCGGTCAAAAACTGGGCCTCGTCCACGAAAATGTACTCAAAATCGGAATGGGCCTGCTGCACCGCCAGCCAGCTGAGCTGCTCCCGGACGCTGTGGCCCTTTTCCAGCACAATATCCGCCTCCGCCTGCAGCCCCACCCGGGAGTACACCGTTTCTGCGGAAATGCGGGTGTCAATGGCGGGCTTCACCAGCGCCACCTTCAGCCCCAGCTCCAGGCAGTTATGCCGTTGCATCAGCAGCATGGCGGTTTTGCTGGAGCCCATCACTCCGTGAAAAAAGTGCAGCATTACAATTCCCGCCTGCCTTCCATGGCCTTGGCCAAAGTTACTTCGTCCGCATATTCCAGATCGCTGCCCACCGGCACGCCGTGGGCAATGCGGGTCACCTTAATGCCCATGGGCTTGATGAGCCGGGCGATATAGGTGGCCGTGGCCTCGCCTTCGATATCCGGGTTGGTGGCCAGGATCACTTCCTGAATATCCTCTGCCCCCAGCCGGGACAAAAGCTCCCGGATGCGGATATCCTCCGGGCCGATGCCGTTCATGGGGGACAGGGTGCCCCCCAATACATGATACAGGCCCCTGAAATCCCGGATGCGCTCCATGGCTGCCACATCCCTGGCGTCCCGGACAACACAAAGCTGGCCGTTCTGCCGTTCCTCATTGGCGCAGACGGAGCACAATTCGCCCTGGGTATAATTGCCGCAGCGTACGCAAAAATGCAGCGCTTTCCGGCTCTGCCACAGGGCCGCCGCCAATTCCTTTACATCGTTTTCCGGCATGGCGGCAATATGATACGCCAACCGCTGGGCGCTTTTTTGCCCGATGCCCGGAAGCCGTGACAATTGCAGGGCTATCCGGGCAATGGGGTCCATATTCTCGTTCATCAGAACAAGCCGCCCATACCGGCAGGGGCCATGGCGCCCATGGTTTCTTCCCGGGTCTTTTCGCCTTCACGCAGCGCTTCGTTCACTGCCGCCATGATCAGATCCTGCAGCATTTCCACATCATCGGGGTCCACGGCTTCGGGCTTGATATTGATTTCCAGCAGCTCACGCTTGCCGCTCACCTTGACGCTTACCATGCCGCCGCCGGCAGAGGCTTCGTACACCTTGGCGTCCAGTTCTTCCTGGGCCTTCTGCATCTGTTCCTGCATTTTCTGGGCCTGACGCATCAGCTGCTGCATATTGGGGCCGCCAAAACCGCCGAATTGATTCCGTGCCATAATACAAGTTCCTCCTTCATATCAAACGGATATGTATCCATATATTTTCATGCTATTATACCATGCAAAACGCCCTTCTGTAAAGAACGAATGTGCCCTTTTCCCTTGCCAAACCGGCAGTGAAACGCTATAATGAAACCAGCGGAAAATGTAATAAAAAAGGAGAGTGTCCCATCATGGCTCAAAGGAAAATTACCGCGCCCGGCCCCTTGCTTGACGAAAAGGGCCGGCTTTGCGAAACCGGCTATGCTACCTCCCTCATCAAACAATACAACCGGGAAAACATCGCCGCAAGCCCCCTGCGCATCAAGGAATGGGATTACTACCTCATCCAGAGCAACCTGTTCGCCCTGGCCCTTACCATTGCCGATAACGGCTACATGGGCATGGACAGCATTTCCTTCATGTGGTTCGACGGGGCCAAGGGCTCCAACACCCAGTCGAAAATTGTGCCCCTCACCCTGGGAAAGCGCCATCTGCCCCCCACCAGCGAAAAGGGCGATGTGTTCGTTTCCGGCAAGGGTTATGAAATCACCTTCCAAAATGACGGCAAAAAGCGCCGCCTTTATGGGCATATGGAGAATTTCGGCAAGGGCATGCCTATCCTATTTGACGTGACCCTGACCGCAGCGCCCCGGGACAGCATGGTGATCATGACCCCCTATAAGGAAAAAGAAACCGCCTTCTATTACAACCAGAAAATCAACTGCCTGCGGGCGGAAGGCCGGGTGGAATATGAGGGCCAGGAATACCTCTTTGCCCCTGCCCATTCCTTTGCGGTGCTGGACTGGGGACGGGGCGTGTGGACCTATAAAAACACCTGGTACTGGGGCAGCGCTTCCGGCCTGGTGGGGGATGTGCCCTTTGGCTTCAATATCGGTTATGGCTTTGGCGATACCTCTGCCGCCACCGAAAACATGCTCTTCTACAACGGTATCGCCCACAAGCTGGAGCACGTCACCTTCCATATCCCCGAAAAGGACGGGAAATGCGATTTCCTCTCCCCCTGGAAATTCACCTCCTCCGACGGACGCTTCGAAATGGATTTTGAGCCCATCATTGACCGCAGCGCCCTCATCGACCTGAAGCTCCTCTGCTCCGACCAGCACCAGGTGTTCGGCCGCTTCACCGGCACCGCTGTCCTGGACGACGGCACGGAAATCCATATTCAGAATTTCCTGGGCTTTGCGGAGAAAGTGTTCAACAAGTGGTGATTATTCTCCGCACGGATGTTGGGGAACACAAAGGGGCCTGCGCGGCATGACCGGAGCAGGGGGCTCCTTGCCCCCTGGCCCCCACGCCAGGGCCATCGGCCCTGGACCCAATCCGCGAAGTGGTTGTGTGAATAAACAAACTATTTCCGCATGAAACTTGAGGGACGAAATGATAGACCCCA
>JAFQHP010000049.1 GCA_017397895.1 Clostridia bacterium
CTTGCCGTGGTCAACGTGACCGATGGTACCAATGTTTACGTGAGGCTTATTGCGTACAAATTTTTCCTTTGCCATTGGGGTTTCCCTCCTGTTTCTGTCAATGAAAAATCAGTCAGTTTAGCAACATTATTGATTCATTATCCGCGCTTGCCGACAACCTTTTCGGCAACACTCTTGGGCACTTCTTCATAGTGGTCGAACTGCATGGTGTACATACCACGGCCCTGGGTGCGGCTGCGAAGGTCGGTGGCATAGCCGAACATTTCGCTCAGGGGAACGAAGGAGTGAACGGACTGTTCACCCATACGGGTTTCGATATTATCGATGCGGCCGCGGCGGGAGTTGATATCGCCCACCACGTCGCCCAGATACTGGTCGGGCACGATGGTTTCCACCTTCATCATGGGCTCCAGCAGGCGTTCATCCGCCTTGGCCAGGGCTTCCTTGAAGGCCATGGAACCGGCAATCTTGAAGGCCATTTCGGAAGAGTCAACATCGTGGTAGGAGCCGTCAACGACAGCCACCTTGAAGTCAACCACTTCGAAACCGCCCAAGAGGCCAGCGCCTGCAGCTTCCTGGATACCGGCGTCGATGGGAGCGATGAATTCCTTGGGAATCACGCCGCCGACGATCTTGTTTTCAAACAGATAACCGGCGCCGGGCTCCTGAGGAGCCATTTCGATGACGCAGTGACCGTACTGGCCGTGGCCGCCGGTCTGACGAACGAAACGGCCTTCGGCACGGACAGCCTTGGTGATGGTTTCGCGGTAGGCCACCTGGGGCTTGCCCACGATGGCTTCCACCTTGAATTCACGCATCATGCGGTCCACGATGATTTCCAGGTGAAGTTCGCCCATACCGGCGATAATGGTCTGACCCGTTTCCTGATCGGTATAGGTCTTAAAGGTGGGGTCTTCTTCCGACAGACGCTGCAGCGCCAGGCTCATCTTATCCTGGCCGGCCTTGGTTTTGGGCTCAATGGCCACCTGGATAACGGGATCCGGGAATTCCATGGATTCCAGCACGATCTGTGCCTTTTCGTCGCACAGGGTGTCGCCGGTGGTGGTTTCTTTCAAACCAACCGCAGCGGCGATTTCGCCGGCATACACGGTTTCCACGTCTTCACGGTGGTTGGCGTGCATCATCACGATACGGCTGAAGCGCTCACGCTTTTGCTTGGTGGAGTTGTACACATAGCTGCCATTGTTGATGGAGCCGGAGTAGACCCGGAAGAAGGCCAGCTTGCCCACGAAGGGGTCGGCTGCGATCTTGAAGGCCAGAGCAGAGAAAGGCTCACTGTCGCTGGCTTCGCGAACTTCTTCCACATCGGGATCCTTGGGCTTGGTGCCCTTCACGGCAGGCACATCAAGGGGAGAGGGCAGGTATGCGATAACAGCGTCCAGCAGGGGCTGTACGCCCTTGTTGCGGTAGGAAGTGCCGCACAGAACGGGGGTCAGCGTGCAGTTCAGGCAGCCAACGCGCAGGGCGGTGACGATTTCTTCTTCCGTGAGCTCTTCGCCCATCAGGAATTTTTCCATCAGTTCATCGTTCTGCTCGGCAGCAGCTTCCACCATTTCCTCGCGCATCATCTGGGCTTCATCCAGCAGGTCGGCGGGAATTTCTTCTTCACGCACATCCTTGCCGTCATCGTCGTAGTACACTTCCGCCTTCATCTTGACCAGGTCAATAATGCCGCGGAAAGTGTTTTCCTTGCCGATGGGCAGCTGGATGGGCACAGCCTTGGTGCCAAGACGGGTGCGCATCATATCCACAACGCGGCGGAAATCAGCGCCGGTAATGTCCATCTTGTTCACGTAAGCGATGCGGGGCACATGGTATTTGTTGGCCTGACGCCAAACGGTTTCGCTCTGGGGTTCCACGCCGCCTTTGGCGCAGAAGACGGCCACAGCGCCGTCCAGAACACGCAGAGAACGCTCCACCTCAACGGTGAAGTCCACATGGCCGGGAGTGTCGATCAGGTTGAGACGATGACCCTTCCACTGGCAGGTGGTGGCAGCGGAGGTGATGGTAATACCACGCTCCTGTTCTTCCTCCATCCAGTCCATGGTGGCGGCGCCTTCATGGGTTTCACCCAGTTTGTGCACACGACCGGTGTAGAAGAGGATGCGCTCGCTGGTAGTGGTCTTGCCGGCATCGATGTGAGCCATGATACCAATGTTGCGAACTTTGTCAAGCGGATGACTTCTCGGCATGAGTTTGGTTCTCCTTGTTTATTTGGTTTAGTAGAATCACGGTAGCAAGAAACCGGAGGCAGGCGCACAAAGCACCGCCCGCCGCTTGCTTACCAGCGGTAATGGGCGAATGCCTTGTTGGATTCGGCCATACGGTGCATTTCTTCCTTGCGCTTGACGGCGTTGCCGGTGTTTTCGGCAGCTTCCATCAGTTCGGCGGCCAGGCGTTCAGCCATGGTCTTTTCGCCGCGCTTGCGGGAGAAATCCACAATCCAGCGAAGCGCCAGGGTCTGGCGGCGTTCGGGCCGGATTTCGACGGGCACCTGGTAGGTGGCGCCACCGACGCGGCGGGCCTTGACTTCCAGCTGGGGCATCACGTTGGTGAGAGCCTGCTGGAAAACGTCGTTGCCTTCCTTGCCGGTTTTATTCTTGATCATTTCGAAGGCATTGTAGCAAACCTGCTGCGCAACGCCGCGCTTGCCGTCGAGCATGATCTGGTTGATGAGCTTGGTGACCACAACGGTCCCATGTACGGGATCGGGGAGCACTTCGCGCTTGGGAATAAATCCACGACGGGGCATGATGTTCCCTCCTCAATTCGGTTCTTCGTTTCTCTTCATCGGGCCGTCCACAGCATGTCAGCATCATGCTGTTCCGATCGCTTGGTGCGCTGCACCCAAAGGGCAAAGGCCTGCAGCGGGTGTTCCTCCCCGAATACTGCGGTTCCCTCTTCTTTCAGGATGCACAGGCAGCGGCCCATGTGATGAAAAAAAGCGATCTTACTTCTTGGGGCGCTTGGCGCCGTAGAGCGAGCGGCTCTGGTTGCGCTTGGCAACACCGGCCGTATCCAGCGCGCCACGAATGATGTGATAACGCACGCCGGGCAAATCGCGCACACGGCCGCCGCGGATCAGTACGACGGAGTGTTCCTGCAGATTGTGGCCAATACCGGGAATGTAGCAAGTACCTTCGATGGAATTGGTCAGGCGGATTCTCGCAATTTTACGCAGAGCGGAGTTCGGCTTCTTGGGCGTGGTGGTTTTCACGCTCAGGCAAACGCCGCGCTTTTGCGGGCAACCCTGCAGGATGGGCGCGGTTGACTTGTTGGCAACCCTTTCTCTTCCCTTGCGGATCAGCTGATTGATCGTAGGCATGGAAGCACCTCCTGTTATTTGTTCGGAGCCGGGTATCCCGGTCCTCCTCCTATAACATTCCCGCAACCCTCGGGAATATATAGTCATGATTTATGTGTCCTGCTTTTTCAGGCCGGCAACTGCGCAGGGAACGTCTATCCCGCACATCTGGCCCAATTCCTCCATGGAGGAAACCGTTTCCACCGGCAGCTGTCTTTCATTGGCAGCGCCCCGGACTTGCGCCTGCAGCATGGGGGATGCATCCAGGGCCAGGAAGACCGTCTGGAGGCTTTCCTCCTCAATCCCCCGCATCACCTGGCGAAAACCGGCGACCCGCCGTTTGTTTCTTCCCAGCTGCTTGTGCATGTTTCCTCCGTTCAAAAGGCACAGGAACACCGTTGCCGCATAAAGCCGACAACTGTATCATAATAACATTCTTTATTTCTATTGTCAACAGTTTTGATGAAAAAAAGAATAGGGAAAAACCCTTGTCCGGCCTTGCTTTTTTGCATTTTATCCAATCGGGAAAAAGCTTGACCATTTTGTACAGTTTTACATTTGCCGGGGTGTATTTTGCTTGCAAAGAAACCGAAGGTGGCGTATAATAAATTTTGTTATTTTGCACACTGAAGAAAGAAGTTTTTTATCAACGGAGGCAATCGGAATGAGCCGCATCGGATATGTTCTCAAGCGCATCGGCAAAATGGACTATAAAAAAATGAACGAAACCGCCAATATGCTCCACAAGAAAACCGGCAAAAGCAAGATCTGGCTGTTCGTGGATATGGCCAAGTGCGCCGCAAAATACAACGCCGGCTACATGGACTATAAAATCGCCGAAATGTATAAGCTGAACGACGCCCAGAAGCGCACCGTCATCACCCGGGGGCTTTCCAATGAGATTGTCCGCCGGATGAACGATAAGGCCCACTGGCATTTCTTTGACGACAAAACAGAATTCAACCAGACCTTTGCCAAATGGGTGGGCCGGGACTGGCTGCGCTGTGACGAAAGCCTGACCAAAGAACAGCTTGCCACCTTCCTGGCAGGCAAGCCCTGCGTCATCTTCAAGCCCCTGGAAGGCTCCTCCGGCCAGGGTATTGAAAAATACAACCCCGACGCATGGGAAGATATGGACGCTTTCTTCCGTTTGATCAATGAAAAGGGTCCCGCCATCCTGGAAGAAGTGGTGGTGCAGCACAGCCGTATGTCCGCCCTTTGCCCCACCTCCGTCAACACCGTGCGCATCGCCACCCTCATCGGCGAAAAGAAGGAAGGCATTGTGTATGCGTTCCTGCGCATCGGCAACGGCAAGGTAATGGACAACGTGGACTGCGGCGGCATGGCCGCCCGGGTGGACCTGGAAAGCGGCAAGCTGTTGACCGTGGGCGCCGACAAACAGGGCAACACCTTCGAAAAGCACCCCATCACCGGCACCAACATCATCGGCTTTGAAGTGCCCTATTTCCAGGAAGCCTGTGCAATGTGCCTGGAGGCCATGCGGGTGGTGCCCCAGGTGCGGTTCGTTGCCTGGGACGTGGCCATCACCGAAGACGGCCCCCGGTTCATTGAGGGCAATTCCTTCCCCAGCCACGCCGTGCCCCAGTTTGCCGCCCATTATCCCGACGGCATCGGCATTATGCCCAAGTTCCGGGAGTTTCTGAACATCTGATATAAATAGGAGGAAACCCATGGATATTTTCAAGGTCCTGCTGGTATACATGGCCATGACGGTGACGGGCGCTGCCGGCCAGGCGCCGGATCTGACGCCGCCCCCTGTGACCCCCACCCCCATCGTCACCCAAGCGCCGGCCACGCCCACCCCTTCTCCGGAGCCCATTGTGTACGAAACCCTGCGCCCCGGCAGTGAAGGGGAAAAGGTGGTAAAGCTGCAGGAAAAGCTGATTGAACGGGGCTTTTTGTCCAGCCGGGCCGACGGCCGCTACGGCAGCCAGACCAAGGCAGCCGTTTCCGCCTTCCAGGAAATGTACGGCCTGAAGGTGGACGGCATTGCCGGCAACGAAACCCAGACCCTTCTCTTCTCCGACAGCCCCCTTGCCACCCCCACCCCCAGCCCCACGGTGATCCCGGCAGTGATGGTGCCTGTCTATTATATGGACCAGGATACCGGCAACCAGCTTTTCGCCATGAACATCACCTGCTACGGCTCCACCACCATCTATGCCAATTCCAACCATGTGCCGGATGGGTACCGGCTGGTGAGCGATAACGCCGTGGCCGTTACGCTGAAAGAAATGACCGCTGCCCCCGCTTCCGTTACCTTCTACTATTCTTCCCTGCCCCAAGCCACCGAGGCACCGGCTGCTGAATAAGGCCCGGCTGCAGTTGCAAAAGCCGCTGTGACATGAGGAACCATGCGGGGCTTCGCCCCTGCACCCCACCAGGGACACCAGGGCAGTGCCCTGGACCCAATTCCGGATGCAACAAACTGTATCTTTCATACAGTTTCCCGGTGACATGGAGCATCACGCACACAAATTTTCGCAAATGAACGATTGAAACTTTGCGAGTTGGCTGCGGCACAGCCGCCACGCAGAAACCCCTTTGCAGAGAAAGATTGAATTTTTGCGAGTTGGATGCCCGCACTGCGGGCCACGGGCTGGCGGTGTGAAACACCGCCGACCGGATGCTTTGCATCCGGGGAAAACGACAAAAAAGAAGCGGTGAGAGAATGCATTCTCTCAGCCGCTCTTTTTTTCGTTTTCATAGCGCCCGTGGGCTCTCTTTCCGTTTCCACAAGTAACATGCGGAAAACTGTTTGAAAAAACAGTCTACTTTTTCGCAGAAAGGGTCCAGGGGCAATGCCCCTGGTGCCGGGGGTACGGGGGGCGAGGAGCCCCCTGCTCCACCGTACCTCCTCCAACAACGCGAAAACAAGGGCAGTACTTTACATATGGGCACAAAATGTGTTATTATAGGAAGGAACACACTAAATATTGTGAGGTGCAGCATGGCACAAGACTATAATGCAGGCAGTATCAAGGTTCTGGAGGGGCTGGACGCCGTCCGGATGCGGCCCGGTATGTATATTGGCTCCACGGGCTCCAGGGGCCTGCATCATCTGTTATGGGAAATTGTGGACAATGCCATTGACGAAGCCATGGGCGGCCATGCCACGGAGGTGGCGGTCACCCTGCATAAAGACGGCTCTGCCTCCGTATGGGACAACGGCCGCGGGCTGCCGGTGGACATGCATCCCGTGCTGAAAATTCCCGGGGTGGAAGTGATTTATACCCGCCTGCACGCCGGCGGTAAATTTGACAACGAAAATTATGCCTATTCCGGCGGTCTGCACGGCGTGGGCGCATCAGTTGTGAACGCGCTGTCCAAATGGCTGACGGTGGATATTTTCATCAACTGGAGCCACTATGCCATGCGCTTTGAGAATTATTACGACGCCAAGGAAAAGAAGTATATCGCCGGCCATCCGGTACAGCCTCTGGAAAAGCTGGGCAATACCAGAAAGCGGGGTTCTCTGGTTCGCTTCATGCCCGATGATACGGTGTTTGAAGAAACAGTGTTCAACGGGGACACCGTGCGCCGCAGGCTGCGGGAATTGGCCTATCTGAACCGGGGCCTGAAAATTTCCTTCACCGACGAACGCAGCAAGGACCCTGAAAAGGCCAGCTGCGAATTCTGCTTTGCCGGGGGCATTATCGACTATGTGAAGTTCCTCAACAAGGACAAAACCCCCCTGCACGAAGCCCCCATCTATTTTGAGGGCAAGAAGGACGACGTGATCTGCTGCGCCGCCATCCAGTATACCGACAGCTTCACCGAGTCCGTTTTCAGCTATGTGAACAATATCCCCACCGGCGAAGGCGGCACCCATGAAACCGGGTTCAAGGCAGCGCTGACCAAAGCCATGAACGATTACGCCCGGAAGATTGGCGTGCTGAAGGAAAAGGACAATAACCTTTCCGGCGAAGACTTCCGGGAGGGCATCACGGTGGTGCTGACCACCATGGTGAAAAACCCCCAGTTCGAGGGGCAGACCAAGGGACGGCTTGGCAATACGGAAGTGCGCCCCGCCGTGGAAGCCATCGTCACCGAAAAGCTGTTTGATTTCCTGGAGGACCTGAAAAACCAGGACCTGGCCCAGAAAATTCTGGAGAAGGCCGTGAAAAGCGCCAAAGTGCGGGAGGCTACCAGAAAAGCCCGGGACGTGGCCCGTGCGAAAAACCAGCTGGAAGCGGCGCCGCTGGTTGGCAAGCTCAGCGCCTGCACCGGCAGAAAGGCCGTGGATAACGAATTGTTCATCGTGGAAGGCGACAGCGCCGGCGGCTCCGCCAAGCAGGGCCGGGACAGGCGCTTCCAGGCCATTTTGCCCCTTCGCGGCAAGCCCCTCAACGCCGAAAAGAAACGGCTGGACCAGGTGCTGGCCAATGAAGAATTCCGCTCCATCATCACAGCGCTGGGCACCGGCATTGACGAAGATTTTGACGTATCCAGCCTGAAATACCATAAGGTGATCATCCTGGCCGATGCCGACCAGGACGGCGCCCATATCCGGGCCATCCTGCTCACCTTCTTCTACCGCTACATGCGGGATCTGGTGGCGGACGGCCATGTGTACATCGGCATGCCGCCCCTGTACGCCGTGAAAAAGAACAGCTCCATCCAGTATGCCTATGATGATAAGGAGCTGAAAAAGCTGACCCAAGGCCTGCGGGGCTACACCCTGCAGCGGTATAAGGGCCTTGGCGAAATGAACCCGGAACAATTGTGGGAAACCACCATGGACCCTGCGCACCGCAAGCTCATGCAGGTCACGGTGGAGGACGCTGCCCAGGCAGACTCCATCATCACCGTGCTCATGGGCGACAAGGTGGAACCCAGACGGGAATACATCATCGAGCATGCGGAGTTCAATAAGGCCGACCATTTTGACCAGCACGTGACGATTGAGAAGGAAATTCAGAATTAAGAATTCAGAATTAAGAATTTGAATACTTATCATTTTCTTATTGTTGCAGGGAGAGATTGCCTGTAAAGGAAAGGCAATGATAATCCCAGCCGGTTTTCGGAGGGGGAGCGGGGGAACCGCTTTTGCCCTCAAAAGCGGTTCCCCCGCAAATCCCCATCATTGGAGGTACTCGTATGGCCAAGAAGCCGCCGGAAGTATTAACGCCCGATATTATCCAGACGCCGCTGGAAGAAGTGATGCATCAGAGCATGATGCCTTATGCCGAATACGTTATTCTGGAGCGCGCCATTCCCCGGGTGGAGGATGGCTTAAAGCCGGTGCAGCGGCGTATTTTGTATACCATGAACGAACTGGGGCTCACCCCCGACAAACCCCACCGCAAGTGCGCCCGCATCGTGGGCGACTGCCTGGGTAAATTTCACCCCCACGGCGACTCCAGCGTGTACGACGCCCTGACCCGCCTGGCCCAGCCCTACACCATGCGGGGCATTCTGGTGGACGGCCACGGCAATTTCGGCTCCATCGACGGCGACAGCGCCGCCGCCATGCGTTATACCGAAGCCCGCATGGCCCCCCTGGCCATGGAAATGCTGCGGGACATTGAAAAAGACACCGTGCCCTTCCGGCTGAACTTTGACGACACCCTGAAGGAGCCGGACCTGCTTCCCGCCCGCTACCCCAACCTGCTGGTGAACGGTGCCAGCGGCATCGCCGTGGGCCTGGCCACCAATATCCCGCCCCATAACCTGCGGGAAGTGGCGGAAGCGGTATGTATGCAGATTGACGACCCCGACGTACCCCTGGATAAACTGATGCAGGCCGTGCCTGCACCGGATTTCCCCACCGGCGGCGTGCTGCTGAACACCCCGGAAATCCGCTCCGCATACGAAACCGGCCGGGGCAAGCTGACCCTGCGGGCCAAGGTGGATGTGGAGGCGGGGAATGCCGGGCGCACATTGCTTGTGATCACCGAAGTGCCCTACGGCGTGCCCAAGGCCGCCATGCTGGAAAAAATCCTGAAGCTCAGCGAAGAAAAAAAGGCCGCCCTTGGCTGCATCCACGATATCCGGGACGAAAGCGACCGCACCGGCCTTCGCGCCGTGATTGAACTGAAAAAGGACGCCGATCCCAAGAAGGTGCTGGCATACCTGTATAAATACAGCGATCTGCAGGTCACCTTCGGCGTGAACCTGGTGGCCGTGGCAGAAGGAAAGCCCGTGCAGATGGGCCTCAAAACCGTGATCGGCCATTTCATCCGCCACCAGAAGGAAGTGGTCACCCGCCGCACCCAGTACGAACTGGAGCAGGCAAAAGCCCGGGCTCATATCCTGGAAGGGCTGATCGTAGCGGTGGATAACCTGGACGAAGTGATCGCCCTGATCCGCGCCAGCAAAAACGGCAAGGAAGCCAAACAGCGGCTGATGGAGCGCTTCGGCTTTACCGATATCCAGGCCCAGGCCATTCTGGACCTTCGCCTGCAGCGCCTCACCAGCCTGGAAATTGAAGCCCTGCGCAAGGAATATGCCGATATTCTCAAATTGATCAACACCCTGGAAGGCATCCTGAAAAGCGAAAAGAAGCTGCTTGCCGTTATCAAGAAGGAACTGAACGAAATTGCCCAGGAGCACGGGGATGAGCGCCGCACCGTGATCGTCACCGAAAAGGCGGAGGACGCCGTGGCCGTGAAGGAAGAAGCGCCCCCGCCGGAAGAAGCGGTGGTGTTCCTCACCCGGGGCGGACAGCTGCGCCGCATGGCGCCCCGGTTCTATGAAAAGATGGAGCTGCCGGAAAAGGAAAGCGATATGCCCCGGTATCTGTTCCACACCCAGACGGACCATACCCTCCTTTTCTTCACCGACAAGGGCAACTGCTTCCCCCTGAGCGTGGGCGCCCTGCCCGAAACCAACAAGCCCAAAGAACGGGGTGGCCTGCTGTCCGGCGTGCTGGCCGGGCTGGAAACAGGGGAACAATGCGTGTCCCTGATGCTCATCACCCCCGGCAGCCTCAACGCCATGGGCGACCTGCTCTTCTTCACAAAGAGCGGCCAGGTGAAGCGCACCGCCGCTGCGGAATATGACATCCGCCGCAGCAAGTTTGCCGCCGTGAACCTCAAGGGCGACGACCGGCTGCTGTCCGTCTGCCAGGAGGAAGACGGCGCCGATATCCTGCTGATTACCCGGCTTGGCATGTGCATCCGCTTTGCCATGGATACCGTGCCCCAGATGGGCCGCGTCAGCGCCGGCGTCCGGGGCATCAAGCTGGATGCAGGCGATGAAGTGATCCTCGCCTCCCCCATCACCAATACCGACCAGGTGCTCCTGTTCACCGAACGGGGCTACGGCAAGCGGCTGATGGGCGCCATGTTTGACGTGCAGGGCCGGGCCGGCAAGGGTGTCAAGTGCGTCTCCTTCAATAAATCCGGCTCCACCGGCACCTATGTGGCCGCCGTCACCCGCATCACCACCTCCCGTGCCTTCACCGTGCTGCAGTCCGGCGGGCTCACCACCCCCATGATCAGCGATATGCTGCCCTGCCAGAACCTCAGCGATAAGGGCAAGCCCGTGGTGATGGCGGTGCTGGACGATGTGGTGGAAGATTTGATTCTGTGACCGGGTGTTATGACAGGGGCTTCCCATCCCTTGTCCTCCCGTCAGGGATACGGCTGAACGGCAGGTATGTATCTTTGATGTTTTTTGGTTTAAAAACGATTGACACAGCCGTTTTTCGGTGTTAAAATTCCAGCAATCGAATAGATAAAGGCGTTGATGAAGACGGACGCTGCAACGAATTTCCCAGAGAGCCGGGGATGGTGTGATCCCGGTAAAGGACTGCAGATGCTCCCATCCCTTCTGAGCCGGAAGCCCCAAAGGTTTCAACACCCAGTAGGCGTTTCCCGCGTATGCTGCGTCAGTGCATAGAAGTTGATGGACTTCGAAGAGGTGGCGGATTTTTATATTCGCAATTTGAGTGGTACCGCGAGTGCTGAATTTGATTTTCACACCCGTCTCAAAGCAAAAAGGCTTTGAGGCGGGTTTTTGTTTCGCCTGAAAGCCGTTCCATCAAAAAAGAATGAAAGGCGGAATGAAAAGATGCTATCCCTTGACAAAGTGTTCAGTGCCCAGACAGTGCTGAAGAATATCATCCGCGAAACCAATGTGGTGCGGGCCTACGGCATTGCGCCGGACTGCGAATTGTACCTCAAGCCGGAAAATTTGCAGATCACCGGCTCCTTCAAGGTACGCGGCTCGGCCTATAAGATTGCTATGCTCAGCGATGAAGAAAAGCAAAAGGGCGTCATTGCCTGCTCCGCCGGAAACCATGCCCAGGGCGTGGCGCTGGCGGCCACAAAAAGCGGCATTCAGTCGCTGATCTGCCTGCCCGATACCGCCCCCATCTCCAAGGTGGAGGCCACCAAGGGCTTCGGGGCGGAGGTATGCCTGGTGGAGGGTTGCTATGACGACGCCTATCAGAAAGCCCTGGAACTGAAGGAAAGCAAGGGCTACACCTTCGTTCATCCCTTCGATGACGAAAATGTGATTGCCGGCCAGGGCACCATTGCCCTTGAAATTCTGAACGATCTGGACAATATCGACGCCATTGTGGTGCCGGTGGGCGGCGGCGGGCTGATTTCCGGCATTGCCTACACGGTAAAGCAGATTCGCCCGTCCGTGAAGGTGTACGGCGTACAGGCCGCCGGAGCCCCCAGCATGTTCCGCTCGGTGAAGCACGGCGAAATGGAAAGTTTGTCTTCCGTTTCCACCATTGCAGACGGCATTGCCGTGAAAAGACCGGGGGACAACACCTACGCCCTGGTGAAGGAATATGTGGACGACATCGCCCTGGTTACGGATGATGAGGTGGCCAGCGCCATTCTGGCCCTGATCGAAAAGCAGAAAATGATTGCCGAGGGTGCCGGAGCCGCCGCCGTGGCAGCGGTGATGTTTGATAAATTCAATCTGGCCGGCAAGCGGGTAGTGGCCGTGGTATCCGGAGGTAACATCGATGTAACCAGCCTGTCCAGGGTGATTGACCGGGGCTTGCTCAATTCCGGCCGCTCCTCCAGCCTGCTGATTGAACTGCTGGATAAGCCGGGGCAGCTGAAGGAAATTTCCCGGATCATTGCCGATTGCGGGGGCAATGTAACCGGCGTTCATTACGAAAAGGGGAACACCGAAAGCGTAAACGGCTGCTTCCTGCGCATCAATATGGAAACAAGGGATTTTGAACACGTTCATCTGATCACTCAAAGCCTGCGCAATGAAGGGTTCAAGCTGGTATAAAAGGAGGTTGACAATATGATGGATGCAAGCAAATACCGGGTGGGATATTTTCCGGTGGACAAACAATACAACAAATGGGTGGAAAAGGATCATATTGAAAAGCCGCCGGTGTGGTGCTCGGTGGATATGCGGGACGGCAACCAGAGCCTGGTGATTCCCATGAGCCTGGAGGAAAAGCTGGAATATTTTCATGTGCTGCTGGAAGTGGGGTTCAAGGAAATCGAAGTGGGTTTTCCGGCTGCCAGCGAAACGGAATACGAATTCTTACGCACGCTGATTGAAAACAACATGATCCCCTCCAACGTGACCGTGCAGGTGCTTACCCAGTGCCGGGAGCACATCATCCGCAAAACCTTCGACGCCTGCAAGGGCGCTCCCAGCGCCATTATTCATTTCTACAATTCCGTCAGCGTGGCCCAGCGGGAGCAGGTGTTCAAAAAATCCAAAGAGGAAATCAAAAAAATCGCCGTGGACGGGGCAAAGCTGGTGAAGCGGCTGGCCGGAGAATATGAAGGGAATTTCCGCTTTGAATATTCCCCGGAATCCTTCACAGGCACGGAAATGGATTATGCCCTGGAAGTGTGCAATGCGGTGCTGGATGTGCTGGAGCCCGGCAAAGATAACAATGTGATTATCAACCTGCCGGTCACGGTGGAAATGAGCCTTCCCCATGTGTACGCATCCCAGGTGGCCTATATGAGCGAAAACCTGAAGTACCGTGAGTATGTAACCCTCTCCCTCCACCCCCACAATGACCGGGGCACCGGTGTTGCCGATACTGAGCTTGCCTTGCTTGCCGGGGCCGATCGGGTTGAGGGCACCCTCTTTGGCAATGGGGAGCGCACCGGCAATGTGGATATCATCACCCTGGCCATGAATATGTACTCCCACGGCGTGAACCCCGGGCTTGATTTTTCCGATATGAACAAGCTGGTGGAGAAGTACGAAAAGTGCACCCGGATGCGGGTGTATGAACGGGCCCCTTACGCCGGTGCACTGGTATTCGCCGCCTTCTCCGGCTCCCATCAGGACGCCATTGCCAAGGGCATGAAATACCGGGCGAAAAACAAGCTGCACGAATGGACGGTGCCCTATATCCCCATCGATCCCAAGGACATCGGCAGAACCTACGACGCCGATGTGATCCGGGTGAATTCCCAGTCCGGCAAGGGCGGCATCGGCTATTTGCTGGAACAGGCCTTTGGCTACAACCTGCCGACCAAGATGCGGGAGCATTTCAGCTACCTGTGCAAAAACATTTCCGACCACGAGCATAAAGAGCTGCGCCCGGACGAAGTGCTTGCCATTTTTGAGCAGCATTACCTGAACCTGGCCAGCGGCATAACGGTCAGCGATTTTGACTTTGTCCGGGAAAACGATGCGGTGAAAATCAACATCACCTTTGCCAGGAACGGCGAAGAAACCGAACTGGAGGCGGAAGGCAACGGCACCCTCAGCGCCGTGAACAACGCCCTGCACGCCTTCACCGGCGAAGAATACACCCTGCAGGTATTCACCCAGCACAGCATGCAGGGCCAGGGCTCCCGCAGCGTAGCCGCCTCCTACATCGGCCTGGAAAAGGAGGACGGCACCCTGTACTGGGGTGCCGGCACCGATACCGATGTGATCACCGCCAGCACCAAGGCGCTGCTCAGTGCATTCCGGAATATGAAAGGAGATGGAAATTGATATGGGCATGACCATGACGCAAAAAATTCTGGCAGCACATGCCGGGCTGGACAAAGTGACAGCCGGCCAGCTGATCAATGGAAAGCTGGATATTGTGCTGGGCAACGATATCACCACGCCTGTGGCGGTGAATGAATTCAAAAAAGCCGACTTCCGTTCCGTGTTCGACCGGGACCGGGTGGCCATTGTGCTGGACCATTTTGTGCCCAACAAGGACATCAAGGCCGCTGAGCAATCCAAAACCTGCCGGGAATTTGCCTGCTCCCACTGCGTGAGCCATTTCTACGACGTGGGCAAAATGGGCATCGAGCACGCGCTCTTGCCTGAGCAGGGCGTGGTGACCGCCGGGGACTGCATCATCGGCGCAGACAGCCACACCTGCACCTACGGCGCCCTGGGGGCCTTTTCCACCGGCGTTGGCTCCACCGATATGGCGGCCGGCATGGCCACGGGCATGGCCTGGTTCAAGGTACCTTCCGCCATCCGGTTCAACCTGACCGGAAAGCTGGCAAAAAACTGCAGCGGCAAGGACGTGATCCTCACCATCATCGGCATGATCGGCGTAGACGGCGCGCTGTACAAGAGCATGGAATTTACCGGGGGCGGCGTCAGCGCCCTTTCCATGGACGACCGGCTTTGCATCTGCAACATGGCCATTGAGGCCGGGGCAAAGAACGGCATTTTCCCGGTGGATGACGTTACGATGACCTATTTGAACGGCCGCAGCGAACGCCCGCCCGTTGTGTATGAAGCAGATGCGGATGCGGAATACGAAAGGGTTATTGATATTGACCTGACACAGATTGTGCCCACCGTTGCCTGCCCGCACCTGCCGGAAAACACCCGCCCGGCCAGCGAACTGCACGGCGTGAAGATCGACCAGGTGGTGATCGGCTCCTGCACCAACGGCAGGCTGGAGGATATGGAAGCGGCCTATCAGATTCTCAAGGGTAAAAAAGTGGCGCAGGGCGTCCGGGTAATCATCATTCCCGGCACCATGCAGATCCTTCGTGAATGTGTGGAAAGGGGCTGGTACACCGCGTTCATTGACGCCGGGGCCGTGGTTTCCACCCCCACCTGCGGGCCCTGCCTGGGGGGCTACATGGGCATTCTGGCCGCAGGCGAAAAATGCCTTGCCACCACCAACCGCAATTTCGTAGGCCGCATGGGCCATGTGGACAGCGAAGTGTACCTGGCGTCTCCCCACACGGCTGCCGCCAGCGCCCTTGCGGGCTATATCTCAGAATATCAGGAGGGCGAAGCATGAATACGAACGGAAAGGCCTTCAAATATCCCGATAACGTGGATACGGACGTGATCATCCCCGCCCGTTATCTCAATACCCCCGATGCAAAGGAACTGGCCCTTCACTGCATGGAGGATATCGATCAGAGCTTTGTAAAAAAGGTGCAAAAAGGGGATGTGATGGTAGCCGGATGGAATTTCGGCTGCGGCTCCTCCCGGGAGCATGCGCCGCTGGTGATCAAAACCTGCGGCACCGGCTGCGTGATTGCCAAAGGCTTTGCCCGGATTTTTTACCGCAATGCCATCAATATCGGCCTGCCCATTCTGGAATGTGAAGCGGCGGCGGAAGAAATCGGCGCGGGGGATCAGGTCAGCGTGGATTTTGATACCGGCGTCATTCTGAACCAAACCACCGGGAAAGCCTATCAGGCCCAGCCCTTCCCTCCCTTTATCCAGCACATCATCCGGTGCGGCGGCTTGCTCAAATCCCTGAAAGAAGGCGAAACGCATGAATAAGCATATCGCAGTCATCCGCGGGGACGGCATTGGCCCCGAAATTGTCAATGAAGCGCTGAAGGTGCTGGATAAAGTGGCAGAATTGTTTGGCCACACCTTCCGCTACACCGATGTGGACATGGGCGGCTGCGCCATTGACAAATGGGGCGATCCCCTGCCGGAAAGGGAGCTTGCCAAGTGCCTCTCCTCCGACAGCGTGCTGCTGGGGGCTGTGGGCGGCACCAAGTGGAACGACGTTCCCGGGCACCTGCGGCCGGAAAAGGGGCTGCTTCGCCTGCGGGCAGGCATGGGCGTTTATTCCAATAACCGCCCGGCTAAAATCTGGCCCCAGCTGAGCGATGCTTCGCCGCTGAAAAAATCCATTGTGGATCAGGGCATTGATTTTATCATCGTCCGGGAATTGATCGGCGGCATTTACTTTGGCACCCACAAAACCGAAGGCGATACCGCCACCGACGTGCTGCAATACAGCAAAAAAGAGATTGAGCGCATCGGCCGCATCGGCTTTGAAACGGCGCAGAAGCGGCAAAAGAAGCTGTGCTCCGTGGAAAAAAGCAATGTGCTGGATTCCAGCAGGCTCTGGAAAAAAGTAATGCACCGCCTGGCCGAAGAATACCCGGATGTGGCGCTTTCCGATATGCTGGTGGACAACTGTGCCATGCAGATTGTGAAAAACCCGGCCCAGTTTGATGTGATTGTCACAGAAAACATGTTCGGCGATATTCTGTCCGACGAAGCCTCCATGATCACCGGCTCCATCGGCATGATTCCCTCCTCCAGCCTGGGGGTCACCGGCTGCGGCCTGTATGAGCCCATCCACGGCTCCGCCCCCGATATTGCAGGCCAGGATAAAGCCAACCCCATCGGCACCATCCTTTCCGCCGCCATGATGCTGCGCTTCAGCTTTGATATGGCACTGGAAGCAGACGTCATTGAAAACGCAGTGTCCGCTTATCTGGACCAGGGCTTCCGCACCGCCGATATCATGAGCGAGGGCATGACCATGGTAGGCTGCAGACAGTGCGGCGATCTGATTGTAAAGAACATTCGAAAGGGATGAGAACATGCTGCTTTCCGGTGCAGATATTCTGGTAAAAACCCTCATTGAACAGGGCTGCGAAACGGTGTTCGGCTATCCCGGCGGACAGATTCTGAATGTATACGACAGCCTGTACAAATATCAGGACGAAATCAACCACATCCTGACCGCCCATGAACAAGGGGCCGCCCATGCAGCGGACGGCTATGCCCGCACCACCGGCAAGGTGGGGGTGGTGATCTCCACCTCCGGCCCCGGCGCCACCAACCTGGTTACCGGTATTGCCACCGCTTATCTGGATTCCATCCCCATGGTGGCCATCTGCGGCAATGTGCCCACCACCCAGATTGGTACGGACAGCTTTCAGGAAATCGACATTACCGGCGTCACATTGCCCATCACCAAGCACAATTATTTTGTGGGCCATGTGGAAGACCTGGCGGATACCATCCGGGAGGCCTTCCGGCTGGCAAAGTCCGGCAGGCCCGGGCCGGTGCTGATTGACGTGCCCAAGGACGTGCAGATTGCAAAATGTGAATATGAAATGCAGCCGCCCGTGGAAAAGGAAAGCACCCATGCCGCCAAGGATGTGCGCATTGAAGAGGCGGCGGCCGTCATCAACGATGCCAAACGCCCCTTTATCTACTTTGGCGGCGGCCTGCTCACGGCAGATGCCCAGGAAGAAATGCTGGCTCTTGCCGAGAAGATCGATGCCCCCATCGGCTGCTCCCTCATGGGCCTCTCCGCCATCCCCACAGATCATCCCCGTTTCCTTGGCATGCAGGGCATGCACGGGCACTTTGCCTCCTCCATGTCCATGCATCATGCGGACGTAATCATCTCCCTTGGCGTTCGGTTCAACGACCGGGTGACCGGCAACCGGCAAAGGTTTGCCACCGGCGCGAAGATCATCCATATCGATGTGGACGGGTCGGAACTGTGCAAGACGGTGAACGCCGCCTGCGGCCTCAGGGGCGATGTGAAGCGCACGCTGCAGAAGCTTTTGCCCCTGATCCATGAGGACAAAAAGCCGGAATGGGAGGCCCGGGTTCAGGCTTTCCGGGCAGAGGAGGAAAATTGCCTGGACAAACGGGAAGGGCTTACCCCCCGCAGCGCCATGCTGACGCTGAACCGGCATCTAGGCGAAAACACCGCCGTTTGCACCGACGTGGGCCAGCACCAGATGTGGGCCGCCCAGCACCTGTTTTTCCGCACACCACGCCGCTTTGCTTCCAGCGGCGGCCTGGGCACCATGGGCTATGGCTTTGGCGCTGCCATCGGCGCCGCCTTCGGTACAAAGGAACGCAGCGTGCTGGTTACCGGCGACGGCAGCTTCGGCATGAACCTGAACGAGCTGGCCACGGCGGTGCGCTACAATGTGCCGGTGGTGGTGATCATCATGAACAACGGGGTGCTGGGCATGGTGCGCCAGTGGCAAACCTTGTTTTATGACAAGCACTATTCCAACTCCGTTTTGCAAAGGAAGACGGATTTTGCTGCTTTCGCCCGTGCCTTTGGGGCGGACGGCGAAACGGTCAATACCCCGGAGGAAATGGACAGGGCACTGGCAAAAGCTTTCTCCCAGGACGGCCCCTATATCATTGACTGCCGGATTGACAAGGACGAATTTGTGCTTCCCATGCTGCCCCCCGGCGGCAGTATGGACGAGATCATCACCCGTCTGGAGGTGAACGTATGAACCGATATACCCTGGCCGTGCTGGTGAGGAACCAGTTTGGCGTATTGAACCGGCTGACCAGCATGTTCCGCAGGCGGCAGTTCAATATCAGCTCCATCACCGCCAGCGAAACGGAGTCCGGCGACGTTTCCCGGATCACCTTCAGCTTTGACGGGGAAGAAAACGGAAAGGTGCAGCTGGTCAATCAGCTGTACAAGCTGCCGGATGTGTGCTCCATCAAGGAACTGACCGTTGAAAACTCCCTCAGCTGCGAGCTGATGCTCATCAAGCTGCAGAATTCTCCCTCCTCCCGGGAAGAGATTCATGCAGCGGCTGAGGCCTTCAAGGCCGAAACCATTGACTATACCAAGGACGCCATCGTGCTTCGGCTCATCGGCGACAGCCGGAAAATGGACGATTTCATATCGCTCATGCAGGAACACAAAATCCTGGAAATCTGCCGTACCGGCACGGCATCCATTGAAAAGGGCAGCGCCACGCTGCGCCAGAACCTGAATTTGTAAAAGAAAGAAGGATATCAATATGGCACGGATTTTTTATCAGCAGGATTGTGATCTCCTCAAGCTCAGCGGCAAAACGGTGGCCGTCATCGGCTACGGCTCCCAGGGCCATGCCCATGCCCTGAACCTGAAAGACAGCGGCGTCAATGTGATTGTAGGCCTGTACGAAGGCTCCAGAAGCTGGAAAAGGGCAGAAGAACAGGGGCTGAAGGTCATGACGGCGGCGGATGCAGCCAAGGCAGCCGATATCATCATGATCCTCATCAATGACGAAAAGCAGGCTGCGCTGTACAAAGAATCCATCGAGCCCAACCTCACCGAAGGCAAAACCCTGGCCTTTGCCCACGGCTTCAATATCCACTTTGGCTGCATCAAGCCCCCCAAGAACGTCAATGTCATCATGATCGCCCCCAAGGGCCCCGGCCACACGGTCCGCTCCGAATATCAGGCGGGCAAGGGCGTTCCCTGCCTGATCGCCGTGGAGCAGGACGCCACCGGCGATGCGTGGGAATTGGGTCTTGCCTATGCCCTGGGCATTGGCGGCGCCCGGGCCGGCGTGCTGGAAACCACCTTCCGCACCGAAACGGAAACGGACCTGTTCGGCGAACAGGCCGTGCTGTGCGGAGGCGTGTGTGCCCTGATGCAGGCGGGCTATGAAACCCTGGTGGAGGCGGGCTATGACCCCCGGAACGCCTACTTTGAGTGCATCCACGAAATGAAGCTGATTGTGGATCTGATCTATCAGAGCGGCTTTGCCGGTATGCGCTATTCCATCTCCAACACCGCCGAATACGGCGATTACGTCACCGGCCCCAAGATCATCACCCAGGAAACCAAAAAGACCATGAAAAAGATCCTGTCGGATATTCAGGACGGCACCTTTGCCAAGGAATTTTTACTGGATATGTCCGCTGCAGGTGCCCAGGTGCATTTCAATGCCATGCGCAAGCGGGCAGCCGAGCATCCCTCCGAAGTGGTGGGAGCGGATATCCGCAAGCTTTACAGCTGGAGCGATGAGGATAAGCTAATCAACAACTGACAGGAGGCAAGGCCATGAAAAAGGAAAATGTAGTGGACGGCGTGCAGAATGCGCCGCACCGCAGTTTGTTTCACGCCCTGGGACTGACGGAAGAAGAACAGAAGCGGCCGCTGATTGGCATCGTCAGCTCTCACAACGAAATTGTTCCCGGCCACATGAACCTGGATAAGGTTGTGGAAGCGGTGAAGCTTGGCGTGGCCATGGCGGGGGGCACCCCCATCGTATTCCCGGCCATTGCCGTATGCGACGGCATTGCCATGGGCCACACCGGCATGAAATATTCCCTGGTCACCCGGGACCTGATTGCCGATTCCACCGAGGCCATGGCCCTGGCCCACGGCTTTGACGGGCTGGTGATGGTGCCCAATTGCGACAAAAACGTGCCGGGGCTTTTAATGGCGGCGGCAAGGGTGAATATCCCCACGGTGTTCGTCAGCGGCGGCCCCATGCTGGCCGGCCGGGTGGAAGGAAAAAAGACCAGCCTTTCCAGCATGTTTGAGGCCGTGGGCGCCTATAATGCCGGAAAAATTAATGATAAGAAGCTGTTGGAATACGAATGTAAAACCTGCCCCACCTGCGGCTCCTGCTCAGGCATGTACACCGCCAATTCCATGAACTGCCTGACGGAAGCTATGGGCATGGGCCTTGGGGGCAACGGCACCATCCCCGCCGTCTATTCCGCACGCATTGAGCTGGCCAAGCATGCCGGCATGGCGGTGATGGCGCTGGTGCGCCAGAACATCTGCCCCCGGGATATCATGACGGAAAAGGCACTGATGAACGCCCTCACCGTGGATATGGCCCTGGGCTGCTCCACCAACAGCATGCTGCACCTGCCGGCCATTGCCCACGAGTGCGGCGTGGAACTGAACCTGGATATTGCCAATGAAATCAGCGCCAAAACCCCCAACCTGTGCCATCTGGCCCCGGCCGGGCGCACCTATATGGAGGATCTGGACCAGGCCGGCGGCGTGTATGCCGTGATGAATGAATTGACAAAGAAAAACCTGCTGCATACCGATTGCATGACCGTCACCGGAAAGACCATCGGCGAAAACATTGCCGGCAGCGTCAACCTGGATCCGGACACCATCCGCCCCATTGAAAATCCCTTCAGCGAAACCGGCGGCATTGCCGTGCTCAAGGGCAATCTGGCGCCGGAAGGCAGCGTGGTGAAGCGTTCGGCGGTATTGCCCGAAATGCTGGTGCACGAAGGCCCCGCCCGGGTGTTTGATTCTGAGGAAGAGGCCCAGGCTGCCATCAATGCCGGCAAAATCGTTGCCGGGGATGTGGTGGTTATCCGCTACGAAGGCCCCAAAGGCGGCCCCGGCATGCGGGAAATGCTCAACCCCACCTCTGCCATCATGGGCATGGGCCTTGGCAGCAGCGTAGCCCTGATCACAGACGGCCGCTTCAGCGGCGCCACCAGAGGCGCCTGCATCGGCCACGTCACCCCCGAAGCTGCTTCCGGCGGTATGATCGGCGTGGTGGAAGATGGCGATATCATCAGCATCAATATTCCCCAAAACACCATTGAACTGAAGGTGGATGAAGCGGTGCTGGCACAGCGCATGCAGAACTTCACCCCCAAGCAGAAAGAGCTGCACGGCTACCTCAAACGCTACGCAGCCCTTGTTTCCGGCGGTGCGTCGGGTGCCATTCTGAACTGATATGAAAGTATTGAAAGAAAAGCTGAAAACCCTGAGCATCTTCCGGGAACTATTGAAGGACCCTGTGCTGCTTTCGCTGTGCAAATACCTGGAAAAGCCGATCAACTCCGCCTATGCCGCCTTTGTGGCTGCGCTTTACCGGGCAAACGGCGGCAACCTGGGGGAGCACATCAAAGAATTGTGCACAAGCAGCGAAAATGTCTATGTGAAAATGGCAGGCAGCGGCAAGGCCGTGCCCAATTATCTGCAGCAAACCCTGGAGGCCGAGCTGGATGTGCTGCAGGAAGTGACGGAGCTGAGCCGGGAAAAGCTGCAGGGGCTGATGGATTACACCGGCTTTCTGCCGGAATTCACCACCACAAAGCTGCGGCTGAAGGATATCTATCTGCACCGGGTGGAAAACATCCGGCAGTACGGGTACGGTATTTACGCAAAGCACAGAATGTTTTATGTGGACGAAAACGGCTGCATTGCCCCTGTTCTGCATCCCGACCGGACAGCGCTTTCGGACCTGGTGGATTATGAACGGCAGCAGCAGATGATTCTGGAAAACACCAAAGCCCTGCTTTGCGGAAAGCCTGCCGCCAATATCCTGCTCACAGGTGATGCGGGAACTGGCAAATCCTCTACGGTAAAGGCGGTGGCCAATGCCCTGTGGAAGGAAGGGCTGCGCATTGTGGAGGTGCGGAAGGATCAATTGCGCGCCATTCCGGCCATTCTGGATGAATTGTCCCTGAACCCGCTGAAATTTGTGCTGTTTATTGATGATCTGGCTTTCCTGAAGGATGACGATCAATTCAATGCGCTCAAAGCTGTGCTGGAAGGCTCCGTTACGGCAAAATCCAATAATGTTGTCATCTATGCCACCGGCAACCGCCGCCATCTCATCAAAGAAACCTTCTCGGACAGGGAGGGCGACGACATTCACCGCAACGATACCATCCAGGAAATCATGTCCCTTTCGGACAGGTTCGGCCTGCACATCACCTTCTCCAAGCCCAATAAGGAAACCTACCTGCACATCGTGCATCATCTGGCAGAAAAGGAAGGCTTCTCCATGCCAGCCCAGGAAATGGACCTTCTGGCGGAGCGGTTTGCATTGGAGCGGGGCGGCCGCAGCGCAAGGCTGGCCAGGCAGTTTGTCAACGGATTGGCAGCGAGGTGAAACGATGTATTTTGACGATATCAAAATCGGCATGACGGTGGAAACAGCCCCCGCAGTGATCGAAAAAGAAAAGATGCTGGCCTTTGCCCGGGAATATGACAATATCCCCCTGCACACCGATGAGGAATATGCCCGCGCCACGCCCTTTGGGCAGCTGATTGCACCGGGCGTTATGTCCTTCATGGCGGTATGGGCAAAGTACCTGGAGGTGGATTTCTGGGGCAAGGAGCTGCTGGCAGGCAAATCCACCAAAATAGAATGGCTCAGGCCCGTTTATGCCGGTGACGTGCTGACGGGAAAAGCCGCCGTGACCAACACCGTCAAACGCAGCGAAAAAAACGGGCTGGTGGAGCTTACTCCTTTGGCATATAACCAGCACGGCCAGCCGGTGCTGACCAATGTGACGGAAGCAATTGTAAAGTGCAGAAGGAAATAAAATAATCGCACAGAAGTCAGCGTTACCGCATCAGGTAACCCAATCAGGATACTGCATAAAAACGAAAACCAAAGGGCTGTCTGCACACATAGCGGACAGCCCTTTGGCTTATTTCTGCTTCCGATGACGGCAATATCAAACAAAGCGGTGCCCGGGAGATACACGGATCCGTGGCAAAGGCCTCTTCCCCCGGCCATCTCCGCATTTTCATTGCGTCCGTGGGTTCCTTCGTTCTCCAAGCTTCACGCGGAAACTGCTTGTTTACACACACAACCACTTCGCAGATCGGATCCAGGGATGATATCCCTGGCCTGCTTCATGCACACCAGGCTCTTTTGAGGCACCTTGGTGCACCGGGCAATCACCGGGCATTTCACCACCAGAAGAAAATAGATGTTTTTCTCTTCTTCGCTCAAGGATTCAAAATTGGCCTGGCCTTTGGCAATCACCACATCGGCCTCATCGTACACTTTTCTGAACGCCGGGCTTACCCTTTCCAGCACGGTGCCCAGAGCCCAGTCCCCATTGGAAATCACCGTGGCCTCTTCATCCATGCGCACAAAAAGGGCGTCCTCCATGGTGTTATCATTCACCACGGCCTCCCCCCGCACGCCGAAATAAATTTTCGCTTCCGGGTTCAGTTTCCGGATCCTGCGGATAAGCAGCTTGTCAAAGCAGATTTCGCCGCAATTATCCCCCAGATACAGGATGGTTTTGCTGCGGCTGATATCCTGCTGCAGCTGCGCTGTATGGTCCACCGCCAGCTGCAATGCCTCCATGCCGCCGAAAAATTTGCGGATATCCCCTTCCACATCGCCGTGAATGGGATTGAAGTCGATAATATTGGCCACAATGGCATACTTCACCGCATCCCGGAAGGAGGTGATGGTTTTTTCGTATACCGCCGCCTGGTCCATAAACACCCGGTTATAGTGCGCTTTGGTCTCCCGGTACGGATCATCACAGCCGCAAAACGCCTTGATGATGCGGAAATTTTCCCCAACCAGCTCGGGATTGGTTCTGTTCATATCCATGCGGCTCATGTTCAAAAATATCTGCCGGTACATTTCTTCCCGGTTCTCTATTCTAAGCATATCCGCCGTTCTGACCGCCTGGTTCACCAGGCAGGGCAGGCATTGCTCGTGTATCTTCATTTCAGCATCTCTCTTGCGTGCTGCTTGGCGCTTTCTTCCTCGCCGCCCAGCATACGGGCAATTTCGGCCACCCGCTTTTCTCCTTCCAGGATGGAAAGATTGGTGCGGGTGCGTTCCCCGTCAAAGGCCTTTTCCACCAGGTAATGCCGGTCCGCCAGGGCAGCAATCTGCTGCAGGTGGGTCACGCACAGCACCTGCCGGTCCAGGCTGATGTGCTTCATCTTTTCGCCCACCACCTGGGCCGCCTTGCCGGAAATACCGGTGTCAATTTCGTCAAAAATCATGCTGGGAATGCCTTCCCGCTTGGCCGCCACGGATTTGATGGCCAGCATCAGCCGGCTCAGTTCACCGCCGGACGCAATGCGGGAAAGGGGCTGCATTTCTTCGCCCCGGTTGGGCGCAATGAGAAAATGTACCGTTTCCATGCCGGTGGCAGCGGCGTTTCCCGGCACCATTTTCGCCTGGAAGCGGGTGCCCCCCATGTTCAGATCCATAAGCTGCTTTTCCATTTCCTTTTCAAAGGCAAGGGCCAGCTTTTTGCGGCTGCCTGACAACAGCGCCGCTGCGTTTTTATAGGCCTCCGCCGCCTGGGCCTCCGCCTTTTCTGTTTGCAAAAGGCGGTCGTCCAGGGTTTCAAAGCCGGAAAGCTCTGCTTCCATTTCCTTCAGCTTTTCCACCATGTCCCCGGTGGACGCCCCGGCATATTTGCGGGACAGCCGGCGAATTACATCCAGCCTCTCCCGGATTTCCTCCAACCGGTCCGGGTCAAAATCCAGGGCGGAGATCATCTTCCGAAGGGTCAGCCCTGCATCCTCCGCCTCATAATACAGCCCGTCCAGCCGTGCCCGGAGGGAAGCGTATTGCCCGTCCAGGCCGTCAATCACGGAAAGGGCGCTCACCGCCCGGCGCAGGCTTTCCACCGCAGCGGAAGAACCGTCATACACATATTCAAAGGCTTCCCGCAGGCTGCCTTCAATTTTTTCGCCGTTCTTGAAAATATCCCGTTCTTTGGCCAGCGCATCCTCTTCCCCGGGGGTCAGCTCCGCTTCCCGCAGTTCATTCACCCGGATCTGCAACAGCTCCATCCGCTCCTGGGCGTCCGCCGTTTGCTTTTTCAGCTGCAAAAGCAGCTTCTTTTTTTCCTGCCAGGCAGAAAAAGCGCCTTTCGCCTGCTCCAATAGCTTCTGGTGCCCATCGTCGCCGGTGGCGTCCAGGAAGCCCAGATGCTTCCTTTCGTCCATCAGGGACTGATGCTCGTGCTGGCCATGGATGTCCATGAGCAAGGCCGTCAATTGCTGATACTGGGCAATGGGCAGCAGCGTACCGTTCACCCGGCAGGAGGAGCGGCCGTTCACCGTGATCTCCCGGGCCAATACCACCTCGTCCCCGTCGTCCAGCTCCTGCTCGCGCAAAAAAGCCCCGGCAGCGGGGCAATCCTCCATCCGGAACACACCCTCCACCCGGGCCTTCTGCGCCCCGGTGCGGATCAGTTCCTTCTGGGCCTTCCCTCCCAGCAGCAGCGCCACCGCATCCACAATGATGGATTTACCGGCGCCGGTTTCGCCGGTGAGCACGTGCAGGCCCCGGGTGAACTGGATTTCCAGTTGATCCATCAGGGCAATATTTTCAATTCGCAATGAAAGCAGCATATTAAGCCTCGCTTATTTCAGCATTTCCTGGAATTTCTTCACTACCTTGGCAGCCTCTGCTTCGTCCTTCACAATCACCAGGATGGTATTGTCCCCCGCCATGGTGCCCAGAATTTCGGGCCAGCGCATGGAGTCAATGGCCTCGCCGGCCACATTGGCGCTGCCGGACAGGGTTTTGATCACGATGATGTTCTGGGCATAGGTGATGGACAGCACGGAATCCACAAACATCCGCACAAACCGGTCGGACAGGCCATGGTCTGCCCGGTCGCTGGTGGCATATTTGTAGCCGCCGTTGGGGCTGAGCACCTTCAGAAGGCGCAGCTCCTTGATGTCCCGGGATACCGTGGCCTGGGTGACCACAATGCCCATTTCCTTCAGCTTGGCGGAAAGCTCCTCCTGGGTTTCAATGTCATAACGTTCAATGATGGAAAGAATGGCGGTCTGTCGTGCGTTTTTCAAAGCGTTTCACTCCTCAGCATTTGGCAGATCATTCAAAAAAACCATGCCATCATATACTACCTTCTGTTTATTCACTGTATATGCATAAACAGTATAGCATATTGATACATCCATTTCAAGCGCATTCGAAACCAGTGCACAAAAAACACAGTTATCCTTGACAAATCAACAGAAAGCGCCTATGATATGCCTGCACGGAGGATGCATATTTTCCGTGTATACACATGAATATGCATATACAAGCCAACCGCTTTTATTCAGAAAGGAATTCTATGGATACTGTTTTTTTGCCCGCAACCAATGAAGCCATCCTCCAGGCCTCTGCCTTTTTGCAGCAGGGGGAGCTGGTGGCCTTCCCCACAGAAACGGTGTACGGCCTGGGGGCCGACGCCCTGAACGAAAAAGCCGTGGCCGCTATTTTCACCGCCAAGGGCCGCCCCGGGGATAACCCGCTGATCGTGCACGTGGCAGACAAAAGCCAGCTTGCCCCCCTGTGCCATGTAACGCCCATGGCGGAAAAGCTGATGGATGCCTTCTGGCCCGGGCCGCTGACCATCCTGCTGATGAAAAAGCCCTCGGTGCCGGATGTGACCACCGCTTCCCTTCCCTCCGTGGCCGTCCGCTGCCCGGACCATCCTGTGGCCCTGGCGCTGCTGAAGGAAAGCCGGGTGCCCGTGGCCGCCCCCAGCGCCAACCGCTCCGGCCGGCCCAGCCCCACCACCGCCCAGCATGTGTATGAGGACATGAACGGCCGCATTGCCATGATTCTGGAGGGCGGCAACTGCCGGGTGGGCGTGGAAAGCACGGTGCTGGATATGACGAAGGACGTGCCCTGCATCCTGCGCCCCGGCGCTGTCACCCGGGAGATGATCGCCGCCGTGGCCGGGGACTGCACCGTGGCCGACAGCGTGATGCGCCCCTTGAAGGAGGGCGAAGCCGCCCCCTCCCCCGGCATGAAGCACCGCCATTATGCACCCAAAGCTTCCATGACCGTCTTCACCGGCAAAAAGGAAAACGTGATCGCAGAAATCTGCCGCCGCTATGACCGGGCGGAGAACGCCGTCATCCTCTCCCTCACCGAAGATATGCCCGCCTTTGGCAGCCGCCGGATGCTCTCCATCGGCGCCACGCCCGAGGAAACAGCCCATCTTCTTTTCAAGCGCCTGCGCCAAACCGACGAAATGGGTGCCTCCCTCATCCTGGCCCAGGGCTGGGAAGGGGAAGAAATGGTGCTGGCCGTCATGAACCGCATGGCAAGAGCCGCCGCCTTTGACGTGGTGAAATTGTGAGAAAAACGATGAACGAATTGGTTTTAAAAGAGATAAACTCCGAAGAAGAACTGAAAGACGTACTTTCCATGTGCTGGGATATTTTAGGCAACAATAATCCGGAAGTTTACGGCTATGAAGCGTGGCATGAACGGTACCAAAACAAAGAACAGCCTTTGGTTTATGCTGAAAAAGACGGCCAGATCGTTTCTGCTGTATTGGGCCGGGCAGAAAGCAAAGAAAGCCTGGTCATTGGCTATGTAGCCTGCCGGAAGGAATATCGCAGACAAGGCATTACCAGAAAATTGATGAATTATTTTGAACAATTGGCAAGAGAAAAAGGATTTCAATATATTACCCTTGGTTCAGAAGAAGATGCATTTTATGAAAAATGCGGCTATCACATCATATTTCAGGTTCATGGTCAAAATATTTATCAAAAACTTCTTTCGTAATCATCCACGGGCTGGGCGGCTGAAAGCCGCAGGCCGGATGCCAAAGGCATCCGGGGGAAAACAAAAAATAAGCGGAAGGAAATTTATTTTCCCATCCGCTATTTTTTTGTTTTCATCGGGCCCGTGAGTACCTTTTCGCTCCTCCGGTTTCACGCGGAAACAGTTGGTTTATTCACACAACCACTTCGCGGATTGAGTGCAGGGACGTTTATCCCTGCCGAGGGGTACAAGGGGCGAGGAACCCCCTGCTCCTTCATCCCCGTGGGTTTACCGCAATCGCGCCCACGCTTCCGAAACGGCGTCTTCCATCAGCCGGTCATATTCTTCCGGGGCAAAAAAGAGAAAATCCGTTGCAATGGGCGCATCCGGCACTGCCGGCGCCATGACGGTGATTTTCCGGTTCACGGCATTGGGCAAAAAGCCGGGGATATCCGGGAAAGGGGCGTTCTTTCGCAGGATGCGCTCAAAGCTGCAGCCGGGATGGGCCTGCACATACATCTGTTCCAGCCGCTCCACATCCCGTATGCGGGTTCTGCCAAAGAGCTGCTTTAAGGTATCGTAGGTTTCGGGCAGGCCCTGCAGCTTCTGCGCCATTTCCGGCACAGCTTTCAGCCGGCGGAAGCTAGCCGCCACCCGCTTTTCATCCCGGATCCATCTTTGCCAGGCCCGGTCCATCACCAGGTGCGTATAATATCCCAGGCAAAAGCTGCGCCACAGGGGCGTGGATGCATTTTTCACATGCCGGTGAAAGAAGCCCTCCGCATCCACGGTGAGCTTGGATTTGCCCTGCATGAAATGGGTCTGCGCCCGGGGCGGAATGTAGCTTGTCCAGTCTTCATTTTCCTGATTACAGTCCGGGGCCACACTGCCGATGATGAAATAGGTTTCATCCACCGCAAGGCCCTTTTCCAGCAACATATCCGCCAGGCGGGTATGCGTAATCCAGTTGGCCATATTCCCTCCCAAAAGCCGCAGGAGCGCCCCTGCGGCCTGTTTTTGTTAATCCCTTTCCAATACCCCCGTGTACTGAATGAAGCACAGGGATCTGGCCGTATCCAGTTCAATTTTCCCGTCGGCATAGGAAACAACGGCATCCAGCCGCTGCGGGCCGCCCAGGTTCCGGGCCACCAGGTGCATCTTTCCCTCTTCCCAGCCGTATCTGCCCGCCCATACAGAGGCGGTATCGCTGAACAGGCCGGGGTTCACAGAGAAGAAAACAAGCGCATCCTTACCAGCCAGGATTTCCAGTTCCGTATCCGGATCCTTCAGCCGGACAGACAGCACATCATCCGTCGTCTTGGCATAAAGGGTGAAATCTTTGTTTTTGAAAATGCCCTCCACATCATGGCCGCTGCCGTCATCTTCCGGCCACTTGCAGGAAAGGGATGCCAGCTTATTCTGCAGGGCTTTCTGCTCCTCCGCCGTGCCTCTTTCCATATCCGCCGAGGGAAACAGGTATTCATGCATCAATTGCATTTCCTTTCCCATATCCCCTTGGCCGGCAGTAACCGCCACCACCATGTCCTTTTCCTCGGAAATCATGCAGATCTGGCCGAAGGCACCGTCGCCCCGGTATCTTCCGCCCCGGGTGCGCCAGAACTGATAGCCATAGCCCTGATGCCATTCGTTTTCGGGGTCCTGATTGCCGTTGGAATTATCAATCTGGAAAACCGTGGCCTTTTCAATCCATTCCGGGGGCAGCACCTGCCGGCCTTCCCACATCCCCTTTTGCAACAGGCACTGGCCGAACCTGGCAATGCTTTCGCTGGTCAGGAACAAGCCCCAGCCGCCGCAATTCACCTTTTCGGGCGAGCTGCTCCAGTAGGGCACAGGAATACCCAGGGGCACAAACAGCCTGGGGATCAGGTAATCCCGCACCGTCTGCCCCGTTACCTTCTGCACCATGCAGGATACCAGATAGGTGCCGTGGCTGTTGTAGTGGAAATATGTACCCGGCTCCCGCACGCAATCATAGGAAAGGACGGCCCTGGCCCAGCTTTCCACTTCCCCTTGGCCGGACACGCCGTCGGATTCCTCCTTCAGGCCGCTGCCCATGCACAAAAGATGATGCAGCGTCACGCTTTGCAGCCATTGGGAGGGGTTCTCCGGGGCATATTCCCTGAGCACCTCCAGCACCTTGCTGTCCCAGCCAAGCAGCCCTTCCTGCACCGCAAAGCCCGCCGCAGCCGAGCAGAAGGACTTGCTCAGGGAAAACAGCATGTGGGGCGTATGATCATCATAGGGAGCAAAATCCGCCTCCATAGCCATCTTTCCGTGGCGCAGCACCTTCACGCTGTGCAGTTCCACCCCCTGCTTTTCCACCTGCTCCAGGTAAGTCAGCAATCCTTTGGAGGAAAGGCCCACGTCCTCCGGCTTCACTTTCTGAAAAAGGCTCATTTTCTCTGCCTCCTCGGGCTATATTTTGCTATGTCTTACCCCGATTATAGCAAATTCTTCCCCATCCTGCAACCGGCAGCCCCCTTCCCGCATTGCACAGACAGGCAAAATGTGGTATAATCATTGCAGCATAAACGTTTTCTTTTCAATCCAAGAAAGAAGGAATTGCATATGATTCACCACAATCCGCTGCTTTCCCAGAAGCCCGGCCAGAAAAAATTCATCACCATGGGCGAAATTATGCTGCGCCTGTCCCCGCCCAATTACGAAAAAATCCGCATGGCCTCCAATTTCGGCCTCAGCTACGGCGGCTCCGAAGCCAATATTGCCCTGGCCCTGGCCAACCTTGGGGTGGACAGCACCTTCTTTTCCGTGGTGCCCAATAACTCCCTGGGCAAGGCCGCCGTGCGCTCTTTGCGCTCCAACGACGTGCACTGCACCCCCATGATCCTCTCCACCCCCGAAGAAACCCCCACCCACCGGCTGGGCACCTATTACCTGGAAACCGGCTACGGCATCCGGGCCAGCAAGGTGATCTATGACCGTAAGCATTCCGCCCTGACGGAGTACGATTTTTCCAATTATGACCTGGAAGGGCTTTTGCAGGATTTTGACTGGCTGCACCTTTCCGGCATCACCCCCGCCCTGGCCCCCAACTGCCGGGAGCTGGTGCTGAACATGCTGAAAATTGCCCACGAAAAGGGCATGACCGTTTCCTTCGACGGCAATTTCCGCTCCGCCCTGTGGACCTGGGAAGAAGCCCGGGATTTTTGCACCCAGTGCCTGCCCTATGTGAATGTGCTGTTTGGCATTGAACCCTATCACCTTTGGAAGGACGAAAACGACCACTCCAAGGGCGACTGGAAGGACGGCGTGCCCCTGCACCCCTCCTACGAGCAGCAGGACGAAATTTTCCAGCGCTTTGTGGAACGCTACCCAAACCTTACCTGCATTGCCCGCCATGTGCGCTATGCCCATTCCGGCTCCGAAAACAGCCTGAAGGCCTTCATGTGGTACGAGGGACACACCTTCGAATCCAAGCTGTTCACCTTCAACATCCTGGACCGCGTGGGCGGCGGCGACGCCTTTGCCTCCGGCTTCATTTACGCCATGATCCATGGCTATAAGCCCATGGATATGCTGAACTTCGCCGTGGCCTCCTCCGCCATCAAGCACACCATCCACGGCGATGCCAACATCATCGACGATGCCCAGTCCATCAAAAACCTGGCCAATAAAAACTACGATATCAAGCGCTGAGCCCTTTCTCCGCATCCCCCGCCCGGCCTGAACGCCGGGCTTTTTTTCACCCCTGCACCCCCTGGCGCAACAATTCAATGGCCCGCTTCTCCATCCGGGATACATAGCACGGCAGCTACTGTAAACAATACCCGTTAAGAAATTTCCGCCAACTCCCGAAAGCAGAATTTGATGATGATTTGCTTGTCTTCGGTCAGCTCGATCCGTTCAATCAGACTGACCAATAGCTCCCTACTGTTGCAGGCAGAAGCAAGATACTGCTGCACCAATTCCCTTGCCCGGTCTTCTGTGGAGATCGGGCTTTCCTTTTGCGCTTCCAGCTGCTTCAGCTTTTCCTCCAAGGCCGTGCGATCCATTTTCACCCGCTTGTAGATGCGCTCAAAGTCGCTGTCGGACAGCATGCCGCTGAGCCGATCCATGTACATCTTATCCAGATGGACGGTGAGGTTCTCGATCTTGCCCTGCAGGGATTGCATCTCCGCTTCCGTGCTGTCGGCTTTCTGCGCTTCCTCCACTGCCTGGGCGGCAATGGGCTGCAGCCTGTCCGGTCGAAGAAAGGCCTGGCACACCTCCTGCACCTTGGCGATTACCGCTTCCGTCACCGTCCGCTCCTTGATGGAGTGGCAGGTACACACCCCCGCCTTGGTGAACCGCTGGTAGGTGCGGCAGACGAAGAACAGCCTTTCCTCTCCGGCGGTGTTGGGGCGGTTCAGCACCGCCATTGGGTAGCCGCACTCGTGGCAGTGGATCAGCCCCTTCAGCAGAAAATCGTAGGTGCGGCTTCGGGTGTGCTTGCGGCTGTTCACCAGCAGCTGCACCTTGCGGAAGGTTTCCTCATCAATCAGCGGCTCATGGGTGTTCTTCACCACCACCCAGCTTTCCGGCGGCTGGGCGTGGCACTTCTTGGACTTGTAGCTGATCTTCACCGTGCGCCCCTGCACCATGTGGCCGATGTAGGTTTCGTTTTTCAGCATTTCGGTGATCCGCTCCGCCGACCACTGGCCGGAGTAAGCCCCCTTGGCACTGAGCGTCAGTCCGGCATAGGTGGCAGGTGTGGGGATGTGCTCCTCGTTCAGCCGCACCGCAATCTGTCGGCAGCTGATGCCCTCCAAGGCCATGGCGAAGATCCGCCGCACCACGGGAGCCACTTCTTCATCGATGACGATCTTGTTTTTCTCCGTGGGGTGCATCTTGTAGCCGTACATGGGCTTGCCGCCGATGAACTGCCCCTTGCGCTGTTTGTCACGCTTCACGGACTTAATCTTTTTGGAGATGTCCTTGGCGTACATGTCGTTCATGATGGCACGGAAGGGGGTGATGTCGTTGGCGGTGGACTCCACGCCGGTGTCGATGCCGTCCAAGAGGGAGATGTACCGCACCCGCTTCTCGGGAAAATACCGCTCCATGTAGTGACCGGTCATGATGTAGTCGCGCCCCAGACGGGACAGGTCCTTGGTGATGACCATGTTGACTTTCTTGGCTTCGATATCCCCGATCATCCGCTGGAAAGCCGGGCGGTCAAAGCTGGTGCCGCTGAAGCCGTCATCGATGTAGGTATCATACACGGACAGCCGATGCTGCTGCACAAATTCATTCAGCAGGGATTGCTGGTTGGTCACGCTCTGGGATGGGCCTTCGGTTTCATCCTCCTTTGACAGACGAATGTACAGGGCGACGTGATAATCCATGGGGTTGCTTATTTCAACGTACATCTTTTCCTCCTCGAAATAAGCGACCATTCATCGCTCCCATGATACCGCAGGCTTCCCCGCCTGCGCAAGGATGCGGCTCAGATACAGCCGAAAAGATTCCTCCACCAGATGGGAGAGGCTCTTTTCGGCTTTTGTATATTCGCAGCGCACCACCGGCGCTTCGCACTTTTTCACACACCCCACCTCCTCTGCCTAACGTATGTCTGTGCATTTGCTTTTTTGCTTGTCCCCTTGATTCTCTCACCGCCTTTGTTATGCTGAACTTACGCAGTTATCCAGGAACACCGGAAAAGCCTCTCAAAAAAAGTCCCTCCACTATGTAGTCACAAAAAAACGCCGTTTGTAGTCCTTTTTTCAAAAAATAATTTTGCATTCAGCACATTTTTTCGATCTGACCATCAGTTTGTGATGAAGGACTGGTAAAATTCATCTGAACAATCAGAGGATTTTGCGGATTTCAAGGCGAAATACATGCATGCTGTGAAGTCGGAATATGGAGGGAATGAAATGCTGCAGTTTGAAATGATAGAAAACAATATGGATTTCGTTTCATATCGTTATTTCCCTGAAAATGATACTTTGTTTGGTACTATTTCTGTGAGAAAAGCAGACAAGACAATCATTGCTCAAACCATTGCTGAAAATGATGAATTCAAATGTTTTTTTCCCATCTATACCAGCGCATCAAGGAATTCATTGATAAAGACTGCTTTGAAAAGCAAGGCACAATCATTTGGTATTGAACACCCGTTCCAGGAGGTTGTATTACGATGAAATTCAAACTATGGGAGCATGTAAAAGTTAAGAAGAATGGTGTCATTGGTGAGATTATTGACATCAGTGAGAACATATATGGCAAAGTGTACATTGTTGAAAGCGATACAAAGGGTGAGCGTGATGATGCGGATTATCCTGGTGAGTGGCCTCTGTACGATTGCCAGGAAGATGAAATAGAGAGAATAGAAATTGCTCTCAGCGTAAATACCATCAAATATATCATCTCCAGGGTTATCGACAACGCCAACGATGATGACCTACAGGATAGAAGCGAATTCACTATGGGCAGAAGACTTGCCTATTATGAAATCCTGGACACAATCAAAAATGAACTGATTGTCCATGAACAGGATTTGAAAGAGTATGGTCTTGATTTTAACCTGGAAGATAGATTCCTGTAAATGAAAGGGAAGCAATATTGGGATGAAGATTAAGTACAAATTAGAATCGTGTGTTTCTTTGACAAACGGACAGATTTATGAAGTGCTATCCGTTGAAGAAGGATGTTATCGCATCGTTGATGATACAGGCGAAGACTACCTCTTTATGCCTGAAGATTTCGAAATAGTGGAAGGGACAGAAAAATGATCTTCGTAAACGGTAGATATTTATTGGGTTTCTGGGATAATGAACTTGATAACTATGGCAGATTAACAGAGCCAATGCCCCCAGATATGCCAGGATACGATTTCAAAGCAATGCGTAAGTATTGTGAAGAAAACGGGAAGCAGCTATCAGAACTTACTTACGAAGAAATTGAACAGTTCAGAAGCACCGTGTGAAAACATGAAGCATCTGGGGTGTTTCCCATGTGGAAAAAACTGATACACCATGAAGTGAATGCTTTACTGTCAAATCAAAAAGAACCGACTCACATCGGTTCTTTTTGTTATATCTTTTCTCAGAAGCCTGTTTTCCGGATAAATTCTGCCAGATTCCTGCCATACAGCTCCATGCCCAGGCAGTTGGGGTGCAGCTTATCCAGGAAATACTCCGGCAGGTGCGGCACCAGGGTGAAGCCATCCACCACCGTCACATTGGGATACTTCCCGGCGATCTTCTTCACGTTGTCGCAGAAGCGTTCCAGCACAGCCTCCTGCCCGGGGCAGTCGCCGCGCCACAGGGGGCTGATGCACAGCACCGGCGTGTCGCCGTACACCTTTTTCAGGCACTCGTAGTATTCCTCCACCGCGTCCATGGTTTCGCTGCCAAACTGATTGGTACCCATGGAGATAATGATCTTGTCCGGCTTGTAGCCTTCCATGGGCACCATGGTGTTCTTGTCGTACACATAGCCGCCGATGCCCTGGTTGAGGATATCGTAATTCAGGATGCGGTTGGCCACGCTCACATAGGTGTGGGAGGAGCGCAGCGGTCCATAGCCCTGGGTGATGGAATCGCCGATCCACAGCACCTTTTCGCCCTTCTTGGCCGGAGTGAAATCAGCGTTGATCTCAAAATCCTTCACCAGCAGAGTAGCGTCGGAGGGCAGGTAGATCACCACCTGCTTTTCCCCTTCGGGCAGGTCAAAGGAAAGGACGCCCTCCTGCCCCATGTCCTTCACATACTTGATATCATAGGCCAGCCCGTCCACATACAACTCCACCGTGTCCTCGGAGCACTTCCAGTTGAACCTGTACGCAAAGGAGATCTTCGTGGCGGCGGTGGTCATTTCAAAGGTCTTGCAGTTGGAGGCGTCGCACCGCTCATACCAGAAGGTAAAGGGCGAATTGCGGAAATAGTCCATCTGGCTGTCGGTGTACTGGAACGCCTGCAGATATCCGTCCTCGGTTTCCTTAAAGTGCAGCGCACCGAAATAGATAGATTTCAGCTGTTCGTTGGTCAGAAGCATCTGGAAGTCCCCCTTGCATTTTGCTATAGGTTTAGTATATCGAATATCATTCAGAAACGCAACAGTTCACGCCTCGGAAGACTTTTCTATGCCGGGTGGATTCTGTTATTGGTCTGAGCATCCTGCGATCCGCCTGTACTCCCCCGGCGTGCAGCTGACATACCCGCGAAACTGCCGGTTGAAGTTGGACAGATTGCGGAAGCCACATGCAAAGGCGATCTCCGCCACGCTCTTTGCCGTGTCTGTCAGCAGGTGGCAGGCCCGCCTGATCCGCAGCTGGTTGATGTATTCGATGGCACCCACGCCAGCGGCCTTTTTGAACTGCCCCATGAAGTAGCTCTTGCTCAGGTGGGTGATCTGTGCCAGCGTGTCAATGGAGATGCTTTCCGCCAGGTTGGCGTGAATGTATTCAATAGCCGGGCGGATCAACTCGCTGGCGGCTGTGCGGCTATCCGCCTGCGGGATGATGGCTCCCTGCGCTTCCATCAGCCACAGAAGGCGCAGCATTTCGCTTTTCAACAGCAGGTCGGCATGGGGCGTTCCGGCTCTGGCACCCATGAAGATGCGCTCCACAGTTTGCCGCATCGCATCATCCGCAGGGATGGGCATGGCGATGCGCCTTTCCCCGCTGACGAGGGGGCGGATGCATTCCACCGTGCTGCGGTCGTTGCAGGCGCTGCCCAGCAGCTCGCCGCTGAACACCAGCGTGTCATAGCGCTGCATATCGCCGCCGCTGGGGTAGATGGCATGGAGCATATTGGGCGGCAGGAGGATCACATCACCGGCATGGGTGATGAACCGCTCGTCGCCGCAGATAAACTCCGCGCTGCCGCTGATGACGTAGTTCAGCTCCAGCTCGCCATGCCAGTGCAGGGGGACGAACGGGAAATAGTCCGGGATGCTGCATTCGTAATAGGTGTAAGGCACCAGCACCGTGCTGTGCTGCCGTTTCTCTGCCAGCATATCGCACCTCAAAAAGTAGTATCGTATCAGAATACAGGAGAATATCAGGAGAAACCCTCGGTTCTGTATCGTATTATACAGCACGAGAGCAGGCAGTGCAAGCCTGCAAAAGAAGTGTAAAGGAGCATGACCATGGAAGCAAACCAGCCCCAGTGGCTCGACAACGCGATCTTCTACGAGATCTACCCCCAGTCCTTCAACGACACCAACGCCGACGGTATTGGCGATTTTCAGGGCATCATCGAAAAGCTGGATTACATCCGCGAACTTGGCTGCAATGCGCTGTGGATCAACCCCTGCTTCAAGTCTCCCTTTGGCGATGCGGGCTACGACGTGGCAGATTTCTACTCCGTTGCGCCCCGCTACGGCACCAACGAGGATCTGAAGCGGCTGTTTGCCGAAGCACATCAACGGCATATGCACGTTCTGCTGGATCTGGTTCCCGGCCACACCTCCGTGGAGCACCCCTGGTTCAAGGAATCCATGAAGGCGGAGCGCAACGACTACACCGACCGCTATGTGTGGACGGATTCCGTTTGGGAGGAACCCCAGGGCATGGGCTGCATCCGCGGCATTTCCCAGCGGGATGGCTCCTGCGCCATCAACTTCTTCTCCAACCAGCCCGCGCTGAATTACGGCTTTCTGAATCCCACGCTGCCCTGGCAGCAACCCATGGACGCCCCCGGCCCCCGGGCCACGCTGGAGGAACTCAAAAACATCATGCGCTTCTGGCTCTCCATGGGCTGCGATGGCTTCCGGGTGGACATGGCGGGTTCGCTGGTCAAGCACGACCCCGACAGCCGCGGCACCATCCGGCTGTGGCAGGAGATCCGCGCCTTCCTGGACGAGGAATTCCCCGCAGCGGCCATGGTGTCCGAGTGGGGCGAGCCGGACAAGTCCCTGCAGGGCGGCTTCCACATGGACTTCCTGCTGCACTTCGGCCCCTCCCATTACAACGATCTGTTCCGCTGCGCCGAACCCTTCTTCTCCCAGCGGGGCAAGGGCGATGTGTCCGCTTTCGTGCAGAAATATCTGGAGAATTACGAGAAGTCCCAGCGCAAGGGGCTGATCTGCATTCCCTCCGGCAACCACGACATGGACCGCCTCTCCCGCTCCATCCAGGGCGATAGCCTCAAAATTGCCTTTGCCTTCCTGCTGTCCATGCCCGGCGCGCCCTTCATCTACTATGGCGATGAGATCGGTATGCGCTACATTGAGAACATCCCCTCGGTGGAAGGCGGCTACAACCGCACCGGCTCCCGCTCGCCCATGCAGTGGGACAGCACAGTGAATGCGGGCTTCTCCGCCGCGCCTAAGGAGAAGCTGTACATCCGGCAGGACGAGAGCGCAGACCGCCCCACCGCCGCTGCCCAGATGGCGGACGAAAACTCCCTGTACCATGAGATCAGGCGGCTGATCGCCGTCCGGCAGGCCCACACGGCGCTACAGAGCAAGGGCAAAATCGAGTTTGTTTATGCGGAAAAGGACGCCTATCCGCTGGCCTATCTGCGTAGCAGCGATGATGAGAGGATCCTTGTGGTAATCAACCCTGCAGATCGTGAGGTCAGCTTCGGCTGTACGCATGTGCCGAAGGAAAACCTCTACCGTTTTGGCGAGGAAATCGCCTGCAAGGATGGCATCATGACCGTTCCTGCGCAGACGGTGGGCTGGTTCAGAGTATAGTCGTGCGAAACATGTTCTGCTTCACCCAACTCAAAATCCTTGCCCTGCAATTCGTCGTACAGCTCCTGCAGCGCGCCATGGAAATGATCGGCGGCAAATGGAAGCTGTCCCTGCTTTGCTCCCTGATGGTGGACGGCTCCACCCGTTACAACGAACTGAAGCGTAAGATGAACGGTATCTCCAACACCATGCTGGCCAAGCCCCTCAAGGAGATGGAGGGCGACGGCCTTGTCACCCGCACGGAATACATGGAGGTGCCCATCCGCGTGGAGTACGCCATCACCGAGAAGGCCAAGGCATTGGGGCCGATCCTGGTACAGCTGGCACAGTGGGCAGCGGAGATGTAAAGCACACCATACCATAACGAAAACAGGCACACCAATGCGGTGTGCCTGTTGCTTTGCTGCAAGCTGTATCATTTTCCCTTGGTGTAGTCCGCAGGTTCCGCGCCCATGTCAAACTCGAATACCGCACCGTCACGGATCATCTCATGGGTGAACATGGTGCTTTGCCACTCCTGCCCGTTGATGCGCACGGCCTGGATGTACTTATTCTCCGTGGACAGGTTGTTGGCACGGATGACGATCTCCTTGCCGCTGGGCATCTGGATAACCGTTTCATCGTACCGGGGGCTGGTAAGGTAGTACAGATTCTGCCCCGCATTGGGGAAGAAACCCACGGAGGAGAAGATGTACCAGCTGCTCATGGCGCCGGAGTCATCGTTGCCGGGAGGGCCGTCCATGGTGAACAGATCCCGCAGTTTGTCGATGCTGTCGGTGATGAGCCAGGGCTTTTTCGTGTACGCAAAGAGGTACGAAGCCAGGAACGCCGGCTCGTTGCCGTAGTCCACAAGGCCGGTTTCGATGCCGTGCGTAAGACGGCGGATGAACGCATCCTCGCCGCCGCATTTCTCGATCAGCGTGGGTACATCGTGGGGCACGAAGAAGGAATAGTTGTAAGAGGTAGCCTCATAGAAATGCTTCACCCAGCTGCCCCAGTGCTGGCCGGGGTCGATCTCCACCCAGGTGCCATCGGAATTACGGGGGCAAATGAAGCCGGTGAACTCCTTGTACTTTGCATCGGGATTCCACAGGTTCTGCCAGTTGCGGCTGCGCTGGGTGTAGGCTTCGTAATCCGCTTTGCTTCCTAAGTTCTTCGCCATGGTGGCGGCGCAATGGTCGTTGTAGGATTGCTCCAGCGTGTAGGAGCAGGCCATCTGGCCGTACTCCGTACCGGGGATGGCATGGTCATCGGGGATGTAGCCCAAGCGATAGTACGGCCCGTTGGGATCCGCCACCGGTGGCGCATAGCTGTACCAGCCGATGCGGTAGTTGTCCGCGTGGTTCTTCACCACCTGATAGGCCTTGTCCCAGTTGATACCGGGAACGCCCTTCACATAAGCGTCGCAGACGATGTTGTCCACATCATCGCCGCCCTGCTCAGGGTTCATGTCCACACCGGCAACAAAGGTATCCCGCACATAGTCCGTCCTGGCATGGCGGGCAATAAAGCTGTTCACGGTCTTGGTCACCATGTCCGGCTTGATCAGCGTGTACAGGGGGTAGAGGGTGCGCCAGGTATCCCAGATGGCGTAGTGATCGTCGATCATGGGCACGTTGTCACCGTAGCCGGGGATATCGCCGCTGCGGTCACGGGGCATGCACATGGCGTGGTAGATGGCGGTGTAGTGCTTCATCTTGTCCACGTCGGTCACGTGCTCGCCGTTGATCTGGATCTTCTGCAATTCCTTGTTCCACAGAGCCTTGGTTTCTTCACGGATGGCCTCGTAATCCCAATCGGGGATCTCCTTTTCCAGCCACATCTTTGCCTTTTCCATGCTGGTGAAGGACACACCGATCTTCACATGCACGTCTTCGTTTTCAGCAGTTTCAAAGCGCATAAAGCCGCCCACGCTCTCGTCTTTGGAGCGCAGGGTGTCCTTGAAAAAGCCGGTTTCGCCTTCGTGCAAGCCATTCGCATCATAGGTACCCATGACGGCAGGCTGCTTCTTGACCACGGCATAGAAATGCAGACCATGCGCTCCACCGAAGCCACCCTCGTACACACCGGAGCCGCTGAACACGGGATAGCCTTCGGCGTTAATCTCTGTATGCAGCACCACCTTGGAAGCGGAAATGCCGCTTTCGGTGTTCACGATGTTGGCCAGCAGCGGCACGCTGTGGGCCAGGTCGATGAGCAGGCTGGCATCCCTGGACGCAGGATAAGTGAACCGGTAGATGGAGGCATGTTCCGCCGGCGTCACAGCGCAGCGGATGCCGTAACGCTTCAGCAGCACGCTGTATTCACAGCAGGATGTGCACTCGTCCTCCGCCGCAGAGTCGTGTCCGGTGAAGCTTGTGTTCAGCCCGATCTGGGGCGACAGCAGGAACTGGCCGTACTTGCCGTAGCCCGTACCGCTGGCATGGATCTGGGAAAAGCCTCGGATGTCGTTCCCGGTAAAGTAGCCGGAATGCTGGCCGCCCTTGGTATCGGGGGCAGGGTTCGCCGACGCATTGGGCCGCTGGGGGCCGATGACGGTGTTGCCTTCATTGTCCACGCCGTAGCGCAGATTCACATAGCGGGTCAGATCCGTCAACATATGTTTTCTCCTGTTTCTGAACGAATAATTTGCTTTTATTATACAGTACCATCAGGAAGAATGCAACATAACACGCCCCCTGTTCCTTGCGCATCCGTTTCCCCTGATTGTTCCATTCCTGTATTTGCTGTTGACATTTCTCCGGAAAATGTGGTATCGTAAACAGGTACATTCCGTGAGGGAGTAGCGAGCGCCTCTGGCGTAGCAAGTCAACATCCTGGCTCCGGCCTGGCTTGCTTCAAATTGCGAGACTCATCGTACAGCTGAAAGGCTATGCGTGGGTCGAAGTATGATCGTTTCATCACCCGGGCATGGCATTCAGCGCCGTGCCCGGGTTTTTGTTATCCTCAAACGACCGTGAAAGGAGATCAAATGAAACATCGGCTTGTCGTACGATCCGTCACACTCCCTGCAAACGTCAACACCATTTGGCCGAAGCTCTCCATGCTCAGCACATTGCAGCATATTGCCAGGCCCTATGCCACCTTCCAGCCAGTTGACCGCTCCGACGATCTCAAATGGCAGCCGGGTGAAGTATACCGGTTCCGCTTCCGACTTTTCGGGGTGCTGCCCCTGGGCATCCACACCATCCGTGTGATGCGCTTTGACCAAGCCGCTGGCATCATCTACACAGAAGAATCCAATCCCCATGTGCCGGTGTGGAATCACAAAATCATCCTGACGGCCATCGATCATGACAGCACAGGATATACGGACGAAGTGGAGATCCACGCAGGCTGGAAAACGCCTTTCGTGTGCCTGTGGGCCAAGCTGTTTTACGCCCACCGGCAAAGAAAATGGATCCGTCTGCTCCATGAACACAAATAAAGGAGAGTACAAACGATGAAAACCGTCACCCCCGAAGCCTGTAAAAAGATCATCCGCCGCAAGCCCATCACGAAAAGTCTGTACAATGGTTTTGTGGCCAACGGTTGGGAAGCCCACCTGCCTGCCGTGTATGACCGTGCCGCTTCCCTGTTTGCGGACAATGCCTCTGCCAGCCCTGCTCTGCAAATGCACCTGAACCAGCTGCTGCCCATGATCGCCCTGTATGAAAAGGCGGTGGAGATCACCGGAAGCGTGGAAGGGGCTTTGGCCTTCACGGAAAAATGGGCGTTCATCGAAACGGAAAAGAAGATGAAGTTCGCCCGGGGCCTGATGAAGCTGGGGCTTTACAAACTGATGCCCTCCCTGTGCGGCAAAATGCTGGACAGGATGTTTGGCGAAGCAGCCGGTTTCAAATATCGCCTTGTGCCGGATGCCCCGAAATTCGCAGTGGATATGCTGCACTGCCCCTACTTTGAAACCTGCAAGAAGTACGGCTGTCCGGAGCTGACCCAGTTTTCCTGCCGTGCCGATGATATCACCTACGGCAACCTGCACAAAAATCTCGTCTGGGCCCGCACCCAGACCCTGGTCACCGGCGGCAGCTGCTGCGATTTCCGGCTGCACCTGAAAAAATGATTGGAGGAGTACCCATGGACACGAAAGCATACGCCAACATACGAAAACTGCTGATCATCGGCCTGATCGCCTCCATCGTTACGGTGCTTGGCGGCGAGCTGACCATCGGTTGGGTGGAATACCCCAGGGTGGAGAATGACCTCACCGGCATGATGGGCATGATGCTGGGCAGCGCCAACCTGTCGCTGTGGCAGCTGGCCTGCGGCGTGCTCTTTGGCGGTATCGGTATTCCGCTGCAGTATTACGGCTTCAAGGCCACCGCGCAGCTGGTGGAAAAGGGTGGCAGCAAAAGGGCTGCGAAGCTCATCCATGTGGGCGCTGCGGCTACCGCAGGGCTGGGCGGCATCGTTCATGTGATCTGCATTGCTCTGATGTTCCTGTGCCGCATGGTGGATTTCTCCGCGGGTGGCATCCCCCAGCCGCTGTGGGACTTCACCCTCTGGCTGGTGCTGCCCATCTGCGTGGCATTTATGCCCATGTACTACACCATGACCATCGCCCTGTTCGTGACGGTTGTTCGCGGCAAAACCTGCCTGCCCCGCTGGGCTGCGGTGTTCAATCCGCTGACGGGCACGCTGGTGATCAACGCCCTGCCCATGCTCCTGCCGGCCTCCGCGCTGGTCAACGCCCTGGGTATGGCTAACATGGGCATTGGGTCAGTGCTGACCTTCGCAGGCATCCTGACTGTGATGAAAAAAGCTAAATAACGCAACCGTAACGTAAAGGGAAACGGAGCTTACCCCTGTGGAAAGCTCCGTTTCCCTTTTTGATTCGATACGATTAGATTATTCTTTCTTTGATGGTAGCAACATGGTCTCTTTCGGCATCTCGTAGATGTTGTACTCCACATAGGATCTGCCGTTTGCGCCGGTTTTGCGGATGCGTTCCAGATAGCCCATGCTCTCCAGCTCCCGCATGGTGCTGCGGATGGCGTCGGGACCATCCGGCATGATCTTACTGAGCCCTGCCACGGAGAACCGCCAGTTGGGCGGCAAGTCCATCAGGACGGCCATGAGGCCCTTGGCTCTCAGGGACAGTTCCTTGTTGCGGGTGGAGTGGTTGCTCATGCTCACGAAGGATTTCCGAGGGTTGTTGCTGCGATAGACAGGCATCGTGATGATCCTTTCAATTATCGTTCTTGTTGCTGTTGACGCTTACGCTGCCAGGTATCCAGTAGCCGGAAGATGACGGTTTCCATCTGCTGGGGCGTATAGGACTTGGGGAAATACTTGCGCAGGGCTTCGGCGGAGAAAGATACCTGCTCCTGCTCCACCTTCTTCTCTTCGGACAGAATGGCACTCATCACTGCCGGGGACAGCTTGTCCTCCTGACTGAACCGCTTCATCCGCTGCGCCTGGGACAAGGACGGCGTAGCCTGTTCGCTTTCCATGGCATCCAGCAGCTGGGCTTGTTCCTCCTGCTTCAGGTAGGACAGCTCCACCGCCGGATTGAATGCGATTTTCTTTTCGTCCACCATGGTCAGTAATTGGGGAATCAGGTGGGTCAGGCGGATGTAGCGATGCACTTGATTTCTGCTTTCGCCTGATTCCTGTCCGACAATATCAAGTGCCTGTAACTTCATCCCAACTTGGGATGAAGTCAGGTCAGACCTTTTCCCTTGTCGTCTCAACGCCTCCAACTTCATCTTATAGGCAAAAGCCCTCTCACTGGGCAGGATGTTCTCCCGCTGGATGTTGCTATCCACCATCACCAGTACGGCGGCATTATCGTCCATTTCTCGAACGATCACCGGCATGGTGTCGAAGCCTGCCAGTTCACAGGCTCTCTTGCGACGGTGACCGGAGATCAACTCATAGCCGCCATCAGGACGGGGACGAGCAATAGCCGGCACCAGCACGCCACGTTCCTGAATGCTGCAAGTGGTGTCCGCCATCCGGTCATCGTCCATCACTTTGAAGGGATGATCCTTGAAGGGGTGGAGTTCAGAAAGCGGAATGTCCATCACCTTTTCCCGGTGATAGTCCTGCCGCTGTTCTTCGGTGGAAAAAAGATCTTCGTAGGGTGTCAGTTGAATGTGTGTCCGTCTTTTCATATTTTTCTCCTTTTTTTATCGTATCGTTTGACTGTGTTATGTTGTTGGGAGAACCAAATGCCCTTTATTTGCATACTTTCCCTTGTTTCTGGCATAATTTTAAGGGATTCATTCCCTTTTTCATTGACTTTTCCCTTATATTTGCCTATAATTTAAGGGTAAGTGAAAGGAGGTAAGAATTTGAGAGCGTTCAACTATTCCGCAATCAGGGATCAGAAGTGGGATTCCGACATCCTTGGCTTGATTGCTGCCATATACAAAGAAGCCGGCAAGCAGGAGCTGTACCTGAAGCAGCGTCCGGAGGAGCTGGAGAAGCTGGTGGAGATCGCCAAGGTGCAAAGCACCGAAGCATCCAACGCCATTGAGGGCATTGTCACCACCAGCACCAGAATCCGGCAGCTGGTTTCGGAAAAGACCGCTCCGCGGAACCGTGATGAACAGGAGATCGCTGGGTATCGTGATGCCTTGAACATCATTCACGAGAACTTCGATGCCATTCCCATCACGCCGAATTACATCCTGCAGCTGCACAAGGTGATGTACAGCCACATGAACAATCCCATGGCGGGCCGCACAAAGAGCGTCCAGAACTACATCAGCGCCACTTATCCTGACGGTCATGTGGAAACGCTGTTCACGCCTCTTTCGCCTTTTGAGACGCCGGATGCCCTCGGCAGGATCTGCGAGGAATACAACCGCATCATTGGCAACATGGAGGTTGAACCGCTGATTGCCATTCCGGTTTTCATCCACGACTTCCTGTGCATCCATCCCTTCAACGATGGCAACGGCAGAATGAGCCGCCTGCTGACGACACTGCTGCTGTACCGCAGCGGCTTCTATGTGGGCAAGTACATCTCTCTGGAAGCGAAGATCGCCAAGAACAAGGATCTGTACTACGACGCTCTCCGTCAGGCACAGACCGGCTGGCATGAGGAAGCGGAAGATGCAGTTCCTTTCATCAAGTACCTGCTGGGCACCATCCTTGCTGCCTACAAGGATTTTGCGGATCGTTTCGCCTTGGTTGAAACGAAGATGCCAGCGATTGAGATGGTCCGGCAGGCATCCATGAACAAGCTGGGACGATTCACCAAGCAGGATATCCGGGAGCTTTGTCCCTCCTTAAGCGTCAGTGCCATTGAAGGCGCACTGCGGAAGCTGGTTGCCGACGAAGAAATCAAACGTGAAGGAAGCGGCAAGAACACCTGCTACTTCCGGCTCAGATGAGTGCACTTCTGTGCATTTTGCACAGAGGTTGTCCAAGGCGCAAACGCCTGATGAATGGCCGCGATTTGCCTTGAAAAACACCAATGCCCGAAGGCTTTTTGCTTGCCTTCGGGCATCGTTTACAATAGGGACGGTGCTATACATAGGACCGGGAAATGCCAAGCAATCTGGCCACCTCATGCTGGGGGTGCATGCGGCCGTCCAGCAGGCCGTAGCGCATTTCGATCACCAATTTTTCCCGTTTGGGCAGGTCACGGATGAGCAGGCGCACCCTTTCCATGCTCAGCCGGTGCACCACCTTTTCCTCCAGCTCATCCTCCGGCGTGCCCAGGATATCCATGAAGGAAAGGTCGTTCCCTTCGCCGTCGGTGCCGATGGGATCGGAGAGGGAAACGTCGTTTCGGTACTTTTTGGAGGAGCGCAGCAGCATCAGAATTTCGTTTTCAATGCACCGGGCCGCATAGCTGCCCAGCTGGGCGCCGGTTTCGGGGCGAAAAGTATTCACTGCCTTGGTCAGCCCCAGTGCACCTACGGATACCAGGTCCTCCCGGGTGTAGCCGGGCACGGTGTATTTGCCTGCAATGTGGGATACCAGCCGCAGGTTGTGGGTGATGAGGGTCTGGCGGGCCTCTTCATCCCCCTGCTGCATGCGTTCTATCTGGATTTTTTCCTCCTCCCGGGTGAGGGGCTTGGGAAAGCCGCCGGACAGGCTGCCAAAGAAAAACAGCGCATCCCGAAACAGCCACAAAAGAAACGAAAACATTCCTTTTCCTCCTTTCCCCTGATGCCTATGCGGAAAAAGAAGGAGATTTGCCAGTCCCACAAAGATTGCAACTGGGCACGCCTTGTGCATCTGAATGCCGAAAAAGTGTCACTTGCCGGTAAACCTATTGAAAACGCAGGCTTTTCAATGCTACAATATTCCACGGAAGGAGGGGCGGCATGAAGTACAGGCCTGAAAGAACCGAGAAGGGCGAAAACGAAGTGATCATTCGCTGCACACAGATGACCCAGGAGATTGAGCAGCTCCTTCTTTTCCTGCAATCCCCCCAAAGAAAGCTGGTGGGCAGCAGGGACGGAACCCAGGTGGTGATTGCGCCGGCAGAAATTCTCTACATTGAAAGCGTGGACGGCAAAACCTTCGTCTGCACCGCCGGAGATGTGCTGCAGGTGGAACACACCCTCATTCAGCTGGAGCAGATGCTAAACACGGTCAATTTCTTCCGCTGCTCCAAATCCATGATCCTGAACATTGACAAGGTGGCCGCGCTGAAAAGCCTTGCCTCCAACCGCATTGACGCCACCATGAAAAACGGGGAGCACATCCTCATTTCCCGCACCTACGCCTCGGACTTCCGCAGGCGGCTGAAAGGAGAAAGCAGCCATGAGTAAAAAACTGTGGGCGCTGATGGAGCGCTGGCTGACCATCAAGATCGGCGTGGAGGTCCGCTGCTGCCTGAGCTTCTTCCTGATGCTGTTTTTCTACTGCGTATACCGGCTGCTGGGCGGTGCGGTGGAAGCGAACATCTGGCACATTGCCGAGATGATCGCCGTGGCGTATCTGTTCGGCTGGGTGCAGGCGCTTCTCCATGCGGACTATGACGAAATGGACCGTCTGGGCGGCAAGGAATGGGCCGTGATCATCGCAAGCGGCATCGTCTATGGGCTGACGGCGTGGATTGGCGGCTGGTTTGACGAAAGCATGGCCGTGACGCTGCTGTTCCTTGTGTACATGATTGCCTGCGGGCTGTGCACGCTGCTGATTTACTATATCAAGCGTTCCATCGACGCCAAGCTGCTCAACGACGACCTGAAGGAATTCCAGCAGCGCACAAACGACTGATAAAAGGAGAACGGAAATGAAAACCATCACCCCCGCAACCTGCCAAAGGCTCATCCGCCGCATGCCCATCACGAAAAGCCTGATGAACGGCTTTGCGTCAAAGGGATGGGAGGCCCATCTGCCCGCCGTGTATGACCGTGCTGCCGCTCTGCTTTCGGAAAACACCGGTGCCGGCAAAGCCCTGCAAATGCACCTGAACCAGCTGCTGCCCATGATCGCCCTGTATGAAAAGGCGATGGAGATCACCGGCAGCCGGGAAGAAGCGCTGGCCTTTGTGGAAGAGTGGGCGTTCATTGAGACAGAAAAGATGATGAAATATATTCAGCCCTTCATGAAGCTGGGGCTGTACCGGCTGATGCCCGCCATGTGCGAATGGATGCTGGACAGAATGTTCGGCGAAAAAGCGGGGTTCAAATACCGCCGGGTTCCTGATGCACCCAAGTTTTCCGTGGATATGCTGCAATGCCCCTACCTGGAAACCTGCAAGAAATACGGCTGCCCGGAGCTGACGGAGTATTCCTGCCGGGCAGATGACATTACCTACGGCAAAATGCATCCCAACCTCATCTGGGCCCGCACCCAGACCCTGGCCGGCGGCGGCAGCTGCTGCGATTTCCGGCTGCATGTGAAGCAAAGCAAAGGAGAATAACGGTCATGACAAAGAATGCGAACCCCAAACTGCTCCTCTTCGGTGCCTTCGGCCACCTGCTGTGCTGGCTGGGCGGTGATCTGCTATTGTACTTCATGCCCGGCGGCCCGCTGAATGTAATGGGCCTGTTTGATTATGAAACCACCGCCGTCATGCTGGAGGGTGCGTCCGCCCTGCAGTTCACGCTGAGCGGCGTGTTCGGCGTGATTGCCATGATGGTCATCATGCCCGGCTATTTCCAGATTGCCAACTTCCTGAAGCCGGTTTCGGAAAAATCTGCCCGCATCGTGCAGGTGGGCACGGCGCTGACCTGCGTTGCCGGGGCGGTGATGCACTTTACCTGCACCAGCATGCTGTGGCATTTCGTCAAGGCCGGCGCAACGGAGGCGGCCCACAGCATCATGCTGAGCTACTTCTTCGAAACCGCCGCTACCTCCGCCATGTGCAACATCGGCGTATTTCTGGTGTGCGTGACGCTGTTCATCTCCGTTTTCAAACAGAAGACCTGCCTGCCCAAGTGGGCCTGCGTGGTCAACACGCTGCCCTTCACCTTGGTAGCGGCCATCATCTTCGCCGGCATGGGCGCCATGAACGTGGGCAGCTGCCTGATGTTCTTCGGCCTGTATTTCTTGATGAAAAAATACGCTGATACCTGAACAAGTGAACATAAAGAAAAGCTGCACCGAGATAAAGGTGCAGCTTTTTTCCTGTTCGGCACCGGAAAAAATCCCGGTGTTCTTTTCTTATTTGGCCAGACGGATCACGTTCCAGCTGGCAGCGGGCAATACGATCCCTTCCTTGTTCACGGCCACATCCCGGGGCTTCACTTCGAAGGGATTTTCTTCGGTGTTGACGGCCTTCACGTCATCATGATGCAGCACAGAATGGCTAACCACCTTCATATCCCCAAAGGAGCGCAGGTCGGCATCCAGGAGCACGTCTTCCTTCAGATCCCGGTTCACGGCGAAGATGACCACTTCTTCGTTCTCGTTCAATACTGCAGCCATATCCACCACCGGCACGTCGCTGTAGTGCTTGGTGTCAAATTTTTCGCAGGTAATCTGGGGCAGCAGGCTCTTGCCCCGGCCCAGGGTGCTGGCCTGCATGACGGGGTAGAAAATGGTCTGGGCCCAGGCGCCGCCCTGTTTGCTGGTCATAATGGGGGCAATCACGTTCACCAGCTGGGCCAGGCACCCAATCTTCACCCGGTCCGCATTTTTCAGCATGGTGATCAGCATCAGGCCCACAAGCAGTGCGTCCTCGAAATTGTAGATGTCTTCCAGCAGCGGCAGGGCGTTGCCCCAGGGTTCGGTCTTATACAGGTTCTGGTCCTGCTGGTTGGAGTGGTACCACACGTTCCATTCGTCCAGGCTCAGGTGCATCTTCTTTTTCGCATGCTTCTTGCCCTTCACGGCATCGCAGATGGCAGCCACGGTTTTGATAAAATCATCCAAATCCAGCGTGGAAGCCAGGAAATCGTTGGTATCGTTGTGGGGGTTGCCGTAGTAGCGGTGCAGGGACACATAGTCCACGTTATCGTAGCATTCCGTCAGCATCTGGTATTCCCATTCGCCGAAGGTGGGCATGCCGGTGCCGGAGGAGCCGCAAGCCACGGTTTCGATGGAATCGTCCGTCCACTTCATCATCTTGGCAGCTTCATTGGCAATGCGGCCGTATTCGTAAGCCGTCTTGGCGCCCATCTGCCAGGGGCCGTCCATTTCATTGCCCAGGCACCACAGCTTGATGCCAAAGGGATCCCTGGCACCGTTTTTGATGCGAAGGTCGCTCCAGTAGCTGCCGCCCTTGTGGTTGGCATATTCCACCACGTTCCGGGCCGCATCGGGGCCCCGGGTGCCAAGGTTCACGGCGTACATCACTTCGGTGTTCGCTTCCTTGGCCCAGGCGCAGAATTCGTGCAGGCCCACTTCGTTGGTTTCCGTGGTTTTCCAGGCCAGGTCCAGCCGCTTGGGCCGGTCCGCCACCGGGCCGATGGAATCTTCCCAGTTAAAGCCGGACACGAAATTGCCGCCGGGATAGCGCACGATGGGCACGTTCAGCTGCCTCACCAGTTGGATCACGTCCTTACGGAAGCCCAGCTTATCCGCCGTGGGATGGCCGGGCTGCCAGATGCCGGTGTACACAGCGCGGCCCAGATGCTCAATGAAGGAGCCGTAAATCCGCTTGTCAATATCGGAAATCACATAGTCCTTATCCAGGATCAGCTTGGCGTTTTTCATGAAAGCACTCCTTATCTGCTTGCAAATTCAGCAAAATTTTCCTTCTGGTATATTATTTGTCATCAGGCTCATTTGTCCTGCCTGTCCACTTATTTTTCTTTTTGCTGCAGCGCATTTTTTTGCTTTTCTCCAGCTCACCATGAAAAAACCGGGATGCTGTCACACATCCCGGTTTTTTCTTATTCACTTTACGGTATACCCTTGGGCAACCGCAGAAAGGGTTACTGCAGGGTCGGTGGAAACGATGGTGTTTCCGTCGCAGTACAGGGGGTAAATCCCCTCCCCTGCCAGTGCCATAAAGCCCGCTTCGTCCAGCACGTCGGTCGCATACAAGGGCAGCAGCCGCATGGCCGCTTCTGCGCAGCCCATGTCATAGGCAGTGGCGTACAGAACCGGCAGCGCCGCCTTGCACAGGGCGTCCTGTTCGTCCAGGTAAGCCGTGCGCATATCCCCGTTTTCGAACTGGTAGTAATACAGCTCCTTTCGGGTATTCAGCCGCATTTCATGCAGCTTCACCAGGGCTGTTCCCCCCATCAATTGCACATCCGCCGCTTTTTCCACATGCTTGGGATCCGTGGGGTTGTACAAATGATCGGTGTAGCTCAGCTGCCCTTCGGACAGGCAGCGGGTATAGCCGTCATAGCTGGAAATCATGCCCCGGTTGTAGCCGGCGTTTTCCATGCTTTCGGCCAGGAAATCCACAATGAAGGCATCCTGCAGGATATACAGGTCAATGAAATCCACAATGCCGTATTCCCTGGCAAAGGCCTGGTACTCCTCCGATACCGCCAGCCGAACGGTATTATCCCCCATCAGCTGCAGTTGGATATGGGCAGGGTCGGCAGCGAACTGCGCCACCTTTTGTAGATATTCCTTCTGGTCCCCGTTCTGGTAGGGGTCAAAGCCTTCGGTTTCCCAGTCCTCCGTGCAGAAAAAGAGGCTGTGGTATTCCTGGAAGGCAGGGCCCAGGTATATGTACCGGCTGCCCGTTTTTTCCACAAGCTCAAAGGCGGCATACAATTCCCGCGGCACCTGCACCGGCTGGTTCAGGGTGCGGTTGAGGTAATAGAGGTTATTGTATTCCAAGCTGGCCTCCCGGGCGTTGAAAATCTGGTAGGCCTTCTCTGTTGCTTGTGTATAAAGCATGGAAAGTTCTTTATTTTCCGCCGCTGCATCGGCCCCGCTGCCCCCCAGATAATACTGGAAGGTGAAGTCCTGGGCGCAATTCATTTCAGAGGCGCTGGTTGCCTCAATCTCGCGCCAGCCGCTTTCCACTGTCACCAGTGTGCTGATCGCGTAGGTAAAGGCCCCCAGCGCCACTAAAATTGCAACGACCAAAAGCACAATCCGCTTTTTCGTACCGTGCTCATTCACCTCCACCCGTTCCACGGGCTTGGGCTGGTTGGCGGTACGATCCGCTGCAGTTCTTTTCATTTGTTACTCCGTTAAATAATGGCCAGTATCAGGAAGATGGCAAACAGCACCAGCACCACGCCGTAGAAAATCAACCCGGCAATGGCGCCCTTGCGGCAGGCCTTGTAATTGCGGTAATGCTTCTTCTTTTTGAAGAGCCAGCCGGCCAGGAAGCCCAGCAAAGGCAGCAGGAAGCTGAGGAACACATACCACTTGCTGCCGGTATCGTGAATGGGAGCATTGAGGAAATCCTGGTCGATTTCCACCGCTTCCTTCTCGCCCACCGGTGCTTCTTCCCCAGGCTGCAAAATGGTGACGGACTTGAGGGGCTCGCCCTTTTCGCGCAGCGCCTTGTATTCTTCAATTTCCTTCTTGTTGCCGTACACATAGTGGCCGTGGCCGATATCGGTCAGTTCCGGCTTGTCCTCGCTGTAATCATGCACAGAAGGATCGTAGGTGAACAGCACCTTGTTCTTCTCCAGGATGGGATCCGGGATGGGAATGGCGGAGATCAGGCTGCGGGTGTAGGGATGCAGGGGGTAATCGAACAGTTCTTCCGTTTCGGCAATTTCCACGATATCGCCCTTGTAAATAACGGCGATACGGTCGGAAATGAAGCGAACGATGGAAAGGTCGTGAGCGATGAAGAGGTAGGTCACTTCCCTTTCCTTCTGGAACTTCTTCATCAGGTTCAGCACCTGAGCACGGATGGACACGTCCAGGGCGGAGATGGGTTCGTCCGCAATCACCAGTTCAGGCTCCATGACCATAGCACGGGCCAGGCCGATGCGCTGACGCTGACCGCCGGAAAACTCATGGGGATAACGGGTGAGGTGCTCAGGCAGCAGGCCCACTTCGTTGATCATGGTTTCCACTTTGCGTACGCGGTCCGCCTCGTTTTCGAAGAGGTGGAAATTGTACAAGCCCTCAGAAATGATGTAATCCACCGTAGCGCGTTCGTTCAGGGAAGCAGCGGGATCCTGGAACACCATCTGGATGTTGCGGATCACTTCACGGTCCAGAGAACGGGGAATTTTGCCGGAAATACGCACGCCCTTGTAATCAATTTCGCCGGCGGCGCAGGGGTTTACTCGGATCACGGCACGGCCAATGGTGGTCTTACCGGAGCCGGATTCACCAACCAGGGAGAAGGTTTCGCCCTTATAGATATCGAAAGAAGCGTTCTTTACCGCCTTGACGGCGTTGTCGCCCTTACCGAAGGTAATATCCAGGTTTTTGATGGACAGGAGCACTTCCCGTCCGTTTTCAGCAATGGGGCCATGCTCCGGCAGATGGGAGGCATTGACGCTATTGTGATTTACATTCTTACTCATCAATCATCCCTCCTGTCAGATATTGAAAGCTTCCATCAGCTTTTCATGGATATTATGGATGGCTTCCGGCTTTTCCACCTTGGGAGAACGGGGGTCCAGCAGCCAGGTCTTGGCATAATGGGTGTCCGTCACCTGGAACATGGGCGGATCCAGCAGCGTATCAATCTTCATGCAATAGGGATTGCGGGGCGCAAAGGGATCGCCCACAATCTTATTGTACAAAGAGGGCGGGGTGCCGGTAATGGAATAGAGCTTGGTATTCTTCTGGGCCAGCTGGGGCAGAGAGGAAAGCAGCGCCCAGGTATAGGGATGGCGGGGATCGAAGAACACTTCGTCCACCTTGCCCACTTCCACAATCTGGCCGGCGTACATCACCGCCACGCGGTCGGCCACGTTGGCCACCACGCCAAGGTCATGGGTGATGAAGACGATGGTGTAGTTGAATTCCTTCTGCAGATCCTTCAGAAGCTTGAGAATCTGGGCCTGGATGGTCACGTCCAGGGCGGTGGTGGGTTCGTCGCAGATGAGGATCTTGGGCTGGCAGGACAGGGCAATGGCAATAACAATGCGCTGACGCATACCGCCGGAATACTGGAAGGGATAATCGTCAAACCGCTTTTCGGGGTTGGGGATACCCACCTTCTGCATCAACTCCAGCGCACGGCCCCGGGCTTCCACTTCAGAGCAATGCTGATGCTTGATGATGATGGAAGTGATCTGCTTGCCGATGGTGATGATGGGGTTCAGGCTGGTCATGGGGTCCTGGAAAACGGTGGCAATCTTCTTGCCGCGCACCTGGGTCCAGTCGTTGCCGTCCTTGAGCTTGGCCAGGTTGATAACACACTGGCCGTGGAGCTTTTCTTCCGTCTTGTCGGAATACTTCACCCGGAAGGTCACCTTGTCAAACAGGGCGTTGAGCACATCGTCATTGGTCAGGTCCTTGCCCTGCTTCATAGCCTTCTTCATTTCTTCCAGCAGGCCGTTGATGCACTTATTGCGCTTCACCGTGGAATACCGGCCCACAGACAGGTAAATTTCGTTGGCCAGGATGGTGTTGCGCTTTTTCTGGGCGTCGGAAATGGGCTTGGCGGTTTCCTGGGCATACTGTTCCTTCAGGGCCGCCTTCTTTTCTTCATATTCCTTCAGGTAAGCAGTATCCGCCACCGCATCCTTTTTCCGCTGGGCGATGCGGTCCTGCTTGCCCTTTTGCAGCTGCTTGATCTTTTCGTCAAATTCGGCAATCTGCCGGGCCGTTTCCTTGATCTTGTCCTTTTCAGAGGAGGGATCGAAGGTCTGCTTCAGGTTGAAGGCTTCCGTCCGCTGGAAAACCAGTTCGCTGATGGTATCGTCCAGCTGCTTTTCTTCCTCGGCGGAAAGCTGGCTGCGGCTGGCCTTTTCTTCCTTCAGGGCCTGCAGGGCGTTATAGATTTCGGCGCCGGCTTCAAAAGCAGCATAATCGTTCAGCTTGTTTTCAATCTGGGCCACCTTGCTCCAGGCAGCCTTGTTCATGTTCACCACAGTATCCACCAGCTCATCATCGTTGAAGATGATATCGCCGTTGTCAATGAAGCCGTTGCTGTCCAGCATACCGGCGAAGGTTTTTGTGAACACGGATTTACCGGAACCGGACTCGCCCACGATGGCGATGGATTCGTTTTCCTGGATGTCCAGGGAAATGCCGCGGATGGCCGTCAGGATACGGCCGCGCACATTGAACTTGACCACCAGGTCCTTTACGGAAAGCAATACTTTTCTATCTTCCATTTCACTGCACCTCACATATGGGTTCTGGGGTCAGATGCGTCGCCCAGGTTCTGGCCGACCACATACAAAACCACCGTGATAATGGAAGCCACCGCAACGGGCGTCCAGAATTCAAACTGCCAGCCGGGGGTGAGCATGGCATTTTCCGCTTCGTAGATGAGCTTACCCAGGGACATATCCGCCATACCCATGCCGATGTAGGAAAGGAACACTTCGTAGCTGATGTAGGAAGGAATTTCCGTGGCGGCCAGGGTTACGATAACGGAGGTCATGAAGGGCAGGATATTCTTCATGGCAATGCGCAGGATGGGCGTGCCCAGGCACCGGGAAGCCATGTTGTATTCCCGGTCACGGATGATGATCACCTGGGTGCGGATAAAGTAGGCAATGCCAAGCCAGCCGGTAATGGTCAGGGCGAATACCATCGTCCAGAAACCGGCGGAGAAAATCAGCACCAATACGGAGATGAACAGGATGTAGGGCACGTTGCCGATGATGTTGTACACCTGGGTCATCACCATGTCCACTTTCTTGGAGAAGCCCCACACAGCGCCCAGGATGATACCAACCGTCATGTTGATCAGGGCGCAGATGAAGTCCATGGAGATGGAAATCTTGGCGCCGTTCCACACGGCGTCAAAGGTGGGTTCGCCAGATTTGCCGGCGCCGAAGATCCATTTGAGGTTAAACCCATACTTTTCGATGGCGGCGGCAGGGCTGAGATGCTTGCCGGTGGGGTCCATCAGATATTCAAACTGATCATAGGGCACCAGGGCGGGGTACACAAAGGTGAACACCAGCAGCAGCGCAAACAGGCTCAGGATGATGATGTTGATCTTCTTTTTGAAGAACACACGGAACACACTGCGCCAGTAGGAATACCGGGGAGCCGTGATCTTTTCCGATTCCAGGTCGTTATGGTCCACCCGGGAAAAGAGCTCCTCTTCCGACATATTCAGTTCATCGAATTTCATCAGTTCGTTATTCATATCACATTACCTTGCTTTCGATGTAAAGGAGATTCTCGGGTCAACCAGAGACATCAGGATATCGCCCAGGATGAGGCTGGTGATGGAAAGGAGAGCATAGAACAAGGTCATACCCACGATAACGCCGTTGTCGTACATGTTGATGGCCTTGGTCAGCAGGTTGCCGGCGCCGGGCACCACATACACGCGTTCGGTGATGATGGCACCGGTGAGGGAGTACAGCACCGTACCGGGCATACCATGCACCATGGGGATGATGGCGTTCTTGAGGATGTGCTTGCGGAAAATTTCGTTTTCGGAAAGACCGCCGCTGCGGGCAAACTTCACATAATCGCTGTTCATCTGGTCGATCATGTAGCGGCGCAGCCACTTCATCAGGTTGGCCACAGAGGGCAGCGCCAGGGACACGATGGGCAGGATGTACATCAGCCAGCTGCCCTTGTCGATGTCGAAGGTGGTGGGCAGGCCGAAGGCGCCGCCGATGGCCTTGAACAGGAAGATATAGGCCAGGGAGGGCACGGCGATGATGAAGATGATGTAGAAGGTGCCCAGCTTATCCACCAGCTTATCCTTCTTGCGGGCCATCATAATGCCCAGCGGCACGCCCAGGGCATAGGCCATGATGGAGGAAATGATGCCGATCACAAAGGAGAAGCCCACCTTGGACTTGGCGTTCTTCACGGTGGAGGTGGAGGTGTAGTCGTCCAGGAAGCGGTCCTTGTTTACCAGGCTTGCTTCCCGGCTGCCGGCGATGTACACGGCAGTGTGCAGATCGTCCGCACTCTCTTCCGTAAGGCCGGTGGGATAGGTGACAGAGGACAACACATAGGAGCCCTGGGGGGCGATCATGGTTTCAAACACATCCACACCCAGGTTCACGGCGTAGGATTTGCCCAGATTGATCTGCACCAGGTTCTGATGGATGAAGGGGAAGGAATCGGAGAAATATAGCAAATACTTGTGCCGGGTGCCATTGCCGATGATGGCGGGAGAGAACTTTTCGCCGCCGTAAACCGGGTCATTCCAGGTGAAGGTCAGGCCGCGGTTTTCAATGTCTTCCTGCACATAGTGAATATTGTCAACGCTAATGATGCCGGTGAAATAATTCCACAGGCGGCCCAGGAGGGGCTTATCCTTGTAGGCAAACAGCTGCTGCTGTCCGCCGGAAACGTACTTTTTCGGGCTCTGCATTTTTGCAGGCAAACGAACCACTTTGTAGCCCTGGGCTTCATAGTGGTCGGTGAATTGCTTCACATACTGAGCCTGCAGCTCAGTATCATTTTCTACCTTCTTGCCGAACTTCACAGCGTCCTTATGAGTGGCCTCATCAATTTCGCCGTTTTTCAGCAATTCGTTCATGTAGTCGGCATAGGGCACATAGTCCAGATAGCCGTATTCCTCCCACATGCGGTACATATATACTTCTTTCTGATTATTGCCCAACTGCTTATAAGTAGGGTCCATGGCAAAAATCAGCTGTCGGTCCAATGCGGAATAAATCAGCAGCATTACGATGCCGACAACGATCACCACAGAGACCAAACTGTGCAGAATACGCTTAATCAGATATTTCGTCATAATCTCATCTCTCGATTAGTACGATACGGGGGCGGCATAAAGCCGCTCCCGTATCGCTGATTTTTTTAGACCGTTTAACGATCAGTTTTTCGATATTAGAAGATACCGATGCACTTGATCATGTAGCCGGCATAGTCGGGCAGGAAGGTATCCAGATAAGTCTGGGGATCGCCGTAGTCGGGGCCCCAACCAGACAGATCGTAGATGTCATAGTTGGCTTCATAACCATAGTTGGTGTAGTAGCCAGCATAGTACCATTCAGCGGTGGTTTCGCAAGCAACCTTGTTCAGCACCACAGCGCCGCCCAGCACTTCTTCGATAGAAGCACGGCACACTTCAGCCTTGTTGGTGTAAGTGGTGGAAGCGGAGTAGTAGGGCAGATCCAGGTAGATGGGCTTTTCAGCGCTGATTTCCACGCCTTCGGCAGCCAGTTCGGCGATAGCCAGATCCAGTTCAGCCTTGGCAGCTTCGGGGTTGTACCAACCGTCGTAGCCGAAGGAAGCACCCATGCCGCCTTCCAGAGTGGGATCCCAAACCTTCAGGGGCACCTGGTCGGCATCCAGCTGAGCCTGCATCACGGCGCCGTAGAAGGTGCCGGCGGGGAAGGTGGTTTCCACGCCGTTGATGGCGACGGTCACATCTTCAGTCAGGTACACAAAGTTGCCGGGGGTGTAGGAGTTGATCAGAGCAGCGTTCTTCAGTTCTTCGCCAACGGACTGAGCGTTCTGGGTGGCGCGGTCGATGGACATAGCCACAGCACGACGGAAGTGCACATTCTGCATGGCCTTCATGGTGCGGGCGGCGTCATCGGCAGTCTGGGTGGAGGCAACCTTACCGTCGTTGGTGTTGGCCATGGCGGTGCGGTAGATGTTCATGAAGCCCATGTAGGAGGTGGCGTTGGTGGAGGACACATACTGATACTTGTCGAACCAGCCGTCCTGCTTGGCAACTTCCACAGCGTTGGAGTTCAGGCCGGCGCCGGCGATGACGTTAGCCTTCATGTCGTTGTAGGCCTTCAGAGCATCGGAACCATCGTTGTACTTCCAGGTGATGGTCTTGATGTTGATGGCGTCCTTGTTCCAGTAGGATTCGCTGGCGGTGAAAACGATGGTGTTTTCGGGGGTCAGGTTGGTGACCAGGTAGGGACCGCAGTAAGCGATGTGGGAAGGATCCTTACCATACAGGTAGGTTTCGGAATCGGGAGCATATTCTTCGCCGAAGCCGCCGCCCTGGGACACGAAGTATTCACGGCTCATGGGAGCGAACACGGAATAGCCCAGCATGGTCAGGAAGTAGGGAGCGGGAGCTTCCAGAGTGTACTGCACGGTGTATTCGTCAACAGCCTTCACGCCAACTTCGCTGAAGTCGGAGATTTCGCCGTCGATGTAAGCCTGGGCGTTCACGATGGCGCAACCGCCCTGATTGCCAACCAGGTATTCCAGGCCGCCCATGGCGTCCAGCATGTGGTTCATACCGGCGACAAAGTCGTCAGCGGTCACGTCGTCAACCTTACGGCCCTGGGAGTCAACCCAGATGACGCCTTCACGGAGCTTGAAGGTGTACACGGTGCCGGTTTCGTCCACAGACCATTCGGTGGCCAGGGCGGGCTGCATCACGTTTTCAACGTCGTATTCCACCAGACCGTCGAAGGTGTTGCAGATAGCTTCGCTGTCAGCAGCACGGGAGGTGGCCAGCACGTCCCAGGTCTTGGGGTCAGAGGAGTAACCCAGAGCATATTCGGTGTTCAGGGTGTAGCCCTTGTCAGCCAGATACTGCTTGGCCCAGGCTTCATAGGTGCCGGTGCCCTTCAGTTCGGCATACTTGGCTTTCATTTCGTCGCGTTCGGCGGTGGTGATAGGATCTTCGTTCACGATCAGAGCCTGATGATAACGGGAAGAATCCAGACCCCACAGAGCGGGAGAAATGGTATAGGGAGCAATACGGCTGATGGCGTAGTTACCACCCTGGGAAGTGGTGGGATACATTACGGCGGAAGCCATCAGCTTGGCTTCGGCAATAGCCATCAGGGCGTAACGCAGGGACAGGTTTTCCACTTCGTCACGGCCAGCCATATAGGTGGTGTAGAATTCGCCGAGGATCTTGTTGTAGAGCTCGGTGGAGGTGGCGCCGTAGGCTTCCACGTCGAAGTCTTCAGCAAAAGCGAAAGACACGGAAGTCAGCGCGAGGACCAGGGCCAGGATCATAGCCAGAGTCTTCTTCATGATTCATGTTCCTTTCTGATTTTTATTTAACCTGTTTCCCAAACAGGTCAATTGCGGAGATTATTATACCATACATCCCCCATGATGCAAAACATATTTTTTACCAAAATTGTATTTTTTTTGTATTTGCATACTTTGGATTGGTTTTTTTGTGTACTTTTAACGTGCATTCGGCGTGTAATCAACCATATTTTCCATCTGCTTTTGCATTTTTTCTCATTCTTTCCGTTGCCGGGGATGAAAACAGCCCGTTTTTGCGTTTATGTTTGTGCCCTGTACTTTGTGGACAAAACATGGTATAATGAAGGCACGTCATTTTTCCCGGAACAGGAGGTGCACCGTGGACAGAACGCCTTTGAACCCCAACGAAGATTACCTGCAGCCCCCTTATGCTGCGCCGGAAGAAAGCGGTGCACAAGAGGAAGGGGCTTTCTATCCCCCTGAGGAATTTTATCCCGGCCCGGAAAATGCTTATGCCTCCACCTGGGCCAATGAGCCCGAACAGGAAGAAGAAGCGCCCAAAAAGCGCACCATCTTCAAGCCCCGCACCCGCAAGCCTTCCTTTATATTGGGCGTGATCGTCAACGCCGTCAGGATGCTGGTGTTGTTCATCCTGCTGCTCGGCCTTGCCGGCGTGGGCGCGGTGGTGGGCGTGGCCAAGGCGTATATGGATTCCGCTCCCAGCCTGGACCTGGCCGCCATTGACGACCAGGCACAGACCTCCTTCATCTACGATGCCGACGGCAACCTCATCACCGATTACCGGGGCACGGAAAACCGCATCATGGTGTCCATCAACACCATGCCCAGTTACCTGCAGTACGCCTTTGTGGCGGTGGAGGACGCCCGCTTCTATACCCACAGCGGCGTGGACGTAAAGCGCATTGTGGGTGCCTTCGTCACCAACTTCACCACCGGCTCCAACCAGGGCGGCTCCACCATCACCCAGCAATTGATCAAAAATACCCTGCTCTCCTCCGAGCAATCCTATAAACGCAAAATCCAGGAAGCGTACCTGGCCATGCAGCTGGAAACCCGCTACACCAAGGACCAGATCCTGGAAGCCTACCTGAACACCATATACCTTGGCGAAGATTATTACGGCGTGAAGGTGGCCGCCAACGGCTATTTCGGAAAAGAAAACCTGAACGACCTGACCATCCGGGAATGCGCCATGCTGGCAGGCATGACCACCAATCCCTACTACTATAATCCCCGCCGCAATTTCTACACCCGCCAGAGCGAAACCACCGATTACGCCGCCATCACCAACGAGCGCACCAATTATGTGCTGCGGTGTATGTACGAAAACCAGTTCATCACCCGGGAGCAGTACGAAGCCGCCATGAACCCCGAAAGCGCCCATGTGCTGGAAAAATCCCCGGAAAGCACCGCCCTCTACCCCTACCCCCACTACGTGGAATATGCGGTGCGGGACGTGGTGCAGACCTTGCTTGCCTTAAACGGCCTGGAAAACACCTCCGCCAACCGCAACAAAATGGAAAACGAACTGCGCACCGGCGGCTACCATGTGTACCTGGCCCTGGATACCGACATCCAGAAAACCGTGGAAGAAACCCTGGCCAATTACAGCGATTACCCCGCCCTGCGGGACCCCTCCGATAAAATCTATCGTTCCCGCAACGCCGACGGCACCTACGATGAAGTGATCCAGCCCCAGGCTGCCGCGGTGGTGCTGGACTGGCGCACGGGCGAGCTGAAGGCCATCGTGGGCAGCCGCAACCTGCCCACCACCCGCAAGTCCCTCAACCGGGCTGCGGACATGAATATGCCCGTGGGCTCTGCCATCAAGCCCATTGCCGTATATGCCCCCGCCATTGAGCTGGGCGCCGGCGCCGGTACCATCCTGAACAACATGCCCCTGCCCATCCGGGGCTGGACAGGGTCCGCCGGCCGGGATTCCTGGCCCCAGAATTACGGCGGCTCCTCCTACCGGGGGCCGGAAACGCTGCGCACCGCCCTCACCAAATCCGACAATACCGCCGCTGCCTACGCCCTGATGCACTTTGTGGGCGTGGAAAGAAGCTATGATTTCCTTCTGCAATTGGGGGCGAACCCGGATAACATCAACAAAACCCCCTTCGGCCTGGCCCTGGGCTCTTCCGGCATCACCCCCATCGATATGACGGTGGCTTTCGGTGTGCTGGCCAACGGCGGCGTGTACCAAAGCCCCATCACCTTCCTTGGCATTGCCGACAGCGACCAGAACATCATCTACGATTCCCACGCCAACCAGGTGCGTCGTCAGGTGTTCAAGGCCTCCACAGCCTGGCTGACGGTGGATATCCTAAAGGATGTCATCTCCAAGGGCACCGGCACCGCCGCCAAGATTTCCGGCCAGACGGTGGCGGGCAAAACCGGCACCAACTCTGACCAGAAGGGCGTTTTCTTCACCGGCATGACCGGCTGGTACTGCGCTTCTGTGTGGATTGGCCATGACAATTACAAGGCCCTTTCCTCCAAGACCACCGGCGGCAACAGCGCCGCCAAGCTGTGGAAAGCCTTCATGCAGCCCATCCATCAGGGTCTGGGGAACCGGGACATCATGGAAGGCTCCGCCTCCGATTACGGGCTGACGAAGGTGACCACCTGCTGTGTCAGCGGCCAGCTGGCCACCGAAGCCTGCCGCAGCGATGTGATGGGCTACGGCACCGTCACCGATTACTGGCCCCGGGATACCGTGCCCACCACCTCCTGCCAGATGCACTACACCCTGTCCGTGTGCAACGAAAGCGGCATGCTGGCCAGCTCCTACTGCCCCTCTGTTTCCAATAAGGGCGTTGTGCTCCTGCCCCAGGGCCATCCCCTGTACGATTTCATCGGCACCGAATACCAGGATGTGCTCAGCGATTACCTGGGCGAATACGCCACCCTCCGCCTCACATCCGATGCCAACTACAACGCCCAGATCATTCAGCAGCGCACCTGCCCCTACCACGCATCCGGATCCTCCTATCAGGAATACATCACCCAAAATACCCTGCTTCCGGACGCCCAGCGCCTTCTGAACCAGGCAAACAGCCTGCTTTCCACCCTCTCCCCCAGCCACTGGGCCTACAATGCACTGGTGGAGGCCATCAATAACCTCTCCGCCGTCATTTATTCCAATCCCAGCCAGGATGCGCTGGTGAACGCCATGAGCCAATTGACCCTGGCCATGGCCGCAGCGCAGCAATAAACAAAAAACGCTGAAAGGCATTTCGCCCTTCAGCGTTTTTCTTACGCTTTCATCTCATAATAAATGCACAGATGGGTCTTTCCCCGGTATTCCACCGTATCGGTATCGGGGATTTTTTTCATGCCCGCCTTTTCCATCACCCGGCCGGAGGCAGCGTTCATTTCAAAATGCCCCGCCCGGACGGTATGGAAGCCCTTTTCCGTCAGCTGCCCGATGGCCAGGCGCAGCGCACAGGTGGCAATCCCCTTATTCCACAGCCCGGGATGCACCACATACCCCACCTCCACGCAGCCGTCCTTCATTTCCACGTCGTTCAAAAACCCAGCCAGCTGGCCATCCAGGTAAATGCCCCGCACAAAATGCGCTTCGTCCAGGGACATATTCTGCAGCCTGCGGCACAGCTTTTCCTGGGCCTGAAAGGTGTCCAGGTCCGGCAGCATATAGGTTTTCTTGATTTCTTCGTTCACCACCAGCGCCCGCAATCCTTCCATATCCGCTTCCTGTAAAACGCCCAGGGTCACCCTGTCTTTCATCTTCATTCCACCTTCAGGCCGTGGCCGCTGCGCAGGGCAAACAGCCAGGTTTCCTTCACCTTCCGGCCGGTTATCTTTTCCAATGCCTTTTTGTACCACTGCATCTGCAGCAAATAGCGGGACAAAATTTCTTCATCCTCCGCCTTGTCCGTCTTGTAGTCCAGCAGCACCCATTCCTCCCCTTCCAGGAAGCACAGGTCAATCACGCCCTGGATGAGGGTGCCCCCTTCGCCTGCCAGGTTAAAGGCCCATTCCCGGTGCAGCCGGGGGGAAGAAAGCATCCGGCGGCCCAGATCGCTTTCAAAAAAGCCCTTCAGCCAGCGGATGTGCACATACTGCCTTTCTTCCTTGGTCAGCAGCCGCTTTTCTTCCAGTTCATCCAGCGCTTTTACGTACATTCCCTGCCGCACAAGGCTCAAATCCATCAGCCCCAGCACCCGGTGGGTCACGGTGCCCCGGGCCGCCGGAGTCATTTCTGCCTGGGCAATAAAGGAGGGCAGGGGGCTTTCCTCCTGCATGATGCGCTTGTCCGCCGGGGATTCCCAGTCGTCTTCCGAAAGGCGGATTTCCTTCACCACGGCGGAAACGGATGTTTTCAGCGTCCCCCCCATTTCCTCCCTGCGCTCCATGCGCTGCAGGGTCATCTCTGAAGGCGCTTCCTGGGCCAGGGGCGGCGGGGCCATCTTCTGCCGGGGGGCAAAGGCGTTCTCGTCCGCCTCCTCCAGGGTGAGCCGCCAGATGCTGCCGTTTTCCGCTTCAAACTGGCCTTCCCTGCCCCCTTCCAGGCTTTCCATAATCCAGTCCAGCATACAGCCGGCATGGCCGGCGGCATAGGCCGTGGCCGGGCGGCACCAGCGGGCCATGGCCTTTTCCAGATGCTTGGGTGCGCCCACAATGATCAGCCGCTCCTCCGCCCGGGTCATGGCCACGTACAAAAGCCGGGCTTCCTCCGCCCGCTTTTCCCTGTCCTCCATGCCCTTGAGGGCCGCCTGGGCAGAGGTATCCCTGGTAATGCGGTTCTGGGCGTCCACATATTTCAGCGCCGCCCCATGCCGCATATGCAGCCGCAGGGTGTTTTCCCGGTCCCGGTTGAAATCCCGGGCCGTCTCCAGCAAGAACACCACCGGAAACTGCAGCCCTTTGGATTTGTGCATGGTCAGGATGCGCACCACATCCTCGTTTTCGCCCAATGTTTTTGCGGTTTTCATATCATCGCCGCTGCGGATTTTGCCCGTTTCACGCAGGAATGCGGAAAGGCCTTCCGCCGCCGCTTCCCCCTGGGCCCTTTCCACCAGCAGCCGCAAATTGGCCTGGCGAAGCTCGCCGTCCTCCATGGCGCCGGCCCGCATATACAGCCCGGAATCCTCCAGCATCCGCCACAGCAGCCTCTCCAGCGGCAGATTCACCGACAAGAACCGCCAGTCGCTCAATTGCTTCCAGGCTTTTCTTGCTTTATCCCCCAATACGCCTTCCTTTTCCAGCAGCTGCAAAAAGGCCTGATGGAAGGGCGTGCGGGGAGACTGATCCACCAGCCGGATACGGGCCAGTTCTTCCTCCTCAAAGCCAAAACAGGGGCAGCGCAGAGCGCTGATGAGGGGAATATCCTGCAAGGGGTTATCCACCACCCGCATCAGATTCAGCATATCCACCACTTCCGGCAGGTCAAAAAACTGGGCGTCGGCGTCGGAATAGACGGGAATTCCTTCCCCCTGCAGCACCCTGGCAATATAGGGCGCCCGGCCGGAGGCATTGCGGATGAGCAGGGCAATATCCCGATACCGCAGGGGGCGCAGGCCATTCTTATCATGCACCTGCACCGTGTGCAGCATTTCCCGGATGCGCTTTGCCACCAGCGCCGCTTCATAGCGATAAGCCTTGGTCAGCTCCCCGCTGCCTTCTTCCTCCCCGGACCCGTGGAGCAACACAATCTCCACCGGAGCGCCGGGGCGCTTGTTGCCGCCGGGGTAGAGCATGGCGGCCTTGTCGTATTCAATTTCCGTTTCCTTTTCCCGCATGGCATGGGAAAACACCTGGTTCACCGCTGCCAGCACATTATCGTCGGAGCGGAAATTCTGCTGGAAGATGATCTTACGGCAGGGGGCGTTTTCTTCTTCTGAAAAGGTATTGTATTTATGCAGGAACAAGGTGGGGTCCGCCAGGCGGAAGCGGTAAATGGACTGCTTCACGTCCCCCACCATGAACATCATATTTTCCTGATGCAGCGCCAGAAGGATGGCCTCCTGAATGCCGGATACATCCTGGTATTCGTCCACAAACAGCGCGTCAAACCGCCCGGCCACATCCTGCCGCACCCCCTCCTGCTGCAATGCTTTCAGGGTAAGGTGCTCCAGGTCGCTGTAATCCAGGTAATTGCGCTGCTGTTTTAATTGGAAGAAAGTGTCCATCACTTTTTGCGTCAGGTCAAATAAAGCCCGCAGGGAGGGCAAGGTGTGCAGGATATCCTGCTGTGCCGTTTCTTCCTCCCGGGGCAGCAGTTTTCTGGCCGCATTGACAAGCCCTTTCCATTCCTCCCGGGCGTCCCGGTAGCGGGAGGTAAGCTCCGCATCCTCTTCCGGGGCGGCCTTCTTGCTGCTGAGCCGGGGAAACTGGGTATCCCCGCCGGAAAGATTCCCCTGCCGGGCCGACAGGCATAATTCCTCCGTCAATTGGGCGTCCAGTTCCAGGGTTTTCAGATACCGCTCCGGAAAGCCGGGCAGATCTGCCATCCGCAGCATGGCTTGCATATGCTCCGCCGCCCCCTCCAGGTGGGACAGGGCCAGGGCATACAGCATTTCCTTCCATCTTGGCAGGGTGTTTTCTTCCTCAGCCGCCGCCTTTTCCATCCAGCCCGCGGGGTCTGCCTGGGCCAGCAGGAACCGCTCCGTCTGGGAAAGCATTTCTTCTATCTGATTATCTTCAAATTCGTCAATCAGCCGCATTTCGTCCGGGGAGGGAGCGGCATACATTTCCTCCATCACCTTGTCCACCGCCCGCTTGTGCAGGGCGTCCAGTTTATCCTGGTCGGCAATGCGGCTCATGGGGTCAATGCCCACGGCCTCAAAATGCTCCCGCAAAAGGCCGTAGCAAAATACGTGCAGCGTGCAGATGGAAGCCCGGGGCAGCAGCAGCTGCTGCCGGTGCAGATGGGCGTCACCCTCCATTTCCTCCAGCCTGGCGGCGATACGCTCCCGCATTTCCCCGGCAGCGGCACGGGTGAAGGTCACAATCAGCATCCGGTCAATGCGCCGGCCTTCCTTCAGAAGGGAGATCACCCGCTCCACCAGCACCGCCGTTTTGCCCGAGCCTGCAGCGGCGCTGACCAAAACATCCCGGTTTCTTGCGTCAATGGCCGCCTGCTGTGCCTTGGTAAACTGCATTTTTCTTATCTCCCTTCCCCGTTTTTCTTTTCTTCATTGTATCGCATTCCGGGAAAAACCGCAAGATACACCCTCCACCTCCCGGCTATACTTGCCAAGAAAGAAAAAAAGTGGTATAGTATCCTCGCAGGCGTTCACAGGGTTCATTTTTCATCCAAAGTGGCGTTTGCAGGAAAGAAAAATGCCGTCTTTTGAAAAAAAGTGGCGTTTCACTCCCATTTTTGTTCCAAAATAGAGGAGTTTTCGTCTTTTTGTCGAATATCCCTTCAAAATCTTTCCAAGCAAGAGGAGATTCTTTTCATGGCAACGGTTCTGGACATCGGCGTCGATCTGGGCACATCCAGCGTCGTCATTCACGGCAAGGGCAAGGGCAGCGTGCTGAACGAGCCTGCCGTTATCGCCATCGACCGGGACACCCGGAACGTGCTGGCAGTGGGGGAAGACGCCCACCGCATGCTGGGGCGCGCCCCCGGCAATATTCAGGTGATGCGTCCCCTGGCAGAGGGCATGATTGCCGATTTTGACCTGGCAAGCGCCATGCTGCGCTTTTTTGTGACCAAGGTGGTGGGCAAGCACCTCATCGGCGGCCCCCGGGTGCTGCTTTCCGTGCCAAACGGCGTGAACGAAGCGGAACGGCACCAGCTGATTTCCGCCCTGTTTGAAGCAGGCGCCCGGCGCACCTTCCTGATGGAACGGCCCATTGCCGCTGCCCTGGGTGCCGGCCTGCCCATCGGCGACGCCTCCGGCCAGATGATTGTGGATATCGGCGGCGGCGTGACGGAAATTGCCGTTATTTCCATGGGCCGCATGGTGGTGCGGGAAAACGTGAAGCTGGGCGGCGACGCCTTTGACGACGCCATCATCAAATACCTGCGCCGCAAGCACAATTTCCTGGTGGGCCCCATTACGGCGGAGGACCTGAAAATCACCATCGGCTCCGCCATCGCCAGGAACGAACAGTTTTATATGGAAGTGACCGGCCGCAGCCTGCTCACCGGCCTGCCCAAGCTGATGCACATCACCAGCGACGAGATCACCGAGGCCATGGCCGGCCCCCTGCAAAGCCTGCTGGAAGCCATCCACGGCGTATTGGAACACACCCCCGCCGAGCTGGTAAGCGATATTTCCGAATCCGGCATCGTGCTCACCGGCGGCGGCGCCCTGCTTTCCGGCCTGTGCGAAGCCATCCAGATTTCCCTGAAAATCGACTGCCGCCTGGCGGAAGATGCTCAGGAATGCGGAGCCCGGGGCTGCTGCATGACATTGGAAGGCTGGCAGGAATACAGCCGTTTCCTGGGCGACAGGAAAAAACGCTGACCGCATAATAAATAATACCGTCTCCGTACACAATAAACGGAGACGGTTTTTTCATTTGATTTCCCGGGGACTGCAGCCGTATTGCTTGCGGAAAGCCTTCAAAAATGCGCTGTAATCCCCAAACCCTGCCTGCAGCGCAGCGTTCCCCACGCCCTCCCCTGCCCGGATATGCTCAAAGGCATGGGTAAGCCGCTTTTGCAGAATGTACTGGTGCACGCTGCAGCCGGTGTGGGCCTTGAAAGAGTGCATCAGGTGGGAGGGGCTGATGAAAAACTGCCGGGCCAGGCTTTCCACCGTCAGCGTCTCCTTCAGGTTCTGGTTGATATGGCCCAGGATCTCGTGGATCTTGGGGTCGGTGCGCACGGCGCTCTGGGGCATTTCCTGGTTGCGCCGCAGCTGGGAAGCCAATTCCACCAGAAACTGCAAAAGATAGGTATCCTGCATCAGCCCATGCCCCGGAAACGCTGCCTTCTGGCACCGCTCCATCTCCACCAGCTTGTCCACCAGCAGGGCACGCCGGTGGGGCGCAGGACGGTACAAAGCCGGCTTGTCCGGCCGCTGGGAGAAGGGAAACCACAGCGTTTCCTCCCCGAAGCTTTTCAGATAGCTGTCCTGCACCCACAATATCATCCGCTCATACACCGTATCCCCATGGAGGATGGACCGGTGAATCTGGTGCTCCGGAATCAGCAGGATATCCCAGGGCTGCAGCGCATAGCTGTTACCCTCCATGATATAGGTCACGCCCCCCTGCAGGCAGAACACCATTTTGTGAAAATCATGGCTGTGGGCGTCAAAGTCCGCATCCCGCTTGTCCGTGGAATGGAACAGCCGGTAGTTTTCATGCAGATAGCCCCGGGATACACTTTCGTTCATATCATCACCATAAAAAGCAGGTTTTGCAATATTTTATGCATATTATACCCTATTTAGAGAAAAAAAGCAATGTTATAATACAGGTAACGAAAAATACAAAAATGAGGTGGACGGAATGAAGAAGTTCCTGAAAAACTACTGGTTTATCCTCAGTATGCTGGTGGCCATCGTGGGCGGCTGCGTGGTAGGCGCCGTATGGCCCGGTGCCACGGTGCTGGAGCCTTTGGGCACGCTGTTTATCAACCTGATGTTCTGCGTAGTGGTGCCCATGGTGTTCTGCTCCATCTCTTCCGCCATTGCCAACATGAAAAGCGCCAGACGGGCCGGCAGGGTGATGGGCACCACCGTTGTCACGTTTATGGTAACGGCCGGTATTGCTGCTGTGCTGATGTATGTGGTGACGCTGCTGGTTCCCGGCGGTTTGGTTTCTTCCACTTATACGGTAGAGGCCGGTGAAGTGGCCGAAACCCTGGGCTTTGCCGATATGGTGATCAACTTCTTTACCAAGCCGGACTTTGTGGAGCTGCTTTCCCGCCGTGCCATGCTGCCCCTGATTGTGTTTGCGGTGCTGTTTGGCTTTGGTGTGCAGATGGCTGGTGAAAAGGGTGAAGGGGTTGCCAAGGGCCTGGCCAATATCACCGAATGCATCCTGAAGATGGTGAAGCTGATTTCCTATTATGCGCCCATTGCTTTCTTTGGCTTCTTTGCCTATCTGGTGGCCACCTACGGCCCCGACCTGATCGGCGATTACAGCAAGACCCTGATTATTTACTATGTCATGTGCTTTGCCTACATGTTCATCTTCTTCCCCATCTATGCCCGTTTCGGCGGCGGCAAGCAGGGCGTGAAAGAAATGTTCCGTCATCTGTTCAAGCCTGCTGCGGTATCCTTTGGCACCTGCTCCTCCGTGGCCACCATTCCCACCAACATGGAAGTGTCCGAAGAAACCGGTATTTCCAAGGAAGTGTCTGACGTGGTGATTCCTCTGGGTGCCACCATGCACATGGATGGCTCCTCCATGAGCGCCATCATCAAGGTGGCCTTCCTCTTCGGCCTCTTCGGTATGCCCTTTGATACCGGCAACGCCATCCTGGCCATCATCGTTGCCATCTTCTCTTCCGTGGCCATGAGCGGTATCCCCGGCGGCGGCGGCGTGGGCGAATTGGTACTGTGTACCCTCTTCTTCCCTGACCAGATGGAAATTGCTTACCCCATCGCCATCGCTCTGGGCAACCTGGTGGACCCCCCCGCTACCATGATCAACGCCGCCGGCGACTATGTGGTTTCCTACATCGTCTGCCGCTTCACTGAAGGCAAGGACTGGCTGGACAAGGCCATCGCCGCCCGCAAGGAAAAGAAAAACCATCCCGAAGCGCAAGGATAACGGAGCAGGAGGAGCCTCGCGCCCTGTACCCCCACGGCAGGGATATCATCCCTGCACCCATCCTGCGATGGACAGCCTTACAAAACAAACTTGCTTCCGCATGAATATTGAGGAACGACGACAAGAAAGCCCACGGGCACAATGAAAACGAAAAAAGAGCGGTTGAGAGAATAAATTCTCTCACCGCTTCTTTTTATCGTTTTCCCCGGATGCAAAGCATCCGGCCGGCGGCGTGAACGCCGCCCAGCCCGTGGGGTGAGCGGCAGTGCCGCTTCCCACCCGCAATGGAACAATTATCACTTGCAATCGGGTCTCTGCGTGCGGCAGGCAATCCCGCCGTCAGCCTGCGGCTGCCACCTCCCTTTCACAAGGGAGGCTTTTTCGTATTCCTCAAGCTGCAGCGGGAAACTGTTTGTGCTATCAGCCAACCACTTCCGCAGTCGGGTCCAGGGTACCACCCTGGCCGCAGATGGGTTCAGGGCACGGCCCTGGTGCAGGGGTGAAACCCCGCATGGTTCCTTACACAGTATGCTTTACACGGTCCTTTTCTTCTGCCCGCTTGGCGTTATTGAAACGGTCCAGCGTGCCCACCAGATACCCGGTAATACGGCGGATGCGCTGGAAGGGGGCAGGGCCAAAGTCATAGGAAAGCTCCACATATTCCCCGTCCACGGTAATATCGATTCCCTGGGGCGTTGCGCCGAACTTTTGCCGGGCACGCTGGATATACGCATTGATTTCTTCCTGGGGCAGCACGCCGCCCTTAACGTTCACTTGGCATTCCATAGGCTTTTCCACCTTCCTTTCAATTTGATTATACACCGCTTTTGCTTTCTTGTAACAGGAAAAAGAAAATATTTTTTCCTGCTTTGGGTCATACTGAAAAGGCAGAAAGGCAGGAGACGGTATGCAAAAAGCGAAGCTGACCGATCAGTTTGACCATAACCGGAATCTGATTCAAAATGCGGTACAGATCCAGAAAAACGAAGACATGAAGTTCCGTCAGTTTTCCATCGCCGGGCACAAGGCGGCCGTGGTGTTCATTGACGGCATGGTGGATTTGACCCGCCTGCAGCACTTCATTCTCTCCCCCTGCATGCAGGTCGCCGCCTTCCCCGAAAACGTATCCATCGCCGATCACCTGTCTGGCCAGGTGCTGGAAATTGCCTCCCTGGACTGGACGGAGGAGATGGATATGCTGCTGCTGCGCATCTGCCAGGGGGATGCAGCCATATTGTGCGACGGGATGCAGGGCGCACTGATTGGCGAAGTGAAGGGCTATGCCAGAAGAAGCGTGGGCCAGCCGGTGAACGAAACGGTGGTGATGGGCCCCCACGAGGGCTTTTGCGAAACCATGCGGGACAACGTGGTGCTCATCCGCAAAATCCTGCGCACCCCCGCCCTCATCAGCGAAGCGGTGATGATCGGCGACCAGACCCCATCCCGGGTGTGTATTCTGTATTTAAACGGCGTGGCGCCCATGGAATCCGTGGACGAAATCAAGCGGCGCATTGCCAACTGCCATGTGGACCATGTATCCTCCCTGGGCATGCTGGAGCAATTGTTGGAGGACAACCCTTTTTCCCTCATGCCCCAGGCCGTCACCACCGAACGGCCGGACCGGGCCGCCAGCTTTCTTTCCGAAGGGCAGGTGGTGATCCTGATGGAAAACGCCCCCACGGCGCTGGCGATGCCCGCAGGGCTCTTTCACCTCTACCACGCCCCGGACGATACCTCCATGCGCTGGCAGTACGGCACCTTTCTGCGGCTGCTTCGCATGGCAGGCATGCTGATTGCCCTGTTTTTGCCGGCGGTGTATGTGGCCATGACCGTCTTCCACCCTGAGGGCATGAGCCTTTCCCTGCTCACAAGCGTATTGGAAAGCCAGTCCAAGGTGCCCATGACGCTGTTTCCCTCCATGCTGCTGATGCTGCTGGCCTTCAGCCTCATCAACGAGGCCGGAGCCCGGGTGCCTGGGGCCATGGGGGCCAGCCTGTCCATTGTGGGGGGCATCATCCTGGGCCAGGCCGTAGTGGAGGCGGATATGTTCAGCCCGCTTTTGATTGTGGTGGTGGCCATTTCCGGCCTTGGCACCTATGCCATGCCCACCTATCCCCTCACCATGGCCATCCGCATTATGCAGCTGATGCTGGTGGTGCTGGCCGGGCTGGCGGGCTATCCCGGCATCATCATGGGCGCGTTTTTACTGCTGGTGCGCATCTGCGGGCTGACAAGCCTTGGCCATCCCTACCTCTCTCCCCTGTCCCCCGCCCGGCCCGCCAATCCGGATTTGATTGTGCGCCTGCCCATCTGGCGGCAGCGGCTGCGGGGGTACATGGCCAATGCCTTCCGTATGCAAAGGACCACAGGCCCCATGCGGGCCTGGGACAAGGAGGAAAAATGAGCACACCACCCACCCGGCGCACCCATACCGCTGTCCATTCCCGGGAGGCCGCTTTGAACCTGCGCCAGGCAGCCGCACTGAAAAACCAGTTCACCCTTTCCGCCCTGCACCTGTATGCCCAGCTGATTGCCGGCTTTGCCTTCATGCTATACCGCCACGTCAGTACCCCGGGGTATATGAGCGTAATGCTGCTTTTCCTTCCCCTGTGGGCAGGGTATGCCCTCAGCTGCCATCTGCGGAGAAAATGCGGCCTGATGGAAAAAAGATGCGGCCGCTTTGCCAAGGGGCTTCTATCCCTGTGCCTGTTTCTGGACGCCCAGATGAGCCTGTACGCCTTCACCGAAATTGTGCGGGAGCTGCTGCCCGATTACAACAGCGCCCTGATTTCCCTGGTATCGCTCCTGTGCGTGCTGCCCTCCCTGCGCAACCAGAACGCCCATGCCCTGCCCACCCTGTCCCATTTTCTGCGCTGGCCCATGGCAGTGGGCTTTTCCTTTTGCATGCTGGGGGCAGCCCGCCAGGGCGAAACGGGACATCTGTTCCCCCTGTTCGGTTCCGGCGGAATGAAAATATTCTCCGGCGCATGGTGGCTGTGCTCCTGCCTCAGCGCCGCCCTGACGCCCCTGTATGCCCATTCCTCCGCCGCAACCCGATCCCAGGAAAGAAAAAACCTGCGTTCGCTGCTGCTGGGCCTTTTCGCCGCAGCTGCCACCGCCCTGCTTTCCGCCTGGCTCATACCCTATTATTTCCTGGCCCGGCCGGACACCGTGGGCAGCCACCTGATGATCACCCTGCGCATCAACCCCTCCCTTCTTTCCTGGTCCTGTCAGGTGTGCCTGATGCTGATGCTTCTGCTCATCAGCCTGGCCTGCGCCCTCAGCCGCAGCCGCTATTTACTTTCCCATGCCCTGGGCAGGCCTGTCAGCGGATGGGCCGGGCTGATCCTGGTGCCCTTGCCCGCCCTCTCCACCGACCTTGCCCACCAGCTGGTCACCCTGCTTTCGCCGCTTCGCACCTTGCTGATGGTGCTGGCACTGCTCCTGCTTTCCATAACCGGCAAAAACATCAAGGAGGAAAATGCAGCATGAAAAAATGGACGCTGATGGTGCTTGCCTGCCTTTGCCTCTTTCTTTCCGGCTGCATGAGCCGTGAGGTGGAGGAGCAGCTGCTGGTGATCGTCATGGGGGTGGATATGGAGGAAAACGGCCATTACACCCTTTCCGTCAAGGTGCCCAGCAACACCTCCGGCGGCCAGGATTCCTCCTCCTCCAAAGAGGCGGAAAAGGGCGGCAACCAGATGGGCTACCTTACCCTCCACGCCTCCGCACCCCAGTTTGCCCGGGCCACGGAACTACTGCTTGCCACCACCCCCCGCAGCCTGAACTTCAGCCAGGTGCAGGAGATTGTCATCGGCAAAAAGCTGGCGCAGAGCGATCAGTTTCCCCTGCTTTTGCAGCAAATCTACGCCCTGCCCCGCATCCGCACCCAGGCCATCATGGTGGTGTGCGAAGAGGACGCCAAGGGCTTTGTGGAGGAGCAAAAGCCCTATGTGGGCTCCCGCCTGAGCCGGTATATTGAGGTAAGCATCCTCAATTACGCCGGCAAGGGCTTTGTGCCCACCACCACCCTTTCCCAAACGCTGCAGGAAATGGGCTATGGCTGGCGGGATCCGCTGTTGATCCTGGGGGCTCTGCCCAAGGAGGAAACGAAAAAAGAGGACACAGAAAACGTGCTGAACGTGGACGTCGGGGAGCTTGCCCCCACCAGTGTCAACGCCGTGAAGCTCTACGGCGCTGCCGCCACCGACGGCATCAAGGTAAGCGGCACCCTCACCGGCTATGAAATGGCGCTGGTGAACCTGCTTCGGGGCCATGCCCAGTCCCTGACGCTGACGGACGATAAAGGCTTTGCGCTGCCTGTGTATGTGCGTGCCCCCGCCACCCGCACCGTGGATGTGGCAAACAGCGAAATGACGCTGGGGATCCAGCTGATGTGCGAGGTGCACTATGTGGCCGACCTGCCCCCGGACCCGGAGCAAATTGCCCGGCAATTACAGACAGAGATCACCGATATGGTGAAAAAGCTGCAATCCCTCCGCTGCGACGGCCTGGGGTTTGGGGATATTGCGGTGCGCCGTTTTCTCACCATCCGGCAGTGGGAAGATTTTCACTTCCGGGAAAAATACGAAACCGCCGGGGTGGACGTGCAGGTGCAGGTGCGCCTGAAGCGGGAATAAAAAAACGCCTGTTTTCACAGGCGTTCTTTTGCTTTTGTATCATTCTTCCTTATTGCAGATGCAGGGGCTGTAGGTGCTGCAGGTATAATTCCAGCACACCTCGCACAAATGCTCGTTATAGTCGTTCACCGCTTCGTAGCAGCTGGTACAGCTGGGCTTGCAGGTGGAATGATCCCCTTCGCAGCGGGGGGTCCAGCAGAATTCGCACTCCCCGTGCCCTTCTTCGCAGGATTGCTTTCCGCAGCTGCCGGGACAGGCGCCGTGGTTATCCCAATCGCACAGGTAGCCGCCGCAGGCATCGCATTTCACATGATTGGAGCTGGTGCAAACATAATCGGTGCAGTCAGGATTGGGGCAGGGGCCATGCCCGCCCTGGCACACATAACCTTCCTGGCACCTGTCACAAAGCCCATGCTCGCCGTCCTGGCAGGCATTATGCCCGCATTCCAGCTGACTGTGATCTGCGCCGTTGCAAAGCGCCTGGCCGCAGCCCGGACAGGCCGCATGATCTGCATCCACATAATCGTCACCGCAGGTCCAGTGGCCGCAGGAGGTTTTATGGTCTTCTGTAATCAGGATCTCCGCGCCGCAGCCGTCGCACACATACACGCCGCATTCGCCGCTGTTATAGCCGTGGCCGCCCTGGCACGCATAGCCGCTGCCGCAGATGGTGCAGGGGCTGTGGTCCATGTCGTCGCAATTGTAATGCCCGCAGGCCAGCGTGCTGTGATCACCCAGGCAGATATAGCCGGTGCAATTGGGATTGGGGCACCGGTGTGCCTCCTCCGTTTCCACTTCCTCCTGGCATTTGGGACAGACAATCGGAGCGGGGGTGGGCTCAGCCGTAGGTTCCGCAGTGGGTTCAGCCGTAGGTTCCGCAGTGGGCTCGGCAGTGGGCTCGGCAGTGGGTTCGGCCGTAGGCGCCACAGTAGGTGCCGGCGTTACCATCTGGGTGGGGGCCGGGGTCACTTCCTGTTTCGTATAGCCGCACTGGCCAAGGCCGGTGCCGTGCCGGTCGCCATCGCACAGATAACCGTCGCAGTACCGGCAGCCGTAATGCATACCTTCTTCGTCCTGGCAATGCATGCCGCAGCGGCCCGGTTGATGCTGGCCGGCCCGGCCGCAGAAGGAGCAGGCGCCGCCCGGCTGGCCTTGCAGCAGGCTCATGGCTGCGCACAGGCGCAGGAAGGAAGCCGTCCGGTCGGTATGGGTCTTTGCCGGCTCATTCTCTGCCGGCGCTTCGGGCTGGGTTACCTGCCCGTTTTCCGATACCAGGGTATAGCCCGTGGCGGTGCCGTTTTCGCACACCAACAGGTTCACTTCGCCTTCGCCTGTAAAGGTTACATCGCCGCTTGTATCCACCTGGGCCGCAGCTAAATGATCGTTGATGATCAGCTTGTCGCCCACGGTTACAAACTGCGCGGCAAATACGGCCTGGTTCTTTTCTTCGTCCCAGCGAATCAGCACTGCATTGCTGGTGTCATCTTCTCCCAGCAGGCCCACAAGCAGGCCGGGATTCTCCCGGCCGCCCACGGCATAGCTGAACACAGAAGCATCGGGCTGGGAAGACAGGGACAGCAGGGCCGATTGCTCGTTCAGCCGGATCATCAGCTCCGTGCCGTCGCCCTTGAGGTTATTGCCAACGAACAGGCCGGTGTTGTTCACCAGCCGGTTCACCTTATTCCGGTAGGCTGCATCCTCCGGCGCCAGCATGCTGAAATTCAGCTGGCCCTGATTGACGCCATAGCCGGTCACGTTCTCTTCCGCTCCCCGCCAGTACCAGTCCCCGGGCACATCCTGCCAGGCGGCATTCAAACCGGCACCGGTCAGGCAATAATCGGCCTGACGGTTCTGTGCCAGGAAATCATCCCCCAGGCAGGCCAATTCCCCTGCCTGACGCTTGGCCATTTCCTGTTGAAGTTTTTCCTTCAGCGTCGCGTCAAATTCCCGACCGGTATTATAGCCGTCTTCAACGGACTGCAGCTGCGTTTGCAGCATAGCTGCCGCTTCCGAGGCAGGCATATTACCGGAAAATTCCGCAATATTGCGGGTATACACCGCAGCAAATGCGTTGACCGGCACCACCATCACCAGCACCATGGCCAATGCAAGCATTCTTCTTGCGATATTCCATTTCATATTCATTCCCTCTTTCATGAGCGTATTCTCAAATAATTATAATAGAAAGTCCAGCGAATCACAAGATCTTTTTGTGTTCCTCCTCTCCGGGCAAAGAAAAACCCCCGCTCCACAGCGGCGGGGGAGATAATTCAGTTAGAAACCGCAGCGGCGGCCCCGGCTGCGGCGGCCGCAGCAGCCGCCTGCTGGGCAATCACCATGGCCAGGGTGCTGCTGATAACGGCGGCATCCATACCGCTGCGGGCGCCCCGGGCGCAGGAAACAATCATGGCAGCGTGCATCAGCCGCATTTTCTTGCCCATGCCGAAGAACCCATAGCCCTTCTGGCCGGCCAGGAAGGCGTCTGCTTCCATAATATCCGCCGCCACTTGCCGCAAATCTCCTTCCATCATGGCCAGGGCAGCCAGGGTGGGCAGCTCATAATACTTGCCGTACTTGCCGCCAATGCGCTCAATTTCGTCAAACAATTCGCACACCCGCCCCGCATTCAGCCGGGGATTTGCCGCCTGCAGCGCCAGCATGTGGGATATTGCCTGCACCGGATTGCCGGCGCCAAAGCGGCGTTTGAGCAGCGCATACCCTTCTTCCATGTCCATCATCAGCGCATCATCGCTTTTTTCCGAAGCAGCCATCATCAGGGCATACACGCTGTCTTCGGAGGAGGTCAGGAAGGGATGTTCCTTGCGCATCCGGCGGTAAATTTCCTTGCCCCGTGCCACTATATGTGCCATATCCTCCCCGCCGGGCAAAAGCAGTGCTGCCAGTACCAGATAATCGGAGGCCATGAACTCCTTTTTCATCTGCTCATAGCTGGCAAGGGCCTTTTCCAGCTCCGCTTCCGGGTTTTCCGTCATGGACAGCATACAAATCACCGGCGCCTGCAAAAGGCTTCTGAAATTGGAAAAGATGCCGGTCTTTTCCTTCAGCACCGCCCTGCATTCCTCCAGCCTTTCCGCCCGGGCTTCCATGCCCCGGCTGAGAAACAAATTGGCACACACGGGGTACATATAGCCGTTGGCCATTTTCAAGGTGCTTTTCACCGCATCCCGGTTGACGATATACTGTTCACAATATTGCTGCAAATCCGCTCTCATGTTTGTCCCCTCTGTTTTCTTCAGCATCCTGCAGCCCTTTCCCGGCTGCAGGAATATTATAGCAGATTCAGCCTAAAGAGAAAAGAAAATCAGCTTCATTTGTCGTCAATACTGCTTCAATTGTCATGTGGTTCACACCGCAGCTTTCATCGGACAGGTAGATTTTTATCCCGCCCTGTGGTATGATGAACTATATACAACAGAAAAGAGGCCTATCATCATGACAGAACCAAAGATTGATCTATTCCTCAGTTACGGCCGCGACCCCAAGCTCAAAAAAATCGTGAACAAAATAAAGGAAAGACTGAAACAGGAATTCAGGCTGTGGGTAGACCAGGAAAAAATAAAGACAGAAGACGACTGGCGAAGGGAAATCGTCCAGGCCATTGACGGCACCCGCATGACCGTGGGGCTGTTGCACACCCATTCCACCCGGCACCAGAGCGTATGCCTGGATGAACTGAGCATCTCCATCAGCGTGCCGGGCCGAAAGCTGATCACCATTATTCTGGAAAGCGAAAAGAAGCTGAAGATCCCCACCACTGTCACCAGAAACCAATGGCTGGATCTGTCAGAATGGGAAAAATATATCGGCACCGACCGGTGGGGCGAATATTTTGAACAGCGGATGGACCAATTGTGCACATCCATCAAAAGCGAAGAAAACTACCAGTTCCAGGGGGAAATTACCACTCTCTACAAAATTCTCCAGCCTTCGGACTTCAACGGTAAAGCATTCCGGTATACCAACTGTAAAAATAATGTGAAACGTAATTGGCTCACAAAGCAGATAACGGCATGGACCAAAGGGACAACAAACAAACGGGTATTGCTGCTCACCGGCGGTGCCGGCACGGGAAAGAGCCATTTTTCCGCCATTTACCAGCACTATAATCCTGCCTGCGGTGCTGCGGTTTTTTGCGAATATACCAAGGTGACACAGGATTATGTCAAGCGCATCATCCGCTACCTGGCCTACACCTTTGCCACCAAATACCCGGATTACCGTTATCAGCTGCTGCAAAAATTCCGTCTGGACGGGCTGGTCAACGAAGAAAACATTGTATCCGACAGCAAATGCGCTGCCTTCTTTTCGGAAAATACGGAAGATTATCTGTTTGACACAATGCTGTGTATGCCCGTCATCGGCGGCCACAACACCAGCACCGTGGTGGTCATCGACGCCCTGGATGAAGCAGGAAACGGCGAAACCAACCCGCTTGTGCAGTTCATCTGCGGAGATATGCTGCAAAAAATGCCCGCCCACATCAAATTTCTCATCACCGCCCGGCCGGAACCCATGATTCTTGCCGCAATGGAAAGATTGAAGCCCCGGGTGATCAACCTGAACCGGGAGGAGGCAGCCGGCACCAAGGATATTGAGCGCTACATCATTAAACGCCTGTCAAAAGCCGGCATGAAGGCCACACTGGCCCGTAAAGCTGCGGCAGGGCTGGCGCCCAGATGCCATCAGATGTTTTTGTATGCCGAGCTGGTATGTGATGAGATCATCAGCCACGGGCTCAGCGTGCAGAATATTTCCATGCTGCCGGAAGGCATCAGCGGGTTGTATCTAAGGTATTTTGACCGGCTGTTCCCCTGTCGGGCAGATTACGACAAGGTAAAGCCCCTGCTGCGCATTCTGTGCGGATTTGATACGGCAAACCCCTCTGAAACGATCCTGAAAAACATAGCCGGCACCAATGACGAGGCCCTGAATAATTTCTACATCGCCATGCGCTCCTTTGCCGTCAGCCATCCCGGCGACAAGGAAACCCGGGTGGCGCTGTTTCACAAATCTCTCTACGACTGGCTGACCGATAAAACCCTCAGCGGCCGCTATGCCATTGACCTGAACCTGGGAAAGCAGGAAATTCTGGCCTATTGCAAGCAGATCATCGACCGGGGAGGTAAAGGCGAATCCTTCGACAGTCTGCTGACCGTATACCGCTTTGTGCAAAAAAACGGAAGCCTTGGAAAAGTGAAGCTGACCGATGCGTTCCTCTACGCCCTGCAATCGGAGGCTTACACGCACGATGCCTTTGAACTGTATAAAGAAGTTGTTCAGAAAATCAGCCATCGGGCCGCGCTGTGGGGACACACCAGGATTTCCCTCCTCTCTCAGCTGGACCTGGTATTGTGGAAGCACGATCGGGATGAAAACAGCACGTCTGAAGACGCAAAGCAACTGATGGATCAGCTGGACAGCCAATACGGCGATATGATAAAAAACGATCCGGAGCTGTACGGCAGCGCCATGATCAACCGCTTCTATATGCTGGGCAATCAGCCGGAAACCCGCAGCCAGGCCCTGGACATGGCAAAGGATATGATCGGCTACATACGCTCCTGTACAGAACAGCAAATGCCCAGTAAAAAGAGAAACCTGGCAAAGGTGCTGTATCACACAGGCAGAATGAAATACATGAACCACGATTACGAAAACAGCATTGAATACTGCATTCTGGCCAATGAAACAGCAGAAGAAGCCTATGATGATCCCCGGAAAATGATCTGCCTGGCGGACATCATCCTGGGCAGCAGCTACCGGAAACTGAATCGGTACGACGAGGCCATTGCGGTGCTGAAACGCGCACTGGAATACAACACGTCTTTGTACGGCAGGTATTCTCTCGATGCCGCCCGAGCCTGTCACAACCTGATGGTAGCCTTGTATGACAAGGCCGTGTACGAAAAAACAGAAATCAGCCCGCATTTCTTTACCCTGATGGAGGAACAAAAAAGAATCATCACGGCCATTGTGGGTGATAAGAGCCACAGAATGCTGCGATGCCATTATTACATGGCATACGCCATGAAATATTGCAATCAAAAGGCCCGGGCTATCGAGGCCGCCCAGGCATACCTGGCCATGGCGGATAAAGCCAAAGCCCTTCCGGAAGAAAAACAGAAGATGGAAGACCTGCTGAAAGAACTGACTGCCTGACCGTATGTTTGGAGGAAGGCCCGGGATACACTTCCCGGGCTTTTTTTACACGAAAAAAGCACTTACTTTCGTAAGTGCTTGGTGCGGGAAACAGGACTTGAACCTGCATGTCCGTTAGAACACATGAACCTGAATCATGCGCGTCTGCCAATTCCGCCATTCCCGCAGATTTGGTGGGCAGGGGTGGATTCGAACCACCGAAGTCGGTGACGGCAGATTTACAGTCTGCTCCCTTTGGCCACTCGGGAACCTACCCAGGAATATCAGTTGTGAAAGATCATTCTTCTTTACAGAAGATGGAGCTGGTGAAGGGACTTGAACCCGCAACCTGCTGATTACAAATCAGCTGCTCTGCCAATTGAGCTACACCAGCGTATCGCCCAATCGGGGGAAAATGGC
>JAFQHP010000050.1 GCA_017397895.1 Clostridia bacterium
CCAGCCCGTGGGGTGGCGGGGCCACACCCATTTCGCAATATTACAATCGGCATTTGCAAACGGGTTTGTGCGTGGCGGCAGGTAATCCCTCACGCATCAGCGGGAAGTTGCTTGTTCGCCACGCCAACCACTTCCGCAATTGGGTCCAGGGTACTACCCTGGCCGCAGCTGGGTCCAGGATCAATGACCCTGGTGGGGTGCAGGGGCGAAGCCCCGCACGGTTCCCCCCTCACTCATCCACCTGAATTTTATCCCGGCCGAACATATCAATGAGTGCATCCACATTGCTGTCCGCCGTTTTCCGGCGCTGAGGGTCTTCCGCAGGTTGGGCGGAAAGGGGCTCAAACCGGGCGTTCACACCGCCGCAGCGGTTGAGGGCATCCTCCACAATTTTCCGGCGGTCCTCGGCGGCCAGCATGGTGACAAACAGCTCCGCCTCCTTGGGGAAAACCGCCTGATACACGCCGTCCCGGTAGCCGCCGTACTTGCCCTGGTTCAGGGGGGCAAACACCATGGGCGCGTTCTTTTTCAGGTACCGGAGGGCCTCGTTCCACACATCCTTGGGCGGCTTGCTGCCTTCGGGCACCGGGCTTTCCACAATGGGCTGGGCCGAAGGGCGCTCGGTGCGCTTGGGCAGCTTGGGTTCAAAATCGTTCCCCATGGGAGCGGCAGGGGCCACGCCCCGCTTTTCCAGTTCCGCCAGCTTCATTTCCAATTCGCTGATGCGCTCCAGCAGCGCTTCGTAGTCCCTTTCCTCCGGCTGTTCGCACACCCGCAGGGCAAACACTTCCAACACGCTCCTGGCTGAGGCCGCCCAGCGGGTATCCGCTTCCGCCCGGGTGCAAAGGTCCAGCGCCCGCAAAAGCCTTTCCTGAGAAAACTTCTGGGCCTGGGCCGCATAGCGCTTGCCGTAAGCGCCGCCAAGGCCGGGGATTTTTTCATCCGCGCCGCAGAGCCTTGCCGCCATCAGTAGCCGCAGGTGGGCGGACAGGTCCTTGAGCAGCACCTGCACGTCCCGGCCGTCCAGCATCACCTTGTCAATCAGCCGCAGCGCCTCGCCCCCCTCTTTTTCGCTGAGGGCATCGCAAAACTGGAAAAGGAACGCCCGGTCCGCCGCGCCCAGCACGCTGCGCACGCTTTCCTCCGTCACCTTTTCGCCGCTGCCAAGGCACATATCCAGGATGGACAGGGCGTCACGCATGCCGCCTTCTGCCGCCCGGGCAATGAGTGCAAGGGCGTCTTCTTCCGTTTCCACGCCGGTTTCCCCGGCCACTTTCTTCAGATGCCCGGCGATCTGGCTTTCGGTAAAGCGCCCGAAATCGTAGCGCTGGCAGCGGGAGAGGATGGTGGAGGGCAGCTTCTGAGGTTCGGTGGTGGCCAGAATGAACACCATGTATTCCGGCGGCTCCTCCAGGGTTTTCAAAAGCGCATTGAAGGCCGAATTGGACAGCATATGCACTTCGTCGATGATGTATACTTTGTATTTGCCAAACTGGGGCGGGTAATCCACTTTCTCCAGTAGCTCCCGAATTTCCTCCACCCGGCTGTTGCTGGCGGCGTCCATTTCATATACGTCAAAGGAAGTATCGCTTTCGATCATCCGGCAGGAATTGCACGCCCCGCAGGGGTCGCCGTTTTGCGGATTTTCGCAGTTGATAGCCCGGCTCATGATCTTGGCGGCGCTGGTTTTGCCGGTGCCCCGGCTGCCGCAGAAAAGATAGGCATGGCCAATACGCCCTGTGCTCACCTGATTGCACAGCGTGCGCACAATGTGCTCCTGTCCTACCATATCGGAAAATTTCTTCGGCCGCCACACCCGGTAAAGCGCCTGATACATTCCCTTCAGCCCCTTCTTTTGCTGTTCCTTCTATTATGCCCTATTTCGCCCTTTTCCGCAAGTATTTCAGGGCTTCACGGCGCAGATGTGCAGCCGCTCGTCATCGGCTTTGGGCGCCGTCATGTCATAATCTCCAAATATTTGCACATTTTCAAAGCCCGCTTCCTGCAGCCATTTTTCCATTTCTTCTTTGGTATGCGCCCGCTGCACCTGGCTTTCCTCCAGCCGGTCAAAGGCACCGTCCGGCCGCTTGCGGAAAATGGAAAGTTCCATTTCCACCAGGGCCGTTTTCTCGTCAAAGCGGTTGTGCCAGATGTATGCAAAATCCTCCTCATCGCAGGTGAGGGTATTGTTGCCCAGGGTGTTTTGCAGCTTATACGCCGACGAAATATCGAAAATCAATGCTCCGCCGCTTTTGAGCATGGCAAAGGCCGCCCGGAAAAACTGCTTTGCCTTTTCCGGCGCGGTGAGGTAATTCACCCCGTCGCAGGTGCACAGGATGCACTCCGTTTTCCGTGGCAGGGCAAGATCGCACATATCCTGGCGGATGAAGGGGATCATCACCCCTGCCTGCCGGGCCTTTTCCATTCCCCGGGCAATCATTTCCTCAGACAGGTCCACCCCCGTCATCTGATAGCCCATTTTCCGAAGCGGGATAGTAATGCTGCCGGTGCCGCAGGCGCACTCCACCACCCGGGCCCCTTTCTTCACATGACACAATTGCATCAGCGCATCATAATGCCAGGCCCAGGCGGCATAATCCACCTGCTCCATCAGCGCATCATATACCCCTGCAAAGGACTGGTACATTTCGTTCACGTTTCCTTTCGCTGCTTCTTCCGTGCGCCGCACAGGCCGCCGATGCGCCCGCTTTCCGCGGTGGTCAGGCCAGCCCAGCCCACCTGCATCAGCTTCTCCATCAGCCCCAATTCCCGGGCCACTTCATATTTCAGTCTTTCTTCCCTGGATAACGGCTTCATTTTCTCCCTCCGCATACATCAGGGGCGACCCGTCAATGATGCCAGGCCGCCCGCAAATTGCGGTATCAACACCGCTGTATGCATTTTTACCGGGATTCGCCGCCCTTATTCGGAAAGGGTTTGAGTTTCCTGCTCGTCTTCTTCGTCGTCATCGTCCAGATCGCTGGCCAGGCCCCGGTTCACTTCCACGCCCTCCATGCGGGAATTGATATACTTGTCAAACACGCCGTTGGTGTAGCTGGCATGAATAAAGCGGGTCAGGGCAAAGCCGATGAGCACATAATAGGCAACCAGGGCCAGCAGCGCCAGTTCCGAGAAGGTGAACCAGAAAATGCCCACGCAGATCACCCCGGGAATCAGGGTGATGAGGCGGATGCCGATGGTCTGGGGCAGGCGGGCAATGGCCAGGATGATGCCGTTTTTGATCAGCGCCAGGGTTTTGATTTCATACTGCACAATGATGGGATACATGAACACCAGGCTCAGCAGCCACACCCCGGACATGGTGATCACCAGCATCTGGGGGATCATGAAGAAAGCACCCTGGGTTTCGGCCATCTGGCCGTAGTAGGTATAGCTGGTATACGCAATGATGGGAATGAGGGAGGTGATGCCGGAAATGACCAGGCCCTGCTTCCAGTTGGCCTTCACAGCGTCCTTGAAATCGCTCCAGGCGAAGGCGTGTTCATCCCGGGCCCAGTTGCGGGTCACATAGGCCATACCGGCCTGCACGGGGCCGGTGATGAGGATGCAGGGAATGCACCACAGGCACAGGCTGGGAATGCTTTCGGTAATGAGATCTGCCAGGAACTGGGCAGGCTCCCGCCCGGCCATCAGTTCCTGCAGGGCGCCGACCGCTTCCATCGTCAGGTATTCGCCCAGTTCGCCGGTCTGCAGGTATTCGCTGTAGGTATTCACAACACCCATCCAGTTGATGAGGCTGAGCACATTGTAGCCCAGCAGAATGATCAGCGGAAGCCAGGCGGCAAACACCGTCAGGTTCATCCGGCACAGGCCGGACAGGCGGGTGCGCAGCATATCCCAAAACAGCTGCCAGCGGTTCTGGGGCAGATCGTCCTTTTTGAAATCGCCCTTGCCGCTTTTGCCGTAATAGTAGTTGTTCATCATTTTCCCAAACATCCGTACGTTCCAACCTTTCTTTCATGGGAATATACCGGTAGTATAGCATATTTGCGCAGAAATTGAAACAGGAAAAAATTCAGCCCTTTTCCCCGCTGCCAAAGGGAACGGTAAAGCGGAAGGTGCTGCCCTTTCCGGGCGCGCTTTCCACCTGAATTTCCACGCCCATTTTTTTCAGAATCTCCCGGGCAATGGAAAGCCCCAGGCCGCTGCCCTTGCCGCTGCGGCCGGCCTCTGCCTGATGGAAGCGCTCAAAGGCCATTTTCTTTGTTTCCTCATCCATGCCGATACCACTGTCCCGTACGTAGAAGAGGATGCCCGTTTCTTCCTTCCTGGCCCCCAGGGTGACGGTGCCGCCCTCCTGGGTAAACTTCCGGGCGTTATCCAGGAAAATGGTGAGCACCTGGGAAAGCCGGTCCTCATTGCTGTAAATGACGGGCAATTCTTCCTTGGGCATATCGCAAAGGAAGGTGATGCCCTTTTTGTCAAACAGGCTCCGGTTCCGGTCATGGGTATCCCACAACAGCTCCCCGGGGTCCACCTTCTCCGTTTCAAAGGCAGCTGGGTTGGACTGTAGAGAGGAAAGCTCCAACAGATCATTTACCAGCCTGGACAGCCTGGTGGATTCATTCACGATAATATTGTAATACCGCTGCCGGTCCTCTTCCTCCCCCACCATCCCGTCCCGCAAGCCCTCTGCCAGGCCCCGGATGGAGGTAAGGGGAGTGCGCAGCTCGTGGGAGATATTGGCCACATAATCCCGCCTTGTGCGCTCCAGCCTTTCTTCCTTGGTCACGTCCCGGATGAGGGCCACCTTTCCCTGGGGCTCCTCCCCCGCTTCGCCGGGCAAAACGCTGATGGTAAACAAAAGCACCTGCTGGCCTTTCAGGATGCGCCCTTCCGTTTCTTCCCCCTGCATGGCTTCCATCAGGGCGGAAAACTCCGGCGTATTTTCCCCCAGCAATTCCCGGGCCGCCGTGTTCACATGGAGGAACGCGCCCTCCATATCCACGGCCACCACGCCCTCGCTGAGGCCCTCCAGTACCAGGTTCATATTTTCCTTTTCGTATTTCAGCTCCCGGATGGCCCGGGCCACGGCGGCGCTCATATGGTTGAACGCCCTTGCGATTTCCCGCATTTCCTGGCCCGGCATATCCTCCGGCACCTCCACTGCATCCCCTTCAATCAACCGCCCGGCCATTTCCGTAATCATCCGGGCCGGCCGGGATACCTTCCGGGCAAAAAAGGTGCTCAGAAGCAAAATCAGACACAATACGCTGATCAGGGACAGCATCATCCGCATCCTGAAGGACATTTCCGTACCGGTGGTCAATTGCGTGGTGCGGCCGGCGTAAATATAGCCATCCTCCGTTTTGCTGCCCACCACCACGGCGAATTTTCCGTTCACACCGCTGCGGATGAGGGTGCCCTCTGCATCCACAATGGCATTCTGCAGCGTTTTTGAGGAAGCCTGAGCCAGGTAGGGCACCGCCTCCTCCGAATAGGAAAGCACCTGGCCTCCTTCATCCATCAGCAGATAAAACACGCCGTCCGGGTTCAGCCGGGGGTTCAGGATGCCCTTCAGTTCCTCTTTTGTTATTTCTCCCCGGGTATAATCCCGCAGCAGCCGGGATGCGCTCTGAATATTGTTTTTCAGGAGTGCAAATTCCGCATCCCGGGTGGCCTGGGAAAAGAAATAGCTGGAAAGGGCAAAGGCAAACACGCTGATCACCAGAATACAAATGACCAGCAATAAAATGAACCTTGTCAGATAGGACGACCATTTAGGCATCCTCCCGCACCTCCACCTTATACCCTACGCCGTACACGGATTTGAGCAGAATATCCGTATTTTCCGGCAGCTTTTTGCGGATACGCTTGATGCTGGTATCCACCACCCGGCTGTCGCCGTTGAAGTCAAAGCCCCATATGTTGTCCAGCAGCTGCTCCCTGGTGAATACCTGCCGGGGATGGGAGGCCATCAGGTGCAATATTTCCACTTCTTTGGGAGAAAGCAGCATCTTTTCCCCGTTCACCGTCACTTCGTAGCACTTGAGGTCAATGGCGGTATTGCCGATGGTGAGCAGGTTCTTTTCCGGCTCCGTCTGCATCTGGTTGAGCCTGCGGAAAATCACCTGAATGCGGCTCACCACTTCCCTTGGCGAAAAGGGCTTCACCATATAGTCGTCCGCCCCCAGGGCGAACCCCAGCAGCTTATCCACCTCTTCCCCCTTGGCCGTCAGCATAATGATGGGCACCATGGACCGGGCACGGATATCCGCGCACACCTGGGTGCCGCTGCGCCCCGGCATCATAATGTCCAATATCACCAGGTCCGGCCGCATCCGGGTGAACGCTTCCATCACGTCATCCCCCCGGAACACGGAATACACCTCGTAATCCTCCCTTGTCAGGTATACCCGCAGCGATTCGTGAATGCCAATCTCGTCATCGGCGATCAAAATCAGTTTCTTCTTATTCATTCTCTTTGCCCCTTTATCTGAAAAAATGGTATTGTTTCTGCTTGCATCCTCATTATACCAGTTTCCCATTTTCCGGGCAAGCCATGCCACAATGCGGACTAATTTTGCACAGGAAAGAAAGCACGAGAAAACGAAGCAGGGGGGCTCCTCGCCCCCTGTACCTCCGCGCCAGGGCCATCGGCCCCGGACCCTTCCTGAAAACAGGCTTTATTCATCCCACAAAAAAACAGCCCGGATTTCTCCGGACTATCTTTACCCCGGGGTAGGATGAAGGGGCCGCAGCCCCTTCATGTGGAATCCGCAGCAGGGGCTTTGCTCCTGCGAGGGCCGAAACCTGCCGCTGCCTGTGGCAGATGCAGGCAGGTGAAGGCCCAATGAGGCACAGAGTTCATGCCGCTTGTGCGGCAATGAACGACAATGCCGAATTGTGAGCAGGCGCCCATGGCGCTTCCTCTATCCATATCTGCCCGAAAAAAATAGGGTTTCCGGCTTTAAGCCGAAAACCCATTTTTTCAAGAAATGGATGCTTCGAATGAAAGACTGCTTCAGCTGGCTTTCATTCGCTTGCATTAGTCCACCGTGTAGGGCAGCAGCGCGATGGCACGGGCGCGCTTGATGGCTTCGCTCAGCTGACGCTGATGCTTGGCGCAATTGCCGGTCATACGGCGGGGCAGGATCTTGCCGCGTTCGTTGATAGAACGACGAAGACGGTTGACATCCTTATAGTCGATATATTCGATCTTGTTCACGCAGAAATCGCACACCTTCCGGCGCGGACGCTTTCCACGGGGACGCGGACGCTTTTCGCCACGATCTTCAGACATGTTTGTTTCCTCCTTCTTTGAGATTTCCGTACGGAATTAGAAAGGCAATTCTTCTTCATCCACCTGCACAAAGCCGCCGCCCTGGGGCGCAGCACCGAAGCCCTGATTGGCCCGGGGTGCAGGGGCAGAGGTGTAGGCAGGCGCTTCGCCGCCTTCACCGCGGGGAGTGAGGAATTCCACGTCATCCGCATTCACTTCCAGGCTGGCACGGGCCTGACCGTCATTGCCTACATAGGCACTGGCGGATACCGTACCCACCACGGCCACCTTCCGGCCCTTGGCCAGGTAGCGGCTGCAGTTTTCGCCTAAGCTTCGCCATGCACTGATGCGGAAAAAATCCGCTTCAGGCTGACCGGCTTCGGCACTGCCGAAACGGCGGCGGTTCACAGCGATGGTGAAGGAACACACGGATACGCCCGACTGCGTGGTACGCATTTCGGGGTCGCGGGTGAGATTGCCGATCAGGAATACCTTGTTCATACGCTTTCCTCCCGATTATTCAGCGGCAGGGGTTTCCACCACTGCTTCAGCAGCGGGGGCAGCGGGGGCAGTGCGCACGGGGCGCGGCTTCACGCTCGCCTTTTTCTCCAGCAGCCGGATCACCTGGTAGCGAATGATGCTGTCGGAAATCTGAAGGTTACGTTCGAGCTCCTTGGGCAGCTCGGATTCGGCCTGGAAGTTCACCAGCACATAATAGCCTTCGGTCTTATAATCGATGGCATAAGCCAGGCGACGCTTGCCCCACTCTTCCACCTTGTCAACGCTGCCACCGTTGTCAGTGATCAGGGCGTTGAACTTGGCGATCAGTTCCTTGCGGGCTTCTTCTTCCACGGCGGGATCGATGATGTACACCACTTCATACTTGTTCATTCTTTTCACCTCCTCATGGACGTATGGCATCCTGTCCTTTGCAGGATGCAAGGATGTGCCAAGAATGTATTATACAGGACTGTTTCAGAAATTGCAAGCTTTTTTTCTCATTTTTCTGCCCCCTTTCCCGCACTTTTTCCCATTCGTTCCGGAAATTTTGCTGCAAAAGACGAAGCAGGGGGCTCCTCGCCCCCTGAACCCCTGCGGCAGGGAGATCCTCCCTGCACCCAGTAGGCGAAGTGGTTGAGTAGATCAACAAACAATTTCCGCCCAAATGGGGAAAAGACAACAGAAAACGGAAGGAACAAAGGAATCTGTTTGCTAAAGGATATCAACGAAAGAAGCGAACGCAACAAGTCCCACGGGCGCACTGAAAACGTAAAAAAGGACGGCCGAGAAAATGCATTTTCTCGCCGTCTTTTTTCGTTTTCCCCGGATGCAAAGCATCCGGCCGGCGGCTGCAAGCCGCCCAGCCCGTGGGGATAGCGACACCTCATCTACTCCGCAATTTTCCGGTTGTTCCTTTATAAACACTTTTCTGCATGCCACCGTTCCAGCGGCACATTATTCGCAGAACCAGTCACCCACATCCGCAGGAAGGGTCAAGGGATGAAATCCCTTGAGGGGTGCAGGGGCGAAGCCCCGCATCGTCTCCCAGCCCCCGAAATTTGCCGCAGACCCTTGCAAGAAACCCTTTATTCCATTATAATATAGGCTGTGTGAATATGGGCGTTTAGAACGCCGGTTAGGAGATAAAGAACGCTATGGACAAGAAAATGACGGCTCTCATTATCATGGACGGTTTCGGCATCAACCCCGCCACGGAAGGCAACGCCATCTACACTGCCGGCACCCCCGAATTGGATAAACTGACGGCCAAGTTCCCCACCTGCCAGCTGGGCGCCAGCGGCATGGACGTGGGCCTGCCGGACGGCCAGATGGGCAACAGCGAAGTGGGCCATCTGAACATCGGCGCCGGCCGCATTGTGTATCAGGAACTCACCCGCATCACCAAGGACATCCAGGACGGCACCTTCTTTGAAAAGGAGCCCCTCATCTGGGCCATGGACGCCGTGAAGGAAAACGGCGGCAACCTGCACCTGATGGGCCTGCTTTCCGACGGCGGCGTGCACAGCCACAACACCCACCTGTACGCCCTGGTGGAAATGGCCAAAAAGCGGGGCGTGAAGAACGTGTTCATCCACTGCCTGCTGGACGGCCGTGACGTGCCCCCCACCTCCGCTGCCGAATACATGAAGCAGCTGGTGGAAAAGCTGGACGAAATCGGCGTGGGCCGGGTGGCCTCCATCCAGGGCCGCTTCTGGGGCATGGACCGCGACAACATCTGGGAACGGGTGGAAAAGGGCTACAATGCCATCGTTCTGGGCGAAGGCGTGGAAGAAACCTGCCCCGTGCAGGCCGTGCTCAACAGCTACGAAAACGGCAAGACCGACGAATTCATGCTGCCCACCGTCATCGTGGAAGACGGCAAGGCCATTGCCACCGTCAACGAAAACGACTCCGTCATCTTCTTCAACTTCCGGCCCGACCGTGCCCGTCAGCTGACCCGCACCTTCATCATGCCCGATTTCAACGGCTTCGAACGCAAGAAAGGCTTCATCCCCGTGCAGTTCGTATCCATGACCCAGTATGACGCCACCTTCACCGGCCTCAAGGTTGTCAATCCCCCGGCCTCCATGGAAAACACCCTGGGCGAATACCTGGCCAAATTGAACCTGACCCAGGCGCACATTGCCGAAACCCAGAAATACGCTCACGTGACCTTCTTCTTCAACGGCGGCGTGGAAGCCCCCAACGAAGGGGAAGAACGTTTCCTCATCGACAGCCCCAAGATTGCCACCTTCGATATGAAGCCGGAAATGAGCGCTCCCGAAGTAACCGAAAAAGCGCTGGAACTCATCGACAGCGGCAAGTATGACGTGATGATCCTCAACTTCGCCAACTGCGACATGGTGGGTCACACCGGCGTAATGGACGCTGCCGTTGCCGCCGTGAAGGAAGTGGACAAGGATGTGGGCATTCTGGTAAACCGCATTCTGGAAAAGGGCGGCCGCGCTTTCGTTACCGCCGACCATGGCAATGCCGACCAGATGGTGGACCCCGAAAACGGCGAAATCTTCACCGCTCACACCACCAACCCCGTGCCCTTCATTGCCTGCGATAACGCCCTGATCGGCAAGCAGCTGCGTTCCGGCGGCCGCCTGGCGGATATCGCCCCCACCATGCTGGACAGCATGGGCCTTGAAGTTCCTGCCGAAATGACCGGCGAAAGCCTGATTGTGAAATGATTTATTCCTATTGTAAACACTGCAAAACGGAATCCCCGGGCGATACCTGCCAGGCCTGCGGCAAGCGGGCCACGGCAGCCGCCCAGAGAAACGTGTGGAGCGCTTCCTTCCTGCCGCTGACGGACAGCCGGGCCTGGAAAGCCATCCTGCTGACGCTGTGCGGCATGGTGGCGCTTGCCTTCCTGGTGCTCATCGGGCTGGACGCGCTGCTGATGGGCTCCTCCGGCGCCTCCCGGGCGCTGCAGGGCAACCTGCCCGCCCTCATTTTCTCCATCCTGCCCCTGGGCCTTCTGATTGCTTTCCTTTTCCTGTACCTGCAGGGCAAGGAAATATTGGTCTATGTGCTGGACCCCCGGGGCGCCCATCTGCAAACCTGGCATGAGCCCTCCCGGAAAAAGAGCTGGGCCCGCCTCCAGACGGCCGATGCTTCCCGGGATGTGCCCAACCAGGCAGGCAGCATGATGCACCTGTCCCAGGAACGGCATATGCTGTGGCAGGATGTGCAGCAGGTGCAATATAAGCCCCACCAGTCTCTGATTCTTCTGTACCACACCCCCCGCTGCGCCCCCATGGCGCTGCGGCTGCCTCAGGCAGAATATGAAGCTGCCGCCGCCTACGTGGGCAAATACTGCAAAGGCAAATAAAGGAGGAACCTTCCATGTCCATTTCTCTGGAAATCATCGCCAAGACGCTGGATCATTCCACCCTACAGCCCTTCCTGACGGAAGAAGATATCATCAAAGGCTGCGATATTGCCCTTGAATACAATACAGCCACCGTCTGCGCCCGTCCCGGGGATATGCCCCTGGTGGTGAAGCGCCTGGAAGGCAGCAGTGTGCTGCCCTGCACGGTGATCGGCTTCCCCCACGGCGCCCACCATATGAGCGTCAAATGCTTCGAAGCGGAAAAGGCACTGGACGACGGCTGCCGGGAATTGGACATGGTGCTGAATATCGGAAAAATGCTCCATGGCGACACTGCCTATGTGCAGGAAGAAATTCACAAGCTTTCGGAAATGGCCCATAACAGGGATGCCATTCTGAAAGTGATCCTGGAAACCTGCTACCTCAATGACGAACAAAAGCGCATTGCCTGCCGCCTCAGCGAAGCCGCCGGTGCGGATTTTGTGAAAACCTCCACCGGCTACGGCTCCGCCGGCGCCACGGTAAAAGACGTGCAATTGATGCGCGAAACCGTATCCGAAAAGGTGCGGGTAAAGGCATCCGGCGGCATCCGCACGCTGGACATGGTGCTTGCCTGCCGCAATGCCGGGGCCGTGCGCTGCGGCGTATCCGCCACGGTGAAAATCATGAAGGAAGCAAAGGAACGCCTGGAAAAGGGCATCCTCACCGTCCTGCCTTTGAACCCTGTGGAAAACGGCGGCGGCGCTTACTAAACATACATTGGAGAACAACATGAAAAAGCTTCTGTCCCTTCTGCTGCTGGCGGCGCTGATGCTGCCTGCCCCGGGCATTGCGGAAGATACCGTGTATCACCTGCCGGTGGATTTTTCCGCCGGTCCCAAGGCCAACCCCGATTGCTACACCTCCAAGGAAACCTACGAGGACGAAAGCCTGTCCGTGCGTATGGAAACCCGGGATATTGACCGGGTGCGTTATTCCATTGCCTGGATCAAAATCAAAAGCCCCACCCAGCTGCGCACCCATACCGCAGGCCAGCCCAACGAAATCGTGGCCGAGCGGCCCAGCCGCATGGCCCGCCGCCAGAACGCCGTGGTGGCCATCAACGGGGATTTTTACGTGCAGCGCAAGGACGGCCTGATCTACCGCCAGGGCGTGCCCTTCCGGTATGAGCTGAACGAAGAAAAGGACTCCCTGGTGATCGACGAAAACGGCGATCTGCATAACTTCGTGGGCACCAAGGCGGACGAACTCCTGGCGTTCCTCAAGGAAGGACACCAGATCATCAACGCCTTTACCTTCGGCCCCACCCTCATCAAAAACAGCGAAATCATGCCCTTGCCCGATACGTATCAGACCCGCTTTGACAGCACCGTCCGCTCTCCCCGGATGGTGATCGCCCAGATGGGCCCCCTGGAATATGTATTTGTGGAGGCCCAGGGCCGCAACGACGAAAGCATCGGCGTCACCACCGACCAGATGGCCGTTTTCATGAAGGAGCTGGGGGTGAAGGAAGCCTACTGCCTGGACGGCGGCAATTCCTGCGTGATGACCTTCAACGGCCGCTATTATGATTCCAACTACGCCGGCTCCGAGCGGGAACAGAGCGATATCATCTATGTGGTCAGCGCCGTTCCGGAAGATACCTGGCAATAATCTTTCCAGACGGTGTGTTTGCAAACACGCCGTCTTTTCTTGCACCAAGGAGGCATGCAAATGAAAAAATATGGCTTGTGTCTTTTGGCCGCTCTGATGGCCGTTATGGCCACTTTCGCCGTACTGTTTTTGTGCACCCACGGCTCCATGCTGCCGGAAAAACGGACGGAATACTATGAACAGAAGGCAAAAGCGGAAGCAGATTCTGCCACCGGCGCCGAAGCGGAACTGATGGCCCTGCTGCTGGGCGCTGCCCCTGCCGCTCCGGCGGAAGAAGAGAAAAATGTTGCTTCTTTCTCCTTCCAGACCAGTGATTTCAGCGGGGCGCTTGCCATATTCACCCTCGTTTTCTCTCTTATCTATGTCTTCTTCTATGGCAGAAAGCCGGAAGAAAATAAAGGGACGCTATGGGCATACATTCTGGCCGTGCCCCTGGGGCTGATCGGCGCCCGTCTGCTGTATTGCCTGACGGACGTTGTCTTCTACCTCAAGGATATTGAAGCACCCGCGGCTATGCTGAAAATGTGGGAAGGCGGCCTGTCTCTGACGGGCGCACTGTCCTGCATTGCTCTGGCCGGTGTGATGGGAGCAAAAATCGCCAATGAAAAGCCCCTTCATGTGCTGAACCAATTGGCGCCGTTCCTGCTGCTTTTTGCCATTTCGGTTCCTGCTGCCAATACTTATATCGGCGCAGGCTGGGGGCCGGAAGTTTCTCTTCCCCTGTTCTTTGTCAATGTGAACCACCAGAAACGTCTGGATACCGCCAGGCTCACTGTGCTGATTCTCATCGTGCTCTGGTTCGTTCTGGAATACCTGTTCCGCAAAAAAAAGCTGCCTCAAAACCGCCGCTTCTTCTACACTGCCTTCCTCTTTGGCTGTGTGATGGTGCCCCTGGAAAGCCTGCGCCGGGACGGGCACATGGTGTGGGGCTTTGTGCATACAGAAATGCTCTATGCCATGATGATCGCCCTGCCTGCCGGGCTTGTGCTGGCAAAGAAAAACAGGCGCATCCCCCTGCTCATTGCCACCGCATTGCTGGCCGGTGCCGTGATCGGCCTGGAATTCATGCTGGACCGCTCCGCCATCAACGACTGGCTTTTGTACGGCGTGTATCTGCTTTGCATGGCCGGGTACATTTTTGTGGGCCTGAAATGGGCAAACACCTCTTGCGAACAGGCAAAAAATAACGTATAATACCATTATCAACAATGTCTATATTTTTGAGGGAGGGTTTTCCTATGGGCTATATGGAAGAATACAAAAGCTGGCTCACCCGCTTTGCCGCAGATGAAGAAACCATTGCGGAACTGAAATCCATCGAAAACGACGAAAAAGAAATTGAAGATCGCTTCTATACCAGCCTGGCCTTCGGCACCGGCGGCCTGCGCGGCGTGCTGGGCATGGGCACCAACCGGATGAACGTTTACAACGTGCGCCGTGCCACCATGGGCCTGGCGCAGTATGTAAAGGCCCACGGCACCGAACATAAGGGCGTTGTGGTGGCTTATGACAGCCGCATCAAGAGCGATGTGTTTGCCAAGGAAACGGCCCTCACCCTGGCCGCCGCCGGCATCAAGGCCTACCTGTTTGAATCCCTGCGGCCCGTGCCCATCCTGTCCTATTCCGTGCGCCATCTGGGCACTGCTGCCGGTGTCATCATCACCGCCAGCCACAACCCGCCCCAGTACAACGGCTACAAAGTGTACGGCGAAGACGGCGCCCAGATCGGCCCCGACGTGGCCGACGAAATCATCGCCAGCATCAATTCCCTTCAGTATGAAGAATGCGTGCCCATGGACGAAGAAGAAGCCAAGGAAAAAGGCCTTCTGCAGATCATCGGCAACAAGGAAGTGGACGATGATTATATCGAAATGGTGAAAACCCTGTCCCTGCGGCCGGAACTGCTGGAAAAGCGGGGCGCGGACCTGAACATCGTCTATACCCCCCTCCACGGCAGCGGCAATGTGCCGGTGCGCCGCCTGCTTAAGGAACTGGGCATCACCAAGGTCACCGTGGTGAAGGAACAGGAAGCCCCCGACGGCCGCTTCCCCACCGTTACCGCCCCCAACCCTGAAGACCCCGCCGCCTTCAAAATGGCCATCCCGCTGGCAGAAGAAGTGGGCGCCACCACCGTTTTCGGCACCGACCCCGACTGCGACCGTCTGGGCTGCGCCGTGAAAGACAAGGACGGCATCTGGCGTACCCTCACCGGCAACCAGATCGCCTGCCTGATGCTCAGCCACATCCTGGAAAGCCGCAAAGCCAACGGCACCCTACCCGCAAACGCCGCCGTAGTAAAGTCCGTTGTGTCCACTAACCTGGCCAAGGCCATCTGCGACAGTTACGGCATTCCGATCTTTGACGTGCTGACCGGCTTCAAGTTCATCGGTGAAAAGATCCAGCAGTTCGAAGAAAAGGGCGACCATACCTTCGTCTTCGGCTTCGAAGAAAGCTTCGGCTACCTCTCCGGCACCCAGGTGCGCGACAAGGACGGCGTCAACGCCTCCCTGCTCCTTTGCGAAACCACCTGCGCCTGCATGGACCGGGGCGAAACCCTCTACGACGCCCTGCAGAAACTGTATCAGAAGTACGGCTATTACAAGGAAACCGGCCATTCCGTGGTGCTGCCCGGCAAGGACGGCGTGGAAAAGATGAAGGGCATCATGGATAACCTGCGCAACAATCCCCCTGCCCAACTGGCCGGCCTGAAGGTCACCGGCATCCGGGACTTCGGCCGCTCCATCCGCATTGCTGACGGCAAGGAAGAAAAGCTGGATTATCCCAAGTCCAACGTGCTCTACTTCGAACTGGAAAACAACAACTGGCTCTGCATCCGTCCCAGCGGCACCGAGCCCAAGATCAAGCTCTACGTGGCCACCAAGGCGGATACCCAGGAAGCTACCGATGCCCTGAATGCCGCCCTCACAGCTGCAGCCCAGGAAATCATGAAGTAACAATACCACCGGGAGAGGCTTGTCTCTCCCTTTTTTTATTGCAGCGAAGCAGGGGGACTACTTGTCCCCCTGTACCCCCCCGGCAGGGATGTCATCCCTGGACCCAATCCGCGTGATGGTTGGGGAACGAAAAGGGGCCTGCGCAGCCCCTTTACCCTGCGGCAGGGGCATTGCCCCTGCACCCATTCTGCGATGGGGGGGAACATTGGAAAACAAACTTGCTTCCGCATGAAACTTGAGGGACTGAAATATGAGCCCACGGGCACTATGAAAACGATAAAAATAGCGGATGGGAAAATGAATTTTCCCTCCGCTTATTTTTACGTTTTCCCCGGATGCAAAGCATCCGGCCGGCGGCTGAAAGCCGCCCAGCCCGTGGTGCGGCAGTGCCGCAGCCAACTCGCAAAGTCACAATGTTCCTTTTGCAAAGGGGTTCCTGCGTGTAGCAGTGCCGCAGCCAATTCGCAAAGAAACAATCTTCCTCTGCGAAAGTACGAGTGCGTGTTACGCTGTTCCACCGGGACATTGTTTGTGTGATATGAATTGCTGTTTCCGGAAAATGGGTGCAGGGACAGTGTCCCTGCTGGGGTGTGGGGCGAAGCCCCGCACGGTTCTCCAACCAACACCGGGAAACTGTATGAAAGACACAGATTATCACATCCGGAATTGGGTCCAGGGCACTGCCCTGGTTCGAATTTTGTTGACATCTTGGTTTTTTCCTTTTATAATAAGAGAATACCGGCTATGATGGGAAGAAATCCGTCAAAAGCGATCAAAGAGAGCACGGCCCCGGCTGAAAGCCGTGCATCGCCAAGCGGATGGGACACCCCGGAGCCTCCTGCGAGAGCAGGCGCATTTCAGCGTTACGGAAAAGAAAGCGGAAGGGCTTTTGAAAGACTGTCCTTCAAGCTGGGTGGCACCGCGAAGAGAACTTCGTCCCATGCGCATGGCATGGGCGTATTTTTTTACAGGAGGGGTTACAACTTATGCTCACACAGGCACCCAAAGGCACAAAGGATATGCTGCCGCAGGACGCATATCAGTGGCAATATGTAGAAGCAAAAATGCGCGATCTGGCGGCCCGCTGGGGCTACCGGGAGGTGCGCACCCCCGTCTTTGAACACACGGAGCTGTTCCAGCGGGGCGTGGGCGACACCAGCGATATCGTTACCAAGGAAATGTATACCTTCCTGGATAAGGGCGAGCGCAGCATCACCCTCAAGCCCGAAGGCACCGCCGGCGCCGTGCGCGCGTTCATTGAAGGCAAATTGTACAACGAAGCGCTGCCCTGCAAAATGTACTATCTGGCGGCCCCCATCTTCCGCTATGAAAAGCCCCAGGCCGGCCGGCTTCGTGAACACCACCAGTTCGGCATGGAATGCTTTGGCGGCAAGGAACCCACCGTGGAAGCGGAACTGATCTGCGCGCTGTTTGAGTTGCTTGGCGGGCTGGGGCTGAAAAATTTGTCCGTGCACATCAACTCCATCGGCTGCCCCGAATGCCGCCCCCGGTATCACCAGAAGCTGAAGGAATACCTGGGCGAGCGCATCAGCGATATGTGCCCCACCTGCCAGGAGCGGTTCGCCAAGAACCCTTTGCGCATCCTGGACTGTAAGGAAGAAAAGTGCAAGCAGATTGTGAAGGACGCCCCCTCCATTCTGGACTGCCTGTGCGACGACTGCGCCGGCCACTTTGAAAAGCTGCAGACGCTGCTTGCCGCCCGGAACATCCCCTTCGCCCTGGACCCCCGCATCGTGCGCGGCCTGGATTACTACACCAAGACGGTGTTTGAAATCATCATGCAGTCCGGCCGGGAAGGCCTGGCCCTGTGCGGCGGCGGCCGGTACGATAAGCTGGTAGAAGAGCTGGGCGGCCCCGCAACCCCCGCTGCCGGCTTTGGCATCGGCATCGAACGCATCCTGATCGAACTGACCAGCCAGGGCCTGCTGCCCGAAAATCCCGGCATCACCGACGTGTATGTGGCAAACCTGGGCGCCGATATGGCGGTGCCCGCCTTCACCTTCACCCAGGCCTTGCGGGAAAAGGGCGTGAAGGCGGACTGCGACGTGTGCGGCCGCAGCCTGAAGGCCCAGTTCAAGTTTGCCGACAAGGTGAACGCCAAGTACGTGGCCATCATGGGCGGCGACGAATACGCCCGGGGCACGGTGAAAATCCGCAATATGCAGACCCGGGAAGAAGTGGAATTTTCCCTTGAAACCGCAGCGGAAGAAACGGCTGCACTGCTCAAGTAAGCAATTCTCACAGAAAAGGAGCATACCTATATGAACAGAAATCTGATTGCCAAGGTCCAGACCGGTGAAGTGAACAAAATTCAGGGTTATGTGGAAAACCTGCGCAACAAGCGCACCATGGCCTTCCTGGTGATCCGGGACCATACCGGCCGCATCCAGGTGACCGTGGAAAAGGAAAAGTATCCCGAAATCGCCGCCGTCATCGACCAGCTCACCGTGGAATCCGTGGTCACCTGCATCGGCCCCGTGGTGGAAAACAGCTATGTGAAAATGGGCGGCATTGAAATGCTGCCGGAGCAGATGGAAATCCTCTCCATTGCCGAGCCCCTGCCCATCTCCAAGGATGCCGCCATCGACAGCCGGCTGGACTACCGCTGGGTGGACCTGCGTTCTGACCGCAACACCCTCATCTTCAAAACCCAGACGGAACTGGTGGCCGCCATGCGCAATTACCTGCTGGAAAAGGGCTTCATGGAAATCCACACCCCCAAGCTCATCGGCGCTGCCAGCGAAAGCGGCTCCGACGTGTTTGAACTGAAGTATTTCGACCGCAAGGCCTACCTCAGCCAGAGCCCCCAGTTCTACAAGCAGATGGCCATGGCCGCCGGCTTTGACCGCATTTTCGAAGTGGGCCCCGTGTTCCGCGCCGAAAAGAGCTTCACCAACAAGCACGCCACCGAATTCACCGGCTTTGACCTGGAAATGAGCTACATCACTTCCTTCAAGGACGTCATGGCCCTGGAAGCGGAGCTTTTGCAGGCCGCCCTTGCCGCCGTGAAGGAAAAGTACGGCGACAAGATCAAGGAACTCTACGGCCTGGAAACCGTCGTGCCCACCCTGCCCTTCCCGGAAATGAAGCTGGAAGATGTGTACAAGGAGCTGGAAGAACGCTACGGCTACGTTTGCCCCGAAGAAGAAAAGAACGACCTGACCACCGAAGCGGAGCACCTTTGCGCCAGGCTGTCCATGGATAAGTTCGGCCACGAATTCCTCTTTGTGACCGACTACGGTCCCCAGAAGCGCGCCTTCTATCATATGCGGGACGAAAACGGCATGCCCCTGGGCTATGACCTGATCTGGCGGGGCACCGAAATCACCACCGGCGCCCAGCGCGAACACCGCTACGAACAGCTGCGTGCGCAGGCTGACGAAAAGGGCCTGGGCGAAGACGTGAAATTCTACATGGATTTCTTCCGCTACGGCTGCCCGCCCCACGGCGGCTTCGGCCTGGGCGTGGACCGGCTGACCATGCTGCTGCTGGGCATCCCGATCAAGGAAGTCATGTTCCTCTTCCGCGGCCCCAATCGGCTGACCCCCTGATTTTCCCTTGATTTTATTCACAAAAACTTTACGGCACCCCTGTGGCACAAGGGCCCCAAGTGTTGCCAAAGGAAAAAAAATCTGTTATACTGGTATATATCTCTGAGGAGGTGCGTTGTATGGCTCAGAAGAAAGAAAATCTGCCCGTCAAGGTGGATGTGGATTTGCAAAATGGCGGTACCATCACTTACGCAAACGAAGTGATCGCCACCATCGCAGGCGTTGCCGCCAATGAAATCGACGGCATTGCCGGTATGTGCGTCAGCGGCGGCTTCAGCGAAATCCTGGGCCGCAACCGTACCATCACCAAGGGCGTGAAGGTGGAAGTGGGCTCTCAGGAAGCCGCGGTGGATCTGTACATCGTGGTGGAATACGGCCAGCCCATCCAGAAGGTGGCCCATGAAGTGCAGGAAAATGTGCGCAAGGCCCTGGAAAGCCTGACCGGCCTTCACGTAGTGCGTGTGGACGTGCACGTGCAGGGCGTCAGCTTTGAAAAAGAAAAGAAGGCTGCCATGACCGGTATCGAAGCCGCCAAGAGCCCCCTGCTCACCGAAGCCCCCAAGAAAGAAGAAGTGAAGCAGGAAGAGGCCAAGGCCGAGGAAGTAAAGGCTGAAGAAGCCCCCAAGGCCGAAGAAGCAAAAACTGAAGAGGCGGTTCAGCCCGAAGCCGAAGAAGCCCAGCTGAACGAAGAAGCCGCTTTCAGCGAAGAAGTGCTGGCCGAGCAGGCCCAGCTGGACGGCGAAGAAGCCCCCGCTCAGGAAGAAGCCCCTGCCGAAGAAGCAAAGGCTGAAGAAGCTCCCAAGGCCAGGAAGAAAGCTCCCGGCCGCAAGCGCTGCTGAGAAACAACACAAGAGGTGTAAAAAATGAAAAAATTTCGTTTCTGGCATCGGATCATTCTGATCGCGGGCGCAGTGCTGGTGATCGCACTGGGCCTGGGCGTGGCCCTGCCCCTGCTGCCCTTCTTCCCCTATAAGCTGGATGCGCTGCTTGCCATCAAGCTGGTGAAGTACATTTATTTCGGCGTGGCGGTGCTGAATGTGCTGTTTGGCCTGTATCTGTTCACGCTGCCCCACAAGTTCACCTTCCGCCGCAAGGATTTTGTCATCCAGCAGACGGAAAACGGCGAGCTGCGCATTGCCGTGGTGGCCATCAAGAACCTGGTGCAAAAGTGCGTGGATATGCACGAAGAGGTGCAGCTTTCCTCCATGCGCATCCATAACGCCCGGGGCGGCATCACCGTAGGCCTGAATATCTCCCTGGCCAACAACGTCATCATCCCCCTGGCCGTTTCCTCCCTGCAAAAGCAGATCAAGCAGTACCTGCTGGCCTCCTCCGGCATTGAAGTGAAGGAAGTCAAGGTGGCTGTGGAAACCGCCAAGGAAGCCGCCAATAATTCTCCCTATCTGGTAAACACCGAATCTGCCGCCGAGCAGGAAAATGCTGCCCAGGCGAAAGATAAAAAGCAGCCCATCCATCAGCGCCTTTTCAAGCGCGATGCGGAGCCTGCCACCCTGCCCGTGGCTCCCGAAGCTGCCCAGGCCCCTGCGGCCGAGGCCGTAACGGAAGAAACGGTTACCGAAGAAGCAGAACCCATCCAGGAAGAAACCCCCGTTCAGGAAGAACCCACAGAAATTGCCGAACCGGCACAGGAGGAAGAAACCAATGAGTGAAAACAAACAGTCCAAGTTCGAAACCATGATGCAGAAAATCTTCAAAATCGGCACCCCTGAATGCGCCATCTTCTGCTGCGTGATCGCCCTGATCATGGCCATCCTGTTCCTGTCCATCGGCTTCTGGAAGACCCTGCTGATCGTGGCCCTGCTGGTTGTGGCCCTGTTCATCGGCGGCGTTTCCGACAAGAAGGGCACCTTCAAGAAGGCTGCCGATAAGGTTGCCCCCGTGAAGGACAAGGTGTACAAGATGAAGGACGCCCGCGTGTCCAAGGCCATCAAGGAAGCCAAGGAAGCCGAAGAAAAGGCTGAAGACGTGGTGGAAGAAGTAAAGGAAGAAATCGAAGAAACCAAGGAAGAAATTGCTGAAACCGTGGAAGAGATCAAGGAAGAGATCGCTGAAGTGGTGGAAGAAGCTACCGAAGAATAATTTTTCTGGGGGAAATGACCCATGTCTCGTAAATCAGCACGGGCTGCTGCCGTGCAGATGGTATTTGAAAATATGCTGGGCGGCGACGGCGGTGAGGATACCCTGCAGGGCCTCATCGCCTTCACCCCGGAAGAAGGCGACACCGCCTTTATTGACCAGGTTCTCTCCGGTGTGGACGAACACGTCTTCGAAATTGATGACATGATCGAGCAGAACCTGAAGGGCTGGGCCCTCAGCCGTATTGCCAAGGTGGACCAGGCCGTCCTTCGGGTGGCCATCTGGGAAATGTGCTACGACCGCACCACCCCCGACGCCGTGGTGATCAATGAGGCCGTCACCCTGGCCCAGCGCTTCAATACGCCCGGCGCCGGCAAATTTGTAAACGGCGTGCTTTCCGCAGTATTGGAAGCACGCAACCGGCAGGGAGAAAAGGCATAATGCTCTCCCTGGGGCTGGATACCAGCAACTATACCACATCAGCCGCCCTTTGCTCCTCCCATGGGGAGATATGGCAAAGCAGGCGCTTGCTGCCCGTAAAAGCGGGTGAACGCGGCCTTCGCCAAAGCGAGGCCGTGTTTGCGCATGTAAGACAACTTGCCGATCAGGTGGAGGCCGTGATGAAAGAGGCCAAAGCGCCCCTTTCCTGCGTGTGCGCCTCCGTTTCCCCCCGGGACGGCAAGGACTCCTACATGCCTGTTTTTTCTGTGGGGGAAATGGTGGGGCGGTCCATCGCCGCGGCTCATCACGTTCCTTTTTTCACCACCACCCACCAGCGGGGCCACATCCGGGCCGCCCGGGTGGACAGCGGCCTGGAAAGTGAAAACTTCCTGGCGCTGCACCTGTCCGGCGGCACCACGGACGTGCTGTTGATGGAGGGCGAAACCCTCACTCCTCTTGGCACCTCCATGGACCTGCACGCCGGCCAACTGGTGGACCGCATCGGCGTTGCCATGGGCCTTCCCTTCCCCAGCGGCCCCCATCTGGAAAAAATGGCCGTGCAGGGCAAGGCGCAGGCGCTGGTGCCTGTCAGTATGAACGAAAACACGCTCCAGTGCCACCTTTCCGGCGCCGAGGCCCAGCTGCTTCGCATGGTGCAGGACGGCATGGAGAAAAATAATATAGCGGCGGAAGTGTATTCCGTGCTGTGCCGCACGGTGCTGAGGCTGTTGAAGGCCGCCGCCGAAAAAACCGGCACCAACCACATCCTGCTGGCCGGGGGCGTGATGTCCTCCGCCCTGCTGCGGGAATTATTGCAGCAGCGCAACGAAAAGCGCCGCCTGCACCTGAAACTGCACTTTGGCAAGCCGGAATATTCCGGCGATAATGCGGTGGGCGTATCGCTCATCGGCCTGGAAAAATTACAACAGGGAGGCTGAATACCATGGCTCAACTTCTGGACGGAAAAATCATGGCCGCTGCCGTGATGGAGGAACTGAAAATCCGCGTGGATGCGCTGAAGGAAAAGGGCATCACCCCCGGCCTGGCCGTTATTCTGGTGGGGGAAGACCCTGCCAGCCAGGTGTATGTACGCAATAAAGGCCTGGCCTGCGAACAGCTTGGCATGACCTCCGAAACCATCCGCCTGCCTGCGGAAACCACCCAGGAAGCGCTGGAAAAGATCATTGATGATCTCAACCGGGACAGCCGCTTCAACGGCATCCTGGTGCAGCTGCCCCTGCCCCGGCATCTGGACGAAGCTGCTGCCCTGGCAAAAATCCTGCCCGAAAAGGACGTGGACGGCTTCCATATTGAAAACGCCGGCAAGCTCTTTACCGGCCAGGATGGCGTGGTGGCCTGCACCCCCAAGGGCATTATGTACATGCTGGAAAAGGCTGGCGTGGAGCTCACCGGCAAGAACGCCGTGGTGATTGGCCGCAGCAACATCGTGGGCAAGCCCATTGCCATGCTGCTGCTTGACGCCAACTGCACCGTCACCATCTGCCATTCCCGCACAAAGAACCTTGCCGAACACACCCGCAATGCCGACGTGCTGGTGGCGGCTGTGGGCCGGCCCCGTTTCGTCACCGCCGATATGGTGAAGGAAGGCGCTGCCGTGGTGGACGTGGGCATCAACCGGGTGGACGGCAAGCTGTGCGGCGACGTGGACTTTGACGCTGTAGCCCAAAAGGCTTCCTACATCACCCCCGTGCCCGGCGGCGTGGGCAAAATGACCATCTGCATGCTGATGGCGAACACCGTGGAAGCCGCTGAAAAGAAAGTGAAATAATATGGCCTGGACGCTCACCGTCACACAACTGAATGAATATGTGAGCCGCTCCCTGGCCGGAGACCCTGCCCTCCGGTTTTTATCCCTGCGGGGCGAGATCAGCGATCTGAAAAAGTATGCCTCCGGCCACTGGTATTTTATCCTGAAGGATGAAAATAGCCGCATCCAGTGCGTGTGCTTCCGGCAAAAGAATATGCACGTCACCTTCCCCGTGGAAAACGGCATGAAGGTGGTGCTGACAGGGGCCGTGGGGCTGTATACCGCTTCAGGCAGCTACCAGTTCTATGCCGATACCATCACCCTGGACGGCGTGGGGGAATTGTACCTGAAATACGAGGCCCTGAAGGCCCGGCTGATGAAGGAAGGGCTGTTTGACGTAAGCCGCAAAAAGCCCCTGCCCCTGCTGCCCCGGATGATCGGCGTGGTCACCAGCCGCTCCGGCGCAGTGATTCACGATATTGCCACCGTTACAAGACGGCGCTACCCCGGTATGCAATTGGTGCTGCGGCCCTGCCAGGTGCAGGGGGAAAACGCGGCGCCGGATATTGCCGCCGGCATTGCCGAAATGGCCCAGGTGCCCGGCATTGACGTGATCATTGTGGGCCGCGGCGGCGGCAGCATGGAGGATCTGTGGGCCTTCAATGAAGAAATTGTGGTGCGGGCCATTGCTGCCTGCCCCATCCCCATTGTATCCGCCGTGGGCCATGAAGTGGACGTGACCCTTTCTGACCTGGCCGCCGATGAGCGGGCTGCCACCCCCACCGAAGCCGCCGAAAAATGCGTACCGGAATACCGGGCGGTGGTGCAGGCCATTGAAAAATACAAAAGCGCCCTGCTCAGGGCCGGACAAAACAGCATCCTGCGGCAAAAGGCCTGGCTGCACAGCCTGGATATGCGCCTGAACCGGGAGCACCCTGCCCTGCGGCTGAAAAAGGCCCGGAGCCAGGCGGAGATGTACACCGCCCGGCTGCAGATGCTGTTTGACCGGCAGCAGGCCGCCCGCACAGCTGATGTGAAGCGGCTGACAGAAAAGCTGCACGCCCTGGGGCCCCGGCAGGCCCTGCAAAGGGGCTATGCCTTTGTCATGGCGGACGGAAAGCCCGTCACCAGCGTATCGGAAGCGAAGGAGCACATGACGCTGGTGATGCAGGACGGTAAAATCCTTGTGCACGTGGACGAAATCCGGAAGGAGGATCCCTTTGGCCAGGAAACAACTCACCTTTGAAGATAAGCTGTTGGCGCTGGAAGCGCTGGTGGAAAAAATGGAAGGGGGCAATCTGCCCCTGGAGGAATCCCTGAAGGCATACGAGGCCGGCATGCAATTGTCCAAGGAGCTGTCCGCCGCCCTCACCGATGCCGAAAAGAGGATGCTGGAATTATCCGGCGGAAATCTTGTACCCATGGAGGATGCGCCGTGAACTTTACCCAGCAATATGCACAGTATAAACAAATGGTGGAAGAGGCGCTGAAGGCGCTGCCCTTTGACGGTGCCCCGGAAAAACTTCGGGAAGCCATGCGCTACAGCCTGCTTTCCGGAGGCAAGCGTCTGCGGGGGGTATTGGTGCTGGCAGCCTGCGAGGCCGCCGGCGGCAGTGCGGAGGCTGCACTGCCCTTTGCCTGCGCCGTGGAAATGATCCACGCCTATTCCCTCATTCATGACGATCTGCCCAGCATGGATAACGACACCCTGCGCCGGGGCAAGCCCACCAACCATATCGTCTTTGGCGAAGGGATGGCCATCCTGGCCGGGGACGGGCTGCTTTCCCACGCCTTTGAAGTAATGGCCGCCGTGCAAAGCGCAAATGCCTTCCGGGCCCTTGGCATGATGGCCAAAGCCGCCGGGGTTTCCGGCATGCTGGCTGGCCAAACGCTGGATATCACCCTGGAGGGCACAAGCCCCGCTGCCGATATCGTGCGAAAGATTCACCTTGGCAAAACCGCCGCCCTGCTCACCGCCCCCGTCACCGCGGGTCTGGCCCTTGCCGGGGCCGATGAAAAAACCATCGCCGCCGGGGAAAAATACGGAAAGAACCTGGGCCTGGCTTTCCAGATTGTGGACGACCTATTGGACCTGGAGGGCGATGCCGCCCTCATGGGCAAAACCCTGGGCAAGGATGCGCAGGAGGGCAAGATCACCTGGCCCGCCAGCGTGGGGGTCCCTCAGGCCCGCCTGGACGCCGCAGGGTTCATTGATGAAGCGGTTCAGGCACTGGACGGCCTGGAAATCAAGGCAGAATTTTTGCAGGCCCTTGCGAAAGACACCCTGCATCGTGTACAATAACCCCGGAGGATAAAGCATTGGAACAATTACAGGCTTTTTTTCAGAACCGCATCGTCATGGCCGGGCTTATCTCCTGGGCAGCGGCACAGGTGATCAAAGTGCTGGTCACCTGGTGGATGGATAAAAAATTTGACTGGCGGCGGTGCTTCGGCATGGGCGGCATGCCCTCCTCCCACTCGGCATTCGTGTTTTCCATGGCGCTGATGTGCGGGCTGCAGGAAGGGTTCTCTTCCGCCGCATTCGCCGTTTCCTTCGCGCTGATGGCGGTGGTGATCTATGACGCCCTGGGGGTCCGGGCCGAAACCGGCAAGCAGGGTGCTGTGCTGAACCAATTGATCCGGGAAGTTCTGATCGAAGGCAAGCCCATTACCGAAGATCGCCTGAAGGAACTGGTGGGCCACACGCCCCTGGAGGTGCTGGGCGGCATAACGGTGGGGCTGATCGTAGTACTGATTATGGCTTAAGGAGGCAAAATTCAAATGATGGATAATTTCCGGGAAGAAAGCGTCACCAGCCGCAAGGGCGGCTTTGACACCCTGTTGTATTTCATGGCCAATGTGGTGTGGGTCATGCTGGCGATCTACGCTTTTTCCGTGCTCAACAGCGTGATCACCGCTGCCGTAACGGGCGGCTACAGCGCAGTGGATATCATTCTTAACCTGGTCATCGGCCTGGCCGCCGGCGGCATTGCCCTGCTCACCTTCCTCAACAAGGACAAAATCCGCACCGAATACGAATACACCTTCACCAACGGCCAGATGGACTTTGCCAAGGTGTTCAACAACAAGCGCCGCAAGAACCTGGGCACCATGAACGTGCGCAATGTGGAAGCCTGCGGCATGGTGGCCAGCGGCTCCTTCAACCGCTACATCAATATGCCCGGCATCAAGCGCACCAACTGGTTTTTGAACCGGGATGCGGAGCTGTTTTACTTCTACTTCCAGAAGGAAAACCAAAAGCGCATCATCATCATCGAGCCCAGTGAAGAAATGGTGGGCCTGATCAAGAAGTACATCGGCCAGGGCGTCTGGCAGAACAACTGATATGAGCATCTATCTGGATAACAGCGCCACCACCCGTCCCTGCGACAGCGCGGTGGAAGCCATGATGCACGCCATGCGGGAGGATTTTTACAATCCTTCCGCTTTGTATGCAGCCGCCATGGGCCCGGAAAAGATGATGAAGTCCTGCCGGGAAAAAATATTGCGCTCCGTCCATGCCAAAGGGGGCAGCCGGGTGGTGTTCCTGTCCGGCGGCACGGAGGCCGATAACCTGGCCATCCTGGGCCAGCAGAAAAAATGCCGGGGGCAAAAGGTGTTCTATTCTGCCGGGGAGCATCCCGCCGTGAAGGAAGCCTGCCAGGCCATGGAAGAGGCTGAAGCCGTCGCCATTCCCTATACCCGGGAAGGTCTGGTGGATGTACAGGCCCTGGAACAGATGCTGGACGAAAGAACAGCCCTTATCTGCATCATGCAGGTGAACAACGAAACCGGCACCATCCAGCCCCTGCAGGAGATCGGGCAATTGATCCGCCGGCTGTGCCCCAAGGCCCACTTCCATGTGGACGGGGTGCAGGGGTATCTGCGCGTGCCCTTTGATATGCAGGCTGTGGGGGCGGACAGCTACGCCCTCTCCGGCCACAAAATCCACGGCCCCAAGGGCATCGGCGCCCTGGTGATGGGCCCCGGCGTGCAATTGCACCCAAGGCAGGTGGGCGGCGGCCAGGAAAATACCATCCGCTCCGGCACGGAAAACACCGTGGGCATCGCCGGGCTTTCTGCCGCCATTGATGCCTTCCCCAAAGAACATACCATGCAGCAGGTGAAAATGCACCTGTATGAAGGGCTGAAGGAAATCATTCCCGGCCTTTCGGTAAACGGCCCGGCCCCGGACGCAGCATACGCCGCCCCCCACATTCTCAACGTATCCCTGCCTCCTGTCCGGAGCGAAACCATGCTCCACGCCCTGGAAGGGAAAAAGATTTATGTGGGCATCGGCAGCGCCTGCTCCTCCCACAAGCAGAAGGTGAGCCCGGTTTTACGGGCCATGCACGTGGATCAGGCAGCAGCCGAAAGCGCCCTGCGCTTCTCCTTCTGCCCCGAAAACACCATCGAAGAAATGAATGCGGTTCTGGAAGCGGTGAAGGGCCAGTATGCCCTGCTCAGCCGGTTCCAGCGGCGATAAAAGGAAGGGTTTGTTATGCGTCAGTTACTGATGGTCCGCTACGGCGAAATTTATCTCAAGGGCCTGAACCGGCCTTATTTCATGAAGGCGCTGGTAAAGCGCGTCCGGGAAGCCACCCGGGAATACAAGGCCAATGTGTGGCTCCACGATGCCCGCATTTTCGTCAGCGATATGACGGATGCCGACGCCTGTATGGAACGGGTGCGCAAGGTTTTCGGCGTGCACTCCGTTTGCCCCGCCATTGAAATGGAAAAAGACGATTTTGACGCCATTTGTGTGGAAGCGGAAAAAATGATGCGCACTGTCAACGGCACCTTCAAGGTGGAAGCCCGCCGGTCCGACAAGCGCTATTTCATGGATTCCCCCATGATCAACCGCAATATCGGCGAATATGTGCTGGAGCGGAACGAAGACCATCTGTCCGTGGACGTGCACAAGCCTGAGCACATTCTGTCCGTGGAAATCCGGGACAAGGCCTACCTCTACTGCCAGGTATACATGGCCGTGGGCGGCATGCCCGTTGGCACCGGCGGCAAGGCGGCGCTTTTGCTTTCCGGCGGTATCGACAGCCCCGTGGCCGGCTACATGATTGCCAAGCGGGGTGTGCAGCTGATTTCCGTTCACTACCATTCCTTCCCCTACACCAGCGAACAGGCCAAGGAAAAGGTGCTGGACCTGGGCCGCATCCTCAGCCAGTACTGCTGCGGCATGAAAACCTACGTGGTGCCCTTCACTGAAATTCAGATGGAAATCCACGAGAAATGCCCCGAGGATTACACCACCCTCATCATGCGCCGCTATATGATGCGCATTGCGGAAAAGATTGCCGAAAAGGAAGGCGCCCTGGCCCTCATCACCGGCGAATCCATCGGCCAGGTGGCCAGCCAGACCATGGAAGCATTGCAGACCACCAATGAAGTGGTGAAGATGCCCGTCTTCCGCCCCCTCATCGGCTTTGACAAGGCCGATATCATCGATTACGCCAAGAAAATCGGCACCTATGAAACCTCTTCCCTGCCTTATGAGGATTGCTGCACCGTCTTCACCCCCAAGCATCCCGCCACCAAGCCCAAAATGGCCAAGATTCTGGAAGGCGAAGAAAAGCTGGATCAGGACGCCCTCATCGAAAAGGCCGTGAACGAAGCGGAAATCATTCTGCTGTAAGGAGTGTTGGCCATGAAGCAGCTGTCCGACAGCTTCAGAATGGGGCCTGTTGCCGTCAGGAACCGCATTGCCGTACCGCCCATGGTGTGCTTCAACTGGGCCGGTGACGACGGCTTTGTGACGGAAAATCATATCAATCATTACCGTAGCCTGGCCAAGGGCGGCCCCGGCGTCATTTTTTCCGAGGCCGTTTGCATTACCAAGCGGGGCCGGCTGCAGGAAACCCAGCTGGGCCTGTGGGACGACGCCCACATCGAAGGCTGGAAGCGCCTGGCGGACGTGTGCCACGAAAGCGGCGTGCCCCTGCTTGCGCAGATCCACCACGCCGGGGTGAACGGCATTGATGAAAACGCCGAATGCCCCAGCGATTTCACCCCCACCCACCGGGACCAGACCAGGGGCTACGAAATCACCCTGGACCGCATTGTGTACCTGCGAAATGCCTTTGTGAAGGCAGCGCTCCGGGCCAAAGCGGCGGGCCTGGACGGCGTGGAGCTCCACGGCTGCCATGGGTACCTGCTCAGCCAGTTCCTGAACAGGCAGGTGAACCACCGCACCGATGAATATGCCGAAGAAACCCTGTTTGTGAAAGAAATTATGGAGTCCATCCGCATTGCCTGCGGCAAGGATTTTTGCGTGGGCATCCGCCTGGCCGCCTATGAGCCCACCCTGGAAGACGGCCTGCGCCATGCCAGGGAGCTGGCCCCCTATGCGGATTTTATGGACATTTCCTACGGCTTTACCAGCGATACCTCCGCCTGCCCCAAGGATTTCCCCTTCTCCGCCGCCATCTACGGCGCCATGGAAGTGAAAAAGGCGCTGCCGGATATGCCCGTTTTCGGCGTGGACGGCATCGTAAGCGGCGGCATGGCCCAGGCTGCCCTGGAATTGACCGGCATTGACGGCATTGACGTGGGCAGGGGACACCTGGTGAACTACAATTTTGCGCGGGACGCCCTGGCCGGCCGGGATACCGGCACCTGCCTCCACTGCAAAAACTGCGGCTGGAACCCCTCCGGCGGCCCGGATCACCCCTGCGCCGGCAAGAAGCTGTTCGACAGAAACCAGGGGCATCGCCCCTGACCCAGTAGCGGAAGTGGTTGACCGGGCGGGCAAACAACATCCCGCTGGGGCTTGGGGAAACGTGCGGGGCTTCACCCCTGCGCCCCACCAGGGATTTCATCCCTGGACCCAATTGCGGAAGTGGTTGGCGTGGCGAACAAGCAACTTCCCGCTGAAGCGTGAGGGATTACCTGCAGCACGCACAAACCCGTTGGCAAATGCCGATTGTTCCATTGCGAATTGGGTGCGGCCCCGCCGCCACGCACAAACCCGTTTGCAAGCGTCGATTGTTATATTACGAATTGACTGCGGCACGGCCGCACCCACGGGCTGGGCGGCGAAACGCCAACCACCGGATGCTTGGGCATCCGGGGAAAACGGTAAAAAAGAAGCGGTGAGAGAAAAAATTCTCTCATCCGCTCTTTTTTTCGTTTTCATTGCGCCCGTGGGTACACATCCCTTCGTTCCCCAAGCTCCACGCGGACATTGCTTTTTTGTGTGCTCATCCACTTCGCGAGTTGGGTGCAGGGACGATGTCCCTGCCAGGGGGCGAGGAGCCCCCTGCCCCGTCGTTCCCCAAGCTGCAAGCGGACACTGCTTCTTTTTTACCAACAACAGCATTCTAAAAACTTTTGTTTTTTCACGCATATTCCGAAAAATTTGCATCATTCTTTACAAAATGTGCATACTATGGTAAAGTAATTGCAGGATTTTGTGATTACTTTGATCGTTTGGAGGGAAGGATGTGAGCGAGAACAACCACTCCCCGGTGGAGCGGCAGCGCCGGATGCTGGAATACATCAACCTCAGCCGCGCAGTACACCTGCAGGAATTGGCGGCGCATTTCGGCGTATCGGAGGCCACGATCCGGCGGGACCTGGATGAACTTTCCCGGCAGGGTGCCGTCATCCGCACCCACGGCGGCGCCATGCGGGTGGAAAAAAGCACAGCCTACGAAAGCCGGTATCAGGAGCGGATTACCCAGCAGCAGCAGGAAAAGGAACGCATTGCCCTGGAGGCGGCAAAGCTGGTGAAAAACGGGGACACAGTGTTCATCGATGCCGGCACCACCGCCTTTTCCATTGCCAAGGCCATCTCCAACCTGGAGCGCATCACCATCATCACCAACGATTTGTTCACCGCTGCCCAACTGGAGATGCAGCCGTCCAGCCGGGTGATGGTCACCGGCGGCATGCGCCGCAGCGGTTATCACGAGCTGATTGGCGCGGTGGCGGAAGATTTTATCCGCTCCACCCATGCAGATATTGCCTTCATCGGCGTGGACGGTATCGACCTGATGGGCAATGTATGCTCCTCCAATTTTGAGGAAATGGGCGTGAAGCGCATGATGCTGCGCACGGCCAAGCGCACCGTCATCGTGGCGGACCACCAGAAAATCGGCCGCACGGCGCTGGTGCGCATCTGCGACCTGAAGGACGCAGATCTTCTGATCACAGACAGCTTCATCCCCGCCGAAAGGCTGAAAAAGCTGCGCAAAGTAGCCGGTGACATCATTCTTGCATAATCCATGCCAATTTCAATCAAAACTTGCAAAGGAATGATCGTTTCCGTCACATTTTTGCAATATTTTCCTTGTTTTCCCCGTTCCTCCCATGCTATAATGGGCAGGAACACAGGTTCAATATGAAAGTGAGGTATTTCACATGCAAGTACGTATTTACGATAATGCCCAGCAGGTAGGCGTTGCCTGCGCCATGCTGATTGCCGCCCAGGTAACCGCAAAGCCCGACAGCGTGCTGGGCCTGGCCACCGGTTCTTCTCCCCTGGGCTGCTACCAGCAGCTGATCGACTGGCATAAGGCCGGCGCCCTGGATTTTTCCCGGTGCGTCAGCTATAACCTGGACGAATACTGCGGCATCCCCGAAGACCACATCTGCTCCTATCACGACTTCATGAACAAAAACCTGTTCGACTACATCAACATGAAGGAGCACCATGTGCCCAACGGCAACGCCCCGGACCTGCAGGCGGAATGCAAGCGTTATGACGCTGCCATCGAAAAGGCCGGCGGCATTGACCTGCAGCTGCTGGGCATCGGTAACAATGGCCATATCGCCTTCAACGAGCCCAACAAGCACTTCGTGTACGGCACCCAGATTGTCAAGCTCACCGACAGCACCATCGACGCCAACCAGCGCTTCTTCAACTCCCGGGAAGAAGTGCCCACCCAAGCCATCAGCCTTGGCATTGGCGGCATCATGAACGCCAAATGTGTGGTGCTGATTGCCACCGGCAAAGCCAAGGCACAGGCTGTCCGGGATGCCGTGAAGGGCGATATGGATCCCCAGGTGCAGGCTTCCATCCTGCGGGGCCACAAGAACGCCATTTTCCTGGTGGATAAGGAAGCGGCTTCCCTGCTGTAATGCATCGGCCTTCTGCCCTATGATGCGGCAGAAGGCTTTTCTTGCCCTTGCACAGGGGCTGCATATTGTTTTCTTTTGCCAAATATGCTATAATCTGTGCAGACTTAGAAGCAATACGCTTCCCTTTGGGAGGAATAAACATCATGGGTAAGTATTTTGAAACCGACGGCTTCCGCGGCGAAGCCAATATCAACCTGACGGTGGACCATGCCTTTAAGGTAGGCCGCTATATCGGCTATTACTATGGCCGGGGCCATAAGGCCAAGGTGGTCATCGGCAAGGACACCCGCTTGTCCAGCTATATGTTTGAATATGCGCTGGCTGCCGGCCTGATGGCCAGCGGTGCGGACGTGTACCTGCTCCACGTGACCACCACCCCTTCCGTTGCCTACATCGCCCGCATTGACGAATTCGATTGCGGCATCATGATCACCGCCAGCCATAACCCCTACCAGGATAACGGCATCAAGCTGATCAACGGCAAGGGCGAAAAGATGAGCGACGACGTGACCGACATGGTGGAACAGTACATCGACGGCCTGATCCCCGAAGTGCCCTATGCCACCGGCGACAAGATCGGCAAAACGGTGGACTATGCCTCCGGCCGCAACCGCTACATCGGCTACCTCATCTCCCTGGCCACCCAGAGCTATAAGGGCATCAAGGTGGGGCTGGACTGCGCCAACGGCAGCACCTGGATGATTGCCAAATCCGTTTTCGACGCCCTGGGCGCCCAGACGTTCGTCATCAATAACGAGCCCAACGGCACCAACGTGAACGTGAACGCCGGCTCCACCCATATTGACGTGCTGCAGAAGTTCGTCAAGGAAAAGGGGCTGGATATCGGCTTTGCCTTTGACGGGGATGCGGACCGCTGCCTGGCCGTGGACGAAAACGGCAACCTGGTGGACGGCGACGCCATCATGTACCTCTACGGCGCTTACCTGAAGAAGCGGGATAAGCTGCTGACCAACACCATCGTGGGCACCGTGATGAGCAATTACGGCCTGGGCAAGGCCCTGGAAAAGCTGGATATTGACTTAATGCAAACCAAAGTGGGCGACCGGTTTGTGTATGAAGCCATGCGCAACGGCGGTCATGTACTGGGCGGCGAAAACAGCGGCCATATCATTTTCTCCAAGTATGCCACCACCGGCGACGGTATGCTCACCGCCATCAAGGTGATGCAGGCCATGCTGGAGCAAAAGCAGCCCCTGTCCAAGCTGGTGGAGCCTTTGGTGTTCTACCCCCAGGTGCTCAAAAACGTGCGGGTCATCGACAAGGACCAGGCCCTGAACAACGAAAAGGTGCAACAGGCCAAGAAAGAAGCGGAAGAAATGCTGGCCGGCGACGGCCGCATCCTCCTGCGCAAGAGCGGCACCGAGCCTGTGATCCGTGTCATGGCGGAATGCAGCCGGCAGGAACTGTGCGACAAGTGCGTGGACCATATCGTCAATGCCCTGAAGGCGGAGAATTTAGTAAAATAAGAGAGATTTATGCGGGAGGGGCTTTCTTTTGAAAAAGAAAGCCCCTCCCGCACCCTCCCAAAGAAAACTGCCCCGGATGGAGGAAAATATTCCTTCCCTCCTTTGTGCCGGTGAAACAACATCTTATCGATTTCCGGAGGTATATCCTTATGCTGAAAACCGTTGATCTGTTTGATCTTTCCCATACAAAAGCCGCCCCCTTGCTGGAAAAGACAGAATATCCCTGGGAAGCCCTGGACGGCATCAAGAATTTCATCCTTGAGCTGGGCGCCGCCCTCTCCCCCGATGAATACGACCATCCTTCCGAAAACGTGTGGATCGCAAAAGATGCCGTCATCTTCCCCAATAACTACATCGCCGGCCCCTGCATCATCGGCCACAAGACCGAAGTGCGCCCCGGCGCGTTCATCCGCGGCAGCGCCCTGATTGGCGACAATTGTGTCATCGGAAACTCTACGGAGCTCAAAAACTGCATCATTTCCGATAACGTGCAGGTGCCCCATTACAACTACGTGGGGGACTCCATCCTGGGCTACAAGAGCCACATGGGCGCCGGCTCCATTACCTCAAACGTAAAGAGCGACAAAACCCTGGTCACCGTCCGCTGCGGCGAAGAAAAGATGGAAACGGGCCGGAAAAAGTTCGGCGCCATGCTGGGGGATTATGTGGAAGTGGGATGCAACAGCGTGCTGAACCCCGGCACCATCCTGGGCCGCCGCGCCAGCGTGTACCCCACCTCCTGCGTCCGGGGCACCGTACCGGAAGACCATATCTTCAAGGCCCCTGGAAAAATCATCCGCCGCACCTGATGAAGAAAAACAAAAAGCAGAGGCTGCAGCAAGATTGATGAAAAGGATGAAACTCTCTTTCACTTTACAACCTGCAAATAAACAAATGAGCATCCGGCATAACCGCCGGATGCTCGTTTGTTGTCATTGCTGGATAAATTGTTCCTTAAGAACACTCCCACCAAAACCCATGCTTTTTTATTCCGTTCTCAGTTCACATTTTCGAAAAGGAGGCGCTGGGTGGCCGCTCCGGCAACGCCGTCCTCAAGAAGGCTGTTCTTGCGCTGGAAGGCCTTTACGGATTCGGTGGTTTCTTCATCGTAGTATCCATCGACAACGCCGGAAAAGTAGCCCTGATTTCTCAATTCTGTTTGCAATTCCTTCACCAGGTTACCGTAGTGGCCCTGGCGCAGGGGGGTATACGCTTCGCCGGGCGCAGCCGTTGCCAGCATCCACTCCTGCCCAACCGGAAGAGCCGTTCTGCCGTCAGGCAATGCCATGCCGTTATTATTATAGTAGATTTCGTTGCCGGAGCCCAGTTCGATCATGTAGGCACTGGCAGCTGCCACCATTTCATAGTCCGGGGCGTTTCTTTCGTCCATTTCATCCATCATCTGTTCCAGGTGCAGGAAGCTTTCGTGGAATTTCAACAGCTCGTTGTTGTTCCATTGCAAATGCCGGTTCAGCAGCAGGCCGTGATCGGTTTCCACCGCATCCTCCGCAACAGGGGGTTCATAGTCCAGCCGGATCCGGTTCTGGATGTGGGTGGTGTCCTTTTCAAAGCTGATCAGGAACATACCAATCCGCTGTACCTGGGGATACAGGAAGAAGGAGCAGGGGTCCATTTCACCGTTTGCATGCTTTGACACGGCAGAAGGAATATTGTAGGCAATCACAATATCATCGGTGTCGCTATCCCAGGGGGCCCGGGTAGCGATGAAACTGTAGGACTGCAGGACGGAAATATCCAGCCCGTTCCTGTCCTGCAGCGCCTGCCAGGCTGCCTGGGCCTGGGGATCGTCTTCTGCCAGCGCCGTGGACGGGTCGCACAGCAGGATATGCGCCCTGAAGGCGTGCAGCTGGGAATGGCGGTTGGAATCCGCCTGGACGGTATAGCCCTTTTCCTTCAGCAGGCTGGTGAAGTAGATTTGTTCTTCTTTGGGCAGGTGCTGGAAATCATCCATGAAATAATGGCGGTACACTTCGTCATAATTCCCGGCCGCCCAGATACGCCGGGCATTATTCCAGAAATCGCTTGTGTACCATTCGCACAGTTCCACATCCCCCGTTGCGGCGTTCAGCACCACCCGGTATTCCCCCAGGGGGCCGGCGTATGGATCCTGGCTTTGGTCAAAAACGCGGTTCAGGTTGGAATAGAACACCATGGTCCATTGGCCGGTGCCGTTTGTATCTATAGCGTCATAGGGATACAGCAGCAGCTGCTCCATTTCTTCGTCCGTCACGCCATAATGCGTCCGGATGGCATCCCGGGCTATGTCACAGGCCTGGGAGAGGGGAAGGATGCCATCAGGGGTCTCCCCATCCGGTTCCACAGGCGACAGGGTGACGGCCGGCTGCAATACCTGCTTGTCCGGGCTTTCGGTGCCGATGCTGACGGCAAAGGCAGTAACGGCAATGAGCACCAGGGCGTTTGCCAATATCAGGGCGAAGGAAATCTTCTTTTTCACTTTTTCTTCTCCTTTCATGTGCCCCCGGATGATTTTCTGCGCCAGGTACGGATCCGTCTTCAGGCCGGAAAGAGTCATATCAAAGGTGTTTTTCAGGATGCGCTTTTCGTTTTGTTCAGTCAAGATAATGCCCCCTTTCCAGTTGCTTTTTCAGCTGTGCCCTGGCCCGCCGCAGGCGGTTGGACACGCTGCCCTGGGTAATTTCCAACAGTTCCGCAATTTGCTGTACGCCCATCTCCTGCCAGTAGTAAAGCAGCACCACTTCCCTCAGTTTGGGGGAAAGCTGCATAATCTGGCACATCAATTCTCCTTCATCAGTGCTCATTTCATGGGCGATGGGCAGTTCATCCGGGGTGATGCGTTTATCCATGAAGCGATACCATGGTGTGCGGTGCATATCGTTGCAGGGGTTAATATGTAAAGGAGGAATTTATCCTCCAATACATCATGACTGCGGTTCGTTTGTGGTGAATGGATGCGGTTATGAGGAAAGGAGTAGCATTCTGCCTGTAACCGTTGACTGGCTACGAAAGGAGCTGCAACATGAACAACGAGCGTGAATCAGACCTGACCATCCCCTATGTCAAAGTCGGTGACTACTACTTCCCTAACTTTGCTTTGCCTCCGGATGCCGGTGACATTGGCTTCTGGGGCCGTCGGCGCAGAGAGTTCCTGCGGGAGCATCGTCCCGTTACCTTCAACCAGCTGGTGCTGTCTGGCGAACTGTTCAAGTACCTCGCTTTGTTCAATCAGGAGGCTACCGAACGACTGGAAAGCCTCATCCAAGCCATGAAGGTC
>JAFQHP010000051.1 GCA_017397895.1 Clostridia bacterium
GCTTCCCCTTGAGGGGAAGCTGTTACCGCAGGTGACTGATGAGGTGGATTACGGGCGACCGCCAGGGTCGCCCCTACAGTGTATCATGTTTTGTTGATCATCCATGTTTGTTGTATTGTCCCATCCGATTGCAACGAATACGGCCAACCAAAAGCCTCCCTTGTCAAAGGGAGGGGGACCGCGATAGCGGTGGAGGGATTGCGTTCCCTGAGATACGAGGACAATCCCTCCGCCCTTCGGGCACCCTACGGGCCCCCTCGCAGGCAAAGCCTGCTCCACGCTTTGGCTAAAAATATGCCACAGGCATATTTTCTTAACGCGTCGCGCCCTTTCACAAGGGAGGCATTAATCCTGGATTTCCTTTTCCTTCCCCATCCTCCTCCAAGCCCATCCCACAATCCGCCTGATTCCCAGGCAGTATACCGCCGCCCCGCCGAACAGGCCCAGCAGGGCATAAAGCCGCATCCTCCCTTCGCCCCCCGCCATCAGGGCGAGCAGGCATGCCCCTGCCGCCAGGCCGCACCACATCACATCCATGGCGGCGGCCAGGGGCCGGGGGGCACGGCGGCGCAGCGGGGCGATCACATCATAGGCGATCCCCGCCCCCATCCCCGCCCTCAGCAACATCAGGAAGGTGAGCGCCTGGCCGGAGGTTTCAAAAAAGATCATTTTCTGCCCCTTCTGAACAGCCCCCGCCGGGAGCTTGGCTGGGTGTAGAAAACGCTGTCCAGCCTGCCCTCCACAGTCAGGTTTCCCTCCTCCAGCATCAGCTTCGTCACATGCAGATTTTCCCCCGTCAGGGCAATTTCCCCGCTCTCGGTAAGCAAGATCACCTGATTTTCATCAAAGGCCAATACCTCCTGCACCCCGGTGAGGGCGGCGCATTTTCTGTTTTCCATGGAAAGGCTGTGGCTTTTTTGCACGGCCGGCTTTCCTGCGGCATCCTTCTCCATTTTTTCACCCCCGTTCAATGTATGGCCCGGCGGGGAAAATGATGCCCCGTCCCCGGCTTTTGCCCAAAGAAATTGCGAAAAATGGGCAACTTTCCGGGGGTTTTTTGCTTTCCGGCCCTTGCCAATCGGGGAAAAACATAGTATAATCAATCGGATGCGTGAAAACGAATCCTTCGTCGTATGCGCATCTTTCCGAAATCCGTTAATCCAATTCCGAAAGGAGATCAATAGGTAATGGCAAAGAAGTATGTGTACCTGTTCAAAGAAGGCGACGCCTCCATGCGCGAACTGCTGGGCGGCAAGGGCGCTAACCTGGCCGAAATGACCAAGATCGGCCTGCCCGTTCCCCAGGGCTTCACCATCTCTACCGAAGCCTGCACCCAGTATTACGAAGACGGCCGCAAGATCAATGATGATATCCAGGCCGAAATCATGGAAAACATCACCAAGATGGAAGAAATCACCGGCAAGAAGTTCGGCGATAAGGAAAACCCCCTGCTGGTTTCCGTTCGCTCCGGTGCCCGCGCTTCCATGCCCGGCATGATGGATACCATCCTGAACCTGGGCCTGAACGAAGATGTTGTTAATGTAATTTCCGAAAAGTCCGGCAATCCCCGCTGGGCCTGGGACTGCTATCGCCGTTTCATCCAGATGTTCTCTGACGTGGTTATGGAAGTGGGCAAGAAGTATTTCGAAAAGCTCATCGACGCCATGAAGGAAGAAAAGGGCGTAACTCAGGACGTAGAACTGACCGCCGAAGATCTCAAGACCCTGGCCAACCAGTTCAAGGCCGAATACAAGGCCCAGCTGGGCACCGATTTCCCCGATGATCCCAAGGTTCAGCTGTTCGAAGCCATCAAGGCCGTGTTCCGCTCCTGGGACAACCCCCGCGCCAACATCTACCGTATGGACCATGATATCCCCTATTCCTGGGGCACTGCCGTTAACGTGCAGATGATGGCCTTCGGCAACATGGGCGACAACTGCGGCACCGGCGTTGCCTTCACCCGCAACCCCGCCACCGGCGAAAAGGGCCTGATGGGCGAATTCCTGACCAACGCTCAGGGCGAAGACGTTGTTGCCGGCGTGCGCACTCCCATGCCCATCGCCAAGATGGCTGAAGTGTTCCCCGACGTATACAAACAGTTCCTGGAAGTTTGCGAAATCCTGGAAAACCACTATCGCGACATGCAGGATATGGAATTCACCGTTGAAAACGAAAAGCTGTACATGCTGCAGACCCGCAACGGCAAGCGCACCGCCGCCGCCGCCATCAAGATCGCCTGCGATCTGATCGACGAAGGCATGATCACCGAAGAAGAAGCCCTGATGCAGATCGATGCCAAGTCCCTGGATATGCTGCTGCATCCCACCTTCGACGCCAAGGCCCTCAAGGCCGCCAAGCCCGTGGGCAAGGGCATCGCCGCTTCCCCCGGCGCCGCTGCCGGCTCCATCGTATTCACCGCTGAAGACGCCGCTGAAAAGGGCAAGGCCGGTGAAAAGGTTGTTCTCGTTCGTCTGGAAACCAGCCCCGAAGATATCGAAGGCATGAAGTATGCCCAGGGTATCCTCACCGTGCGCGGCGGCCAGACCAGCCACGCTGCCGTTGTGGCCCGCGGCATGGGTACCTGCTGCGTTTCCGGCTGCGGCGATATCAAGATGGATGAAGAAAACAAGTGCTTCACCCTGGCCGGCAAGACCTATCGCGAAGGCGACGAACTGTCCCTGGACGGCTCCACCGGCAACATCTACGGCGAACTGATCCCCACCGTGCCCGCCGATCCCAACAGCGGTTACTTCGGCCGCATCATGGAACTGGCTGACAAGTATAAGACCATGGGCGTTCGCACCAATGCCGACTCCCCCGCCGACGCCAAGCAGGCTGTGGCCTTTGGCGCTCAGGGCATCGGCCTGTGCCGCACCGAGCATATGTTCTTCGATCCTTCCCGCATCGGCGCTTTCCGCGAAATGATCTGCGCTGAAACCGTGGAAGAACGGGAAGCTGCTCTTGCCAAGATCGAGCCCATGCAGCAGGCTGACTTCGAAGGCCTGTTCGAGGCCCTGGAAGGCCATCCCGTAACCATCCGCTTCCTGGATCCTCCGCTGCATGAATTCGTGCCCACCGCTGAAGAAGATATCGAAGCGCTGGCCAAGACCCAGGGCAAGTCCGTTCAGTACATCAAGCAGGTTATCAACGATCTGCATGAATTCAACCCCATGATGGGTCACCGCGGCTGCCGCCTGACCGTCACCTATCCTGAAATTGCCGCTATGCAGACCCGCGCCATCATCAAGGCTGCCCTGGCTGTGAATGCCCGCAATGAATGGAACTGCGTGCCCGAAATCATGATCCCCCTGGTTGGCGAACTGAAGGAATATAAGTTCGTCAAGAAGATCGTTGTGGAAACCGCTGACGCCCTGATCAAGGAAGCCGGCACCGAACTCCATTACGAAGTGGGCACCATGATCGAAATCCCCCGCGCCGCCCTGACCGCCGATGACATCGCCAAGGAAGCTGATTTCTTCTGCTTCGGCACCAACGACCTGACCCAGATGACCTTCGGCTTCTCCCGTGACGACGCCGGCAAGTTCCTGCCCGCCTACTATTCCAACAAGATCTATGAATCCGATCCCTTCGCCCGCCTGGATACCACCGGCGTTGGCAAGCTGATGGATATGGCCGTTACCCTGGGCAAGGGCGCCAATGACAAGCTGCACTGCGGCATCTGCGGCGAACACGGCGGCGATCCCTCCTCCATCGAATTCTGCAACAAGATCGGCCTGAACTACGTATCCTGCAGCCCCTTCCGGGTACCGATTGCCCGCCTGTCCGCTGCTCAGGCTGCTATCAAATATGGGGAGGACTAATCTGTACTTCAGTTTTAAGGTTAATTTCGACCAAGCAGAAGCATACAGAAAATCAACAGACCAATATCTTCGTGCAAAACAGTGGGAAGATTTAA
>JAFQHP010000005.1 GCA_017397895.1 Clostridia bacterium
ACATTGATAGCGCCTCCTGTTCGTGTGTTTGTTTGGTAGCTACATTCTAACACTTGTCGCTCTCAATGTCTTTTTCTTTTTTGGGTGTTGCACTTGATATGATATTCCAAGATCGCCCCTTGACCCAACTGCGGAAGTGGTTGGCCGGATGAACAGGCATTGTCCCGCTGAAGCATGGGGGATACCAGCAACACGCAGATACACCATCGCAAAGGAAGATTGTCATATTGCGAATTGGAGGTGGCACTGCCACCCACGGGCTGGGCGGCAGAATGCCGCCTGCCGGATGCCAAAGGCATCCGGGGAAAACGATAAAAATAGCGGATGGGAAAATGAATTTTCCCTCCGCTTATTTTTTCGTTTTCATAGTGCCCGTGGGTGCATATCTATTTGTTCTTCAAGTTTCGTGCGGAAACTGCCTTGTTCTCCAATATTCCCCCATCGCAGGATGGGTGCAGGGTCAATGACCCTGCCGCGGGGTAAAGGGGCCGCGGAGGCTCCTTTTGTTCCCCAACCATCACGCGGAAATAGCTTGTTTACGCACATAACCACTTCGCGGATTGGGTCCAGGGATAATATCCCTGGCCTGTCGCGGGGTACAGGGGGCGAGGAGCCCCTGCCCCGTTCCCCTCTCTCCGTTCCCTCCACATTTTACAATTGCTGCTTTTCTTTTCCGGCGCTGTCCTGTATAATGAAGAGGCACACAGCCGAAAGGAACAACACTGCAATGAAACGACTGCTGATTAGTTTATCGGTTCTGCTTTTATTAGCTTCCGCATCCCTGGCGGAAGAAACGCTGACGCTTTCCTTCCTGGGGGACTGCAGCATGGGCGAAATGCCTGCCCAGAAGGGCAAGGAAGGCAGCTACACCTGGGTGCTGGATGAAAAAGGCTTTGACTGGCCCTTTTCACTGGTGAAGGAATGGCTGGCGAATGATGATTTCACCTTCGCCAACAACGAAGTGGTTTACTCCACCCGCACCCGGCATCAGGACAAAAAGACCAACCTGATCGCCGCACCGGAGTACGCACAGGTGTACCTCCATTCCGGCATCGACGCCGTGAACACGGCCAACAACCACGCCCTGGACTTTTACATGGAAGGCTATGACGACACCCTGGCCGCCCTGGATTCCTTTGGCATTCCCCATTTCGGCACCCTCTACCCCGGCACCGGGCGGGAGCGGGACACCCTGGGTGTATACGAAGCAAAGGGGGTAAAAATCGGCGCAGTGGCCTTTTCCTACCCACAGGATACGGACCTGAAAAAAATCCAGGCCCGGATTGACCGGCTTCGCGGGGAAGGCTGTCATCTGGTGATCGTCTCCCTCCACTGGGGAAGGGAAGTGACCTTCGTGCCCCAGAGCTGGCAGTACACCTATGCCAGAAAAGTGATCGACATGGGCGCAGATGTGATCTGGGGCCATCACCCCCATGTGCTGCAGATTGTGCAGTTCTACAAAGGCAAGCCCATCTTTTACTCCACCGGCAATTTCACCTTCGGCTCCATGAGCGATGTGGACAAAAACACCGGCATTTTCCAGCTGACCTACGCCCTGAATGAAGCAAATGTCCCTTCCCTGTACAGCTTTTCCGTGGTGCCCTGCGTAACCCAGGGCAAGGGGGATTTCCGTCCCCTGCCCCTGACGGAGGAAGCAGATATGCAGGCCATGCGGGAAAAGCTGGTGTACAAAAAGACCGTGAAACACATGACAAACCTACCCCAGGAATTCATTTCCACCGGCATTGTGTACCTGGACGGCGAAACCCTCACCACCGAAAAACCGCAGTAAGGACGGAACGATAGTATGCTTTCCATGATCATGACCATCCTTTGCAGTGCCCTGCTTTCCATTTTCATGCGCATGAGCGAAGGAAAGGCCAAGGGGAAAATGACGGTGCTGGCTGCCAATTACCTCACCTGTATCCTGCTGGCCGCAGGCTTTGCCGGCCCCTCGGAATTGTTCCCTGAAACGGAGGGCTTTTCCATCACGCTGCTGCTTGGGATCATCACCGGCGTATTCTATATGCTGGCCCTGGTGTTCAACCAGAAAAGCATTGCAAAAAACGGCGTGGTGCTGTCCTCCGTGTTTGCCAAGGTGGGCAGTTTGCTGGTACCGCTGGTTGTGTCCATCAGCTTCTTTGGCGCCGTGCCCTCTGTGTATCAGCTGGTGGGCGCCGTAATGTCGCTGGTTTCCATCGTGCTCATCTGCGATAACGGCAAAAAAGGCGTGTGGGCCAGCGTGGGCGTTCTGTTCACGCTGCTGATGGTGGAGGGCATGGCCTCCGCCATGGGCAAGGTGTTTGACGCAGAAGGTACCGCCGCCCTGGCTGACCAGTATCTGTTGTACACCTTCGGCTCCGCTTTCCTCATCAGCGCCGCTGCGGCCCTGGTAAAGAAGGAAAAGCCCGGGCTGCAGGAAATGCTCTTTGGCGTATTGATTGGCGTATCCAATTTCTTCGCCTCCCGGTTCATGCTGCAGGCACTGCAAGCAATCAACCCCGTCATCTTCTACCCCACCCGGGGCGTGCTGGTGATTTTGCTGATCACCCTGGCCGGTGTGCTTTTGTTCCGTGAAAAGCTGCGCAAAAAGCAGTGGATCGCCATGGGGCTGATTTTGCTTTCCGTAGCGCTTTTGAATGTATGATGAAAACAGACTTGTTTGAAAAATATAAAAAGGACCGGAAGCGGCTGGAAAGGCTGCTTTCCTGCCTGGATCCCCTTGCGCCTGTTCTCCCGTCCGCCCATGCTTTTTTGAAAAGTTTCCTGGGGGATGGGGATTATGCCATGCGCTACCGCTATGAGCATTGTGTGCGGGCCGCCCACTGGGGGAAAAGGATTGCCGAAAAAGAAAACTGGAACCCGGAGCCGCTCACCCTGGCCAGCCTGCTGCACGATGCAGGCTATCCCTTTTGCAAAACCATGGAAGAATGGCCCTGCCATGCCGCCCTCAGTGCCCGGGTGGCTGGCATGTTTCTGGCGAAAATGGGCTATGATGCCGCATTGTCTGCGTCCATCTGCCGGGCTATTGAAATTCACGACCGGTGGGAGGACGTGCCCCTGAATGCCACGGCCTTTGAGCTTTCCGTCCGGGATGCGGATGACCTGGACCGGTTTGACGTCCTGCGCCTCACCCTGTCCGCCCGCGCCGATATCGGCGAGCAGAATGCCGCAGCCCTGGCTGCCGTCTGCGAAAAGCGCCTTGCCCAGCTTACGGAATGGGAAATGCGCCCCTGCGGCACCGAAGCCGCCCGGCAGATGTGGCTGGAAACGCTGGCGATACGCCGGGATTACTACACCCGGCTGCACCGGCAGATGCAGGCCACCCTGGAAATGGCAGGCCAGCTTTCACAGGAGCAGGATGCGCCTTGATTTTTCCTTCCTCAACAAGCGAAATAAAAAGGAGATGTCATGCACATCTCCTTTTTCTATTTCGATTTACACGATCAGCGGAAGGTGGTGGTATCTTTGTCGGTGCACAGGTAGGAAAGCAATTCCTGGGTGTTTTTCAGGGAATCAAAGTCCATATTGTCCGGACTGGGCAGCAGGTCCAGGGAAGCAACATGGTATTCCGCCACTTCCACTTTGCTTTCCGACAGCCGGCCGATGGCCACCAGGTAGGTACCGCTGGATTGCAGAATATCCAGCGTAACGGAAAGGTCCGCCGCGGCATCCGCGAAGTAAAAGCCGTCGCTTCGCCGGGCAAAGGTATAGATTTCGTGACCGGTGTTTTCGCCGTTGAGCAGGTTGGTGATCTCAATTCTGCCCTGGGACAGATCCTCTGCCACGTCAAACAGCATGGTGCGCTTGTACTGTCCGCCTCCCTGCACGCTGTAATCCCCCATCCGGGTATCGTCCATGGGCGTTTCGTCGGAAGGGTCGGGAGTGGTACCCATTTCCATTTCCATCCCGCTTGCCTGGTAGGCATGGGTGCTTTCCTCCACGGCAGTGAAGGTATAGCGGCCGTTTTGCGGGATAACATTCATATGATCCGCATACCGGGCAAGCAGGGCGAACATATCCTCCGGGATGGTGTGGCTGATGGAAGCGGGGGCTTCTTCGGCCGTTTTATCCATCAGCGTCTGATAGGAAGAAAGTACATCCTGTGCCGTTTGGGCTGCCGGGTGCAGGGAGGTGCTTGCCATGGCCGGGGCGGCGGTGACGCTTTCCATGGGGGTGGGGGCAGCCTTTTGCCCGCTGCAGCCGCAAAACGCAAACGTCGTCAGGATCACATAGAATATCCATAGCTTTTGTTTCATATACATTCACCTGCCTTCGATGGGATATGCCTATTTTATCACGCTTTTTTCAAGGGAACAACCCTTTCCTTCCGACAGATTCTGACAGCCTTTTGCCCCTGGTTTACTTGACCGGCAGGCAGGAAACGATTATAATGAACAGGAAAGCAAATTTCTTCTAAAAATTTGTTATCCGTTGCAAGAAATGGGAAAGGTGTACCGTTATATGAATGAACAGGAGAAGCAATGCGCATCCTCATACCGTATGGATGAAATGCGGTTTGAAGAGCTGTATGCGGCCTATGCCAATGACGTTCTGCGCATGAGCTATTTTTACCTGGGCGACAGGCAAAAAGCGGAAGACGTGACCCAGGACGTATTTATGAAACTCTACACCGGCAACCCCGACCTGGTGGAGGGCAAGGAAAAAGCGTGGCTGCTGAAAGTGGCGCTGAACAAATGCCGGGACGTCTGGCGCGCCGCATGGGTAAAGCGGGTGGTGCTGGGCAGCCCGGCCATGGAGCTGACCCCAGCCCCCGGCAATATGGAGGACAGGCTGGAAAGGCAGGAGCTGCTCCAGGCCATCCATAAGCTGCCGGCCGATTTTAGGGACGTGGTGCTGCTGCATTATTACCAGGGCCTGGGCATTGCGGAAATTGCGCAGATGCTGCAGGTACCGGAGGGGACGATATCCAGCCGTCTCAGCCGGGCAAGGAAAAAGCTGGAGGTTATTTTGAAGGAGAGTGGCTTGCGATGAAAAGCGTGGAAGAAAGGCTGCGTCAGCTGCCCGAAATGGCGGAAAATATGGGCCTGAATGCAGATGAAGCATTGAAGCGGAAAATTCTGCGCACAGCACGGGAAGAAAAAACACAACCGGTGTTCACCTTCCGCCGCCTGGCCCCCATTTTGTGCGCCTTTGTGGTGCTGGTGGGTGCGGTGGCCATTGGTGTGCCCGCCCTGCAGAAGGAAAGCGTGCAGCAGGTACCTGTGCAGCTCACCCGTACCATCGCCGCCGGCAACAGCGACGCCGCCCCCGGCGCCATGCTGGCCCTGGATGTGCCCATGGGCAGCATTGTGATCAAATCCTCCTCCAATCCTTCCTACCGCAGCATCTGGGCCAAGGCCAGCGGCGGCAATTTCCCCCTCATTTGTGTGGAGGGCCGCTATTACCGCCTGCTCACCAACCCCACTGCCCTGCCCGAAAGCCTGCTGGGCAGCGCCCTGGGCCAGGTAAGCATCTTCACCAGCGAGCCTGCCCTTGTATCCGGCGGCATTGTGTCCAATAAGGTGCAGCAGGGCGAAAATGTGTATGCCGTGCAGGGCATGCAGGGCGCCGTGGTGGCAGCGAAGGTGGACGGCAGCCTGCGGGCATTCCAGCGTGTGTCCTTTGGGGATAACGCACTGGTGGGCGGCGAGGGCCTTTCCAATACACTGCAGGCCAATCGTGTGGTGGCCCTGGAGCTGACCGGCGTTGGCACCATCAATAATGCCGAAACCGCCCGCTACCTGATGGGCGTACTGATGGACAATGCCACCTTCCTCCGCTCCGGCAGCAGCGAAACCAATACCTCCCTGCTGATTCAGATGGATAACGGGCTGACGCTACAGATGGCTGTCAACGGCGAACGCATCATGGCCTGCGGCACTTGGGCCTGCCCGGAATTCTTTGAGGCATTCCAGGAAGCACTGCAGTAACTCCCGCCGATGCCTGGGGGGACGATGCAGGGCTTCGCCCCTGCCAGGGCCGTGCCCTGGACCCACCAGGGATTTCATCCCTGGACCCAATTGCGGAAGTAGTTGGCCGTACGAACAGGCAGTTTCCCGCTGAGACTTGGGAAATACCGGCAACACGCAGAAACCCGTTTGCAAGAGACGATTGCCATATTGCGAGCCGGAGGTGGCCCGGCCACCCGCCCCCCCGGGCTGGGCGGCTGAAAGCCGCCGGCCGGATGCCAAAGGCATCCGGGGAAAACGATAAAAAGAAGCGGTGAGAGAATTCATTCTCTCAACCGCTCTTTTTTCGTTTTCATTGCGCCCGTGGGTACATATTGCTCCGTCCCTACAGGTGAGTTTTTCTTTCCAGTAGATATGGAGGCGATACAATACGGGAGGGGCAAGCCCCTCCCCTACGGTATTATCAGTGTTTCGTGCGGAAACCGCTTTGTTCTCCAATATTCCCCATCGCAGGATGGGTGCAGGGACAATGTCCCTGCCGGGGGGGTACAGGGGGCGAGGAGCCCCCTGCTCACACAACCCGGCGGCGGGCCAATGGCCGCCCCTGCAAAAATACTTCCCGTTATTGCCGCAGAACCGCCCGGGTCCAGCCCACTTTTTTTCCGCTGAGCAGCCAGGCCTTCATTTTCCGTTGCAGGGTGGTGTTTTCCGGAAGAGCATCCGTCACTTTGTCGTGCCCGGGGAACACCCATTCCAACACGCCCAGGCTGTCCTTGTTTTCTTCCAGCACGTCAAACCGTGCCTGGAAGCGGAGGATGCGGCTGTCTTCCGGCAGCAGCTCTTTCAAGGCCGGGCTCATCATCCAGCTGTCACATTCCCAGGGAAGGCCCTGCCAGTCCGGATAAAAGGCCTGCAAAAAGGCCCTGAAATCCGCCATGGAGCGGTCAATGCTTTCCCGGCTCATATCCGCATCGGAAGGGATATGCAGGGAGATAAAGCGCCGCCCCGCTTCCTCCACCAGTTCATATTCCAGACAGCCCACCCGGAACTCCACCATGGCCACTTCCCGCCAGAACCACCAGCCCTGGGCAAATTTCCATTGCCCGATCTGCCGATGATAGGAGCGCAGGAACCGGGGAATGAACTTCATGGTTTCGGCAAAAATTTCCGGGCTGATGCCCTTTTCCAGGTACCTGTGCCAGGTTTCGTCCGTCATTTGAAGCAGGGCATACAATTGCTTCATGCCATCCGGGTCCTCCCCCAGCAGGGTTTTCAGCTGTTCAAAGCCCGCTTCTGCAGTGTGCCTAATGAGGCACCTGGTTTTCACATCCTCCGGTACCGTGCAGGGCGTGCCTTCCCTGATCAGTTTCAGCTTTTCCGTCACTTCCCGGGGCATATCCAACAGGCCGTACCATTCGCTGTAAATCAAGTGTATTCTCCTTTGCTCAGTAGCCGTTGTTCAGCATCCACTGGAACACCTGCCGGGCCATGGGCGCAGCCACACTGCCGCCGCCCCCGGCGTCCTCCACCACGATGGAGACGGCGTAAGGATGCGCTTCTTCGTCAATAAAGCCCACAAACCAGGCGTTGGTGTTTTCCTGGGTATCCACTTCGGCAGAGCCCGTCTTGCCGCACACCTGCACCCCGGGGATATTGGCCCCGGTGCCGGTGCCGGAGGTGACCACGGTGCGCATATAGCTTTTCAGGGTCAGTGCCGTCTGGGGCTGCATGGCGGTACGATACACCCGGGGCTCCGCCTGGGTGCGCAGGCTGCCGGAAAAGGACAGGGTGCGCAGCACGGTGTATGGCTCCATCATCACGCCCTCATTGGCCACCGCCGCTGCCACCATGCACATGTGCAGGGGCGTGGCGGTCAACTCGCTCTGGCCCACGCCGGTCCAGGCGATTTCCCGTTCTGTGCGGTTCTGGGCGGGATATTGGGAATTTTCCACCACCACATCCCGGAACAGAAAATTATCGTTAAACCCGAAATTCTCCGCCGTTTTTTTCAGCTTCTGATCCCCCAGGTTCAGGGCGATCTGGGCAAAGGTGTTGTTGCAGCTCACCTGGAAAGCCCGAAGCAGGGTCAACTGCCCGTGGCTGGTAATCTTCCCGGCCGCCATATCCGTTCCGGCGTCCGTCACATACCTTTCTCCCACCTGCAAAAGGCCGGAACACTGATAAGCACGGGTAGCAGCGTCCGTGAAATTTTCCAGGGCCGATGCGGCAGTGACAATCTTGAAGGTGGAGCCGGGGGCGTACAGCCCCTGCACCGCCCGGTTGTAGAAGGGTTTCTTGGGATCGCTCTTCGCCTGGGCGGTGATCTGCTGGGGGTCATACTGGGGCAGGGAAATTTCCGCCAGCACTTCGCCGGTTTTGTAGTTCATCACCACCATGGCCCCGGCCTTTCCGGACGGAAACAAGGTGGAGGCATAGGCGGAAAGCCGGCTGTCCAGGGTAAGCTGCACGGTGTCGCCCACCCGCTTTTGCCCCTGGAAGAAGAAGGCTATGCGCTCGGGCATGCTCATCTGGAAGCCGTAAAGAGCGGAGGCCATAAAGCTTTCCGCCCCGTTGTTCACATTGCCCTGGCTGTCCCCCACCACATGCACCATGGCCCGGCGCACGGCGGCATCGGCATGATAGATGCGGTTGTTTTCCGCATCGTTCTGCGCCAGCACCTGGCCGTTGCGGTCCAGAATGCTGCCGGCGATCACGTCCTTTTTCTTGTTGCGGACGAAGGTGTTGGAGCCGGAGGAAAACCAGCGGTTGCCGTTGACGGTGATGGAATAGCCGCCGTACACCGCCAGCAGCGCAAACAGGGCGCACAGGAAAATGCACACCCTTTTGATATTGTTTTTCACCTGCTTCACCGCACGCCACCCCCTTGCATGGCCAGCTCTCTGTCCTCATGGATGCCGGCGGCGTTCCGGGCAGCCACCCCCTGCAAAATGCCGATGATGCACAGGCTGGATACCAGGGAGGTTCCGCCGTAGCTGATAAAGGGCAGGGTGATACCCGTCAAGGGGATCAGCTTGATATTGCCGCCGATGATCACGAACACCTGCAGGGCAATCATGGCCGCACAGCCGGTGGCAAGCAGGGCATGGAACATGGTTCTTGTATTTCTTGCAATCATAATGCCCCGGATCATAATAAAAGCATACATCAGAATCACGATCAGGCCAAACAGCATCCCGAATTCGTTGACGATCACGGCAAAAATAAAGTCGTTATAATGTTCCGGGATTACCGTAGCGTTCCCGGCCCCAAGGCCCACGCCCCACAGCCCGCCGTTGGCCATGGCGATCAGCCCCTGTACAATCTGATAGCCGGCCCCCTGCACGTCCTGCCAGGGGTCCAGCCACACCTCCACCCGGCTCATAGCCCGGGCAAATTTATCCGGCATGATCATGTTCCCCAGCACCACCGCAGCCCCTGCGCCGCCAACACCTGCCCCAACCAGAAGCAGGTTGCCCGTGGAAGCATAGCCCAGCACCAGCGCTGTGCCAAAGTACAAAAGGGCGGTGCCGAAGTCGTTCTGCACAGCCAGGATCAATACGCATATCGCAGCAAAGCCCATGGTGAAAATCACCTTTCGCCGGGAGAGCATATGGGCCATGCTGATCAGCAGCGCAATTTTCACAATTTCACTGGGCTGGAAGCTGCGCCCGCCCAAGGTAATCCAGCTGTTGGCGCCGTTTCTTTCCGTGCCGATCACAAGGGGCAGGGCCAGCAGCCCAATGCTTGCCAGCATGAACGCCCAGTTCACAAACCGGAAGGAGGGCAGATACCGGATCAGCAGCGTGCAGCCGATCATGGCCGCCACGCCCACGCCGTAATTCACCGCCTGGGTGAAGCCCCGGTCCGGGTCCAGCCGGTACAAAACCAACACCCCCAGGGCGCACAAAAAATTGGTAAGGGACAAAAGCAGCGTATCCGCCGGAAACAATTTGGTAATGCCCACCGAGCCAAACAGGATGATTACCGGCACCACCAGGGACAGCGCCAGGCTCTGCCAGGCAAAATCCTTCAGAAACAACAGGAAAAAGGCCAGGAAGAAAAACAGCATCACCGTGCTTACCATGGCCCGTCCCGGCGTCAGGCGACGGCGCTTTTTATTCTTGTCACTCATCGTCTTTCGCTCCTTCTGTGGCGCACCACGGGGCTCTCATAGGGCACATAATCCTCGGTCTGTTCATCTTCGGGCAGCTGCACATACGGCATGGTCTGGACAGGCTGCTGCCCCTGCCGGGCTTCATCCAATTCCTCCAGGGAATAGGCATAATCCCAGGTCATCTGCGTTACCGGCCTCTGGCCAGGGGGCTGGGCCTGAGGCACCTGTTCAAAGGGCAGGGGCATGCCGCTCCAGGGCATTTCTTCGTTTGCTTCATCCATGGGCAGGGATTGCGCATCCCTCTGGAAAGCGGCAGGATTGGGCACATTCAGCCCCGCAAACAGCCGGATGCGGATATGGGCCTCCCCCAGGGTCATCTGGGTGCCGTGCAGGGCATAAGCGGGGGCGGTGATCTCCACCCCTTCCATGGCCACCCAGCTTCCCAGGTGGGGCTTGATGCGCAGGCCCTTGCCTTCCACAAAGGTAAATAACACATGCCGGCGGCGCACCTTCCGCCGCTTCAGCCGGATATCGCAGCCGCTGCCGCTGCCCATCAGCCCTTCACGGGGCAGGGGCTGGCTTTTGCCGGTGTCCAGGTCCACCACTTCGCCAATCAGTCCCGCGTCCGGTAGCTGCTTCATTTCTTTTTTATGGGCACGGGCGTCTTTGCGCATCTGACGCAATGCCCGGAATAAAATCACCGCTCCCAGTGCAATGAACACATAGCGCATCAGCATGGCCAGCAGTTCATAAGCATCGCTGCTCATAAGCCGCCCCCTTTCGTTTTTTGTATACACCCATTATAGCACATTGCCGCTTTCCCGTCTATGCGAGGGGTATGCAGAAAAATGTAAATCTTTCATGCCTGCCCGGCCCTGCGCCCGCTTGCGAAAGCGCTGCAATTCATGTATAATAGGCAGGGTATTCAAAACCAATGAATGGAAGGGAACGAATTTTCATGAAATTAGGTGTTGTAGGGCTGCCCAACGTGGGCAAGAGCACCCTTTTTAACGCAATTACCGGCGCCGGCGCACAGGCTGCCAACTATCCTTTCTGCACCATCGAACCCAATGCGGGCATCGTGGCTGTGCCGGACGACCGGCTTACCAAGCTGGCGGAAATGTATCACCCCAAAAAGGTGACCCCCGCCACCGTGGAATTTGTGGATATTGCCGGCCTGGTCAAGGGCGCCAGCAAGGGCGAAGGCCTGGGCAACAAATTCCTCTCCCACATCCGGGAATGTGAAGCCATTGTGCACGTGGTGCGCTGCTTTGAGGACGAAAACATCATCCACGTGGACGGCTCCATCGATCCCGCCCGGGATATTGAAACCATCAACCTGGAACTGATCTTTGCTGATATGGAAACGGTGGCCCGCCGGGAAGAAAAGGCCCGGAAGCTGATCAAAACCGGCGACAAGAAATACGGCGAAGAAGCGGACCTGGCCAAGAAAGTCTTGTCCCACCTGGAACTGGGCAAGCCTGCCCGCACCTGCCCCCTTACCGACGATGAAAAGGAAGTGGTGAAGGGCTGGTTCCTGCTGACCACCAAGCCCGTCATCTATGCCGCCAATATTGCCGAAAATGACGTAGGCGAAGGGGAAGAAGAACTGGAAATGGTGCAGAAGGTGAAGCAGATCGCCGCCGATGAGGCTGCCGAAGTGCTGGTCATCTCCGCCCAGATCGAAGAAGAAATTGCCCAGATGGAGCCGGACGAAAAGGCCGAATTCCTGGAAGAAATGGGCATTGGCCAGAGCGGCCTGGACCGGCTGATCCGCAAGTGTTACCACCTGCTGGGCCTCATTTCCTTCCTCACCGCCGGTGAAGACGAATGCCGCGCCTGGACCATCGTCAACGGCTCCAAGGCCCCTCAGGCTGCCGGTAAAATCCATACCGATTTTGAGCGGGGCTTCATCCGCGCCGAAATTGTGCCCTATGCTTCCCTGATGGAAATGGGCAGCATGGCCGCCTGCCGTGAAAAGGGCCTCATCCGCTCCGAAGGCAAGGAATACGTGATGCAGGACGGCGACGTGACCCTCTTCCGCTTCAACGTGTAATCGTTAGAAATAACAAAGCCTTGTATCTGTGTGTCTCTGATACAAGGCTTTTGTTTTTTTAAAATTTCCTCTGAATTAATAGTTAATATTTGGATTGTTTGTTCTTGATAGTAAATAGTCGATACTAACATTATAAAAATCTGCCAATTTCAGTAACGCATCTACGGTTGGGACACGTTCATTATTTTCATACTTGGAAAGTAACGACTGTTCAATTCCTGTATGAAGCTGCAATGATATTTGAGTAATTCCTTTACTTTTTCGCAATTCTTTCAAACGATTATTCATTACATCGCCCAATGACATTATGTCATATTTATTCTTGACAAATATGACGTTTTGTCATATTCTGTAATTAACAATACTAAGGACGTTGCTATAAGGAAAAGAAAACTGGTTGGTTGGCGGTCATTGTGATCATCATACTCTTCGGTCTTTTCGGAAAGATAAGCACTGGAGACAGTGAATATGAAACCGCTGGGAAAACTTTTAGCACATGGGTAAACACTGATCCCAACAAATGGACAAATACACAAAAAAACTATTTCAACAATTTTATGGATTGGGCTGACAAACATTAAGCAACACTTTAAACACATAAAGATGCAACATCACTATCCACGGGCTGGGCGGCGGAACGCCGCCGGCCGGATGTCCCTGACATCCGGAGAAAACGATAAAAAATGCTGGAGAAGAAAGCTTGCTTTCTCTCACGGCATTTTTTCGTTTTCATAGCGCCCGTGGGCACATATCCTTTCGTGCCCCAAGCTTCTCGCGAACATTGCTTGTTTGTACACACAACCACTTCGCGAGTTGGGTGCAGGGACAATGTCCCTGCCGCAGGGTAAAGGGGCCGCACAGGCCCCTTTCGTTCCCCAGGCTTCACGCGGACATTGCTTGTTCGAACACTCAACCACTTCGCGAGTTGGGTGCAGGGGCAATGCCCCTGCTCCACTTCAGTTCGCAGCATTTTCCAGCACCGAAAGCCGGCAGGCCAGAGCCTGGCAGAAGGTATCCAGATTCCCCTGCTTTTCCTCCGGCAACAGGGCCAGGAAATCCTTGCAAAGCAGCAGGGTGGCCCGGGCTGCGGACTGCATATCCTCCAGCTGCATGCGCATCATATCCTGCTGCACCTTCATGCGGTCCATGGCCTGGATGTTTTTCAGGTACGCATCCCTTTCCTCCGGAAGCGCGCAGGGCATGTGCAGCAGCGGGTTGTCGCAGTGCACCCCCTCCGCCTCCAGCTCCTTCAGCACGGCTTCAATCAGCGTCGGCCGCTTTTTCAGCACCGAACGGTACTTGTTCTGATACCGCAGCATTGTGGTTTTATCCCCGCCGGCCATCTCAGTCACGCAGGCCCGGACGGATTTGCCCAGGCTTTTGCCCTTGAGAATTTCCTTCACCAGGGCATACACCTCATCCTCTGTAAACAAAACAAATGGTGCAGCCCGCTGCACGCACTGGCCATCCCGGCTGCGCAGCTGCAGGTAATAGAAATTGCGGACGCTGTTGGGCTTGCGGCCCAGGCGCAGACCGGTTTCCTCAAACACACTGCGCAGGGATGCACCTGATTCATCCGCCCGGCGCACGGCATCCTCCAGCATGGTTTTTTCCGTTTCACTCCAGCCATTTCTGGCAATATGTACCGTCATAAGCTCATTTTTCCCTCCCTGATCATATTCAGGCATAGTATGGACACAATGTTGTTTCGCTATACGGACGGCGGCCTTTCAATTGCAACGTATGTTTACATCTGTAACAAATATTACGAAAATAAAAAAATATTGCTTTTCATGCAACAATTTCGTCTTTTCCATCGTCTATATAAGCGAGGTGATAAAAATGAGCATTCTCTACACCCTGCATAAAAACAAGAAAAATATGCTCCTCTCCATTGATGAAGATGAACAGAAAGTATTTGTAAACGGCTCTCCCTGCGAATTGACCCATCAGGAATACTCCCTTCTTTTGCGCCTGGCCGGCCAGCCGGACAAGCCCGTCTCCCGGCAGGACCTGCTCCGGGATGCCTGGGGCTATCTGTCCCCCGGGGATACCCGCACGGTGGACGTGCATGTGCAGCGCCTGCGCAAAAAGCTGGGCTTTTCCTGCATTGAAACGGTATACCGTCTGGGGTACCGCCTGTGTGCCCAGGCCGTATAAATCCTCCCCTTTTCTCTTGCCTGTCGCTTTTTTCGGAAGCGTCAGGCTTATTTTTTTCGAAAAAAAGCCGGTGTTTTTCTTTTTTTTTATGAAAAAAAGGGCCGTTTGGGGTAGCGCTTTTTCTTTACTTATGCTAAAATACAATGTGGTATGCTTTATACATACTATATGGAGGAAAAAACCATGACCAGAATTCAAAAAGTATTGGATCAGGCGCAGATCGCAAAGAACGAAGGCGTCATCATCCATAAGCCCTCCAACATCTTCTACCTCAGCGGCTACACCGGCGAAGGCATCCTGGTGTTCGGCCACGGCTTCCAGGCCATCATCACCGACTTCCGCTATACCGAGCAGGCGGAAAACCAGGCCCCCGGCTTCCAGGTGCTGATGATGGAAAGGGGCCTTTCCCACATCATGCTGGCCAAGCGCCTGTTTGACGAAAACGGCGTCACCGCCGCCCGCTTTGAAGATGACGAGGTGACCGTCCGCGCCTTCCGCTATATGGAAGAAAAACTGGAAGGCATCACCCTCTCCGCCCTGAACTTTGTGCCCGAAAAGGTGCGCTGCGTGAAGGACGAAGGGGAAATTGCCGCCATTGAAGAAGCCTGCAATATCTCCTGCAAGGCCTTCGACGCCCTGCTGCCCCAGATCAAGGCCGGCATGACGGAAAAGCAGCTGCAGATTATCCTGGACAACCTGATGCTGGAAATGGGCGCTGACAGCCTGGCCTTTGATACCATCGTGGCCAGCGGCGAAAACGGCTCCCTGCCCCATGCCATCCCCGGCGACCGGGTGGTGCAGGAAGGCGATATGATCACCTTCGACTTTGGTGCCAAGAAAAAAGGCTATTGTGCCGATATGACCCGCACGGTGTCCGTGGGCCAGCCCAAGGAAGAAATGCGCGTCATTTACGAAACGGTGCTCAAGGCCCAGGAAGAATGCGAAAAAATGCTGCGTCCCGGCATCTCCTGCAAGGAAGTGGACCTCCACGCCCATGAAGTGATCGATGCCGCCGGTTATCACGGCCGCTTCGGCCATGGCCTGGGCCACGGCGTGGGCATTGATATCCACGAAGAACCCCGGCTTTCCCAGGGCTGTGAGGACATCCTGGAGGAAGGCCACATCGTCACCGTGGAGCCCGGCATTTATGTGCCCGGCCTTGGCGGCGTGCGCATCGAAAACACCTGCGTCATCACCAAGGACGGCGCAAAATCCCTGGTTCATGCACAAAAGGCGCTGCTGATCCTGTGATCGGCTCCCTTATGCAAATAGACAAAACAATAAAAAATTGGAGGAATTTCACATGATCACTGCTGGCGATTTCAGAAAAGGCATCACCATCGAATGGGAAGGCGGCGTTTGGAACATCGTTGACTTCCAGCACGTCAAGCCCGGCAAGGGCGCCGCTTTTGTGCGCACCAAGATCAAGAACATCATGACCGGCGCCGTGGTGGAACGCACCTTCAACCCCACCGACAAAATGCCCCGCGCCATCATCGAAACCAAGGAAATGCAGTACCTGTACAACGACGGCGACCTGTACTACTTCATGGATCCCGAAACCTACGAACAGATGCCCCTGGGCAAGGACGCCGTGGAAGAAGCCATCCAGTTCGTGAAGGAAAACACCAACGTCACCATCCGCTACTTCAAGGGCCAGGCCTTCTCCGTGGAAGCCCCCAACTTTGTTGAACTGGAAATCACCCATACCGAACCCGGCTTCAAGGGCGATACCGCTACCAACAACTTCAAGCCCGCCACCACCGAAACCGGCTTCGAAATTCAGGTGCCCCTGTTCATCAACATCGGCGATGTCATCAAAATCGACACCCGCACCGGCGAATACCTGAGCCGCGCCTGATTTTCCCCAACGGAATAAGGAGGATTTTTATTCCATGAGCACTCTTTCTGACCGCGTTTCTTACATCAAGGGTCTGGCCGAAGGCATGAAGCTGGACACCGAAACCAACGAAGGCAAAATTATTGAAAAGATGCTGGAACTGCTCTCCGATATGGCTGCCGAAATGGACGAAATGCAAAACAGCCTGGACGAGCTGGACGAATATGTGGATTCCATCGATCATGACCTGAGCGATATGGAAGACCTCATCTACGGCGAAGAAGACGAATGCGGCTGCGGCTGCCACGACTGCGAAGACGATGATGACGAATGCGAATGCGGCCATCATTGCCACTGCGGCTGTGAAGACGAAGACGATGATGACGAAGACGACAGCATCGTGGAATACGTCTGCCCCCACTGTGGCGAAGAAATGACCTTCGAAGTGGATTCTTTCGACTTCGATGAAGACTACCTCTGCCCCAGCTGCCACAACCCCCTCTTCCCCGAAACGCCGGACGAAGAATAATTTTCAGCAAACAAAGGCCGATGGTTTTACCCATTGGCCTTTTGTTTTGGCGGTTCTACCGCAAATATCAATAAGAAAGGGGTGGCTTGTAATGATTGCAGCCGTAGAAAGATACGGCGCAATAAGGGCATGGGAAAGCGCCGAATAATTATCATTTCCCCTGCCGGAAAAGGATGAAAACAAATGAATTCAATGTTATTTAAGGAAACAAACTGGTCTGCCCTGACGGAAATGAAAAACGCCTGTCTGGATATGCTGCAGCGCAAAAACGACGGTTTCCATGCGGATAGGCTCTTTGGTGCCGTACCCTGGAGCATGGAAACAAATGGCTGCCCTGTCGGTTTTTTCGCTCTGCAGAACGGCTGGGACGGGGGCAAAATGCTCACCGGCTTTTATCTGGAAAAGGCATACATCGTCCAGGCTGCCGATTTGCTCAGCCGCATCATCACGGAATTTAGCGTCACCGCAGCGCTGGTGGCTTCCAACGACGCCCCCTTTGTGGCGCTGGCCTTTGAAAAGATGCACGCCCTTGGCACCTCCTTTGTGATGCAGGCATACAACTTCACCTACGCGCCTCCTGCCCGTCCGGCGGAATTCGGACGGGAATGTCTGGTGCCTGTTCAGCCTTCGGAATACGAAGAAATGAACCGCCTGACGGACAAACAATGGGACGGCTGCTTCGATAATCCTGCATTCCGCTTCTTCGCCCTGGAAAAGGATGGTGAAACCCTGGGCTATGGCTCCATTTTCCCTGTTCTGCAGGATGAAAGCCGCATGGATATCGGCAATTTCACCTTGCCGCAGCACCGCCAAAGAGGCGTTGGCCGAAGCCTTCTGATCAACCTTGCGCAAATTGTGCTGAATGAAGGCAAAACCCCGGTGGCCGGCTGCTGGTATGGCAACAAGGAAAGCATCCTCACCATCAAGAGCAGCGGTTTCCTGCCGGAAACACGGCTGTTCTACATCAAGTTCATCTAAAAATCAGGCCGGTGGCAAAGACCACCGGCTTTTTTGTATTCATTTCACATAACCCATTTTCTTCAGCCAGGGCAGCATGCGCGTTTTCTGCCGGTCGATCATCTGCCCGGAATGAATGAAAAGGACGAATTCCTTTTCGCTGAGCCAGCGGTATGTTTCCGTTTCCCCGGGCTGGCAAATCACACTGTCCTTCTGCTGATTCGTTACACATAGGAAGGAATGATACACAGTGTCCTTATCATAAAGCGGCTGTGCTATTTCCTGCATCTCCCCTTCCATGCCGGTTTCTTCTTTCGTTTCCCGGATGGCGCACTGAAGGGCATTCTCCCCCTTCAGGGCAGAGCCGCCGGCCGTGGCTTCCCAGCAGCCCGCGTAGTTGGGCTTTGAGAAAGCTCGCTGCATCAGAAGGTAGTCCCCATCCCGGTGCCGCACCAGCACATCGCTTACCAGATGATACAGCCCCTCCGGCACGGGCTCACCCCGCACCAGATCCACACCGGCTTTGGTGCCGTCCCGCAAATACGCATCCCAAATCTCCATAATTGACCTCCTTTCGTCCGCTAAATCAATGGCTTATCCGTAAAATTTTCCGTGTACAATGCATCCCCCAGCCATCGCTGAGGATTTTCTAAAATATACCGTTTTTTTGTATCGTAATCCTGCTGCGAGCGGATAATATGGTCATAGAAGGAACGCTGAAACACCTTTTCCTCCATCCCATACCGCTTGCATTCCCTTGTTGTCAGGGATTTAAACGCAGCTATGATATCCGATACCGTAGGGGAGGGGCTTGCCCCTCCCGCATCATGCAATAAAAGAATGAGATGAATATGGTTTGGCATGATCACATAAGAATCAATTTCCACTTGCTCAAACCGTTCTTCCAATGCCATCAATTGCGTTTTCGCAATATTCCCATACTTCGTTAGCGCAACAACGGGAGGGGCAAGTCCCTCCCCTACATGAATCGTCGAAAAAATGCACCGTTTATCGGCAGAACAAATCGTCAAAAAATAGGCACCTGCTGTATTATACGAAAATGCTTTCAGGCGCATGGTCTTTCTGCACGGTTTTGGCGCATTCATCGTTTCCTTCAAAAGGTAGTTTCCTTTCAGCATTGCAGCCATCACGGCAATATTTCCACCTCCGTGCCCTCATCGCACAGGGCATACAATGTCTCCGCATCCGCATCTTCAAGGGCAATGCACCCGGCAGTCCAGTCCCTTTCCGTGCCGCCGCCATGGATGTAGATTTCGCCGCCCATGAAGCTGCCCCAGGGCGGGCGCATGCCTTGCTCCTCCCTCTCCCGGATGCATTGCAGCAGCTTTTCAGCCGCCCCCAAACGAAGGGCATCCGCAAGTGAAGGGTAATTGATCCCCAGGGACGGCCCATACTTGCCTATCTTTTTCAGGCACACAAAATAGCTGCCCTCCGGGGTTTTGCCGTCCCCTTCTTTTTCCTTGTTCCCCTCCGGCGAAAAGCCCAGCGCAACGGAGCAGGCAAACAAAACGCTTCCCTGCTCCGTCACCGTCAGTTTTCTGTTTTTCTTTTCGACAATAATTTTCATGTCACATAAACAGCGTCAGCACAATGGGCAGGAAAATGGCCGGCAGCATATCCCCCACGGGAATGTGCTCCTTGCGGAACAGGTTAAAGCCGATGCCCATGATCAATACGCCGCCCACAGCGCTCATTTCCGTGATCATCACTTCCGTCAGCAATGGCTCCACCAGCTGGGCCAGCAGCGCAATGCCCCCCTGATAGATGAATACCGCCACGGCGGACAGCATCACGCCAATACCCATGGTGCTGGCCAGGGCAATGCTCATCACCCCGTCCAGCAGAGATTTGGCAAACAGTGTGTCATGGTTGCCCCGCAGGCCGGAATCAATGCTGCCCACAATGGCCATGGCGCCCACGCAATAGATGAGCGTAGCGTTCACAAAGCCCTTGGCGAAATGATCGTTGCCGTCCTTGGCGGCAAATTTTTTCTGCAGGGAAAGGCCCAGCTTATCCAGCCTTGCTTCAATCTTCAGGGCGGAACCGATCATGCTGCCAATCACAATGGACAAAATCACCAGCAGCACATTCTGGGTACCCAGTGCCCCCTGCATACCGATCAATATCACACACAGGCCCATACCGATGGTGACCGTTTTTTTCATCTTTTCCGGGAAACCTTTGCGCAGCAGTAGCCCAAGCAGTGAGCCCACAATCACCGCCGCCACATTTACCAACGTACCGATCATGTTTTTGCCCTTTTATTTCTTCAAATTCAGATATTTTTCTGCCGCATCATATAGCGGCTGCCGGGACACGGGGGAAATTTCATCCGCAGCCGGCAGCCCATCCAGCGGGAACCACTTCAGCTCTGTCACTTCTTCCGCCTGCAATTTCACCGTACCGGAAAAATCCTCACAGGTGTAATAGATGCCAATAATGGCCACCTGGTCCCCGTTGGGGTAGGTATAGTCCATTTCCGTGCCGGAATAGACCCCAAGAAAAGTCATTTTTCCCGGTATCAGGCCGGTTTCCTCCAGCATTTCCCGGCGGGCTGCATCTTCCACTTTTTCGCTCAATTCCACAGCACCGCCGTGATCTGCCCACAGGCCGTTGTCTTTCCTTCGCTGCAGCAGCACCTGGCCGTCCCGTACGGGAAAGACGCCCGCTCCTGTCATCTGCAGCCTCTGGCGGCCCACAAATTTCCTCAGTTCCATGATGTAGCCCATCATTCCACCTCCATTTTGAAGATGTTCACCCGGCGGTAGCCCTGGGCGTACATGGGGTTGTTCATGGGCACATCCATTTCCCGCAGCTTTACCAGCCCCAGCTTTTCGCACACCCGGCAGGAAGCGTGGTTGGTAACGCTGTTGGTGATGATGGCGGTTTTCATTTTGTGGTATTTCAGCACTGTTTTCAGCAGCTGACAGGCCCGGCCGGCATAGCCCCGGCCCCGGTATGCTTCATTCACGTCGTAACCGATATTGCCGCCCACATACAGCCCCGGGCCATATCCGATGCGCACATCGCAGGTGCCCACCACCTCGCTGCCCACCGTCATATAAAAGAAATAGGCGGGCACATATTTGGTTACCGGGTCTTCCGGGCTTTTTTTGTGGCAGATGAGCCGCAGTTCTCCGTCGGTCAGGTCCGGCAGGTCCATAAAGCCCCGGAATTCGCAGGGGCCCTTGGCAATCTCTTCCGCCTCCCGCCAGCCCTCGTATTGCTCCCTGGTGATGGCATAGGTGAGTTCATCCCCTGGGAACCCATCCTGGCCTTTCACCGGGCGCACGGCATAGGCAATGCTGGAGCGCTGCATCATCAGCCGCTCCATCACCCGCCAGCTGTTTTCATTCCTGGCGTCGCAATTGGCAATGATCTTCTGCAGCTTCAGTTCCTCAAAGCCGTAGCGTAAAAGCTCCTTGCCCATTTCGGTGACATAGCCCTTCCCCCGGTATTCCGGCAGCAAAATCCAGCCGATTTCCCCTTCGCCGTTGCCAAAGTCCTCAATGCTGCCGTCGCCGATGACGGCACCCGTTTCCTTCAAAACCAGCGCATATTCCCGGGCCATCAGGGGGTTTTTTTCCCAGCCGCCCACAGCCCTCTCCAGAAAGCGATTGGCATCTCCCTCCGGGGTAGCCCCTGCATTGCCCCACCAGTACAGATACCTTGTGGTACCTTCATCGGCAGCAATCCGATAGCACACGCCGAAATCATCCCAGGTAAAGGGCCGCAGAATCAGCCTCTCCGTTTCCAGATGCACATTTCTCGCCTCCTCCAAAATAAACAGAAAGGGGCTGCTTCGTTTTGCGAAACAGCCCCTCGTGTACCGGTTTTGTTACTGAGCGGCAGCTTCCGTCACAACGGGATGCACACTCACCTGCTTGTCGAACTTACCCTTGCGTTCGAAGCGCATAATGCCGTCCACCTTGGCGAACAGGGTATCGTCCTTGCCGATGCCCACATTCAGGCCGGGATGAACCTTGGTGCCACGCTGACGAACCAGGATGTTGCCGGCCAGCACGAACTGACCATCGGCACGCTTCGGGCCAAGACGCTTGCTTTCGCTGTCGCGGCCGTTACGGGTGGAGCCCATACCTTTTTTATGGGCGAAAAGCTGCAGATTAAGCTTCAACATTGTTGCTTCCTCCAATTATCAGTTTTCTTTGAGCTGAAGATACTTGGGATACGCATCGTTTAGATCACGAAAGCCCTGGAGCACGGTGTTCATTACCGTCTGTGCATCATGCCCGGCATTCGGGGGAAGATAGATGGACAGAAACCCGTCCCTTTCCTCCACCTTCGCCTTTACATGCGCCACGCTTTCCAGCGCATTGGCACAGGTGAAAGCCAGCACCGATACCGCTGCACACACGATATCATGGCCTTCCTCGGCATAGCCCGCATGGCCCTGGCAAACAAGAGATGTAATCTCCCCCGCCTCTTTGGTGACCCGGATGCGAATCATGCTGTTAGGCGTTCACGCCGGTGATTTCCACCTGGGTGAAAGGCTGACGATGGCCAGCCTTGCGGCGATAGTTCTTCTTGCTCTTGTACTTGAAGACGATAATCTTTTCGCCCTTGCCATGGCGAACGATCTTGCCGGTCACGGTGGCGCCTTCGATGTAGGGAGAGCCCACTTCGATGGTTTCGCCGGAGAGCATCATGACGGGGAAGGATACGATGTCGCCCACTTCGTTGTCAAGCTTTTCGATGTAGATGGTGTCACCCTCAGACACCCGGTACTGTTTGCCGCCAGTAGCAATGATAGCATACATTTTAGCAGCACCTCCTATTTTTACTCGCCGGAATATCCCAGGAAGGATGGTTGGCATGTTTCAGCCATGGGGCCGCACCTTTCCCTTACGGGTATGCGTTTAGGAGCCCCTTCCGAGCGGCTTACCAAAGAAGAATACCACGAAACCCTTGTGCTGTCAAGCTTTTTGCCGAAAAAAGACGCAATTTTTCCGGGTTTTTTTCGCCGTTTTTCACCGCGATTATGTAAGTGCACCTCCATCGTCTTTTTCCCGTATTGGCATTGACATTTTCCCCCCGTTTTTGTTATCCTATTAGAAATGAGCTGAAGGAGGCAATTCACATGGCTAAAACCGTACAGGATATTCTTACCATGATTCAGGAGCTGGGCATCAAGATGGTGGACTTCAAAATGGTGGACATCAACGGCCAGTACCGCCACGTCACCATCCCCGCCGATAATTTCTCCGAAGATACCATGAAAAACGGTATCGGCTTTGACGCATCCAACTATGGCTATGCCGTGGTGGAAAAGAGCGATATGGTCTTCATCCCGGATCCTGACACCGCCGTGGTGGACCCCTTCTGCCAGATTCCCACCCTGTCCATGACCGGCAACGCCATGATTATCGATACCCCCGAAAACCGGCCCCTGGCCCAGTATCCCCGCAACATCGTGCTGGCCGCCGAACAGTATATGAAGGACCTGGGCGTGGCCGATGAAATGTACATCCTGCCCGAATTTGAATTCTACCTGTTTGACCAGGTGGGCTGGGAAGTGCAGGGCAACAGCATCGGTGTTGCCCTGGACACCAAGCAGTCCTACTGGAACAGCGCCGTGGAAGGAAGAGGCGTGGTGGTGCCCAAGCAGAAGAATTACCACATCGCCAAGCCCTTTGACGATACCTACGAATGCCGCAGCGAAATGTGCCTGCACATGAAGGACGCCGGCATTGAAATCAATTATCACCATCCCGAAGTGGCGGCCTCCGGCCAGTTTGAAATCGAGCCCCAGCTGGGCAAAATGAGCCATATGGCCGACGCCACCATGTGGATCAAGTACATCATCCACAACACCGCTCTCAAATACGGCAAATCCGCCACCTTCATGCCCAAGCCCGTCTACGGCGAAGCCGGCAACGGTATGCACGTGCATATGCTGCTGATGAAGGAAGGCAAGCCCGTTTTTGCCGGCAATGATGACGATTACGCACGGCTGAGCCGGGAAGCCCACTGGTTCATGGGCGGTTTGCTCAAGCATATCGCATCCCTGTGCGCCATCACCAACCCCTCCACCAACTCCTTCAAGCGCCTGGTGCCCGGCTTTGAAGCCCCCGTCACCGTGGGATATGCCACCTCCAACCGCAGCGCCGTTATCCGCATCCCCGCCTATGCCAAGACCCCCGAAAAGCGCCGTTTTGAGCTGCGCAACCCCGATGCCACCTGCAACCCCTACTTCTGCTACGCCGCCATCCTGATGGCGGGCCTGGACGGCATCAAGAACCAGATCGATCCCCACGAGAACGGCTGGGGCCCCTATGACATGAACCTCTACCACCTCTCCGATGAGGAAAAGGCCAAGCTGCACCACCTGCCCACATCCCTGGAACAGGCCCTGGACGCCCTGGAACAGGATCACGATTACCTTACCGCCGGCGGCGTGTTCCCCGAAACCCTGCTGAAAAACTTCATCAAGGGCAAGCGCCAGGAATGCAGCGATATGTCCAAGATCCCCCACCCCGCCGAGTTTGACAAGTATTACAATCTGTAAGACATGACCGGAGCAGGGGGCTCCTTGCCCCCTGTACCCCTCGGCAGGGAAATTTTCCCTGCACCCATTTTGCGACACGCAGGCTGATAGATCAATCCTGCTTCCGCATGAAAGTAAGGAAACGAAGACAATTAAGCCCACGGGCGCAATGAAAATGCAAAAAATGGCGAAGGAGAAAACTTGTTTTCTCTCTCGCCATTTATGTATTTTCCCCGGATGCAAAGCATCCGGCCGGCGGCTGAAAGCCGCCCAGCCCGTGGGACGGCATCACTGCGCCTGACATCGGGAAATCTGTTTTTGAAATAAGATCACAAAATCCGAGGATGGGTCCAGGGACAATGTCCCTGGTGGGGTGCAGGGGTGAAACCCCGCACGTCTCCCCTTCATTGCATTATTTCTGCTCGTACCGGCGGCACAGGGTATACTTGGACACCGCCTGCTGGATTGCCTCGCCGCCGATGGCGAAGGTGAGCAAATCGGCAATATAGGGGGGCAGCACCCGGTTATACTTCACTTCCAGCACCATGTTCTGCGCATCGTCAAAGACAGGCACGGTGGGCACATTGGGGTTAAACAGGTCAATGGAGTTCAGCCCGGAGCGCAGGTGCTTGTCAAAGGTGATGCGCACTTCTTCTGCCGGATGCAGGAACGCTTCCCGCTCATAGTCCACAATCACCACAGGATGAAGGAGATTCGTGCGCATTTCCCGGTACACATCCCCAAGAAGGCCATACCGGGTTTTTTCCAGGCCGTAGGGATCCCCGGCAATAATCTGCTCCGCCAGGGGCCTGCCAATTTCCACCGTACGCTTGGAAATCAGGTTGCCCGCCTTGGTTTTGCATTCCATGAACACTTCTTTGTCCTTCAGGTTATAAATGCGGATGCGGTACTTATCCCGGTTCTTCACACCGTCAATCTTATCGTAATACGCATCGTCAAACACCGTATCGAAATACAAAGAGCGGATATGGTAAGACCCGCCGTTTTTCACGGCGTTCTTATCCAGATGCAGCACGGGCTTCAGCACGCTTTTGAGCACCCGGTACTGCATATCGGAAATCAAATATTTCAGCTCATGGCGAAGGGGCAGCGCCATCTCTTACGACCCCGCTTCCACCTGGCAGGCCACCAGCGTGGCTTCATGCACGCCGTTGATCTCCAGCAAATTGGACACGATGTTCACCCGGTGATCCAGCCGCACCTCCACCGTGGTTTCGCTGCCGCTGCGGGTAACGGTTTTGGAGCGGACACGATAGAACCGCACATTCCGCTTCAGTTCGTTTTCAATTTCCGTCTGGGCGTATTCATCATGGTGCACCACCAGCAGATACCCGTTGGGGTTGCGCAGGCGCTTGAAGGAAATGAGCAGCATGGCGCAGCTGATGCCAAGCAGGGCCACAATGGCAATCACATAGGCATTGGCGCCCAGCAGAATGCCCATGGTGAGGGCCCAGAACATGTAGGCAGTATCCAGCGGATCCTTCACAGCGGTACGGAAACGCACAATGGAAAGGGCGCCCACCATACCCATGGACAGGGCCACGTTGCTGCCGATACACATAACCACGGGGGTGGTGATGAGGGTGAGCAGGATCAGCGTGATGGAAAAGTTGGGGCTGTAGAGCACGCCCCGGTAGGTTTTCTTATACACCAGGGCGATGACGCTGCCGGCCACAAAAGCGGCAACCAAAGCGATCAGCACATTGACAGGGGTAAAGCTGGACAACTGATTGGCAAACCAATCGGACAGGCTGGATGCGCCGTTGGCCACGTCGTTAAAGGTGATGTTGGTGTTCTCCATGGGGGATTTCCTCCTTTAATCTCTTGGATATGAAGCAACGATCATTCTCCCAGGTTTTCCGGCTGCTCGCCGAAATAGTAAATCATCTGTTCGTCCGTCAGGCCGAACTGCTCCTTGGCAAACTTCCACAGGAAGTGGGGCCGCTTGCGCATAACATTGCGCAGACGCTCCACACGCACGCTCCAGTAGCGCATATAGCCTTCAGCCGAGGTGGGAGAGTCAATGTTGATGCTTGGTTCTTTGAACTGGGCCCAGCGGGCGTAATGCCGCTGCAATTCCGGCTGCACCAGGGCAATGCACTCTTCCAGTTCCGCCAGCATCACATCGGTTGTCAGGGTCTGCAGGAGCTGGCCCAGCCGGGTCAAAAACTGATCCCGGATCACATCACTTTCCATCATCTTGCGGAAAATGGTGTTGTTGATGTTCTGCTGGCCCATGCCGGTGGTTTTAAGATATGACCAGGGGCTGTTGAACTCGGAATTGAACAGGCCGTAGTCCAGGTCAAACAGAAGGCATTTCCACTTGCTTCCTTCCCCCGGCAGTTTGTAGAACATGATGTTACCGGGGTCGGAATCGCCGAAATACATCTTGATGGCGAACCATTCGATATAGTTCTCAATATCGATATGGTCGTACAGATATTGCAGGTCCTCCGGGTTGGTGTTGGGCGAAAGCTGTTCAATCTCCTTCAGCATGGCCCGGTATTCTTCATTGCTCCCCTGCACTTCACCCCAGCCGGCACGCAGGATGGTGATGTTTTCCAGGGTTTCGGTATCCTCCATATCAATGCCCTCAAACTGGGCAATGGAGAAGCGGTCTTTTCTTTCCCGCAGGTTGTAGTGGCCCCAGTAGGTGCCGTTGAGATACACCGCCACCGGCCGCCAGGCCAGGGTAAGGATGGTATCGGTGCCCAGGTACTGGTCCACCAGCCTGGTCTGCACACCGTCCAACACCCGGGTAAACACGTTATCGTTGCCGGAGTTGCGCAGGGCAAAGGATTTGTAGAAGGTGTAGGGCCTGTCCTCAAACAAAGGATAATTGAAATACTTTTCGCCATAGGCCGCCTGGGCCCGGATTTTGAAGGATTTCTGCGGCATATCCAGGGAATAGTCCCCCATCAGGTCCATCTTGATGCCCTGGGAGATGTAGGCTTCGCTGGTTTCCATATCAAACAGCTCCACATACCCCGGCCTGTCAATCTTACCCCAGTTGCGGTAAATGGGGGTTTCGAAGGGCAGTTCACTCTTGTCCACCACCAGCTCCTCACCCGGATCATAGAACCTGGGATCCGGCGCTTCGGAGAGAAGGCCTGTTGCTTCGTCCCACAGTTCATGGGGCTCGCACACCAGGCTCACCACGTCCATGGCGTGGTAGGTGTTCATGATGTAGGAGGCCGTCACCGTATCGGAGGGCTGCCTGCCCGCCTCAAAGGCCCTTGCCCGCACCACCTTCGTGGCGGAGAAATTGGTCAGGTCTGCGCAGCCGGGGGTGTAGAGGAAGCCGTTGTCGATGGTGGGGATGGAGCCGTCCAGGGTGTAGCGCACGGTGGTGCCTTCCGGCACAATGATCTCCACGCTGATGGTGCCCTTGTACAAGCCGCTTGCCAGGCTGAACTGAGGCTTTTGAGAAAAGCCGGTGAAGCCCCTGCCGTTTTCCTTGCCGGGGGTGGGCGCATCGTAGTAGTAAAAGCCGGTGGCGCCCGATGTTCTGCCATAGCTGATATCGGTGGGGATTTCCGGCAGGTAAATCTTATCCAGCACCCGGCCCGTGGCGTCGGAGAAGGTGATGGTCTCCCCCCCCGCTCTGGAGAGGCTGAAGGAGGCGTGGAGCCGCTGGGCATTGGTGCCCGAGGTTGCTGAGCCGTCCAGCAAAACAATCATATACTCTCCTGGAAAAATGGACGTCCCTTGCGGAAACGTCCATTTCAGGGGCCAGTTGATATTATCGCTCAGGCCCCAGCCGGAAAGATCGATGGCCTGGGCGGATGAATTGTAAATTTCCACATAATCGGTGGTACCAAGGCCGTTGATAGCCTGGATCTGGGCGGCAGAGGCCATCACTTCCGTCACATACACGCCGGAATAATTGATGCCCCGCATATACTGGTCCGCCCGGGACTGGCCGTACTCATTATTGGGCGCACCGGGGGTAGCCAGGGTGAACACCTGCCACCGGCTCATATCCTCGCTGCTGCGGCCATAGCTGGTATCCCTTTCCAGGTTGGCCACCGTCACCCGGTCGATAAGCTCGCCGGTCACGGTGGACAAAACCAGGGTTTCTTCCTGGTTGTTGATGGAGAAATTGGTGTGGGGATAGGCGGTATTCACTTCCACCTTATCCTTGCCGGAGCAGAACACCAGGTAATACCCGCCCGCGGGAATCACCGCGTTCTGGGGGAAGATCCACTTGACGGGCTTGCCCGGGTCATCGCTGAGGGCCAGGTTGCCCAGGTAAATATCTTCGTCGCTCAGGTTATAGATTTCCACCCAGTCGCTCAGCTCGTCATCCTCATCCCGGATGCCGGAGCGGGGGGAGGGCATCACTTCGTTGATCATCAGCTGCCCGGGGATCACGGTGTAGTTATCCATATAGGCATAATAGCCCGTTTCGCCGTTGGGATAGCCGGGAGAATACTGGAAGGTTTTTTCAAAGGAGCCGTTGTCCATCAGGGCATAGCTTTCGTCGGTGTTCAGCGTGGGCACCTGCACATGGTCAATGGCCACGCCGTTCATATCAAACAGGTACACCGTTTCGCCCAGGGAAGACAGCTTGAACTTGCCGTGCAGCACATTGCCGGGCACGTCCCGGTTCACATCATCCAGGAACACGCATACCCTGCCATGGGCGGCAAGGGTAATATCCGGGAAGAGGAAAATAATCCGGTCGCTGCGGTCCGAAAGGCCCACGCCCTTGAGGCTCATGGGGGTTTCCAGGGTGTTTTCCAGTTCAATCCAGTCGCCGAATTTACCCAGCTCGTCCGGGTAGGCGCTGGCGTTGTCCGTCATCACTTCGCTGATGCGAAGCCCCGCATGGGTGGACTGCACGCCGGTGGCCGTCACGTTCAGGGCCTGGATGGTTTTTTCCTTGGGGCTGATAATCACAAACAATAAAAGCACAATAAGCAAAGCGATCAGCAGGGGCATGCGCACATCCTGCTTGTTATAACGGTTTTTCCGCTTTTTATGCCTGGCCATGGTGCACCTCCTTTGAAACAGAAGAAGCCTTTTGCCCTTCTGCGAAAATGTCTGCATACATAAACGAATATAGTATACCACAGAATCACAAAACACAAAAGACTTATTTTGCTCAGATGCAAAAAAGTTTACAACAAATAAAAATGAGCCGCACCTGCAGCCCGGGAACGATAAGAAATATGCTTGATTTGAAATAACGGTTATAGGAAACGTCCGTTTTGCGGACGATGCATCCGAATTTCAGGCGGCAGTGCCGCAAAAGCGCGTCAGGCTTCCGGCACCATCAGGCCCAGATCGCCGTCTTTACGCAGGTAGAGGATATAGGCGGGAAGAACGATTCGACGCTTGCTGCCGGAGGCTTTCGGTTCCGTGCGTACATATTCGCCTTTGAGCCTGACCAGCGTATCCCTATATTGCAATCGGAAATAGAAAAGCCTGCACCATGCTGGAATCAAATCAGCATAGTACAGGCTTTTTGCATTTACAGTTCCCAGCGCGTCAGCCAGTCAGAGAACCGGTAGTACACATCATAGAACTGTTCATACAGAGCGTCGTTATTGTTCAGGGTAAATTTGTCAGTCGCTTCATCGTAGGTATAAGCGCCGCTGTTCAGTTCGGCAATGGCGGCATCGGCCTGCGCCTGTGCGGCCTCAACGATAGCAACCAGATCCTCCAATCCATCCGGGCTGATTGCGCGGATACGGGAGATCAGGCCGGGGAAATAGCTGTCGGCATATTTATCTGCGTAGCCATAGGCGCTGTCATCTTCAAGATAACGGGTCACATCGCCGGGATACATGAAGAATTCGACAGTATTTCCGTTTTCATCCACATAACTGCCCCGATACTCTGTCCACTGGCACAGGAAATGCAGATAATCGAACATGGCGCTCAGTTCGGTTACAATACCGTCTGTAGCGATGGCCTGCCACAGCGCATAGTCTTCGGATACTGTAGACAGATCGACAATTTCATAGGAAGCATCTGCAATGCGGTAATTGTAGGTGTATCCAAACTCGTCCACCATATCTTCAATTATCATTGTCCCTGTGATACGGATGGCTTGATCGGTATAGTCAAATACCTTGCCCTCCGGCGCATAGACTGCCATGGTATTGGA
>JAFQHP010000052.1 GCA_017397895.1 Clostridia bacterium
CGATCATCTAGTGTAAACTGATGGTAGGACATTGATAGCGCCTCCTGTTCGTGTGTTTGTTTGGTAGCTACATTCTAACACTTGTCGCTCTCAATGTCTTTTTCTTTTTTGGGTGTTGCACTTGATATGATATTCCAAGATTGCCCCTGGACCTGGCTGCGGAAGTGGTTGGCGGGTAAAACAAGCAGTTTCCCGCTGTTACAGACAACACACAGATGCCGGTTTGGGAACGACGATAGTAATATTGCGAATTGGCTGCGGCACCGCCACCACGCACAAACCCGTTTGCAAATGCCGATTGCTCCATTGCGGGTTGGAAGTGGCACCGCCACCCCACGGGCTGGGCGGCTGAAAGCCGCCGGCCGGATGCTTTGCATCCGGGGAAAACGATAAAAATAGCGGATGGGAAAATGAATTTTCCCTCCGCTTATTTTTTCGTTTTCATTGTGCCCGTGGGTTCATATCGTTTTGTTCCTCTAGTTTCACGCGAAAACAGCTCGTTTATACATCCAACCACTTCGCGGATTGGGTCCAGGGCCGATGGCCCTGGCGCAGGGTAAAGGGGCCGCGCAGGCCCATTTTCGTTTCCCTGCTCCGACAGACGACCAATATCCTTCCCGGCAAATTGTGCACAGGCAAAGGGAGGGGCAAGTCCCCCCTACGATATTATGAACAAACTAAAATTCCGAATTCTTAATTCCGAATTTCGAATTCTTCTCCCTTCATTCCCCTGTCACCTGGGTGGTGACATTATTGATCCACACGCCCATTTTCACCATATAGAAACCAAAGAGGCACTTGAGGAAATTGGTCATGTTAACAATGAAGAGCACCAGGGTAATATGCAGATCGGTAAAATGGATCAGCGCATAGCACATCGGCACGTTCACCAGCCACAGGGGCATACAGTCGAACATGAAGGTCATGATGGTTTTGCCGCCGGAGCGCAGGGTGAAATAGCTGGTATGGGCAAAGGCCATGAAGGGCATGGTAGCGCACTGCACCAGCAGGAACTGACAGGCCAGGTTCCGGGCGGTATCGGTGGCGTTATAGAGCCGGGGGATGAAGGGGGAGGCAATGGCAAGTAGGATCCCCGCCCCCAGGCTGATAAACACGCTGAAGGACAGCAGCCGCCAGGCCGTCTGCCGGGCCTTGGGAATTTCATCGGCCCCCAGCGCCTGGCCCACCATCACGGCCGCCGCATTGCCCATGGAAAAGACGGCGGTGGTGAAAAGGTTGCTGACAGTATTGGAAATATTGGTGGCGGCCACCACGTCCAGCCCCCGGTAGGAGTAAAGCTGGCTGACAAAGCTGGTGCCCACGGACCAGAGCAGTTCGTTCAGAAACAGGGGTGCGCCCATGATGAGGATGCGCTTCACCAGCTTCCCCGGCACCCGGATGGTGCGGTACATGCCCTCCATGAAGGGATAGCGCTTCACGTTGTGGGCCTTCGCCATCACAATGCCCATTTCCACAAACCGGCCGGCCACAGTGGCAATGGCAGCGCCCTCCACGCCCAGCTCGGGTGCGCCGAAATGGCCGAAAATGAGGATGTAATTGCCCACCATGTTCACAAACACCGCCACAATGCCGGCCACCATGGGCAGCATGGTTTCCCCGGCTTCCCGCAATGTGGAGGCGTAGGCCTGGGTGATGGCAAAGGGAAGCAACCCCAACACCATGATGGCCAGGTATTCCTTGCCCCGCTGCAGGGTGAGGGCCACTTCCTCCGGCCTTGTATCATCATTGAGGAAGAGGGACAGCAGCACATCGTCCATAGCCAGGAACACCACGACGCCAATTACAAACACCGCCACACAGGCGTACAATTTGAACCGGGCCGAAGCGCGCATGTTTTCGTAATCCCCGGCGCCGTAAAACTGGGCGCCGAAAATGCTGGCGCCGGAAATGCTGCCGAAAATGCAGATATTGAAAATGAAAAACAGCTGATTGGCAACCCCCACCCCGTTAAAGGCGGTCTGGTCCAGCTGGCCCACCATCAGGTTGTCCAGCAGGTTCACAAAAGAGGAGATGGTGTTTTGCACAATGAAGGGGATAATGATGGCAAACACAGCCTTGTAAAAGGCCTTGTCGCCGATCAGGTTACTTTTCAGCCGGGCACGGTCTTTCAGCATAACATGATTTCCTTTACTTGCAGGCAAAAAAACTGCCCTGTTTTCACAAGGCAGTATACATGGTTTTCCAGGGTAAATCAAGGGCAAATCATTCTTTTTCCTTGGGCCGCTTGATCTTGTTCAGCTGGGCGTTGAGATCCAGCAATTGTTCCTTGGTCATCTTCACGTCCATCATGCCGCCCATGAGAGTGATCAGGCGCAGCACGGTGAAGCCGTTCATCATGCTCATCATTTCGGGGGTGACGTCAAAGCCCATCATCTGCTGCTTTTCGCCGTCTTTTTTCTTGCCGCCCATCGCCTTCGCCATCAGCTTGGCAAAGAGCAGCTTGCCCCGCACCGTGGACAGCACGGTACCCATCTTATCGTTGAGGGACAGATAGCCTTCGGGAGCGGTCACGTCGAACCAGTTGAGAATGGCGCCTTTTTCCACCAGGCGGTATTCTTCATTGAAGGTGTCTACCTTTCGGATCACGCTTTCGTCCTTCATTTCACCGGCCACGGCCACCAGCTTGGTTTCCCCTTCGTTTTTCACATCGAAGCGGAAGAAATGATCCTCAGCGGTCTTTTTGCCCAGGGATACGCCGTTGACAAACAGCTCCACTTCGGGCTGGTTGGAATAGACGGTTACTTTCGTCACGTCTTCCACCCGGTCAATGTAGCGCTTGGAAGTGATGTGCACAAAGGGGTCATCGGACAGCCAGGCCTTGTAGGCATAGAAGGAGTCCTTCTTATACTTGCGGTCCATAGTTACCAGGCCCTTGTGGTTCTGGCCGTTTTCGCCGCCCTCTTCACGGGCGTCGGCGCCGAAGTCAAACATGTTCCACACATGGGTGGCCCACATAAACTTGCGGCTGAAGAGCTGCTTGATCAATTCTTCATGATAATAGGACTGATATTCTTCGGTATAATCGCCCTGGCGGGGGTCGGAGGTGTGCCAGTTCAGGGCCTCGCAGCCGTATTCGCTGCAGCCGATGGGCAGATTGGGATGCATTTCATGGAACTTGTCAAACCAGGGGCCGTTCATGGAGGTATCGCCGCCGTACCAGCCGAAGTAGTGGTTGTAGCTCACCACGTCCGGAATCTGCAGGTAGGGGTCATCCATCTTGCACATGGATACCGCCGCAATGGTGGTGAGGCGGGTTTTGTCCATGGTGTGGCACAGGTCGTTGAGGATGCGGTGGTTTTCCAGCAGATCCTGGTCGGAGCCGCCGATGCCGATTTCATTGGACAGGCCCCACACCACGATGGAGGGATGGTTGTAATTCTGGGAAACCAGTTCCGTCATCTGGGAAATGGTGTTTTCCCGGCCGGCGGGCATATGCTTGGAAATGTAGGGAATTTCCGCCCAGATCACCAGGCCCTTTTCGTCGCACAGGTCGTAGAAATACTGGTCGTGCTGGTAATGGGCCAGGCGGATGGTGGTGGCGCCCACTTCGCAGATCAGTTCAATATCCTCTTCATGATGCTGGGGAAGCAGCGCATTGCCCACGCCCCAGCGGTCCTGATGGCGGGATACGCCCCGGAGGGGATAGCTTTCGCCGTTGAGGATGAAGCCTTCGTTGGGGTCAATTTTGAAGGTGCGGCAGCCGAAACGGGTGGATACGGTATCGATCGCTTCGCCGTTTTCCATCAGCTCTGCCTTGGCGGTGTAGAGGTAGGGGTCCTTGCGGCCGTTCCACAGGTGCACATTTTCAATTTCCTGTACAGCAGTGGTTTCCGTGCTTTCCACCACAAAATTCTTACAGCCGCAGCGGCTGGTGATGGTGTAGCGGATGGTCTGGCCGGGCTTGAAATTCTTCACCCACACCTGGGTTTTCACTTTGGCATCCTTGCCTTCCACTTCAGGGGTGACAGCAATGCCGGGGGCGCCGAAATATTCCAGGTCAAAATGGCTTTCGGGCACGCATACCATATTCACATTGCGGTACAGGCCGCCGTAGAAGGTAAAGTCCGCCATCTGGGGGTACACCCGGTCGTTGGGGGCGTTGTCCACCGCCACCACCAGCAGGCTTTCTTCCTTCAGTTCTTCCGTCACGTCCACACGCCAGGTGGAATAGCCGCCGTCGTGATGGGCCATTTTCTTTCCGTCCACATACACATCGGCGGAGGAATTGGCACCCCGGAATTCCAGAAAATACTTGTCTGCAGCAGGCAGTTCCTTCTTCACCAGGGTCTTGGCATAATAGCAGGTGCCCCGGTGATAATCATTGCCGCCGTCCATACCGTCCTGGGCGTTCCAGGTGTGGGGCAGGTTCACTTGTTCCCAATCCATGGGCATGGAGGCAGGCACATTGCCTGCCTCCTTGGAGAATGCCCAGGAGGGATTGAGGGAATAAATCGTTCTCAATGCTTTGTCCTCCTATAATATGCAATTATCCTCAGCCCTGAGCGTCTTCCGCTTCATGACGGGCTTTCAGTTCACTGTTCATGACAGCCAGGTTCTTCTTGTCCAGGTTGTAGATCAGGCTCAGGCCGATGAACTGCATTACGGCAGAGAAGATGTAAGTGGCGGGCACCAGATAGCGCATATTGGTGGCCACTTCGATGGTCTGGTTGCCTTCATTGGCGCCCACATAGCCCAGGGCCACCATGATGGCCAGCACGATGGCCGGGCCAATGCCCTGCGCCAGCTTGCGGAAGAAGGAGTGCAGCGCATACACGGTGCCTTCTTCACGGTTGCCGGTCTTCCATTCGTTATAGTCGATGGCGTCGCCCATCATGGCCCAGGACACGGTGGAGTAGATACCCATGCCCAGGCTGTTGATCAGCTGGCAAACCACATAGATCACCATGCCCTTATTGTCCGCAGACATGGGCAGCACCAGCATCAGCACACTGGCAATCAGGCTGCAGATGGCGCCCACAGTGGCCAGTTCCTTCTTGCCGTACTTCACCACCATCTTACGGGCCAGGGGCGTGAACACAAACACGGGGATCATGGCAAACATCTGCACAATACCGGATGCCTGCACGTTCTTGAAATAGGACTGGAACAGCACCGTCACGGCGGTCGCGGCACCCTGCATACCAATGAACATACCCATGGCAGCCACGGTGGCGCCTACGGCGGGACGGTTCTTGATGAAGTTGCCCATGGCCTTGATCACATTGAACTTGGGCTGGTCGTCCAGCTTCACTTCCACTTCTTCACGGATTTCCGTGTTGCGGATCATGAACTGGAAGCAGATGAAGCCCAGCACGCCCATGATCAGGGCGGCGATGAACACGCGTTCACCGATCAGGTTGTTTTCGCTGTCATAGATGATGAAGGGCAGGATCACCATGGGCAGCATATTGCCGGCGATAGAGCCCACGCTGCGCCAGGCAGAGAGGGAAGCACGGTCGGCAGGCTTGCTGGAGATCAGGGACAGGAGAGAGCCGTAGGGCACGTTGGCCACGGTGTAGAACGCATCCCACACCACATAGCCGGCAATGAAGATGATCATCTTGGCCCACACAGGTGCATTGGGGAAGGGCAGGAAGCAGCAGGCGCCGCCGATGATCAGGCCGATGGAACCCACCCAGATGTACTGCAGGAACTTGTTGCGCTTATACTTGCGCTTGTCGGCGTCCACCATGGAGCCGATCAGCGGGTCGTTGATGGCATCCCACACCTGCACCACAATCAGCAGCAGGGAATACCACAGATCCAGCTGCATGAACTGGGTCCAGAAGATGGCCATGGTGCTTTTGAGGGCAAAACTCATGTTGCAGCCCAGATCGCCGGCGGCATAGGCCAGACAATCCCGCATACCAAACTTGCGCTTGCCGTTTTCGTCCAATTGAACGGGTTTCTTTGCCATTTCGCATACCTCTTTCACTTGTATATTTTCCCCGTTTCAGTCCGTGAAATGCAGGGATTTTTCGTTATATTCATTTTATCATGATTACACCGTCCTGCGTTAGGATAAATTATAGCCAAATCCGCATTTTTTTCACATATCCACTTGATTTTTTGCAGCAGCTGATGCAAAATATAAACAACAAAAAATCTTGCTTGTATACAAGCCTGTTTCATTCCATCCGGAGGCGAAAAAAATGAACAACCACCCCGCCTTTGAATTTCTGAAGGCCTTCCTGGCCCGCTGCATGGTGCAGGTGAATATCTGGCAGGAGGGAGAAATGCCCCTGTCCGGTATGGATATGGGCCTGAGGCGCGCCCTGGGCCTGGAGGCGGATGAGCAGACGGCCGTCTCCCTCTTTACCCAGGCGAAAAGCCATGTGCTCTACCGGCTGCAGGATGTGTTCCAATGCCGGTACCTGTTTTTGCTGCTGCCGGGGGAAGAAAGACGGCTGCTGGCCGCAGGCCCCTACACCAGGCAGGAGGTGACCGCCCAGGCCTTGCAGGAGGGAATGGAGCGCTATGGAGTGCCGCCCCGGCTGTACCAGCGCATGCGGGATTGCTTTGCCGGCATTCCCATGCTGCCCGATGACAGCTACATCCAGAATGCCCTGCTCTCCTTCGGCGAAACCCTGTGGCCGGAAAAACGCGCCTTTCATATAGAAGAAATGAACAACATCATCGATTCCCCCCTGCCCAACCTCACCGCCGAAACGGAGGAAATTCCTCCGGAGGACGTATGGATGATGGAAAAACGCTATGCCTATGAAAACGAGCTATTGAACATGGTGCGGGGCGGCCACGTGCACCAGTTGTCCCTGTTGCAGCAGTTCCCTTCCCTGGCCTATGACCAGCGGGTGGCGGACCCTGTGCGCAATATCAAAAACTACGCCATCATCGCCTCCGCCCTTTTCCGAAAAGCCGCCGAAGAAGGAGGCGTGCACCCGGTTCAACTGAACCGCTATTCCACCGAATGTGCCGCCCGCATTGAACGCATTGATTCCTTCGAAGAAGGGGGCAAGCTGATGCTGGAAATGACGGTGGGGTACGCCAAACTGGTGCGCAACCAGTCCACCCTGGGCTTTTCGCCCCCCATCCGCCGGTGCATGGCCCACATCATGGCCAACCTTGATAAGGAGCTCACCCTGCAAACCCTGTCAAAGCAGCTGAACATCAGCCCAGGCTACCTGTCAGCCCTGTTCAAAAAGGAGTCCGGCCAGACCCTCACCACCTACATCACCGAAAAGCGCATGGCCCTGGGGGCTTCCCTGCTTCGCAAAACCAATATGCAGGTGCAAACCGTGGCCCAGTACTGCGGCATCCCGGACGTGAATTATTTTTCCCGGCTGTTCAAGCGCATCAAAGGCTTCACGCCCGTGCAATACCGGGCCGAACACAGAAAAGCCTGATTTTTTTCCTCATCAAAAAAGCCCGCCGTATGTACACGACGGGCTATTTTTTATTGCTTACAGGCTGCCGGCATAATTACCCAGGAACTGCTTCGTTCTTTCCTGGGTGGGATGCACAAACACTTCCTCCGGCGTGCCCATTTCGCAGATCACGCCGTCATCCATGAAAATCACCTTGCTGGCCACGTCCCGGGCAAAGGCCATTTCGTGGGTGACAATGATCATGGTGGTGTTCTTGTCCGCCAGCTCCCGGATCACCTTCAGCACCTCGCCGGTCAGCTCCGGGTCCAGGGCGGAGGTGGGTTCGTCAAAGCAGAGAATATCCGGCTGCAGGTTCAAGGCTCTTGCAATAGCCACCCGCTGACACTGGCCGCCGGACAGCTGGTGGGGGTAGTGGTTCATTTTTTCCGAAAGCCCCATCTGAGAAAGCAAATGCCGGGCTTCCTCTTCAATCCGCTGGTGAATCTGCTTTTTGTTTTCCTTGTAATCCGGCTGTTCCCGGGCCAGCAGTTCCTTGGCCAGCATTACGTTTTTCAGCGCGGTGTACTGGGGGAAGAGGTTGAAGTTCTGGAACACCAGCCCGAAATGCAGCCGCTTTTTGCGGATTTCGGCGGCCTTTCTTGTCTGGGCCACAGCGCCGTCAAACAACAGCTGGTCCCCCAGCAAAATTCGCCCGGCATCCGGCTTTTCCAGGAAATTCAGGCACCGGAGCAGGGTGGTTTTGCCGCTGCCGGAGGAGCCGATCATGGAAAGCACTTCGCCTTTTTCCATGGTGAAGGAGATGTCTTTGAGCACCTGGGTATTGCCAAATCTTTTCTGAATATTTTCCACCTGCAAAAATGCCATCTGCTTCCCCTCCTTACCGGAAATAATCCAGTTTCTTTTCCAGCTTGCCCAGGCCCCAGCTGAGCACGCCGTTCCACACCAGGTAATACACGCCGGTAAAGAACAGGGGCCAGATGGCGCCGGAAATGCCCTGGCTGCCCTTCATGAAGGCCTGGCCGGCCCAGATCACTTCCTGCAGGGAGATGATGCGGGCCAGGGAGGTATCCTTCACCAGGGTGATGATTTCGTTGGAAATGGGGGGCACGATGCGCTTGACCATCTGCATCAGCTTCACCTTGAAAAAAATCTGCCCCGGCTTCATGCCCAGCACCAGGCCCGCTTCCTCCTGGCCCACGGGGATGCCCTGAATGCCGCCCCGGTAAATTTCGGAGAAATAGCAGGCGTAATTGATGATGAAAGCAATGGACGCCGCGGCAAAGCGCCCGGCTTCGCCGCTGCCCCAGATGTTCTGCTTGAGCACCAGCCCGGGAAAATAGAAAAAGATCAGCAACTGGATCATCAGCGGCGTGCCCCGGATGATGCCCACAAACATGCGGGTAAGCCATTTGAGGGGTTTGAAGCGGCTCATGGAGCCAAAAGAGATCAAAAGGCCCAGGGGCAGCGCGCCCAATAGCGTCACAAAAAACAGCTTCAGCGTCTGCAAAAAGCCTTCGTTCAGGGAGCGGAACACAATGGGCATCTGCTCTGCAATCTGTTCAAACAGCGGCATACTTTTCTTCCAACTTTCTTATTGTCCTTCAAGCGGAAAGGGGGAAACCGCTTTTATTGCGGTTTCCCCACGCATTCCATTTCTGTCAGTTTCAGCTTATTCGGCGGCCACCTGAGGGATGACAGCAGCCTGCACCTTGTAGGTTTCGGCAATCTGCATGAGGGTGCCGTCTTCATACTTGGCCACCAGGAAGGCGTTCAGTTCAGCGGCCAGGTCGCTGCCCTTGCGGAAGCCCACGCCGTATTCTTCGCTGTTGAGGCCGATGGTGTAGGTGAGGTTTTCATAGCTGGTGCCTTCGCCCACCATGGCAGCGGCCATCAGGGCATCGATAACGGCGGCGTCGGAGGTGCCGGCAGCCACTTCCATCAGGGCGTCAGCCTGCGCCAGCACGGGGTTGTTGGCAAGGCCCAGGGCGTTCACTTCGGCTTCACCGGCGCTGCCGGCTTCCACGGCGAAGGTAAGATCCTTCAGGCTTTCCACGGTCTGGTAATCAGCGGCCTTATCGGCGGCAACCACCACCACCTGGGCGTTGTTCATATAGGGGTTGGAGGTTTCCATGGCGGCCTTCACGGCATCGGTGAGGGTCATGCCGTTCCAGATGCAGTCCACAGCTTTGGCGTCCAGTTCCAGAATCTTGTTGTCCCAGTCGATTTCCACAAATTCCACCTTCACGCCCAGGTATTCGCCAAAGGCGTTGGCCAGGTCCGCGTCAAAGCCGATCCAGTTGCCGTCAGCATCCTTATAGTCCATGGGAGCAAAATCGGTGATACCCACCACCAGCACGCCCTTGTCCAGCACATACTGCTTGTCGGAAGCGTCTTCGGCATACACAGTGCACATACCAAGAGCCAGCACCAGGGCCAGCAGCATAACCATCATCTTTTTCATGTTCATTTCCTCCAAATCTTTCATTGATTGCTTTCATTGCGTTTCACCACTTTAGTGCGGTGAACTGGTAGCATAATAACACGACCTGTATCCTTTGTCAATCCCCCGGATTGTATTTTTCCTGTATCTTGCAAAGAATGCCCGGCGCAATGCCGGGCATTTCCGTTATTCTGCCTGATTGAACCGGAACCAGTCCAGTGTCATTTCCCCCTGCAAAATGAGGGTGATGTGCATCTCCCGGGCCCCGGGATGGAAGGGCACCGTGACGCACTGATATTCTTCCCCGTGGGAAACCTCCGCCCGGGCCATGGAAACACCCTCCGAAAGCACCTCCACCGCCCCGTTTTCCCGGGCCTGCAGGCAGAAGGTGATGCTCTCCGCCCCTTGCAGGTCATACACATGGGGGAAGGAAAGCGCGTGGCTGCCTCCGGGGTTCTTCACCCCAAAACCGGCATGCTGCCCATCCCGGTGCAGCTGGATTTTTTTCAGCTCCGCTTCTTTTTCCATGTACCATTCTGCTTCAATGCGCTCCCACCCTCCGCAATAGCAGCCCACGCCGCAACGGCGGATGGTTTCGTCAAACATCAGCGTGCCGTCATCGCACACATGCAGGTACATCAGATTGCTTTTGCGCTTCCACCAGTTAGGAATTCCCTGGCACACGGCATAAAACCATTGCCCCCGCCATTCCACGAAGGAGCCGTGGTCAATGAACGCCCGGCCGTCAGGATAATGGGGAATATCCGCACCGATATTGCCCCGGAACACATAGGGCCCCAGCCGGTTTTTCGATGTGGCATAGCGCCCGGCCCAGTACAAATACCACATATCCCCATAGCGGAAGGCCTCCGCCTGGTCGGAGCGCAATTCTCCCTTCAATTCCTCCGGCCGATCCGCATCCGGCCACACCGGCACCTTCCTGGCTGTGCCCGGCACCACTTTGGTCATGCTTTCGTCCAGCTGCATGGCCCAGTAATGGTCCGTCCAGTCGCTGCCGAACACAATCCACGCCCGGCCGTCCTGATCATCGGGCAGGATCACGTCCGGGTCATAGGAATTGGTGGGGGTGATGCCCGGCGGCAGGATGGGCTGCAGGTGATTGGCGTCCCGGAAAGGGCCGTCCGGCCGGTCGCTGACGGCCACGCCGGTGGAATGGCCGCAATGGGAATAATACAGGTAGTAGCGCCCGTCCCAGGGGCTGCGCACCACATCGCAGGCCCAGCACTCGGTGGAATCCGGAGGCAAATAGGTATCCTGCCGGTCCAGCACCTTTTTGCAGGTCCATTCCACCAGATCCTCGCTGTAGAGCACATACCAGTCCCGCAGGTCAAAGCCGTTTTCCCCAAAGTCCCGGCCCACATACATGTACATATTTTCCCGGCTGGTATCCGGGTTCACAAAAATTTTGATGTGAGGGTCCGGAAAATGATTGTCCTGTTCATTCCGGGAAAAATGGGGTTCAGCTGCCGCTCCGCCATGGGCTTCACTCCTGTTATGTTTTTTTCCTTTTTTTCATTCTATCATCCCCTGTCTTGGCTGTCAACGAAGGGTGGGCACAAAAAAAAGAGCGCCGGAGCGCTCTTTTTCGTTTGTTGTTTAGCCGCCGTAGATCAGGTTCATGCCGGTTTCCTTGTCAAAGAAGTGCATCACTTTGCTTTCAAAGGATACCTGCAGGCCCTTGCCATAGGTGAGTGCCTTGCGCTGATCCAGGGTAAGGTTGATGGTGGGGATGCGCACGATGAGACGGGTTTCGTCCTGGGTGTACACGTGAAGGTGCAGCTCGCTGCCCATCATTTCGTTCACTTCCAGGGTGCAGGGAATACCGTCGTTTTCCGTCAGCACCATATGCTCGGGCCGCACGCCCAGCATAATTTCGCCGCCCCGCACGCCCTTGGCCAGCAGTTCTTCCTTCTTTTCGCCGGTCACTTCCATGCGGGTGCCAAAGGGCGTTACGAAGTAACGATCCCATTCCCGGACAAGCTGGGTCTGGATCATGTTCATCTTGGGAGCGCCGATGAATTCGGCCACAAAAATGTTCCGGGGCATTTCGAACACTTCCGTGGGGGTGCCCACCTGCTCGATGATGCCGTCCCGCATGATGACGATGCGGTCGCCCAAGGTCATGGCTTCGGTCTGGTCATGGGTCACGTAGATGAAAGTGGTGTCCAGCTTCTGCCGCAGCAGGATGATTTCGGCGCGCATCTGGTTGCGCAGCTTGGCGTCCAGGTTGGACAGCGGTTCGTCCATCAAAAACACCTTGGCGTTTCGCACCATGGCACGGCCAATGGCCACACGCTGGCGCTGGCCGCCGGACAGGGCACGGGGCTTGCGGGTCAGGTATTCGGTGATGCCCAGGATTTCTGCGGCATTGGTCACCTTTTCGTACACCTGATCCTCGGGCATTTTCTGCAGTCGCAGGGAGAAGGCGATGTTGTCATACACCGTCATGTGGGGATAGAGGGCATAGTTCTGGAACACCATGGCGATGTCCCGGTCCTTGGGCTGCAGGTCGTTCACCACGGTGCCGTCAATTTCCACAATGCCGTCGGAAATGTCTTCCAGGCCCGCAATCATGCGCAGCGTGGTGGATTTGCCGCAGCCGGAGGGGCCTACGAACACCACAAATTCCTTGTCCGCAATTTCCAGGTTGAAATCGTGGACGGCCACTACTTTATTATCGTAAATTTTCTTGACGTCTGTCAGTTTTACGCTTGCCATACGCTGTGTCTCCTTTTCTTGATATCCATCTTGTTCACGCTTCCGGGCATCAGCCCTTCACAGCGCCGCCGGTCACGCCTTCCACATAGTACTTCTGCAGGCACAGGAACAGCACCGTGACCGGAATGGCCACCAGCACGCCGCCGGCGCAGAACATGGTGTAGGAATTGGCGATCTGGTCCTTGTTCAGCCAGCGGTACATACCCACGGCCACGTTCATGCCGGAGGAGGTACCGAAGGAGATGTACTGGGCAAACACATAGTCGCCCCAGGGGCCCATGAAGGCGGTGAGGATGGTGTAGATCACGATGGGCTTGGAAAGCGGCAGGATGATCTTTTTCAGCACCTGGAAGCGGGTGGCGCCGTCCACACGGGCCGCTTCGTCCAGGGATTTGGGGATGGTGTCAAAGAAGCCCTTGGACACATAATAGCCCATACCGGAGGAAGCAATGTACACCAGGATCAAACCGGGCACGGCATTGGCCTGGGTCATGCCAAGATCCTTGAGCACGCGGTAGAGAATAATCATGGTGAGCATGCCGGGGAACATGCCCAGAATCAGCATGAACCGCATCAGGGGCTTTCTCATCTTGAAACGGAAACGGGACAGGGTATAGCTCATGCACAGCACAATGATGGTCTGCAGCATGGCCGTCACCAGGGCGGAAATGAAGGTGTTGGTGTACCAGCGGGGGAAGTCCGTCTGGAAGAGGGCCACATAGTTGTCAAACCCCCACTGCTTGGGAATCACATAGCCCACCGGGCCCTTCAGCTCCACGCGGAAGGACTGCAGCACAATGCACACAAAGGGCACCAGCCAGATGATGCTGATGCAGATCAGCAGCGCATAGATGAGGCTGTTGCCGATGGCACGGGAGGTTCTCAGGCCCATATGACGCTTCATGGGTGCGGTGACATTCTTTTCACTCATCACTGGAAATCCTCCTCGTTCTTAATGGAGGGCAGCACATTGTACACAATCAGCGAGATCAATGCAACCACCACAAACACCAATATACCCACAACGGAGGCCAGGTAATACTGGCTTTCCGCACCTTGTGTGATCTTGAACAGCCAGGTGATCAGCAGGTCCGTATAGCCCACGGTGCCGGCGGCAGAGGACGCTGCCGGGTTGGTGGGCGCACCGCCGGTAAGCAGGTAAATGACGTTGAAGTTGTTCATATTGCCCGTAAAGCTGGTCAGCAGGTAGGGGCCTGTCACAAACAGCATATAGGGCAGGGTGATTTTGGTGTACTGCTGCCAGGGGTTGGCGCCGTCAATGCGGGCGGATTCGTACAGATCCGCCGGGATGTTCATCAGAATACCGGTGGTAATCAGCATCAGGTACGGAATACCGATCCAGATATTGGTGATGATGACGGTGATGCGGGCCCAGGTGGGGTCTTCCCAGAAGGGCAGCGCCTGGTCAATCCAGCCCATGTTCATCAAAAAGCCGTTGATGATGCCGTTCTTTGCAAACATCTTGGACACATACAAAAGGGAAATGAACTGGGGAATGGCGATGGTCATTACCAGCACCGTGCGCCACAGTTTTTTCAGGTTGATGCCCTTTTTGTTGATGGCCATGGCCACAAACATGCCCAGGAAGTAGTTGGTGAAGGTGGCAAAGAAGGCCCACATCAGCGTCCAGGAAAGCACTTCGCCGAACGTGGCGGCGTAGGACTGCACACTGCCGCCGCTGTTGACGTTCCAGTTCAGCATGGTGTTGAAGTTATCCAGCCCCACCCAGCCGAAAAGGTTGCTGTAATAGCCGTCATGGGCGCCGTCGTAATTGGTGAAGGCAACCAGGATCATAAACACGATGGGCATCACGGTGAAAATCAGGATGCCGGTGAGGGGCAGGGCCATCAGCGTCTTGTGGAACTGATCGTCCACCAGGGAGCGCAGATCGTCCTTGCCGCTTTTGAGTTTCTTGCCCTTGGCCAGAATCTGCTCCGCCAGCTTGTTCTGCCGCACATTCACCCGCCAGGTGTAAATGAAGGCAATGATGAAGAAGATGGTCAGCACGCCGTAGAGCAGGATTTTGAAGCTGTTGTCGTTATAGACGGTATAATAGGCGTCCAGCACAAAATCGTACACTTCTTCGGGGCCCTTGGTGCCCAGGGTGGGCAGCATGGAAAGCCAGTAACCGCCGGAGAGAATCATGTAGCCGATGAACACCACTTCAAACAGTAAAAACAATAGGCCCCGCAAAATCTGACCCCGGGCCAGGTTGCCAAAGCCCATCACCAGGAAGGACACCTTGGTTTTCCAGTCGCCGTTGACAAAGGTGCTCCAGATATCCACCGCTTCATTCTTCACCAGGCTGCAGCCCTTTTTGATCAGGTTCCACAGCGCCGCAAAAAGACCGATAATCTTTTGCGGGATGGAGCAGAAGAAGCGGCTGATCTTGTAGAGCAGTTTTTGCCCTTTGGATAATTTCAGGTATTCAAGATCTGTGTATGTCTTCATGCCTGTTGTTCGCTCCTTTACGGAAACGGCCGGAACCAATCAAGATTGGCTCCGGCCAAATGTGTGATCAATCAATTTCCGAAAAGCACTGCCAGGGGCAGGTTTTCAGCCATTGTTCATCAGTTTTTCACGATGGTGATTTCCGTGCCGTTGATGGTCACAGTGTAGTTGCCGGCTTCGGCGAACACGATGTTGTTGTCGGGGTTGGCTTCCACGCCCAGATCCTTCACCAGTTCGGTGCCGCTCACAACCTGAGCAAAGCCCTTATCGCTGTCCCACTTGCCGGGGTTCACGATGCGGCCGCCCATGTAATCGCTTTCGGGCACGTCCAGGGTGAGGGAGCCATCCTTGAAGTAATAGGTATCAGCTTCGTCAGCGTTGTTCCAGCCGTTCCAGGCACCCACGAACAGGAGGGCGTTGTTGTCCAGCTTGAACAGAGCGGCGATCTTGTCATAGTAGTTATCCAGGGCGGCCTGCAGGCCGGCTTCGTCGGTGGCAGCCTTCACGTCATCGCCGATCACCTTGGCAATATCCCACCAGGAGCCGTGGATCTGGCCCTGAGGAGTGGAATAGGGAGCCTGAGCGTTCAGAGCCACCAGGCCGGGGTTGGCCTGCACGGCGTCGGAAGCCTGGGCGTTGAGGTTGGAGGGACCCCAGGCCAGTTCTTCAAAGCGTTCCAGCTGGCACTGTTCGCCGGTCAGGTACTGGGCCAGCTGATGGAGAGCGGCAGCCTTCACAGCGTCAACCTGGGGCTTCACGCCCATCAGCTTGCAGCCGTTGAAGGAACCCAGGTGATACTGCTGGCCGTCCACTTCGAAGGAGGGCAGGTCAGTCACGCCCATGTTGTCGCCCAGGATGCCCTGCACGTTGGTGTAGTCCCAGGTGCCGGTCACAACCACGGCAGCGCCGGAGGCGAATTCAGAGCCGGAGGAGGAAGACAGATGGAAGGGAGAATCCACCAGCTTCTTCATGCCCTTGACGGCGATGAGGCCTTCGGGGCTGTTGAAGGTATCATGCACGGATTCGAAGTTCTTGCCTTCGGCGTCCATGGTCCAGTCGGACACACAGCCGGTGGCGAAGAAGAAGGAAGCCAGGTACCAGGCAGAGGTCTGCATTTCGAAAGCGAAATACTTCTGGGCAGCTTCGCAGTCAGCGATGATGGCTTCCAGAGAATCCAGGCTTTCTTCCTTGACCACGGTCTTGTCATAGTACATGAAGTAGCCGTTGTCAGCGGTCAGGGGGTAGGCATACAGGGTGTCGCCGGCAGTAGCAGCGGCAACAACACCGGCGGTGTTGGCGGCAGAAACGGTTTCAGCAGCCTTCACGCCCAGCTTGGCCAGGGCGCCGGCCTGCACCAGACGGGCAAACTGGTCCTGAGCGAAGCAGAACAGGTCGCCGCCGGCTTCCACGTCGGTGATCATCTGGGTAGCGGCGTCCGCTTCGGACACGGCTTCCACGGTAGCATTGAACACGATGCCCAGTTCGTTGGTCTGGTTGAAGTTTTCGATCTGGGTCTTGGTCAGCTCCACAGCATTTTCGGCAACCCAGACGGTAATGTCATAGGTGCCGGCCAGGCTGGTGGCGCCGGCGGTGCCGATCATGGTGAACATCATCATGGCGGCCATCAGGACAGCAAGGAACTTTTTCATAGTGCGGTTCATCCTTTCTTTTTATTCTATGGCAAAACGGCCATTGAATTCTTTCCCGGGAAGCACACACACGAACAAGACCTTCGCCCTTCGTATGCTGCTTTCGTTCCCTGGTTTGTGTACTAATTTTATTATTTTTTAACCAGATTGTCAATACATTTTGAAGATTTTCTCATTTCACGCAGCTTTTTTCGCAAAAAGACGCATGTCCGTAAGGCGCGGACAATTGGGTTACATCACTGCACGGAATTGAGCAAAGCGTCGTCAATTTTGCCCCAGGCGCCGTTGCCTGCCCCCTGGCATTTCACATACACGCCCACCGCCACCGTGTCTTCCGCCGTACAGGTGAAGCTGTCCGTCACGGCGGTGTCCCAGTTGCCGTAGGAGGTGATTTTCATGGGCGCCTTCTGAACAGTTTCGCCGTTTACCTTCACATAGGCGTAAATATCCGTTTCCCCGGCGTCGCCGCCCATGATGCTGACGGTGAACTTGTACTTGCCGCCGGGCAGGTTCAGCACCTGCTGCTCCAGGGTGAATTCCACGCTGTTTTGAGCAGCGGACCAGAAATGCATGTGCTTGGTGCCGGTGAGGGAGTCGGTCTTTTTATCTTCGATGTAGAGCTCATCCGCCTTTTTCAGGTCCGTCCACTGCCAGGCGGTGGAATTGTCTTCGAAGCTGTAATCCCGCAGGTAATTGTATTCCACCATGGATACATAGCACCTGGCTTCCATGCCCCCGGCCTGACCGGTGATGGTATACTGGTTTACGCCGCCGGTATGCATTTTTTCGTCCTGCTCCTGGGTGAAATCCCAGGTGACGGGGATGGCCTTCTTGGAATTATCCGTCATGACGGCGTTCACCGTTTCCGGCAATTCCAGAGGCGCATTCAGGTCGCAGATGATGGTCACGTCCTCCAGCGCATCGGCCTTGGGCTCAATTTCGTTGCCGGTGCGCATCAGGCTGAACACCTTCAAAGATTCCAGGGGCTTGCCCCACTGGTCAAACAAGGCCTGGTTATCCACCGCGTTGCCGCCGTAGTAGCGGCCGGCGTCGGTGGGGTCATAGACGGTGGCAAAGCTGGACGCCCAGCCGGTGCCGTACTTTTCCCACAGTTCGTGGTTTTCTTCCCAGGTGCTGCCGCCGGTGGCAATCCAGGTACCTTCCCAGTACACCACGCCGATGCCGTTCACGGTATCGTTCACCATGGCGTTGGTAATGTCCCAGATATTGTTGGCCTGTCCCTGCACGGTGAAGGGATAGCTTTTCACAATGGCGCCGCCGTCTGAGATGGTGTTGCCGTTAAAGTCGGTATCCTCGCCGGTATAGGCATAGCTGGTTTCCATCACCATCACCTTCTTGTTATAGGTGGTGGCAATGCGGGACAGGGTTTCGGTCAGGTTTTCCAGGCTGCCGTGCCAGTAGGGATAATAGGAGGAAGCGAACACGTCGTAATCCACCTGATAATAATCCATCTTCTTGGCATAATTGTCATAGCTGCCCACCTTTTCGGGGTTGGCAAAATGCAGCGCCACCAATGCCTCCGGGAAAATCTCCCGGGTGGCCTTTGCACCGGCCTGCATCAGGTACTGAATATTGAACCAGGTTTTTTCGCCGCACATGTACTGGTTGGTTTCGTTGCCCACCTGCACCATGCCCACGTCCACCCCGGCGTCCCGCAGCTTTACCAGGCAGTCCTTGGTAAAATGGTACACGGCGTCGGTTTTTTCTTCAATCTCCATGCCCTTCCAGGCCCTGGGCACCATCTGCTTGGCAGGGTCCGCCCAGAAGTCGGAATAATGGAAGTTCACCAGCAGCTTCATGCCGTACTGCGTGGCCCGCTGACCGATGAGCACCGCCTTGTCAATATCGCAGTTGCCGCCGCCAAAGCCGTTGCCCATGGCGTCGTAGGGATTGTTCCAGATGCGCACGCGGATGTAGTTCACCCCGTTGTCCGCCAGCACCTTGAACACGTCTTCTTCATTGCCCGCAAAATCGTAATACTTTACCCCGGCGTCCTCCAGGGCGATCACGCAGGATGCATCCATGCCGAAAATAAAATCCTCCGGCAAATTTTCCACCTTTTTCACATACAGGCCGCTCTCCTGGGCCATGGCGGGCACGCACAGCAAAACCGCCATCAACAGGCACAGCAAAATGGTCATTCCCCGCATTCTTTTTTCCTCCTCTTTATTTTCTCAACATGAATTTCTTCGCATATTCCACGGCAAGGTTGTCCACGGCCCCCTCATTCCCTTCCAGGTGGCAGGACTGATTGCCAAAGAACAGATAATAATCCTGCTTTTCCTGATACGGCACCTCATACGCAATGTGCGCCAGGCCAAAGCCCATACCTGTTTCCTTGTCATACACCTTCAGGCCCCAGGGCACGCCGTCCCACGTATGGAAATCGCCCTCTGTGCCCATTTCCTCCGGCCAGGGGGCAAAAAACTCCCTGTAGGTTTCCAGGTTGCTTTCCGGCACAATGAACAGATCTGCCTGCCGCAGTTCATCCCCGCCGAACATGGCGTACGTGAAGGGCCGCACCTCCACCGTGCGGATGGCAGGATGCGCTTCTTCCATTAAAAATGCCGCAATCTTTTCCGCCCCCGGCACTTCCCCGTCCACATACAGGGCAATCTTTTCCTCCGGGGAGAAGGTGGTGATGCGGGTAAATACAAACCCCCAGCCGATCACCCTGATCACCAGCCACAACAACATCATGGGCACAAGATTCATAAACCGCCTGCTTTTTTTCATTTCATCACCTCATAGCCGGTAATGAATTTGCGCACCGCCGTCACCCGCACCCTTTCACCGTCCGGCGGCAAAAGCCTTGCAACAGCACTGTCCGCATGGAGCAGCGTCCTTTCTTCCCCGTTCACAAGGGCCACTTTTTTCACCGTGACGCTCTTGGGAATGGAATAGCTATCCCCGGTGCGCTGCAATACGCCCGTATACACTTCCTCTTCTCCGGACAGGATGCCCTTCATGTGCTCCGCCCGGGCCCGGGCCGGCTGCCACAGATAAGCGCCCGCCAGCATCACCGCCCAGCCCGCCAGGGTGGAAATAATCACCACCGGCAAAAGAAGCTGCGCCGTATTCCGCCCGTCCGCCAGGGTGCACAGAAAAATGCACACCCCCAGGGCAAGTACACCTGTTCCCAGCATCAGATAACCATAGCATCCGGCCTTTTTCTTCCACCCGGCCGCTGCCTCCAATGAATATAGTTTTTGCATCTGTTTATTCCCTTCCTTTGTCCGGATTATATCATGTTTTTCCCACCTTGACAAGCGGACGGATTTATGGGATAGTACCATCATGGAAACAAAAGAAAGAAGGCGTTTGTGTGATGAAACGTGTTTTTTGCGTCCTGCTGGCCCTGATGCTCCTTTGCCCCTCCTGCCTGGCGCTGGAGGATTTTGACCTGTACATCAAACAATACCCCAAGGCAGAAAGCGGCGAATGCATCGTAAACGACATTGTTTTTTCCGGGGACGGCACCGTGCCGGACAATAACCGGGTGTTTTATGAAATTTTCGTAGGCTCCTTTTCCGATTCCAACGGGGACGGCATCGGGGATCTGAGGGGCATTATCAACCGCATGGATTACCTGAACGACGGCAATCCCCAGTCCGGCCTCAGCCTTGGGGTGGAGGGCATCTGGCTCACCCCCATTTTCCTTTCCCCTTCCTATCATAAATATGACGTGACGGATTTTTACAAAATCGATCCCCAGTTCGGCACCATGGAGGATTTGAAGGAGCTCATCGCCCTGTGCCATGAACGGGATGTGAAAATCATTCTGGATCTGCCCATCAACCACACCGGCATCGAAAACCGCTGGTTCAAAAACTTCTGCAACGCCCACATGATGCAGAATGAAAACAACAATTACTATAATTTCTACGTCTGGCTCAATGAAGGGGAGCGCGCCCCCGCCGGCCGCACCTTCAACAAGGTGTTCGGCCAGAAGCTGCTCTACGAATCCAATTTCTCCGAATCCATGCCCGAGCCCGATTACGATAACCCCTTCGTCCGGCAGGCCTTCCTGGACGTGGCCCTGTATTACCTGGACCTGGGGGTGGACGGCTTCCGCTTTGACGCCGCCAAATACATCTACTTCGGCGACCATGAAGCCTCTGCCGCCTTCTGGGAATGGTACATCGGCGAACTGAGGAAGGTAAAGCCGGATCTGTACACCGTGGCCGAAGTGTGGGACGGGGACGGCGTGATCGACCGCTATCTTCCCTACACCAGCTGCTTCAATTTCACCGCCAGCCAGGTATCCGGCATCATTGCCGAAACCGCCAAGGGGGGCGACGTGAACCGTTTCACCGCTTTTGTGGAGGATTATCAGCAGCACCTTACTTCCCTGTCCTCCTGCGCCCTGCCCACCCTCTTTATCTCCAACCATGATATGGACCGTGCCTCCGGCTACCTCACCCTGGCCAGCGGGCACATGAAAATGGCCGCCAGCCTATACCTTCTCTCTCCCGGCTCGCCCTTCATCTATTACGGCGAAGAGATCGGCGTCCGGGGCAGCCGGGGCGGCGCCGCCTCCGACGATAACCGCCGCATGCGTATGCTCTGGGGAGACGGCGACACCGTGAAAAACCCGTCCCACACCACCTACACCAAGGAATCCCCCTACACTGTGAAAGATTTTTCCGCGTCTGCCGACAGCCTGCTCACCCACTACAAGCAGCTCATCATGGCCCGGAAAGCCAATCCCGAAATTGCCCGGGGCGAATACCGGGCCCTCGCCCTTTGGGATACCAAGCTGGGCGGCTTCATCAGCACCTGGGAAGGCACCTCCTGCCTGGTGCTCCATAACACCACCGACCACACCCTCACCCTGGACCTTGCCGCCGCAACCGACCTTTCCTTCACCTCCGTCAGCGCCGTGATCGGCGTGGGCCGGGGCACCCTGGAAGAGGGCACCGTCACCTTGGAAGGCCAGACCAGCATCATCCTCCGCTGATTTTTTTCGGCAGCCAGCAAGGGCTGCCTTTTCTTGTATTTTTGTACAATGCATGGTAAAATACCCCAACGAACCGTAAAGGAGGCGATCGCCATGCGGCGTGAATGTTTTGAAATGTGTTTTCGGGGGAAGCACAATAAATAAATCCTCCGAATAAAAAATTGGAGGAACATCCATGCATATTACCGATTTTTTGCCCTGCCATGCAGCAGCGGCTTCTTTGATCGCCAAAAAACAATACAATGAACTCAAGTCCCTCATTCCCTGCCTGCCCGCCGACCCGCCCTTCCCCGCCCTGGAAAATTTGGCAAACGGCCTGGGCGTAGCCGCCTATGAAGGGGAGCAGATGGTGGGCTATCTTTGCGCCTGGGAGCCCTTCCCCCACATGTTCGGCACCCGGTGGCCCGGCGTCTTTTCCCCGGTGGAAGCCCATGGCGTAACGGGCGAAAACCCCGTCCGCATCTGGCAGAAACTGTATCAGGCGGCCGCCGAAAAATGGGAAAAGGCCGGGGCGGCCTACCATGCCGTGGCCCTGTGGCAGCATGATGTCCCCGGCCGGGAAGCGCTCTTTGGCTACGGCTTTGGCAAGCGCTGCGCCGATTCCATCCGTGAAACCCTGCCCCTGGACGCACCGTCCGTCCCCGGTATCTGCTGCACAGAGCTGCCCCCCGGCAGCGGAAAACTTGTGCGCCATCTGCGGGCGGGCACTTACCGTCACCTGCAAAACAGCCCCTGCTTCCTTTCCGGCAGCGAAGCAATCATGAACCGGTGGCTGGACCATATTCAGGACCGGCCCGTCCGCCTTTTTGCCGCCCTGCAGGACGAAACCCCCATTGCCTATATGGAGCTTTCCCAGGACGGCGAAAACTTCGTCACCGAAGCCCCCGGTATACTGAATATCTGCGGCGCCCACTGCCTGCCGCCCTTCAGGGGCACCGGGGTCAGCCGGATGCTGCTCAGCTTCATCCTGCGCACCCTGCAGGCTGAAAATATCCCCCTCCTGGGCGTGGACTACGAAACCATGAACCCCACCGCCATCGGCTTCTGGGAAAAATACTTCACCCCCTACACCATAAGCCTTGTGCGGCGCATCGACAGCATCGGCTGAGCAGAAACACTGGGTAAATTCAGAATTCAGAATGAAGAATTCAGAATTGTAGTCTGTTTATGAAAATGTAGGGGAGGGGCTTGCCCCTCCCTTTGCTTCATGCGGAGCACCAGCGCCCGGACGGCCATCGGCCCACCGCCGGTTACGGGAGCAGGGGGCTTCTTGCCCCCTGTACCCCCGCAGCAGGGGGCAAGAAGCCCCCTGCTCCCAATACGCGAAGTGGTTGTGTGTGAAAACAAGCTGTTTCCGCGTGAAGCTTGAGGGACAAAGCGATATGTGCCCACGGGCGCTATGAAAACGAAAAAAGAGCGGTTGAGAGAATGAATTCTCTCACCGCTTCTTTTTATCGTTTTCCCCG
>JAFQHP010000053.1 GCA_017397895.1 Clostridia bacterium
AACTTTCCCGCCGGCCATTTTTTCGTTTTCCCCGGATGCAAAGCATCCGGCAGGCGGCGTTCCGCCGCCCAGCCCGTGGGTGTGGCGGGGCCGCCTCCAACTCGCAATATTGCAATCGTCTTTTGCAAACAGGTTTCTGCGTGGCGGCAGTGCCGCAGCCAATTCGCAATGGAACAATCGGCATTTGTAAACGGGTTTGTGCGTGCTGCAGGTAATCCCTCACGCCTCAGCGGGAAGTTGCTTGTTCGCCACGCCAACCACTTCCGCAGAATGGGTCAAGGGATGAAATCCCTTGTGGGGGTTGAGGGGGCAGCGCCCCTCAGGGTATCCCCAAGCATCAGCGGGAAATTGCCTGTTCGCCCGGCCAACCACATCCGCAATTGGGTCCAGGGATGAAATCCCTGGTGGGGTGCAGGGGTGAAACCCCGCATCGTCTCCCCAAGCCTTAGCTGGAAATCTCTTGTTTGCCCTTCAGCTCCAGGGTAAGGATATGCCGGACGGGCCAGAAAGCGCACAATTCCAGCCGGTCGATGGTGGCCAGAAGGGGCGTGAAATGCTGCATCAGGACGGGCAGCGCCCGGCCGATCACTTCCGGCTCATCCATCAGCATGGTGGTATGGGGCAGCCAGAGATGCCCGCCCACCTGTTCGCAGCCGGTGGCCTTTTGCAGCTGTACCAGTTCCTCCGTCATATCCGGAGCGGCAAAGAGCACCCGGCCGCCGGGCATTACCCCCACATGGCGGATGGCCGCTTTCCGGGATGCCAGCCGGGCTGCCAGGCGATGCACCAGTGCCTTGGCCGCTTCCTCCTGTTCCAGGGGAAAGGTGGCGATGCTCAGGTGATGTTTCAGGCCCGGCGTCTGCTGCCCCTGAAATCCCGCTGCCTGCAGGGCATTGTACCAGCGGTCAATCTTTTCCTGGTCTTCTTCGCAATATTCCGCCATCAGGCACAGAAATTCCTCCGCCACAGCGTTCCCTCCTTATTTTCCGAACAATTCCCAGAAGGCCACGGCGCCGGCGGCTGCCACGTTCAGGGAATTCACATTGTGATGCATGGGGATGATCACCGAATAATCACAGCCCCGGATGGTTTCCGCTTTCAGGCCGTCCCCCTCCGCCCCCAGGAACAGGGCCAGACGCTCCGCCCCTTTCAGCCGCTCATCCCGGATGCTGACGGCCTGATGGGTCAGGGCCAGGGCAGCGGTGACAAAGACCTTTTCTTTCAACAGCGCCAGGGGATTTTCGCAATACGCCCAGGGGATGCGCAGCACCGCCCCCATGCTCACCCGGGCAGCCCTGCGCTGCAAGGGATCGCAGCAATCGGGAGTCAGCAGCATTCCATCCGCCCCCAGCGCCGCGGCAGAGCGCATCAGCGCCCCCACGTTGGTGCCGTCCACCACGTTTTCCAATACCACCATGCACCGGGCATTTTCCGCCACTTCCTCCGGCGTTTGCAGCCCGGGCCGCTCCATAGCGCAAAGGATGCCCCGGCTGAGGCGAAAGCCGGTCAGTTTTTCCAGCAGCGCATCCTCCCCCGTATACACGGGCACACCGCATTGCTCCACCACAGCTTTTCCTTTGCCCGCAATATGCTGCCTTTCCATCAGCAAAGACAGGGGCCTGCAGCCTTTTTCCAGGGCGGCCAGGATCACATTTTCGCTTTCGGCAATGAAGATATTTTCCCCTCTCATCTGCCGGCCGGTCAGGCTGCGGTAAGGGGCCAGGGCCTTTTCCTCCAGGGAAGCAATTTCAATTATCAGGGCCATCCGTCACAACCCTTTCCGTTCATTTCTTGCCCTACCAGTGTACCACATTCCTTCCGTTTCGCAAGCCGTTTTTATGGACTTTTATAGCCCTTTGTGCTATACTGTTTTCATCAATTCAGCACAGAGGGGGGAGCCGCTTTGCAGAGCTGGCTGATTGTAAACCCGTTTCTGGACACACAAAAATTTCAGGAAATATACGGCATGCTGTGTGCCGCCGCCGAAAAAGAGCACATGGAACTGGAAATGAAAACCACGGTGCAATTGATGTGCCCCGTGGGCAGTGCTTTTCCTTCCCTGCCGGATTTTGCCCTGTTCTGGGACAAGGATATTCACCTGGCCAGGCGCCTGGAGAGGCAGGGGCTGCGGCTGTTCAACCCCGCCGATGCGGTGGAGCAGTGCGACAACAAGGCCCTCACCGCTCAGGTGCTTGCAGCGCATCATGTGCCCCACCCTCTTACCTTCCTTTCCCCCAAGACCTTCGAAGCCATGGGCTATTGCAGCCTTGAATTTCTGGACATTGCCGAAAAACAGCTTTCCTACCCCATGGTCATCAAGGAAGCCTTCGGCTCCTTCGGCCAGCAGGTATATCTGGCAGAAAACCGGCAGCAGGCGGAAGCAATCATCGCCCGCATGGGCTATAAGGATTTTATCCTGCAGCAGTACATTCCCACCAGCCACGGCCGGGACGTCCGGGTGAACGTGGTGGGCGGAAAGGTGATCGCCTCCATGCTGCGCTACAACGAAAAGGATTTCCGCTCCAATATTTCAAACGGCGGCTCCATGGCCCCCTATACCCCCTCCGTCGCCCAGGAAGAGGCCGCCCTTGCCGCCTGCCGGGCATTGAAACTGGATTTTGCGGGGGTGGACGTGATGTTTGGGGAAAACGGGACCCCCATCATCTGCGAAGTGAACTCCAACCCCCATTTCAAGTCCACCCTGCAGGCCACCGGGGTGAACCTGGCAGAGCACATCATGCGCCACATCAGGCAGGTGATTTCATGCGGGGGCTGATTTTTTACACCTTCCGGGATGCGGAGAAAAACAAATGGTTCATCCGCAGTATGCAGGAGGAAGGGGCAAGACGGGGCCATCTTTTGTCCCTGTTCATTATTGACCGGCCCGATACCACGCCGGACATTTCCGCCGCCGATTTTTGCATCAACCGCAGCCGCTTTTCCTGCCTGAGCGAGGCTTTTGCCCGGCAGGGTAAGCCTGCCGTCAATAACGAGAAAACCGTCCACATCGCCAATGACAAATGGCTTACCTATACCCTGCTGAAAAAGCTGTCCCTGCCCTGTATGGATACCTTCCTTCCGGAAAACGCCCCGGCCTTCCCCTTTGTGGCAAAAAGCCGGGCCGGCCACGGCGGCAGCGAGGTGTTTTGGGTAAACGATGAGGCAGAATACCGTACTGTCCGGGAAAAAATGCAGGATACACCCTTCATCCTCCAGCCCGTGTGCGATGAACCGGGGGTGGATGTGCGGGTGTATGTAATGGGCGATCAGGTGATGGCCGCCGTGAGGCGCACCTCCAAAACGGATTTCCGCAGCAATTTTTCCCTGGGCGGCCAGGCGGAAATTTTCCAGCCCGTCAAGGAACAGCTGTCCTGCGTCCACCGCCTGCAAAAGGCCCTGGACAGCGACTATATCGCCGTGGATTTCATCCGGCACAAGGGCCAATGGGTGGTGAATGAAATTGAGGACGCCGCCGGCGCCCGGATGCTGTACCAACTGACGGATATTGACTTTATTCAGCGGTACTGGCAGCAGATTGAAAAACGAATCAAGGAAGGGTAACAAGCCATGGCTGAATTCCTGGAAGTAATGATGATTGTATCCTTTGGCTTTTCCTGGCCCATGAACGTGATGAAATCCTGGAAAGCCCGCACCACCAAGGGCAAAAGTCTGTCCTTTCTGTGCCTCATTTTCTTCGGCTACATTGCCGGTATTCTGTCCAAGCTGCTGAACCCCGCCTATATGGCAGCGTTTGAAAGCAAGTGGTATGTATTGTTCTTTTACTGCCTGAATTTCATCATGGTGGGGGCCGATCTGTGCCTGTATTTCCGCAACAGACGATTGGATAAGGAGGGTGAAAAATGAACATCATCCGGGATATCCCCTACTCCGTTCCTCAGGACGATGTGCGCTGCATGGACATTTACCTTCCGGAAAAGCCAAACGACATTTTCTTCCTCTACGCTCACGGCGGCGGCCTGGAAGCCGGCGACAAAAAAGACGTGCGGACCCCGGCGGAATACCTGGCAGCCCACGGCGTGACGGTGGGCTCCATCAATTACCGCATGTACCCTGACGCCCATTTCCCGGATTATCTGTGGGACGCCGCGGAAGCGGTGAAATTCATCTGCGACCGGCGGGCTGAATACCATGCGGAAAAAATCTACGTGGGCGGCAGCTCTGCCGGCGGCTACATCAGCATGATGCTCTGCTTTGACCCTGCGTACCTGGCCCGCTTTGGCCTTAGCAACCGGAATATTGCCGGCTATTTCCATGATGCCGGCCAGCCCACCGCCCATTTCCGGGTGCTGAAGGAGAGGGGCATTGACAGCCGGCGGGTGATTGTGGACGAAAGCTGCGCCCTTTTCCATGTGGGTACCCAGGAAAGCTATCCTCCCATGCGCTTTATCGTGTCCGACCAGGATATGACAAACCGCCTGGAGCAAACCATGCTCATCCTGTCCACCCTGCGCCACTTCGGCCACAAGAATGTGGACCATGTGCTCATGCACGGCACCCACTGCGCCTACATCGGCAAAAAGGATGAGCAGGGGGAAAGCATTTTCGGCAAGCTGTTCCTGGATTTTGTCACCAGTCAGGAGGTATGAACAATGAATATTCAGGTGCGTTATTTCACCCGCTCCGGCAACACCGAAAAGCTGGCCAAAGCCATTGGCGAAGCCGTGGGCGTACAGCCGGAAAGCATTGCGGTGCCCCTTTCCGAAAAGGCGGATATCCTGTTCCTGGGCACTTCCTACTACGCCTTCGATGCCGACCCTGCCGTGAAGGAATTCGTCCTGGTCAACAAGGAACACATCGGCAAAATCATCTGCTTTGGCACCTCCGCCATGATGAAAAGTATGTATAAGCCCATGAAAAAAGTGGCGGACAAGGCCTGCGTGTCCCTTGAAAAGGAGGATTTCCATTGCCGGGGCGAATGGTGGCGCTGCCATCCCGGCCGCCCCGACAAAAACGACCTGGCCGCCGCCCGGGCCTTTGCAAAAAAATTCGTCTGACCAGGGCCACCAGGGCAGTGCCCTGGACCCAACTGCGGAAGTGGTTGGCGTACAGAACAAGCAATGTTCCGCTGGGGCTTGGGGAGACCTGCGGGGTTTCACCCCTGCACCCCACAAGGGATTTTATCCCTTGACCCATTTTGCGGAAGTGGCTGGCTGGTCGAACGGGCAATTTCCCGCTGATGTGTAAGGGATTATCTGCAACACGCACAAACCCGATTGCAAGTGATCATTGTTCCATTGCGAGTAG
>JAFQHP010000054.1 GCA_017397895.1 Clostridia bacterium
GGGCAGGGGCGTGGGGGAAGCGGTGGGGGCCGGGGTGGAGCCGGGGGCGGCGGCAGTGAGGAATTTCAGCATCATCCAGCCCGCCTTGCCGTCCACCTTCACATGGGCCCAGGTGCCCAGCCGGTGGGTGACAGTGACCTGGGTGCCGTTTGGATACAGGCCCAGGGAGGCACAGTTGGTATTATTCTGTTCCCGCAGGTGCAGCTTGCCGGTGTTGCCTGTTTTGATGTACATGAGGGTGTTTTCCGTTTCAGGCACGGGGGAGGCGGTGGCGCCGGGCACGGGGGTGGCACCGGAGGTGACGGTGGTGAGGTAGCGCAGCATCATATAGCCCGTCTGTCCGTCCGGCGTTGTACAGAACGCCCAGCTGCCCACCCGGGCAGTGACAATGACCTGGGTGCCGCAGGGATACAGGCCCCGGGAGGAATAACCGGTGCCGGCGCCCATACGCAGGTGCAGCTTATTGCCGTCGTCCGTCAGGATATACATGGTGGTGTCCTCCGTGGGCACCGGGGTGCTGTCGGGCACCGGGGAGGCGGTGGGCGCAGGAGTGGCGCCGGGGGCCAGGGCGGACAGATATTGCAGCATCATAAAGCCCTCTTTGCCGTCCACTTGCACCTTGGCCCATCCATAGTCCCACTGGATGACCAATGTAACGGCGGTGCCTTCCTTATAGGAGCCCAGATGATCGGTTTTTTTGCTGGGGCCTTCCCGCAGGTATAAAGGGCCGTTGTTGTCGGTATCCACATAAAGGGTGGCGCCGCTTTCCAGGGCCGCCGCTGCGTTATGGACGGGCAGACATACAGCCAGCACAGCTGCCAGGATGCAAAGCATGGACAGCATGCGGCACAGCTTTTTCAGCATAAAAGAAACCTCCGTTCAAATACACATAAAACATGCATCTTAATGCTCCTTATTATACCAATGGCAAAAACAGGGTGTCAATCGAAAATGGGGCATTTGAGGAAAATTTTACATATGCAACGGAAATGGGTCATGCACGAAAAGAAAACGTCATGAATACGCTAAAGTGCAGCAATCATTTTGGTAAAAATATCAAGGAGGGGTGTGCTTGAAGCAGGAGAGCAGGGATGTATCGCCCTTTGCTGCCCTGACGTTTTCCCAGCAGCAGGATAAGTGGCGGGAATGGCGGTCGCAGCAGCTGGAATTTAAAAAAGCAGCGGATGAACAGCCGCTGCCAAAGGAAAATGAAGCAAAGGAAGTGCCGCAGGAAAAACAGGAAGCGGCGCAGGCTGCACCGGCCTGGCCCATGCCCACCCGCCACCGCGAATTGGATAAGGTGCTTTCCCGGCATCAGGCGGCGGTGAAAAAGGCAGGGGCGTTTCAGCTTACAAAAGGAAACGATCCACCAGGTAGATGATCAGAAGATGCCCGGGATAAGCAGCGTAACCGAACCATTTGGGCAGCCGGAAGGAGCGGCGCAGGGTGGGCAGCAGCATGACGGGCAGGGCGGCAATGGCCCATACCTGGATGTAATTGACGTAGTAGCGTAGGGAATTAAGGGACATTTTCAATTCCCCCGTCTGGATGCGCAGCCAGTAGGTGAAGGGAGTGCCCAGCCACCACCACAGGCACATGGTGCCCATCACGGCGGCGATAGCCCATTTTTTGTTCCGGGCCAGGTACAGCCCTATGATCAATAGCACACCCTCCGTGCCGTAGTCCATCTTCACAAAATGCGTGATGACCAGGGCAATTACCGGCGCCCAGAGGTGGGAATAATATTTCTTTTCCCGGATGCCGATCAGGGCACAAAGGCCCAGGAACAGGGTGGCGTACACGTTCAATTCCGTCCACTCGTGGGAGAGGGCCAGCATATAAAAGGGCTGGGAGATGATGCCGACCAGCAATACCCTCAGGGCATAGCGGTACATATTGCGGCTTTTGCATACGCCCACCACCATGCACCAGCAAAAAAGCGGCATGGCAAGCCGGCCGATGTAGCGAAGAAGGATGTAGCTGCGGGAGGTCAAAATGGCGGCGCCCACATGGTCGATGATCATGGTGACGATGGCCATAAGCTTTATAAGCCCTGTGTTTTCGTTGCCGGCAGTGTGACGCAGGGCAGGGGAGTGGGTGTTTTCCATAAGCAGAATAATTCCTTTTTTCACATTCTTGCCATAGTTTTTCCGGGAAAAAATCACATTGCTTTGGTAGGATGAACCTGCGAAGAGGGGAAGCGGATATCCTCCTGTCCCGCCGGACGGCTGCTGAAAAGGTGCGGCCTGACGGCGGGACAGACGATTTTTGGACCATGGCAACACTTTATTTGACAAACTTGAAAAAAATCCTTTATTTCCACCGAAAAAATGAAAAGCAATCTGTTGACAATGACTGAAAATTTGGTTACAATAGGAATTGCGTGCGGATGTAGTTCAATGGCAGAACTTCAGCTTCCCAAGCTGACCACGTGGGTTCGATTCCCATCATCCGCTCCACTTGCATGCCTGCATAGGACAGGCGTGAAAGGCCACCGGCATGGATGCCGGTTTTCTAAGGTACAGCCCGGCGGAAAGCCCGGCATCAATCACTGTAATGCGAAACAGGAGGGAATCCCAATGGCAAAGGAAAAATTTGTACGCAATAAGCCTCACGTAAACATTGGTACCATCGGTCACGTTGAC
>JAFQHP010000055.1 GCA_017397895.1 Clostridia bacterium
AGCATCTGCAATGCGGTAATTGTAGGTGTATCCAAACTCGTCCACCATATCTTCAATTATCATTGTCCCTGTGATACGGATGGCTTGATCGGTATAGTCAAATACCTTGCCCTCCGGCGCATAGACTGCCATGGTATTGGAAAGCTGCGTAGTGTTTGGCAGGCAGAACGGACAGGACTGATAGGGCATGTTCATCAGATACATGTATTTTCCGCTAATGGGAGAAATGGTTGCCATGTAACCGATGATCGAAACCTTTTGGCCATTCAGTTTTTCGATGCTTTCGAAGCTCACTGCATCGCCGAAACTGATCTCCGTAACAGATGCAGTTTCAATATCCTTTCCGCTGCATGCAGTCAAACACAGGATCAGCGCAAGCATCAGGATGATTGCCGAAATTCTTTTCATATCACTCACCTCACACACTCAGGCTGTCTTTGCGGGACATGGACAGGATTCTCACCATGGTGGGTAATACGCTCAATACGAATACCAGCGCCATGATCGCCCATTCAAGCGGATAAATGGCGGTTACATTCAACACGATGCCCATGGACGCCACAAAGCTGCCCATCAAGCCAAGGCATGCATGGGACAGAATCAGTGCCAACACAGTAGAAATCAGGCCGATAATACCATTCTGAATCAGGTAAAGCTGTCCGATTCTGCGCATACTGATGCCAATCAGACGCATCAGGGCGATTTCCTTCTGCGCGTCGTACATATTCAGCAGAGTGATGACGGAGATGACCACGATGTTCATCAGCAGAATGATAGCACACAGGATGTACACGATTTGCGTGGAAAGATCAACCTGCTCCAACACCTCGCGCAGCACTGTGGACGGATTGATGCACAGCAGCGATGCATTCGCACCGTACACTTCCATCAGCTTGTAGTAGTCGTTGAAGCTCTTGCTCTTGATGAGGATGGCACATACGTCGCCATAACTGTGGTCGTGATCTTCTGCGGCTTCGTCGTACGTTTCCTCTTCATGTGTATCCGGCACATTGCTGTGCGCGGCGGCATGGCTCATGGGTTCGTCAGCTTCCCCGGTGGAATGATCTTCTTCCTCATGTACATGACCGTCATCCTCATCTTCGTGGATGTGTTCTTCTTCAGCATGCTCATGATCGTGAACCGCCCAGACGGTTTCGCAGGCTGTGAAGATGACGTTATCATAAGCTGTTCCGGTCTTTGCCAAAATGCCGACCACTGTCAGCGGATTGCCCTCATGAGCATGCCCGGTTCCGGTCAGACCATGAGAGGTGATCATGCTGTCGCCCAGTTCAAGACCATAGCGTTCGGCAACGGCGCTGCCAACGACTGCTTCAAAGGCTTCATTGAACATATCGCCGGATTTCAGCTTCTTTCCGTCAAGGTAATCGGGACTGGTTCCAACGATCTTTGCACCGTTGTAGCTGTCGCCCATGGTGAAGGGCACGACGGCATTGGTCAGGCCGCTTGCCTGCAGTTCTTCTACATATTCGTAGGAAATCGTACCCAGCGGTTCATCGGTGAAGAACATCGTGTTCATGGCAAGCTGGGTAGAACTGCCTGCAGGACCGATGATCATGTCATAATATCCGGCTGTGGAGATAATTCCATCATTCACCTGCTGGGAAATGTTGAATGCCAGCAGTGCGACGCTTGCCGAAAGTACGATGGAAAGCGTCACCAGCACCATACGTGCGCGGCGAACAAACATGTTTTTCAGTGCAAACTTAAGCATGCTGTTCACCTCCCTTCACAACAGGGGTGGTGATTTTGTTCATGTCGATGACTTCGTCAAACAATTCGCACAGGCGCTCGTCGTGAGTTACACAGATCAGGGTCTTGCCCCGTCCTGCGTCCAGCAGCGCTTCCGTGATCTTTCGCCCGATGGCGTAATTCAGGTTACCGGTTGGTTCGTCTGCAAGGATGATCTCCGGCTGCTTGACCAGCGCGCGGGCAATGGCTACGCGCTGTTTTTCGCCGCCGGACAGGCGGGATACCTGACGCTTTTTCAGCTTCAGGATGCCCATTCGTTCAAGAAGCTCGTCTGTGCGGGAAACGTCCACCTTTTCAAGTTTCAGCACATCAATGTTGTCCTGAACGGTCATTTCGTCGATCAGTTTGAAATCCTGAAAGATATAGCCGATCTTGGCGATGCGGAAAGCATCCTTCTCACGCTGTGGTGCAGCCGCCATGTCCTTGCCATTGATGAGGATGCGTCCGCTGGTGGGAGAAAGCGCACCAGAGATCATGTGCAGCAGCGTGGATTTGCCGCAGCCGGATGCGCCCAGCAGCACATACGACTTGCCATCCTCAAATGTCAGGTCACGATAGGTAATGTCTGATTCATCTGTAAAATGCTTGCGAAGACTTTCGATACAAATCATGTTCAGTTCTCCTTTTGTTCTGATTCAAATTGCAATTCAAAACAGCAGGAGCAAACACTCGTCGCTTCGATGAATAGACGTTCATATTCAGTTGTCCTCCTGTTTTGATGAGATATGAAATCAAAACAGGAGAATTAATCTTGCAGCTTTACTTTCCGATGGACGAGCGTCCAATCCGGAACAACCCGATTCTCCGATATGCAAAGCAGGCGATATTTGCTGACATCAAAAAGCAACCCCATTCCTATACACGCAAACAACAAACACAAAAAGGATTCTGTGTTACGTGTCAATATTGTGCAGACGGGGCATGTCGCCTGATGGCAGTCATGGCCTGAGTGGAGAATCAGAAGGGCCCCGGACAGCAACGCTGTTGCGCACAAAAGCAGAATGAACGCCGTTGCGATTTTGCGTTGTTTCATCTGCAGTACCCTCCTTTGTCGTCTTGGCTTTCACCTAAGTGTATTATAGCACTTAAAACAGGCGGTGCAAGCGAATATATGTTCAAAAGTGAAAACAATTTATGAATATTCAACCGGAGTCGTATGTTCAAATTGAAGAAAATAATGTTGTGTTTTCTAATATCATAGATGGAATTTCGCTAGTTTAAGCGACAAATAAGCGAAAAAACTTAAAAACAAGCCGCAAACCCTGATATATCAAGGCTTTCGGCTGTTCAGATATAGTCTACCACATAATCACAAAACACAAAAGACTTATTTTGCTCAGATGCAAAAAAGTTACAACAAATAAAAATGGGCCGCACCTGCGGCCCGGGAACGATAAGAAATATGCTTGATTTGAAATAACGGTTATAGGAAACGTCCGTTTTGCGGACGATGCATCCGAATTTCAGGCGGCGGTGCCGCAAAAGCGCGTCAGGCTTCCGGCACCATCAGGCCCAGGTCGCCGTCTTTACGCAGGTAGAGCACATTGGTGCGTTCGGTTTCGATATCTACGAATACGAAGAAGGAATGGCCCAGCAGCTCCATCTGCAAAATGGCGTCTTCCACAGCCATGGGACGCACGGGGAATTCTTTGGTGCGGACGATCTTGCGTTCGCCGGTTCCGTACACCTGAGGATCTTCGATGAATTCGGGGGTTTCTTCCCGATAGGCGTCTTCACGCAGCCGCTTTTCCAGCTTGGTGCGGTGACGCAGGATCTGCCTTTCCAGCTTGGCAAGGCACTTGTCGATGGCCATGAAGAGGTTGTCCTTGCTGGCCGATTCCGCACGCAGCGTCACGCCGCTCATGGGCACGGTAATTTCACAGATGCGCTCTTCCCTTTCTTTGCGAAGGCGCACAATCATTTCCGTATCAGCCTTCAGGTAGCGTTCCATGGTGGCGGTCTTTTTGGTGATGCGGTTGGTGATTCCCGGGGTGACGACCATGTTCTTGGCGGTAATGGTGGTTTTCATGGCGATACTCCTTTCACGATATGATAGCCGGGCCGCCCGGCCATATTTTTCTTCTCTCTCGTTTGTAATTCTTATATTCGACGCTGAACTTCTCATTTCCTGCTGCAAAATAAAAAATTTTTTACGCACCTCAAAGCAGCCTTTCAGTTACACGGGACAAACGCAAAACGGCCGGAATGTAACTAAATCGGTTACATTTCAGCCGTTTTACAATTCTGTGATGTAATTTTTGCGGTTATTCCACGCTGATCAGGTAATAATACAGGGGCTGGCCGCCGGAATGCACTTCCACGTCGCAATCCTCATAAATACCTTCAATCTCATCCGCCAGGGCCTGGGCCTCTTCTTCGGTGGTATCGGCGCCGTAATAAACGGTGATCAGGCCATCATCATCGGTTACAATATCCCGCATGAGGGACAGAGCCACGTCGTGAGTATTGTCGGCCTTCACGGTTACTTTGCCGTTGTGCAGGCCGATGATATCGCCTTCGTTGATGTGCATATCTTCGAATTCACTGTCACGCACAGCAAAGGTGATCATACCGGTGCGTACCTTCTGGGCCGCTTCGTCCATGCGCTGCATATTTTCTTCAGCGGAAAGCTCGGGCTGGAAGGCAACAGCGGCGGCAATGCCCATGGCCACGTTCTTGGTGGGCAGCACCACAACGTTCTTTTCGCTCAGCTCTGCCGCCTGCTGGGCAGCCAAAATGATGTTGCCGTTGTTGGGGAACACAAACACCGTTTCGGCGTTCACGGCGTCAATGGCCTTCTGCAGGTCCTCGATGGAGGGGTTCATGGTCTGGCCGCCTTCCACGATGCCGTCCACACCCAGGTCCTTGAGGATATTGGAGAAGCCTTCGCCCAGGGAAACGCTCACCATGCCGTAGGGCTTGGGCGGTTCCTTGGCGGCAGTTTCAGCCTTCCGGCGCAGGTTTTCCCGGCGCTGTTCCACCATGTTTTCAATCTTCAGGTTCACCAGTTCGCCCAGGTTCAGGCCGTACTGCAGGGCCTTGCCGGGGTCATTGGTGTGCACGTGCACCTTCACCAGTTCCAGATCGCCCACCACCAGCACGCAGTCGCCGATACGGTTCAGCTGACGGCGGAAATGGTCGATATCTTCGTCCTTCTTGTCTTCCTTCAGGTTCTGGATGAGGAATTCGGTACAGTAGGCGAAGGTAATTTCTTCCATGCTGTCATGGTCGTCTTCGAACTCAATTTCGCTGACGCTTTCCACCGTGCCGTCATGCAGGTGAAGTTCGTCCAGGTTTTCGCCCCGCAGCACTGCGGCATAGCCCGTGTACAGCAGCATCAGGCCCCGGCCGCCGGCGTCCACCACGCCCGCCTGTTTCAGCACAGGCAGCATTTCGGGGGTGCGGTTGAGGATCTTTTCGCCGCTGGTGAGGATCACGTTGAACAGGGCGTCGTAATCGTCGGGAGCCAGTTCTGCCTGACGCACAGCGTCCTCCGCAATCACCCGGGCCACGGTCAGGATGGTGCCTTCCTTGGGCTTCATCACGGCCTTGTAGGCGGTATCGGCACCGCTTTTGAGGGCGGCGGCAAACTGCCGGGGGGTAATCTTTTCCACGCCTTCCAGCGCCCGGGCAAAGCCGCGGTAGAGCTGGCTGGTGATCACGCCGGAGTTGCCGCGGGCGCCCCGCAGCGCACCCTTGGCCAGGGCATCCGCCGCTTCGCCGGCGCTGGTGAATTCCTTCTGGTTCACTTCCCTTGTGGCGCTGGTCATGGTCAGGCTCATGTTGGTGCCCGTATCGCCGTCCGGCACGGGGAACACGTTCAGAGCGTCCACGTTCTCACGGTTCTTTTCCAGTAAGGCTGCACCGGCCAACACCATTTCCCGCAGCAGCAGCCCGTCAATTGCTTGTACCTGAATCAAAGGTATTTCCCTCCGTTCAATTCTTGTGGTTTTTCAGGGGACCCTCAGATGCGGATGCCCTCCACACTGATATTGACGGAGCGAACCTTAACCCCCGTCATGCTTTCCAGCTTATAGCGGACCACTTCCACAATGGTCTTGCACACTTCAGCCACGCTGATGCCGTATTCCACCACGATGAACAAATCCACATCCAGCTGATTGTCCACCATGCGCACCTGCACGCCGCGGCTCAAATTTTCTCTGCCCAGCCATTCCACCAGGCCATCCTTTGCACGCTTGGAGGACATGGCCACGATGCCGTAGCATTCCAGGGCAGCATAACCAACAACCTTCAGCAGCACATCTTCGGAAATAAAGATGGTGCCGATATCATTTTTCACTTTACATTCCATATTCGCTGAACCTCCTTAGCTGCCTTTGACCATATTAGGTCATTAGATAGTATACGTTATTTTGGCTCAAGATGCAAGCACAGATTTTCTTGAAAGAGGAAATTCTGTGAATATTCAACTTTTTCCGACCCCTTTCTTACTTTTTTCATGGCACTTGCTTGTACTTCCCTGTTTTTTCATGTATAATAAAGGAAAGAAAAACAAAAACCACTGCTGAAGGGAGCATGACCGTCCGATGAAATTATGCCTCAATGCCTTACAGGACAAAACCTCCTGGCTGCAGGCCGGCTTTACCTTGCCTGCCTTTGACATCGAAAAAACCGCTGCAAAAACCAAGGCCGCCCCCACCTGGCTGCACCTGGGCGCCGGCAATATTTTCCGTGCGTTCCCCGCTGCCGATTTGCAAACGCTGTTGGATGAGGGCAGCTGGGATACCGGTGTTATCGTGGCCGAATGCTTTGACGGAGAAATCATCCACAAGGCCTACACCCCCTTTGACAGCCTGTCTGTTCTGTGTGTACTCAAAAGCGACGGCTCGGTGGACAAAAAGGTGATCGCCTCCGTTTGCGAAGCGCTGCGCTGCGACGGCAAAAGCGAGCAGGACGACCGGCGGCTGATGGACGTGCTTTCCGCCCCCTCTTTGCAGATGGTGTCCCTCACCATCACCGAAAAGGGCTATGCGGTAAAGAACGCCCGGGGCGAAATTTTCCCCTTCATTCAGGCCGACCTGGATAACGGCCCCGAAAAAGCCGCATCCACCATGGGCAAGCTGGCCGCCGGGCTGTACAAGCGCTTCCTGGCGGGCGAATACCCTCTGTCCCTGGTGAGCATGGATAACTGCAGCGGCAACGGCGATAAATTGAAGGCCGCCGTGCTTTGCCTGGCGGAAGGCTGGGTGGAGAAAGGCCTGGCGGAAGAAAAATTCCTTGCCTACCTGAAGGATGAACAGAAAGTGGCCTTCCCCATCTCCATGATTGACAAAATCACCCCCCGCCCTGATGCCAAGGTGGCAAAAATGCTGTTGGACTGCGGCTTTGAGGATGTGGACACCATCATCACCGAAAAGAACACCTACACCGCCGCCTTCGTCAACGCCGAAGAAACGGAATACCTGGTGGTGGAGGATAAATTCCCTGCCGGCCGCCCGCCCCTGGAAAAGGCAGGCATCTATTTTACCGACCGGGAAACCGTGGACAAAACCGAAAAAATGAAGGTGTGCACCTGCCTCAACCCCCTGCACACCGCCCTGGCCATCCTGGGCTGCCTGCTGCGGCATGAAACCATCTGCAACGAAATGGGCGATCAGGACCTGAACCGCCTGGTGCATCATCTGGCCTATGTGGAAGCCATGCCGGTGGTGGTGAACCCTGGCATCCTCTCCCCCGAAAAATTCGCCGGGGAAGTGCTGGAAAAGCGGCTGCCCAACCCCTTCATGCCCGATACCCCCCAGCGCATTGCCACCGATACCAGCCAGAAGCTGCCCATCCGCTTTGGTGAAACCATGAAGATGTACCTTCAGCGTGAGGATCTGTCCCTTTCTTCCCTCCAGGGCATCCCCTTCGTGCTGGCCGCATGGCTGCGCTACCTCATGGCCATTGACGATACGCTCACCCCCTTCACCCCCAGCCCTGATCCCCTGCTTTCCCAGATGCAGGAAGCCCTTTCCTTCCTGAAAATCGGCGAAACGGTGGAAAAGGAGCAGCTGAAAGCCGTGCTCAGCCGCAGCGATATTTTCGGCCTGAACGTGTATGAAACGCCCCTGGCCGATACCGTCACCCACTGGCTGAACCGTATGCTGGAAGGGGAAGGCGCCGTCCGCCGTGCCCTGCAGGCAATGCTGGCATAACAGAAGAAACGAAAATACCAAAGAAGACCCCCGGCTGACGAAGCCACGGGGTCTTCTGTTTTATTGAAAAGAAAGGACTGATTTTCATGTGCACCGCTGTTACCTACCGTACCCGCCACCCCTACTTTGGCCGCACATTGGATCTGGAGCGCACCTTCCGGGAGGAAGTGACCATCACCCCCCGGCATTTCCACCTTCCCTTCCGGCACATGCCTGTAAACCGTGATCATTATGCCATCATCGGCATGGCCACCGTCAGGGATGGCTATCCTCTCTATTACGAAGCCGCCAATGAGCACGGCCTGGCCATGGCTGGGCTGAATTTTCCCGGCAACGCCCATTACTTCCCTGCAGCGGACGGGATGGAAAATATCGCATCCTTTGAACTGATTCCATATCTGCTGGGCACCTGCCGGGATGTGCCCCAGGCAAAGGAAAGGCTGCGCAGCATTCGTCTATGCGATACCGCCTTCAGCCCCGATTTGCCTCCTTCTCCCCTGCACTGGCTGCTGGCAGACAAAACCTGTGCCCTCACCATCGAATGCACCCAGGAAGGCCTGCGGCTGCACGAAAACCCCGTGGGGGTGCTCACCAACAACCCGCCCTTTTCCTACCACATGGATCATCTGTGCGATTATATGCAGCTTTCTCACCTGCCCCCGGAAAACCGCTTTCCGGACACGCCCCTGTGCCCTTACAGCCGGGGCATGGGAGCCATGGGCCTTCCGGGGGATTTATCCTCCGCTTCCCGGTTTGTGCGGGCGGCATTTGTGAAGCTCCATTCCGTTTCCGGCGCCACCGAAAAAGAAAGCATCAGCCAGTTCTTTCATATTTTAGGGGCCGTAGCCCAGCCGCGAGGCTGTGTGGAATTATCCGACGGCGGGCTGGAGATTACCGCCTACACCTCCTGCATCAATCAGGAGCTGGGCATTTACTACTACACCACCTACGAAAACCAGTGCATTTCCGCCGTGCACCTGCACCGGTGCAACCTGGAAGGCCACACCCTATGCACTTACCCCTTGCAGAAGCACCAGTACATTTCCTGGCAAAACTGATGTTGCCTCTGTTTCTTCCTTCCCTTACGGCAGTTCCTCCAGCACCTCCTGGGTAATGGCCTGCAGGCGGCCAAAGTCCATGGCGTCAATGTAATAGCGCTCCAGCCGGTCGTGACCTGCCTTGGCTTCTGCCAGCGCTTCCACCGCCTGGTGCAGGCACAGGTCATACACCGCCCGGTCAAAGGACAGCCGGCTGGATGAGGGGGTGATTTCCTCCTGCTTCATTTCCGGGGAAAGGATGCGGCTGCCCTTAGGGCAGGCCGTGGTGAACAACACATCCCCCGCCTGCAAATGGTTCAGCTTCCTGCCCTCCAGTGGGTCATACCAGCAGCGGATGGCCAGCCGCCGCTGCCGGGCCAGGTGCAATACCGGCTGCAGAAAATCATCCGCATCCATGCCAAAGGGCAATTGCAGGCTCACCATGGTTTTCCCGTCCAGCCATTGCGGGTACTGCACCACGCCCTTCCAGGTGATGGCCTGCAAGAAGGCGTGCTGTTCTCCACCCGCATCTCCCTGGGGCACCAGGGCCAATAGTTCGTTTTCCATCTGCCTTCGTTTATCCGCTTCCAGGGCGCTCCGGTACACCGCATCCGCATCCTGCCGCATGGCCGCCGCCGCCTTCAGGTAGCGGTACGCCCGGGCATAGGTGTGGGAAATATCCCGGAACAGGCCGGACACCTCTGTATACTGCTGGGCCAGCAGCCCTTCATTCAGGCATACCCCCAGGTTCAATATACCGTCCCGGGCGCCGGGGCGTACAGGGTCCAGGGTGTGGGGGGCGGTGCCGTCCACCATGAGGTAGCTGCGCCTGGGCACATACACCGCATCCACACTGTCCGGGTCCCCGGAGCAATGGTAATAATGCACCTGCAGCCCTTCTTCCTCATAATGGGCGCCCACTTTCTTCATCAATGTGCTTTTTCCCACCCCCGGGCCGCCCTTGATGATCACCGTGCGCCCCGCCATCATCTGCAATTCATTGAAATACCCGCAAAACCCTTCGGCCGTATTGCTGCCCGAAAATAAATGCATGGCTGTTTCCATATTGGTTGCTCCCTTCCTTTGTTCCTGTATGCTACGCTATGCCCTTTTTCCGCCCCTTATGCATCCGTATCCATTTGCATATCCCACTGCTTTATCGCATACACATGGGGCGAAAGCGAAACAAGGAGGCATTTTTTATGGAGCAAAGCACCGTGGGGGCGGCAAGGCCCCTTTACCGGGATATGCTGGAAAGAACCCAGGGGGAATTGTACATTGGCGTGGTCGGCCCGGTGCGCACCGGCAAAAGCACCCTCATTGCCCGGTTTATGGAGCAGATGGTGCTCCCCTATGTGGCCCCCGGTCCCAGGAAAGACAGGCTGACGGATGAACTGCCCCAGTCCGGCTCCGGCCGCATGATCATGACCTGCCAGCCCTGCTTTATTCCCGGGGAAGGCGCAGCGGAAATTGAACTGGCAGACGGCCTGCGGGCGAAAGTCAGGATGGTGGATTCAGTGGGCTATCTGGTGCCCGGCGCCCAGGGTGCAGAGGAAGGGGACGAAGCCCGGATGGTATCCACCCCTTGGGCAGAGGATGATATGCCCTTTGCGGACGCCGCTGCCCTGGGCACCCGGAAGGTGATGGAGGACCACGCCACCGTGGGCCTTGTGGTCACCTGCGACGGCACCGTTGCCGACCTGCCCCGCAGCGCCTACACCCAGGCGGAAGAAATGGCCATCCGGCAATTGAAGCAAACGGGCAAGCCCTTTTCCGTGGTGCTCAACTCCGCCCGCCCCAATGATTCCGAAACGGAAGCTTTGCGCCGGGCCCTGGAAAAGAAATATGATGTGCCTGTTTCCTTATTAAATGTGAAGGAAATGACGGAAAGCGATCTGCAAAGCCTGCTATCCGCCCTGTTGATGGCCTTCCCCCTGCGTGAGGTGCGCTTTTCCCTGCCCGATTGGGTAAGCGCCCTCAGCCAGGACCACTGGCTGCCTGCCGCTGCGGTGAATGCGGTGAAAAAGCTCAGCAGCGTGATGAAGCAGATGCGGGACAAAACCCTAACCGCCGCTGCCTTCCAGGGCTCCGACCAGCTGGAGCTGCCCACCGGCGAGCAGGTGGATCTGGGCAGCGGCACCCTGCGCTACACCCTGCCTGTAAAGGAAGGGCTGTTCAGCCGGATCCTTTCCGAGCAGTGCGGCGAAACCATTACCGGTGATGCCCATCTGTTGTCCCTGATGACGGAACTGGTTCAGGCCAAGCGCTCCTATGACCGCATTGCCGGGGCGCTGAAGGCTGTGGAGCAAACAGGCTACGGCCTGGTCACCCCGGATATGGACGATGTCAGCCTGCAGCGGCCAGAACTGATGCGCCAGGGCAACCGATACGGCATCAGGCTTCGGGCCAACGCCCCCACGCTGCACCTGATCCGCTCCGATATCGAAACGGAGGTAGCCCCTATCCTGGGCACCCAGGAGCAAAGCGAGGCCTTCATCGATACATTGAACCAGCAATACGAAAACGACCGCCAGGCCCTGTGGGACACCAATTTCTTCGGCAAATCCCTGCAGATGCTGGTGCAGGAGGGCTTGAACGGCAAGCTGCACCGCATGCCTGCCGATGCCCAGGAAAAGGTGCAGACGGCCCTCACCCGGATGCTCAACGAAGGGGAAGGCGGCATGATCTGCATCCTGCTTTGACAAGCTGTTGCCACAAAGGAATGCTGTACATTTTTCTCTTTTTGCGGTATAATGAAGCCACATGATACATTTTCCGCAGAAATGAGGCATGCCCCGTGTACACCAAACAGGATTTTGACGATCTTACTGCCCAGCTGAAAAAGCGCCGGCTTGTTCTTTCCGTTCCCTGCGTGCTGCTGCTTGGGGGCATTGTGTTTTCCCTTTGCATCCGCCTCATGTGGCTCACCATCACCCTCACCATTCTCCTTGGCATTGTGGCCATTTTCGGCCACACCATGTTCCTTTCCCCCGTCAGTGTATACCGCCGCCATGTGGACCATGCCCTGTACGGCCGGGTGCGCAAAACGGAGGGCTGCCTGAAGGAAATGGAAGAGAACGCCGTGTGGCGGGATGGGCTGATGCTGGTCCCCCTGATTATCAACATCGGCGATATGAAAAACGAAGAAGACGACCGGCTTTTCTACTTCGACGGCCGCCGGCCCCATCCCGGCTGGGAAATGGGCCAGCAGCTGTGCCTCACCTCCTACGATAAGCTCATCACTGCCTGGGAAACAAAATCCAACGAATGAAAGTGCGTAAACGCTCTTTCATTCGGAACATCACATTTACTGTAAAAATGGGTTTGCAGCCACGTAAACGAAGCTGCAAACCCTATTTTTACGGCCGTAAATTGATATAGAAAGCGCCATGGGCGCCTGCTCACAATTCGGCATTGCCGCCCGTTGCCGCAAGCAGCACAGGCTCTGTGCCTCATTGGGCCTTCATTCGCCTTCATCCGCCACCGGCGGCGGCAGGTTTGGCCCTCGGGGCGGCAAAGCCACCCCTGCGGATCACAGTCGAAGGGCTGTGGCCCTTCGACGCATCTCATGGATCCTAAACGTATTTCATCCGATTATACCGGGCGTTTTTTTATGCCGAAACCTCTGTGTTCTGGTCAATATCCGGCCATTTATTCCATCCTATTTGTATTTATGCATAACACGCTGCATAAAACCGCTTATTTTCCCTTCAACATCAAAATTATTTTGTATTTTTTGCATATTTATTCAATTTTGCTATTGACAACCTCCGGAAAGGATGGTATACTGTGCCCGTTCCTGGAAGTAAACTGGAAATGAAAATTATTACTGGAGGTAATCCCATGAAAAAGTATTCCAAGATCATCGCGCTCATGCTGATCGCCGTTGTGGCCCTTTCCCTGGCCGGCTGCGCCAGCAAGCCCGCTGAAGAAAAGACCGTCATCACCGTGGCCACCAACCCCGAATATCCTCCCTTCGAATATGTGGAAGGCGACAAGACCGTGGGTTATGATATCGACCTGTGGGACGCCATTGCCAAGAAGGCCGGCATCGAATACAAGATCGAAGCCATGGACTTTGACGCCGTGATCAGCGCCGTGGCCGCCAACAAGAACACCATTGGCCTGTCCGGTATCTCCATCACCGACGAACGCAAATTGACCGTTGACTTCTCCGAAGGCTACATCAACGCCGGCCTTGTGGTTATCGTGAAGGCTGACAGCGGCTATGCTGCCAAGGAAGACCTGGTCGGCAAGAAGATCGGCGTGCAGCTGGGCACCACCAGCGACTTCTCCGCCGAAGAAATCACCGGCAAGGACAACGTAGCCCAGTATAAGACCTTCCTCAACGCCATCATGGACCTGCAGGGCAACAAGGTGGACGCTGTCATCATCGACAAGCCCGTGGGCCAGGCCATTCTGGCTTCCCTGAAGGACGACACCCTGCAGATGGTGGACATGGGCCTGCAGGCCGACTGGTACGGCATCGAAGTGAACAAGCAGAACCCCGAACTGCTCAAGAAGATCAACGACGCCCTGGCCGAACTGGAAAAGGAAGGCTACATGGACGAACTGGCTGTGAAGTACTTCGGTTCCTGATCGGCTGAACATTCACCCATCAAATATGCTGCCGTAGAGAGCATACCCTCTCTACGGCATTTCGATTAAGAAACACATCTGGAGGGAAACGCATTGAGCGCTGTAACCGAAAGCATTTCCATTTTCGAACAATGGTGGCTGCAGATTGAGCCCGCCGTTCAGGCCAATACGCTTAATTTCTGGCAGTTCCTGTATAAAGAAATCTACCTGAACGTCATCAAGGACGACCGCTGGCTGCAGTACCTGAAGGGCCTGGGGGTTACGCTGGAAGTTTCCTTCTATGCCATTTTGGTGGGCCTGGTGCTGGGCACCCTGCTTGCCATCCTTCGCCTGCCCCAGGTGCAGAACATGACCGCAAACGGCAAAAGCTTTCTGTCCGGCCTGGGCGTTTGGGTGGTCAGGGGCCTGAGCAAGCTGGCCGGCCTGTATATCAATATCATGCGCGGCACGCCACTGCTTTTGCAGGTATTGATTATCAACTTCGGCATTTTCGGCTCCATCAGCATTGACAAGGTGATCGTAGGCGTCATCGCCTGCGGCCTCAACAGCGCTGCCTATGTGGCGGAAATCGTCCGCGGCGGCATTATGAGCGTGGAAAAAGGCCAGACGGAAGCCGGCCGTTCCCTGGGCCTTTCCGGGGTGCGCACCATGATTTACATCATCCTGCCCCAGGCTGCCAAGTCCGCCCTGCCCGCCATGTGCAACGAGTTCATTTCCCTCATCAAGGAAACCTCCATCCTGTCCTATATCGCCCTGACAGAGCTTACCAAGGCCGGCGACTATATCCGCTCCCGTACCTTCTCCGCTTTCACCCCCTACATCGTTTCCGGTCTTTTGTACCTACTGGTGGTGCTGACGCTCACCTGGCTCATCGGTAAGCTGGAAAGGAGGCTGCGCAACAGTGACCACTGATAACATCATCATTTCCGTCAAGGGCCTGGAAAAGCACTTTGACGAAGGCAAGCTGAAGGCCCTGCGGGGCGTGGATGCCGATATCAGGCGGGGCGAAGTGGTGGTGGTGATCGGGCCCTCCGGCTCCGGCAAATCCACCTTCCTGCGCTGCCTAAACCTGCTGGAAACCCCCACCAAGGGCACCGTCACCGTGGAAAACGTAAACATCACCGACCCCAAGGTGAACATCAACAAGCACCGGGAAAAGATGGGCATGGTGTTCCAGCACTTCAACCTCTTCCCCCACATGACCATCCTGAAAAACATGACCCTGGCCCCCATGAAGCTTTTGAAAAAGAGCAAACAGGAGGCCGAGGAGAAGGCCATGAACCTGCTCAAACGCGTGGGCCTTGCCGATCGCGCCAATGCCTACCCCAGCCAGCTTTCCGGCGGCCAGAAGCAGCGTATCGCCATCGTGCGTGCCCTGTGCATGGAGCCCCAGGTAATGCTCTTTGACGAACCCACCTCCGCCCTGGACCCTGAAATGGTGGGCGAAGTGCTGGATGTCATGAAGCAGCTGGCCATGGAAGGCATGACCATGGTGGTGGTCACCCACGAAATGGGCTTTGCCCGTGAAGTGGCGGACCGGGTGATCTTCATGGACGAAGGCAAGATTGTGGAAGAAGGCACCCCCGACCAGATTTTCTCCTCCCCCCAGCAGCAGCGCACCAAGGATTTCCTGAACAAAGTGCTCTGATGCCACATAAAACCATTCCCGCCTGGGCAAAACAAGCAATGCCCGGGCGGTTTTTTTGTTGCAATTGTTTTACAAGTGTGTGTCGGTTTATGTTGCATTTGCGCAATGTTTTTGGTATACTGTATGGTAGTGATCATGCATTGACCGCCGCCATTTTTTCCGGCAGGAAAGGAGCTTTCTATATGCAGCTTATGAACAGCCAGGTCCGCCCCTTGGTGCACGCCCTGCAGCAGAATATTGCCAAGGCCGTGGTGGGCAAGGATGAAGCCATTGAACTGATGCTTATCGCCCTGATCTGCAAAGGCCATGTGCTGATTGAAGACGTGCCCGGCGTTGGCAAAACCACCATGGCCTCCGCCCTGGCCAAATCCCTGCAGTGCTCTTTCAAGCGCATCCAGTTCACCCCGGACGTGACCCCCTCCGACGTAACGGGCTTCACCATGGTGAGCCTGAAAAGCGGCGAAATGGAGTTCAAGCCCGGCGCTGTGATGAGTCAGATTGTGCTGGCGGACGAAATCAACCGCACCTCCCCCAAAACCCAGTCCGCCCTGTTGGAAGTGATGGAAGAGGGCCAGGTGACCATCGACGGTGTTACCTACCCCATGCCCAAGCCCTTTATGGTGCTGGCCACCCAGAATCCGGTGGACTTTGTGGGCACCTATCCCCTGCCCGAAGCCCAGATGGACCGGTTCTTTCTGCGCATTGCCATCGGCTATCCCTCCATTGAAGAGGAGATGGCGGTGCTGGAACGCTATTCCGCCCAGGTCAGCCCCATGGAAACGCTGCAGCCCGTGTGCGGCGGCCAGGAAATTCTGGATCTGCAGGACAAGCTGGGCCTGATTTATGCCAGCCGGGAGGCCCGCAGCTATGTGGCCTCCATCACCGCCGTCACCCGCAACCACCAGGCGGTGCAGCTGGGGGCTTCCCCCCGGGGCAGCATTGCCCTTTTGAAGGCTGCCCAGGCCTGCGCCCTGCTTGCCGGACGGGATTATGTGCTGCCGGATGATATCCGCCGCATGGCACTGCCGGTACTGTCCCACCGTCTGATTCTCACCCCGGAAGCCCGCATGAAGGGCGTTTCCGCGGAACAGGTGCTGCGTCAGCTGATTGATACCTTGCCCGTACCCACGGGCCGGGCATGACCAGGCGTTTGGCGGCGCTGATGGCAGCCTGTGCCACCTGCGCCCTGTGTGCCCTTTCTTTGGGCGGCCGGCTGTATTATTTCCTGGCCGTCCTGTTTGCGTTTACCATTTTGTTCGCTTTCATCAGCTGCCTGTGGGCCAGACACAGCCTGCAGTGCCGGCTGTACATTCCCAGCCACAAGGTACAGCGGGGGGAAGAAATTACAATCCAGGCCCTCATGAGCCATAAATGCCCCCTGCCCCTTTCCTCCATTGTATGTACCTGGCACAGCCATCAGGGGGAAAACAGCTGTGATTTCCCCACCGCCCCCTTCACCGATTACGAAATGGACCTGTCCCTGCAAAGCAGCCATGTGGGCAGCTACACAGTATCCCTGGACAGCCTGTCCGTATCCGATATTTTCAGCCTGTTTTGCATGAAGAAAAAACTGAAGGGCCAGGAGGGCGCCTATCTGGTGCTGCCCAACCCCTACCCCATCGACAAGCCCGATATCCTGCCCGGGGATGACGGCAGTGCCCCCCTGGGCCGCACCCAGGAGGACTACAACGCCCCGGAGGACACCCGGGCCTACCTGCCCGGCGACGCCATGAAGCGCATCCACTGGAAGCTGTCCTCCCGCCGGCGGGAACTGGTGGTACGGCGCTTTGAAATGCCCGCCCCGCCGGACACCCTGATCCTGCTGGATCCTTCCCTCCCTGCCGCTGCGGACGAAAAGGATATTCTCTTCCTGCGGGATGCACTGTGTGAAACTGCCGTGGCCGTGGCCAAGCTGCAGATGGAGGACGGCAACCCTGTTCGCCTGCCCCTGCACGGTAAAAACGCCACCGAATTTGTGTCCGACCAGGCAGACGGCCTGAACCAACTGAAGGAAATGCTGGCCGGCCAGCCCTTCAGCCAGCCGGAGGATTTCGGCCGCATCCTGCGGCTGGAGCTTCGCCGTATGCGGCGCACCGGTGCTTCCGTCATCATCACCACCCATCTGGACGCCGGCATTGTGGAGGGCATTTCCTCCATCCGCCGCATGGGCCCCAGCGCCCGGCTTTATCTGTGTACCCGCACGCCGGAGGATCCGGAACTGATCCCCTACATTTCCCGGCTGCAGCATCATCTGGTGGAGGTGTGCTATGTCACGCCTGCATAAATTTTTCACAAGTGAATATACCGCCCGCTTCCTGGTCACATTCCTGATTGCCGCAGGGCTGTCCGGCGTGTGTTGCGTGGGCTTTTTCCCTGCACCAAATGCCGGGCACATCTTTTTGTGGTGCGGGCTTTTTTCCGGAGTATTCACCCTGCTTGGCATGTGGAAATCCCGCCTGAAAGGGCCTTTGGTGCTGCTTTGCACAGCCGCCCTGATCCTTGCCGGGGTGTTTTTGCAGTGGGGTCCTGTGCATGCCGTGGTGGAGGGCGTGAAGGCCTTCCTCTATCTCAATACCGGCTGGACGGAAATCCTCACCATCTATGCCGATCTGCTGCTGCCCATTTTGTGCCTGCTGATCACCTTCGTTTCCTGGGGCGCCGAGGCGGACGAAAGCGGCTTTTCCGCAGCGCTTTTTGTGATTGCCGGATGCGTGGTGATGTTCCTGCTGCGGCCCGGCGCACAGATGCTTTTGTACGCCCTGCCCGCCTTTATGGGCCTTTTACTGCAATTGAGCCGCAAGGAGCGGTTCGCATTCCTAGCCCTTCCGGTGGCGGTGATTCTGGCACTGATTGCCTTTGCCCTCACCCCGGCGGACCCTGCCCCCGTGCAGCCCTATGAAGATATGGCCAAGCGCATCCGCCAGGCCATTGAAGACCACCTGATGTACACCGCCGAGCGCACCTCCTTTTCCCTGTCCACAGAAGGGTATCAGCCCCTGGAGGATCGTCTTGGCGGCAAGCCCAATCTTTCCAACCGGTCCGTAATGAACGTAAAGACGGAGGATACCGTACTGCTCCGGGGCAAAACCTACGATTTTTACACCGGCGTTTCCTGGCAGGACAGCCTGTCCGCCAAGCGCTACCTGTACCATTCCCTCTACAGCCGGGAAATGCGGGAAACCCTCTTTGATATGAACCGCCCCGCCGCCGGCACGGCAGCGCTTCCCCTGAAGGAAGCGCAGGTGGAATTGCTGTCCGACGGCACCACCACCCTCTTTTTCCCTGCCCGCACCCGGGAGATGCAGCTGCAGGGCCAGCAGATGGTGCTGTATTTCAACACCGCCGGTGAGCTTTTTCTCACCCGCAACACTCAGGCCGGAGATAAATACACCTTCTCCTACCTGCCCCTGGAGGCCGGCCAGCAGCGCACCGCCCAGATCATTTCCGCCTACGCCGGCATGGACGACCCCTATTATGCCACCATCCGCAGCCAATACCTCACCCTGCCCTCCCATATTCAGCAGGAGGTATACAATATTGCTGCCGAAGCGGTGGATGAAAATGCCTCGCCCTATGAAAAGGCGCTGCAGCTGCAGCGGTACCTGCAAACCCATTACACCTACTCCCTGGACGTGGAAACGCCGCCGGAAAATGTGGACTTTGCCGCCTATTTCCTGCTGGGCGAAAAGAAGGGCTACTGCACCTATTTTGCCACCGCCATGACGGTATTGTGCCGCATCAACGATATTCCCGCCCGGTATGTGACCGGCTATCTGGCACAGCCCGGGGCAGACGGCGTGGCCCACGTGCAGGGCAAGAACGCCCACGCCTGGACGGAAATTTACCTCAACGGCTTTGGCTGGCTGGCCATCGACGCCACAGGCGCCTCTGCCAATCCGGAGGGCGATGCGGACAACCCGCCGCATGCCGGCCAGCAAACGCCCACACCCTCCCCCACAAATGCGCCCACCCCTGTCCCCACCAATACGCCCGAACCCACCAATACCCCTCAGCCCACCTCCTCACCCAATCCCCGGGAAAATGCCACCCAGCCCCCCGAAGGCGCCGCCCCTGCTCCTTCCCAGGCGCCTTCCCCTTCGCCTGTTCAGACGCCGGGGCCCCAGCAGCAGCCGGAGGATGAGCATGGCAACGCCCTTTCCTTCCTGCCCTGGCTGCTGAGTATCCTGCTGATCCTTCTGCTGGTGGTTCGCTGGCACTTCACCCGGCCGGAAATCCGGGCCAGGGGAAAGCGGGCCGACGCCGCCCGGGTATACTGGCAGGCAACGGAAGCGCTGCTGATGCAGCGGAAATTGCACCGAGTCCCCCAGGAGACCCTCCATGCCTTCGCCTACCGCTGCCACCAGGCCGGCTATCCCGGCGCCGCTCAGGCCGCTGTGACCTGGGCAGGCCATGTGTACGGCAGAAAAGAGGCGGATATCGCCCTCCTCCACAGCCAATACAAGGCCCTGCATCAGGCCGCTTCCTGGCCCAGGAAGGTACAGTTTGCGGTAAAATGCATGCTGGGCCGGGTGTAAAAAAGCGTCTTTTGCCCCCCATATTACGTTTTTCTGGATTTTTTGAAATTTCTTTCGCAAAAATATGTAGAAATTATTGCATTTCACTTGATTTTTGGTAGCATTTTCGTGTAAAATAGATACTGATAGCAACTGCATGAAAACTAAAGCAGCCTGCATATCGTAGGAAGGATGAAAAATCGTGGCCAAACGGATTTTGCTTGTTGATGACGAACCTTTGATTCTGAAAGGTCTTCGTTTTACACTGGAACAGGAAGGCTATGAAATTCTCACAGCTGCAGACGGCGAAGAGGCCCTGCAGGTGTTTTTCGACCAGCAGGTGGACCTGGTGCTGCTGGACGTGATGCTGCCCAAGCTGGACGGCATCCAGGTTTGCCAGCGCATCCGGGAAAGCAGCAATGTGCCCATTCTGATGCTCACCGCCAAGGGCGAGGATATGGACAAAATCCTTGGCCTGGAATACGGCGCTGACGATTATATGACCAAGCCCTTCAACATCCTGGAGGTCAAGGCCCGTATCAAGACGGTGCTTCGTCGTGCTGCCCAGCCTGCCGCCAATGAAGAAAAGAAGATCATCACCGTCCACGATATGGAAGTGAATATCGTGAACCGCTCCGTCACCCTTGGGGGCAAGGAAGTGCGGCTGACGGCCAAGGAATTTGACCTGCTTCAGCTGTTCATCACCAACCGGGGCAAGGTGTTCAGCCGTGAAACCATGCTGGAAACCGTCTGGAAGTACGATTATATGGGCGATGCCCGTACGGTAGACGTACATATCCGCCGGCTGCGGGAAAAGATTGAACGCAACACCGCCAAGCCGGAGTTCATCTTCACCAAGTGGGGAGTGGGCTACTATTTCACCGATAAGGATTAACAACCCCTTTACCAGCATCAGCTGGAAAATTATACTCGCCTTCCTGTTGATCGTGGGCCTGTCGTTCTTTGCAATGGCAGGCTCCCTGAGCAGCATGGTGGGCGATTATTTGTTCAACCAACGGATCCGCACCGACCGGACCGGCCTGGAAAGCCTGGCCGTGCGCATTGCCCGGGATATGGATAACAGCAATGTGCCCGCCATCCGGGAAACGCTCAGCCTGTCCAGCGGCGAAATGGGCGGCCGCATCCTGCTCCTGGATCAAAACGGCAAGGTGCAGGCCGACAGCTACGGCGAAATGAATGGCGTGCGCCTGGAATACCCGGAGGTGGCCAACGTTCTTCTCAAGGGTGTCACCACCGACTATGGCATCCACGAAATGGAAACCGGGGAACAACTGAACACCAATAACCTGCTCTTCACCCGCCGGGGCAATGCGTCCTGGGTGGGCTATTGTACTGCCGGTGTGGTGATGGATTCCGAAATCATCGGCGTGCTGCTGCTTGTCTCCCCCGTTCAGGAAATGATGCAGAACCTCTATCAGCTGCAGGATCAGATGGTGCTGATTTTCATCATCATTGCGGTGGCAGCACTGCTTTGCGCCCTGATCTTTGCCCGGCTCATCACCCGGCCCGTGGGCGGGCTCATGCGGGGTATCCAGCGCATGTCCAAGGGGGATTTTTCTGCCCGGGTCACCGTCAAAAGCTCCGGCGAATTCCGCCAGCTGGCCCAGGCCTTCAACTCCATGTCCGAAAAGCTGGAAACGCTGGACCAGAGCCGCAATCAATTCGTCTCCAACGCCAGCCATGAACTGAAAACCCCCCTGGCCACCATGAAAATCATGCTGGAAAGCCTCATCTATCAGCCGGATATGGACAGGGAGCTGCGGGCCGAGTTCATGAGCGATATCAATTCTGAAATCGACCGGCTTTCCAACGTGGTCAGCGACCTGTTGACCCTGGTGCAGATGGACAGCCAGAATGTGAAGCTCACCCGGGAAAATTTGTCCATTGCCGCCCTCATCAAGGAAAATGCTCACCGCCTGCAGCCCATTGCCGACCAGAAACAGCAGCAAATTTCCCTCACCCTGTCCGATCCCTGCGATATCTATGCCGATAAGAGCAAGCTGAACCAGGTGATCTATAACCTGATGGAAAATGCCGTGAAATATACCCAGGCCGGCGGTATAATCAAGGTATCCCTCATCCGCCAAGGCCGGGACGCTATCTTCACTGTGTCCGATAACGGCCCCGGCATCGCCAAGGAATATCTCCCCCACGTTTTCGACCGCTTCTACCGGGTGGATAAAGCCCGCAGCCGGGAAAAGGGCGGCACGGGCCTGGGCCTTTCCATTGTGCACCAGCTGGTGCTGCTTCACGGCGGCGCCATCCGGGTGGAAAGCGAAGAGGGCAAGGGGGCTTCCTTCATCGTGGAACTGCCCCTCCATCAAGGCTGACCCCGGCCGTGCCCTGGACCCACCAGGGTGGTACCCTGGACCCAACTGCGGAAGTAGTTGGCTTATCAAACAAAGAGTTTCCCGCTGTTGCAAATAGCACGCTGATGGCAGTTTGGAAACGGCAATTGCAATATTACGAATTGGGTATGGCCCCGCCAACCCACGGGCTGGGCGGCTGAAAGCCGCCGACCGGATGCCTTTGGTATCCGGGGAAAACGATAAAAAGAAGCGGTGAGAGAATTCATGCTCTCACCGCTCTTTTTTCGTTTTCATAGCGCCCGTGGATTGTTTTTCGTCCATCAAGTTTCGTATGGAAACAAGTACGAAGCGGGAGGGGCAAGCCCCTCCCCTACATACTCATAAACGAACTGCTTTTCGTACCTCAAGCTTCACGCGGAGACAGCTTGTCCATTCACACTACCACTTCGCGGATTGGGTCCAGGGATAATATCCCTGGCCTGCCGCGGGGTGAAGGGGCCGCGCAGGTCCCTTTTCGTTCCCCAAGCTTCACGCAGAAACAGCTTGTTTACCCATACATCTGCTTCGCGGATTGGGTCCAGGGCCAATGGCCCTGGCGCGGGGGTACAGGGGGCGAGGAGCCCCCTGCTCCGCTCATGCCGCTTTTTCTTGTTACAGCAGGCGATAGCGGATACTCATCCGCTTCACCACGCCGTTTTCCAGATAATAGCTCATGGTGACGGTGCCGCCGTCCTCCCGCACGTAGGAATAATCAATCCGGTCATGGGCATCGTCCAGATGATACAGCTTGCCCTTGTCGTTGCCGTTATTCTGGTCGTTCCAGTAGAGGCTGCGGTCGCCGTTCTGGTCGTGGGCCTGGCCCATATCCCGGAACTGGGCGGTAATTTCCGCTTCCGTCTGGCCGATGCGGGTTTTGCGGGGGCCCACCATGGCGGAATTGCCGGTATCCAGGCTGTAGAGCACATAGCCGGAGGAGATCATTACAAACTTGGCCTCGCCCCAGTTGTAGGTCATCTTCAGCGTAACGCCCCGTACGGTGGCATCTTCCGTTTCCGTTTCTTCATTGGGCTGGCCGAACTTTTTGATGAACTGATCCCGGGTGGTTTTCATGATGGTCACGTCGGCCATCTCGTCGGTATTATTGAAGAATTTTTTAAAGGCTACGTTATTGATTTTGAACTTTCTTTCCAGCACGTTGCTCACTTTCCCGTAGCCGTTTACGGAAACCGCCTTCAGAATCACATAGCCGCCGGGAAGCAGAATGCCGTCCCCTTCATAGATGGGGGAATTGGAGGTGGGCGTCTGGCCGTCCAGGGTGTAATACATGGTGATATCGTTCTGCTTTTGCTCCGCATCCGCCCGAGCAGCCGGGTCATTGTTCAGGTAATCCAGCTGCAGTTTCTCATCTTCTGTTTTCAGATACTTCAGCCGCACCCGCTGGCGCTGCTCATAGGTACCGGGGGCCAGGGAGGGATAGGGCGCAGAGGGCACCGGCAGGGTGATATTGTATTTCAGCAGCATTTCGTCGCTGATCAGGTCATTGCTCACCGCCACGGCCCGCAGCACATGCACGCCTTCCTCCAGATGGATGGGGCCGGTGTAGAGGCTGCCGTCCTCCGGCAGAATGCCTTCTTCCCCCAGGATATAGTAAATATCATAATCCTCAGCAGACAGGATGGCCACGTCACGCTCATACATACGGGTACCGGCCTCCAGGTCGGTGGTGGGGGTGGAGGGCAGCATCTCTTCCCGCTGACGGCGGAAGGAGGAATCGCCGGTGTTTTCGTACGCCTCGGTCAGGAAGGTAGCCAGCTCCATTTTCCGGTCCTGGTCTTCCATGATACGCACGATGGAGCGGTACGCAGAGGTTTTTTCCTTGTTCACGGTGGTCATCAGCCGGTAGGTTTCTTCCGCCTTGCCGGTATAGCCGCCGGCTTCATAGGCGTCCGCCAGCTGCTGCAGGCGGGCGTACATATCTTCCCGGTCCGGCTCCTGCTCGTAGGCCTTGTTGAAGGTTTCGATGGAGCGGTCAATATACCCCTGGTCCAACAGCTCCTGCCCATAGGCCCACATAGCCGTGGCATTGGCTTCCTTCCCCATCCGGGCCAGAATTAACTGCCCGGCGTCCGTCACCTGCAAAAACACATAGCCGCCAATCAGTGCCACAAACAACAGCGCCACCAGCGCAATGGCCACGGCCACCCAGTTGATCATCACTTTTTTCACCCGGTAGGTACGCTTTTCACCCACAGGCGTTTTTTCTTCCGCCGAAGGGGCAGCCTGCCGGACAGAAGGATCGTACTTGGGCAATTCTACTTCCCGGCTGGCCTGGGGGGCGGTGCGTCCCTGCCTGCGGCCCTGAATGCCGCTTACCTGGCCGGAAATGCTGTTCTGGGCGCCGCAATGCTCACAAACCAGCGTGCTGTCCCGCAAAAGATGACCGCATTCCTTGCAAACCATGTGTTTCTCCTTTCTCCGGTGATCTGCCTACTTAACGATGCAAATGCAGTTTTTACTGCATCTTGCACATGGCTTCATAGGCCGGATCCTGGGCGTCAAATTCCCGCTCGGGGCACTCGCCGCCCAGGGCTTCGATGGCATTTCTCAGTTCAATGTAATCCAGGTAAGGCGTTTCTTCGCTGGCAGCTGCCTTCTTCAGGGCAGGCAGCGCCCGCTCGTCCCCCAGCTTGCCCAGGCAGTCTGCCATCACGGCCACCTGCTCCGGCAGCATCTGGAACATGGAAAGGGCAGTCTGAAACACCTGTTCATCCCCGGGATAATTGCAAAGCAGGGTCAAAAACGCCACTTTGCCTTCGCTGTTGGCCTTATCCAAAGCCTCACGCATGGCTGGCACCGCCTTTTCGCCCATATCAGACAGGCTTTCCAGGGCGTTGTCCGCCAGCTCGTCTTCCCCTTCCCGGCGCTGCAGCTGCAGGGAAATGAAATAGTCCATGGGCGCGGTGCTTTCAATTTCACGCAGAAGCTCGATCGCCTCCATCACCGCTTCCCGGGGAGCCCGCTCCTTCTGCAGCAATTGCATCAGGGGCGCTTCCGCCGCGCTGCCCAGCTCGCTGATGCGGTTCATCAGCATATCCGGCACGGGAATACGCTGCTTGATATAGTCCTCCATCCAGTTCACCAGCTGCTTGGCATTGTCAAACTGCTCAAAGTATTCGCCGGGCTTTTTACCGCCCAGCCAGTTGGCCTCAGTATCCAGGAAGGTGGCATAGATATCGGGCATGGCCGCCTCAATGGCGTCATAGTTTTTGTATTCCTTGCCATGCTCCTTCACATAGGCCATCATGTAGCGTTCAAATTCCTTGTCAAAATTGATGCAGCGCATTGTGTTTCAATCCTCCTGTGTCAGGTACAGATACCGGGCCAGTTTTCTTTCCGCCCGTCTGCGGCCGGGCATCATATCCAGCGCCTGGGAAAGCATTTTTGTTTTCCCAAGCCGCAGCAAAACGTACAGATACAGCCAGGTGACGGCGTTCTGATCCCGCTCATCCAGCTTCTTTTTTTCCTGAGGGCTCATTTTACGCCACAGGGGCACCAGGGCGGCATACACGTCCTTCGCCTCCGCTTCATTGCGGAGCACAAAGGTGTACAGATGCAAAAGCCGGTTCAGGGGCCCTGTTTTGCGCATCCGGCGCAATGACGATGTCATCATCCCCAAAATGGGCAGAAACATCATCCTGCCAAGATAGGGCACATTCTCCTCCGGGTGCCTGGCATACCATACGCCGCAGGCATCGTCCGGGTCAATCTCCAGGATGGTCTGCAGCACCCGCTCCGCCTTTTCCCTCTCCCCCAGCTTTTTCAGCATGCGGTACTTGATCAGCAGATAATCGGTGCTGCAGGGGTGCATTTTCAGCTTTTCTTCCGCAAGGGCCAGCCCTTCCAGGTAAAAGCCCATCTGGGCTGCCATCAGCGAAAAGGCTTCCACCTGCTGCAGGGTGTTGCACAAACCAGCGCACATGCCCATGGCCGCCCGGGCCATTTCCGTCTTTCCCTGCTGGAAATACACCTGGGCAAGCAACAGCAGGGGAGGCGTCTGGCCGGGCATTTTTTCCACGGCGTGGCGCACATATTCTTCTGCCATCTGAGGCGTTTCCTGAAGCATACCGTACAAAATGGCCGCTTCGCCGGTTTTGCCCCGCTGCCAGGCGGCCTGCGCCCTCTCTCTTGCGCCCTTCACATCCCCTTTTTGCAGGCGGGTGCGGGCAAAATGGCTCATGGCCAGGCTGCGGGCGGTGCGCTTTTCCGGGGGCTGCCAGCTCCAGGGATAGGTTTCCAGAATTTCCTGGCATTCGTGGGCCAGGGCGCTGCCGGGAGCCAGCCGGATGCAGGCGTCCAGGGCGTTTTCCGCCAGGGCCTCCTCCTGCCTTTCCAGGGCGCACAGGCCTGTTTCGTAGCACAATTGGGGGGTGACGCCGCTGTCCGCCGCCGCCTTCATCAGATACCTTTCGGCTGCGGAAATGCAGTGCATACTGCGGTAAATGGCCGCCAGCTCCAGGGCCACCTGGCTGTCCCCGCTTTTTTCCAGGGCCTTGCGCATCATCAGCGCCGCCTCGGGCATCCGGGCGGGGGTGTTAGCCTTGCGGGCTTTCCGGGCCCAGTAGGCCGCCGGGCGTTCAAAGGGCACCACGCCCTTTTCCCCATGGTTCATCGGGTGGCCCTTTCAAGCAGACCCTGCAAGTCTTCCTTGGTAAACTGATGAGAGGTGCGGCAGAAATGGCAGGTCAGCTCCGCCCCTTCATCTTCTTCCATCAGTTCGGTCAAATCCCGTTTGCCCATGGCAATCAGCGCCTTTTCCATCTTTTCCCGGCTGCAGTCGCACTGATAGGAAACCGCTTCCTTTTCCAGGATTTTCAGGTCCATGCCGTCAAACCATTTGGTGGCCAGGTCTTCCAGCGGCTCTTCCGCCACTTCCCGGCTGATGGAGGTAAAGAACATGGAGCGGATCTCCAGCAAATCCAGCACATCGTCCGGGCAGCCGGGCAGGGGCTGGATCAGCGCGCCGCCGGAAGAGAGGCACACGCCATTATGCACCAGGCAGCCCAGGGCCACCACGGAGGGCTTTTGCTCGCTGGTGGTGAAATAATGGGCAAAATCCTCGCCCAGTTCCCCACTTACCAGCTGGCACTGGCCCACATAGGGTTCCCGTATACCCAGGTCCTTGATGACGGTCAGCCGGCCCTCATGGCCGATGTAGCCGCCCACATCCAGATGACCATCCTGCTTCAGGGGCAGTTCCGCCTGCGGATTCTGGGGTGCAATCTTCACCCGGGTGCCGTTTGCCACGCAGGTAATTTTCCCTGCAGGGCCGTTACCGGCCACGGTGACGGTAACGGAATCGTCCTCGCCCTTCATCATGCAGCCCAGCATGGCAGTAGCCGTCATCAGGCGGCTCATAGCCGCGGTGGCGGTATCTGAGGGCTGGTGAATCTGTGCCGCCTTGCGGGTCATGGCGGTGGTGCGCAGCAGCAGCACCCTTGCCATACCGCCGCAAACGGTCATATGCAAAATTTCATCAGGCAAATTCAAAAGGGCCAAATTTTCCATGTTTGAAAAACGCTCCTTTAATTTCTCAGGCTGTGAAGAGGGGCAGGAATGCGGCCGCCGCGCTCAATGAACAGTTCGGAAGAGAAGGGATGCACGTCAATGATGGGTGCCCGGCCAAGCAGCCCGCCGAATTCCACTTCATCCCCCACCTTCTTGCCATAGGCGGGAATGAGGCGCACGGCGGTGGTTTTGTTGTTCACCATGCCGATGGCCGCTTCATCCGCAATGATGGCGGAAATGGTGGCGGCAGAGGTATCCCCGGGCACGGCGATCATATCCAGGCCCACGGAGCACACGCAGGTCATGGCTTCCAGCTTATCCAGCGTCAGGGCGCCGTTTGCCGCCGCTTCAATCATGCCGATATCTTCGCTGACGGGAATGAAAGCGCCGGAAAGGCCGCCCACATGGGAAGAGGCCATCACGCCGCCCTTTTTCACGGCGTCGTTGAGCAGCGCCAGGGCCGCCGTGGTGCCATGGGTACCGCAGCGCTCCAGGCCCATTTCTTCCAGAATATGCGCCACGCTGTCGCCGATTGCAGGGGTGGGCGCCAGGGAAAGGTCCACAATGCCAAAGGGCACGTTCAGCCGGGCAGAGGCTTCCCGGGCCACCAATTGGCCCACACGGGTGATGCGGAAAGCGGTGCGCTTGATGGTTTCCGCCACTTCGTCAAACCGCTGGCCTTTTACATTTTCCAGGGCGCGCTTCACAACGCCGGGGCCGCTGACGCCAACGCTGACGGCGCAGTCCCCTTCCCCGGGGCCATGGAAGGCGCCGGCCATGAAGGGGTTATCCTCCACCGCATTGCAGAACACCACCAGCTTCGCACAGCCAAGGCTGTCCCTGTCTCCCGTGCGGATGGAAAGGTCCTTCACCATTTCGCCGCACAGCTTCACCGCATCCATATTGATGCCGGCCCGGGTGGAACCCACATTGATGGAAGAACACATCACGTCCGTTTCGGAAAGCGCTTCCGGAATGGAGCGGATCAGCCTTTCATCCGCCGCCGTCATGCCCTTTTGCACCAGGGCACTGTAGCCGCCGATGAAGTCCACGCCCACGGTCTTGGCCGCCTTATCCAGCGCCCGGGCCACGGCCACAGGATTCTGGACAGCGCCGGTAATGAGGGAAATGGGGGTGACGGAAACCCGCTTGTTCACAATGGGCACACCAAAGTCCCGTTCAATTTCCCGGCCCACCTTCACCAGGTTTTCCGCCTGGCGGGTAATGCGGTCATACACCCGCTGAGCCAGCATTTTTTCATCATCGCATACGCAGTTAAACAGGGAAATGCCCATGGTGATGGTACGAACATCCAGCTTTTCCTGGTCGATCATCCGCAGGGTATCCCAGATTTCATGAGTCTGAAACATCGGTATCCCTCCGTCAAATCTGATGCATGGTTTCGAAAATTTCGCTCTTCTGGATGCGGATCTGCACGCCGATGGCACGGCCCAGGTCCTGCAGATCTTCCATCAGCAGGGAAAAATCGCAGTCCGCAATGTCCACAATCATAATCATATTGAAATAGCCGCCCAGAATGGTCTGGGAAATATCCAGAATATTGGAGCCGCGCTCAAACAGCACGTGGGATACTTTGGCGATGATGCCCCGCCGGTCCACACCCAATACAGATACAACAGCCTTGGATACATTTGCCATGATAAAGCTCCTTCCGCAGGGAATTTTCCCCTGCTTCTCTCTTTTACAGCGCATATGCCACTGCATACCGCTACAAACATATATTATAGCACAATACCCCTGTCATTTCAAGCAAAGAGGGGCTTGTGCCCATAAATACACAACAAAAAACCACCCGGAGAGCATTTCCCTCCGGGCGGTTCATGTTTGTCTTTATCAGCTGTGTTCCTTGGTAAACCTGATCAGCTCATCCAGCGTGGTGAAGGCCATGCCCACTACCGTATCGGCGCAGCCGTAGTACATGGTGATGCGGCCGGTATCCTGGTCCACAAGCAATGCGCAGGGGAACACCACATTGGGCACGTCGCCGGTGCATTCGTAAATGGTTTCCGGGCCCATCAGGTATTCATGGCTGCGGTAGAGCACCTTCCAGGGTTCATCCTTATCCAGGATGGCGGTGCTGATGCGGTACACAAAGCCGTTGCAGGTGGTGATGACGCCGTGGTAGATCATCAGCCACCCTTCATCCGTTTCAATCGGAACAGGGCCGGGGCCGATCTTGGTGGACTGCCAGCCGCCCCAGGTGCCCATCATCCAGCGGTGATGGCCCCAGAATTCCAGGTCGTTGGACTGGCTGACATAGATATCGCCAAAGGGCGTATGGCCGTTGTCGGAAGGACGGCTCATCATCATGTAGCGGCCGTTAATTTTCCGGGGGAACAGAACGCCGTTGCGGTTGAAGGGCAGGAAGGCGTTTTCAATCTGGGTGAAGTGGACAAAGTCGGTGGTGTAGGCCACGCCGATGGTGGGGCCGTGGAAGCCGTTGCACCAGGTGACATACCACTTATCGTCCATGAACAATACACGGGGGTCATAGCGGTATTCGTAAGGTACCACTTCGCCCTGCTCGTTGTACATCACGATGGGGTCGTTGCTGATTTCCCACTTCACGCCGTCCTTGCTGTGGCCCACATACAGGTCCATATGGCCGGTGCGGTCATCGCAGCGGAACACGCCGGCAAATTCACCCTTGTAGGGCACCACGGCAGAATTGAAGATGCTGTTGGCCCGGGGAATATCGTGGCGGCCGATGATGGGGTTGTGTTCATAGCGCCAGATGGGGGAATTGTCGTTTTCGGGGCGGGGCTGCCAGGGAATATTGGGCAGGGAGTAGCCGTTGACGATCTTAGCCATAGTTTTTCTCCTTCAGTTTTTCTTGATTGCAGGGAAACAGCATACAGCCCATTTCCTTGAAATACGCCATGCGGTCCAGAATATCATCCTGGGTCACGTCAAAATACTGGGCCAGGCAGGGAATGCACATATATTCCCGGGTGCCCCGGTTGATCAGCTTTTTGGTCATGGCGGCTTCATCTTCCGTTACGGGCCGGCCGCAGCTTTTGCAGCAATCACACATGCTGCATCTTTGCCAGGAACACACGGCAGCCGTGGGCAGGCACATCGGCATTATAATAATCCCGCTTCACGCCCAAGGTTTCGCCGGTGAACACGTCTTTCATCTCCAGGCCCACGCCGCTCTTGTAGGGAATGCCCATATCGGCAAAGGTGCCGGTGACGGTGGCCGGATGATCGGCCAGGTTGAAATACGCAATGGCAAATTCATTATCGCTCATGTGCTTGATCATCACCAGGCCGCAATCGGGGAATTCCCGCCAGCCTACCGTTTCGCCGTTTTCTTCGAACCCGGTGCATACCACCCTGCCCCGGTAAGAAATGTAGGGGGGACGGCATTCCTTGTCCTGGTTGATGCGCAGCAGGTCCTTATTCAGCACCAGCTTTTCGCAGAAATCGTTCATGTTGCGCACGTCACCGCCCAGCATAAGCGGCGCAGAGAACATACACCACATGGCAAACTGGGTGCGGTAATCTTCATCGGTGCACTTGGCGCCCAGGCCCACATTGCCCTTGCCGTACATGCCCACCGTCAGCATATCAATATCGTTGAAGCAGCTGGGGCCGGACATGCAGAAATTGTCCATCTGGCTCTTGAAAATCTGGGAGAAGGAACGGAAATTGTCGAAAATATCGCCGGTGGAGCGGTACATGCCCGCGCCCACGGAGCGCATCCATTTCCAGGGTTCGCCGCTGCCCCAGTTGCAGGCGGACAGCAGGATGTCCCGGCCGCTGGCCTTAAGCGCCATGCTCATGGTGGCATAGCGGTGACGGTTGTCCGCATTTTCGGGGAAGTAGCAGAAGTCGTACTTCAAAAAGTCCACGCCCCATTCGGCGAACTGTTTGGCGTCTTCGTATTCATGGTCGTAAGAGCTGGGATAGCCCGCACAGGTCATCACGCCGGCGCAGGAATACATGCCGAACTTGAAGCCCAGGGAATGAACATAATCCGCCAGGGCCTTCATGCCGTGGGGGAATTTCTTGGGATCGGGCACCAGCTTGCCGTTTTCGTCCCGCTCACGCAGGCTCCAGCAGTCGTCAATCACAATGTATTCGTAGCCCGCTTCCAGATAGCCCTTTTCCTTCATAATCCGGGCCGTTTCACGGATCAGTTCGTCGGAAATGTTGGAGCCAAAGGTGTTCCAGCTGTTCCATCCAAGGGGCGGCAGAGCAATATGCATATTCGTTCGTTTCCTTTCCGTTTTTTCTCATTATATCCCATAAATCCCGCTTTGTCACGCACAAAAACCATGATTGGAGAAAATATTTTCACTTCAGATTTAACTTATATTTAACTTGTTTAATTTATCTTCTGATTTCGATGGAAAAATGCCTCCACTGTTTAACGAAGCAGGGGGCTCCTCGCCCCCTGTTCCCCGCGGCAGGCCAGGGATATTATCCCTGGACCCAATCCGCGAAGTGGTTATGTGCGTAAACAAGCTATTTCCGCATGATGGTTGGGGAACAAAAGGGGCCTCCGCGGCCCCTGTACCCCGCAGCAGGCCAGGGATATCATCCCTGGACCCAATCCGCGAAGTGGTTATGTGCGTAAACAAGCTATTTCCGCGTGATGGTTGGGGAACGAAAGGGGCCTCCGCGGCCCCTTTACCCCGCGGCAGGGTCATTGACCCTGCACCCATCCTGCGATGGGGGAATATTGGAGAACAAGGCAGTTTCCGCACGAAACTTGAAGAACAAATAGATATGCAC
>JAFQHP010000056.1 GCA_017397895.1 Clostridia bacterium
TGCTTCCGATGCCCCCGTCCGCACCCGCAGAAAGGCCGGAGAGGAGCATTTCATCAAAGCCGTTCCACACTGTCAATTCAGGATGGCTTTTTTTCATCCGTTCCAGCTGGAAAAAATCCGTGGCCGTAAATTTCACCCCGGCCACCCAGGGGCATTTGCACATTTCATCCAGCAATTCCGGGGTGAGGGAAAAGCCGGAAAGCACAGGCTTTCCATCGTACGCCTTATGGATGTTTTTCAATACGATATCGCTCATTTCATCACCCCGTCAAAGCCTTTTTTCATCAGCATCAAAAACAGCTTTTCAAACAGCTGGCTCAGCAGAATAATGACCACTGTCCAGGCAAACACATCCGCCGTATCCATGTGCACCTTGGCCATATACAGCATATCGCCCAGGGACAGATCGGGCCGGCCGATCAACTCCGCCGCCACCCCGCTTTTCCAGGAAAGGCCCAGGGCAATGCTGCAGGCGCTGTACAAAAAGGGCTGCACCTGGGGCACATAGATGTATTTCAGCCGCCGGGCAAAGGGCAGCCGGTACATTTTCGCCATTTCCAGCATTTTGCTGTCCGTGGCCTTCAGCCCCTGCAGGGTGTTCAGGTAAATCACCGGGAATACCATCAGGAAGGAAATGAACACGGACAAATGCCTGCTGGACAGCCAGATGAGCACCAGAATCACAAAGCTGGCCACCGGGATGGACTTGATGGTCACCACAAACGGCCACAACAAAATTTCCAGCCATTTGAAGCGCCCGGCCAGCACCGCCAGCACGATGCCCGCCAGGAACCCCATCAGAAAGCCCGATACGATGCGCAGCGCCGTGTAGCCCACTGTTTTCCAGAAAGAAGCCGTCAGAATAAGCGAAACAAGCCGGCCTGCCACCTGAACAGGCGAGGCCAGCAAAAGAGGTTCCCCCAGCAGCATGGCGGCTGCCTGCCACACACACAGGGCAAACAGCACCGCCAATGCACGCTTTAATTTTTCGTTACTGCGCAAGCCGGACATAGTAGAAATCATCGCCGGGCAGCTGACCGCCAACAGATGCAGGGTTCATTTCAAACAGCACGTTCAGATAGCCGTTCAGGGCGGTCTTCATTTCTTCACCGTCAATGTAGGTGATGTTGCAGAAGGGAATGGCCTTTTCCGCCACTGCCGCCTTCACAATGCCGTACTTTTCCACAAGCTGTGCGGCTTCGGCAGGGTTCTGGTTCACATATTCGGTGGACGCCTTGTATTCTTCCAGGAAGGTGGCAAACACTTCGGGGTTCTTTTCCGCAAATTCCTTGCGCACGATGAGACCGGCAGTAATGAACATGCTGTCGTTCTCCAGCGCATTCCATTCGGCGGTCAAGTCCAGCGCCACCCGCAGATCCTCCACCTGGCCCTGGGCCACGGTAACAAAGGGCTGGGGAATCATGGCCACGGCATTGTCCTGCATTTTCATGGCGGCCACGGTTTCGGTGGGCTCGCTCTTCCATTCCATGGTCACGTCCTTTTCAATGTCCAGACCGTGCATGGAAAGCAGGTAGCGCAGGGCGTATTCCGGCGTGGTGCCCTTGCCGGTGGCGTAGATGGTTTTGCCCTTCAGATCGGAAACGGACTGGATGGTTTCGCCGCCCTTTTCCACAACGTAAATCACGCCCAGGGTATTCACCGCAGCAAACTGCACCTTGCCCGCGGTTTTGTTGTACAGAACGGAAGCCAGGTTGGCCGGCACTGCCAGCACGTCCATTTCGCCCTTGATCATCAGGGGGGCCAGTTCGTCCGCAGCAGCGGCCATGGTGAAATCATAGGTGTTCTGGGTTTCGCCGTTTTCGGCGTCGTTCAAAAGCTTTACCATGCCAATGGAGGTGGCGCCCTTCAGGCCGCCCAGGCGGATTACCACTTTGTCTTCCACCTCGGCAAAGGCAGCGGTCAGGCTCATAACCATCGCCGCCATCAGGATAAAAGCAAGCATTTTCTTCATAATATTGTTCCTCTTTCCGGCTGTTTCTCAGCCGACTTTAGTATAGTGGATTACCGATGAAAATGTTGTTGCATTTGCAACACATATGACATTTTTGTTGATGCAGCGATAACGAAGCAGGGGGCTCCTCGCCCCCTGTACCCCCACGCCAGGGCCATTGTTCCGCAACCTCAATCTACGCCTTGGTTGCTGACGCACCCAATGCTTGTTTCGGTTGATTCATTCGGCTTCCTGCGGCTTTCAGCCGCTCCCTCCACCGGAGGGCCGGTCGCCTCATTCACCCTGGACCCATTCCGCGAAGTGGTTATGTGGGTAAACAGGCTATTCCCGCGTGATGGTTGGAGAACGCAAAAGGGGCCTGCGCAGCCTGACCGAAGCAGGGGCTCCTCGCCCCCTGTACCCCCACGGCAGGGATATCATCCCTGCACCCATCCTGCGACGGAGGAATGAGATAA
>JAFQHP010000006.1 GCA_017397895.1 Clostridia bacterium
ATCCTGCGACACACAGGCTGATAAAACAAGCTTGTTACTGCACGAAGCTTGAGGGACGGAAAGGTACCCACGGGCGCTATAAAAACGAAAAAAGAGCGGTTGAGAGAACGAATTCTCTCACCGCTTCTTTTTATCGTTTTCCCCGGATGCCTTTGGCATCCGGCCGGCGGCGTGAACGCCGCCCAGCCCGTGGGGGGGCGGTGCCACAGCCAATTCGCAATATTATAATCGTCTTTTGCAATTGGTTTTTGCGTGCTGCTTGTTTCAGCGGGAAATTGCTTGTTCTACCCCCCAACCACTTCCGCAAGTGGGTCCAGGGTCGATGACCCTGGTGGGGCGCAGGGGCGAAGCCCCGCAGGTGTTCCCATGTTACAGCGGGAAATCGTCCGTTCGACAAGTCAACCACTTCCGCAGTTGGGTCCAGGGTACCACCCTGGTCAGGGATTTTGAAGGAATGCTTCAATGAGTGCGGCGGCCTGCCCGGCGGCGTCGGTGTGCATATCCAGCCAGTGGATATCCTTGTCCTTTTTGAACCAGGTCACCTGGCGTTTGGCGAACTTTTTGATGGCGTTGCCAAGTTCCAGCACCATCTGGTCATAACCCAGTTCACCCTTGATATAGCGGGTGAGGTAGCGGTATTCCAGGCCCAGCTTCATCAGGAATTCTTCACTGCAGCCATCGCGCAGCAGATCCTCCACTTCCTTCACCATGCCCTGCTGCAAGCGTCTTTCCAGGCGCTCGTCAATGCGCTGCTTCAGGGTTTCCCTGTCCCAGGAAACGCCGATCTTCAGCGTTTCGTAGCGGGGTGTGCGTTTGCCGGGATGATAATCATCGGCGGCCAGGCGTTCCAGGGCGCGCATGACCCGGTTGCGGTTCCTGGGGTCGATATCGGTATCGGGCAGCTGTTCCTTCAGCATTTCGTACAGCCGGGGGGTATCGAAGGTTTCCAGGTGGGCGCGGAGGGTAAGGTCCGGTGCCCGGTCGGACAATTCATAGCCGTCGGCCACGGCGTTGACGTACAGGCCGGTGCCGCCCACCAGGAAGGGCACTTTGCCCCGGGCGAGGATATCGTCAATGGCGGCGTAGGACAGCTTCTGGAAATCCGCCATGGAGAAAAAATCCCCGGGCTTACACACATCGATCAGGTGGTGGGGCACGCCGTTCATTTCTTCTTTGGTGATTTTGCCGCTGCCCAGGTCCAGCCGTTCAAAAACCTGCCTGGAATCGGCGGAAACTACTTCGCCGCCGAAGCGGGCAGCCATTTCCACCCCCAGGCCGCTTTTGCCGGAGGCGTTGGTGCCGCAGATGACAATCAGCTTTCCGTTCATTGCGCATTGCTCCCTTCGGTAATGGGCGGTACGGGCATTTCTTCGAAACTGAAATAGGCTTTGTTGGCTTCCGGCTCCATGCCGTAGTGGATGATCAGTTCCTCCACCGTGACGCAGAGGATGTTTCTTTCTTCCAGCCGGTCCAGAATATCCCGGGAATACTGGGGGGAATGCTGGTTCAGGTCGTGCATCAGCACGATGGAGCCGGCCTGGGTGCCGCTGCGCACGTTGCCGGCAATGGTAGAGGGGTTATTGACGTTTTTATTGTCGTCGGCGTCCCCGCTGATCAGGCTCCACTGGATCAGGGGCAGGCCGGCCTTGGCCCGCTGGAACTGACCGTAATTGCCGCCGGGGGCCCGCATCAGGCTGGGCACAGCGCCGCAGATATTGCTCATGGTGGTATCGAACTTGGCCTTCCAGGTGCGGATGCGGTCGTCATCCTTTTCGTTGTAGGTGTGTTCCCAATTGTGGCTGGCCACGGAAAAGCCGGTATCCTGCTCCCGGCAGAGGATATCCTTGTGGCCCAGCATCCGGGTGCCCACGATGAAGAAGGTGGCGTTGGCGCCGTGGGCCATCAGCTGGTCCATCACCCGGTGGCTGGTGTTGCGCACGGGGCCGTCGTCATAGGTAAGGGCGGCCAGCTGGTAGCCGTTATTGTCCGTCTGCTTCAGGGCGTAATCGGTCATGTAGGGCTGCAGGGTGCGGTAGGGGATGCGCACGTGCATCAGGGTGCAGGTGTCGGGATACAGGGAAGAAGCGGCATAGTGTATTTCCAGCTGCACCGGAGTCAGGGAAAAGGCGGCGTTTTGCAGGCTTTCCTTTTCGCACAGGGCGTTCAGGGCATCAGCGTCCGCTTCCTTCAGGGGGTAATAGGAGGAAAGCTGGCTTTTCACTTCCTCTGCCAGTAGCGCCCATACGTCGCTTTCCTCCGGGAAGAGAGCGGAAAGGGAGATTTTTTCTCCGGTTGCCATGTCGTATACCCGGTTTTCGAAGGCCACGCCGGTTTGCAGCCGGTCCTCCACCCGGCTGGCCAGCACCAGGAAGCTCATCATGCTTTCCCCGGAGCGGCTGATGCGGCAGGTAACGTCCAGGTAGCCCTGCTCCTGACATTTGCCGGGCAAAAGATCCTGCCGCCGGGAAAGGCCGTCCACCAGGCCGGCAATTTCCTCATCCACCTGAGGATGCACAGTATGGGGATAGCTGCGGCGCAGGTAGGTGAGGTAGGACAGGGGTTCCCTTTCGCCGATGGTATAGGAAAAGCGCAGCACATCGGGAATGGGCTTCCAGGCGGTTTCTTCCGCTGCCGCAGGCATACAGAAGGCCAGGCAAAGCAGGAGGATCAGGATTTTTTTCATTGGTTCTTCGCTCCATAGAAAACGGCCGCCGCATTTGCGGCAGCCGGTTCTTGTTTTATCTTCTGCCGGGAAGAGGGATCACAGGCCCTGAAGGGTATCCCGGAAGTGGCCGAGGATGGTCATGTAGCTTTCGTTGTACCAGCCGGGGGCAGCCATATCCACGGTGATGATGCGGTTGTTGTCAAGCAGGGCCACCATTACGCGGCCGCGCACCACATTGCCGTCCACCATCACACCGCGGTAGTTGTTGTAGTAGCCGTCCTTGCCCATGAGGGTACGGGAGTCGGCCTGGTAGGTTTTCCATTCGGTGTAATTGCGGCTGATTTCTTCCAGCTCGTCGGAAAGCGTCTGCTTCACGTTGGCCAGCTTATAGTCGGAAGAAACGGATGTGATGGACACCGTAAGCGTGCCCTGCACGTTATCGTAGGTGTTGGGGTCGATCAGTACGATGGTGTTGGGGATGGAATTGTCCATCAGCCAGCCCTGGGGCGCTTCAAACTTGATGCCCAGGCTTTCCAGGGCCACTTCCGCATAGCTGAAGGCCAGGGAGGGCCGGGGGGTGGCAGTGGGCATATCGATGGGATCCAGGGGGATGGGGGTGGCGCCGGCGTACAGGGCATTGCCGTATTCGTCATAGGCCATGCCTGCTACGTAGGTATCGCCGTCCTCTTCCGCCAGGGGGTCATAGGGCATCTGGGTGGCCGGAGCCTGGGTGGGAATGGACAGGGGATCCTGCTGGGAGGCAGGGGTGTATTCGTCATAGTTATTGGGCTGGGCAGCGCAGCCGCACAGCAGCAGGGCAGCCAGCAGCACCGTGACAAACAGGCTTACACGTTTTTTCATTGGGGAAGAAACCTCCTTGATGTTCCCGGACGAACCGGAACCATGAACAAATTCAGCAATGAGAGTTTATATTATTGTAACAGTTTCTTCATGAAACGTCAAGCATTTTCCTGCTGAATCGGGGCATATTCCCGCTTTTTTACAACAGGCCCATGTATTCGTCCAGGGCGGACTGGCCCCGTTCTTCCTTTGCCGGTTGTTCGGTGCAGTACCGGGGGTGATACAGCCGCCTGTCCAGGCTCCAGATTTTTTCGCTGAAGGCGCCGGCAGGAGTGCGCCGCATGACGCCCTCCATTTCGTTCATCTTGGCGTCCATATCGTCCAGCATATGCAGCATTTCCGCTTCGGGGAACATGGGCGGCCGGGGGCTGCCGTGGTCCGCCTCGCCGTGATGGCTGATCACCATGTGGCAAAGCAGCAGCACATATTCTCCCTGCACATTGGCCCGGCGGGCCGCTTCCTTCACCTGGGCCACGCCGTGCACCAGATGGCCCAGCAGCTGGCCTTCGGCGGAATAATCGGACACATTGCCGTTTTCGTCGCTCAAAAACTCGGCCGTCTTGCTCAGGTCATGGGCGATGGCGCCGGCCCGCAGCAGATCGCCGTTGAGGAAGGGGTACAGGGGCAGCAGCTTTTCCGCTGCCCGCAGCACGCTGATGGTATGGTGCAAAAGGCCGCTGCGCTCCGCATGGTGCAGCCGCTGAGCGGCGGGGTAGTACATCAGTTTATCCCCGCACATTTTGATCATTTCCCGCATGATGCCCTTCAGCTCCGGGCTTTGCATGTTTTCAATGGTGCGGTTGATTTCGGCAAGCATCACTTCCGGTTTTTCCGGGGCGCAGGGCATCAGGGCGGAGATATCAATATCGTCCTCCGGGCCGGGATTGCGCAGACGTTCAATGCGCATCTGCAGCCGGCCGTTGTATTCCTGCACAGTGCCCCGCACCTTCACAATGCTGCCCTGCCGGGGAGGCGGTATGGTGCCGTCCCACATTTTGCAGTTGATATCGCCGGAGGTGTCGCACAGCGTCATGTCCAGGTACTTGCCGCCGTTGGAGGAGGTGCGCTGGTCCGCCGTGCGGACAAGCAGAAAGCCTTCAAATTTTTGATCCCGCTGCACAGAGGCCAGGGTGGGCTGGAGCATCATGATTTTTCCTCATTTCCCAGGGCCTTGGCAAAGCCCTGAAATTCTTCCAGGTGGCGCTTTTCTTCGTTGGCAATGGTCAAAAAGGCCTGCGCCGCTTCCCCGGAAAGCTTGTTGGCAAATGCGGTGTAGGTTTCAATGGCGTTTTCTTCTTCCTTTGCGGCATGGCAATAAAGCGAAAGGGGAGAGGCAAACGCCCCCTTGCGCTGGGCCGCCATCAGGCCGCCGGAATATAGGGTTTTTGCCGCCTGGGCGGAAAGCAGCTCCGCCTGTTCGAAGGAGCAGGCTTCCTTGCCCAATCGCTCAAAATGGGCCAGGTGACTCTTTTCTTCTGCCAGAATTTGACAGATAGCCTGAGAAGAAGGCGTGTCCTGAAATAGGATCAGGGCACGCTCGTACAGGCGGATGGCCTGTTTCTCCATCTCGCAGGCCAGGAAAAGGGCTTCCCCGGCAGACTGGATGCGCATCTTACTTGGCTTCAGCCAGGAATTCGTTCAGCTGATGCACCAGCTCATCCACATTGGCGCCGTGGGCGGCACAGGCGTCTTCCAGGGATTCCGCGGTGGCGTGGGGGCAGCCCAGGCAGTGCATGCCAAACTCCATCAGAATGCGGGCGGTGCCCCGGTGGATGCTCAGCACCTTGCCAATGGCCATATCCTTGGTGACGGTATTTTCCATAATCGTTCATGCTCCTTTATCGGAAGATAATTTTTTACTTCCTTATGATACGCCATTTTGGCCGGAAATGCAACACAAAGCCGTTGGAAAACCAAGAAAATCCTGCACCCGGTGCGTGAAACAGCCGGTGCGGAGGAAGCGTGTTGCTTTCGCGCGTGGCTTGAGGAGGTGTTTCGGGGGCTTCTCGCCCCCGCGCCCCGCGCCAGGGGCATTGCCCCTGCACCCGGTATGCGATAAAGCGAGTTATGTTTTAGTTTGTTGTTTCCGCATGGTGCTTGAGGAAACGTTTCGGGGGCTGCTCGCCCCCGTGCCCCGCGGCAGGGGCATTGCCCCTGCACCCGGTATGCGATAAAACGTGGTTTGCAAAAATTTGTTATTTCCGCATGATGCTTGAGGAAACGATGGGGTGTCAGCCACGGGCACAATGAAAACGATAAAAATAGCGGCCGAGAGAATGTATTCTCTCGCCGCTTATTTTTTCGTTTTCCCCGGATGCCAGGGCATCCGGTTGGCGGTGGAACACCGCCGGCCCGTGGCGGCAGTGCCGCAGCCAATTCGCAATGTTTCTATCTTCTTCCCCCATGGGGGTCTCTGCGTGTTACAAAAAACAGCGGGAAACTGTTTGGTATACAAGACCACTACTTCCGCCACTGGGTCAAGGGGCGATGCCCCTTGTGGGGGTTGAGGGGGCAACGCCCCTCAGGTCTTCCCAAGCAACAGCGGGAGATTGCCTGTTCGACAAGTCCACTACTTCCGCAAATGGGTCCAGGGCACGGCCCTGGCCTGGTTAGTGTTCGGTAAGCTGCTGGGTGAGGTCGTTGATCAGCTTGCAAAGGGGCGGGGAGATTTTCATTTCATCCCGCACTTTGTTGCAGGCGTGGTTGACGGTGGAATGGTCCCGCTTGCCGAAACAATCGCCGATCATGGTCAGCGGTGCGCCCACCACTTCCCGGGCAATATACATGGCAATCTGCCGGGGCACGGTAACGTCGCGGCTGCGGCGGCTGCTTTGCAGGTCGGCCACGGTAACGTTATAGTAGCTGGCCACGGCGTTCATTACGTCCTGGCAGGTGACGTGGCGGGGTTCGTTGTGGGCGAACACTTCCTTCAGTGCTTCCTCTGCCAATTGCTGGTCCACAGCCCGGCCGGTGAGGGAAGAGAAGGCGATGAGCCGGGTGAGGCAGCCTTCCAGCTCCCGGATATTGGAGGATACTTTTTCAGCGATCATGGTGAGCACCTGGGGCTCCACATGCAGCATTTCGCTTTCCGCCTTGCGCTGCAAAATGGCGGTGCGGGTTTCCAGGTCCGGTTTGGAGATATCGGCCAGCAGGCCCCATTCGAAGCGGCTGCGCAGCCTGTCTTCCAGCTTGGGAATTTCCTTGGGCGGCTTGTCGGAGGAAAGGATGATCTGCTTGCCGGCGGTATGCAGGGCGTTGAAGGTGTGGAAAAATTCTTCCTGGGTGCCGATTTTGTTGGCCAGGAACTGCACATCGTCCACCATCAGCACATCAATATTGCGGTATTTTTCCCGGAACTCCATCTGGGTTTTTTTGTTCAGGGAGGTGACCATTTCGCTCATGAAGGTTTCGCAGGTGACGTACTGGATGCGCTTGTCCGGGCTCTGGGACAGGATATAGTGGCCGATGGCATGGAGCAGATGAGTTTTGCCAAGGCCGGCCCCGCCGTAGATGAACAGGGGGTTGTACGCGTCGGCAGGGGCTTCGGCTACGGCCAGGGCGGCAGCATGGGCGAAGCGGTTATTGTTGCCCACCACAAAGGTATCGAATGTGTATTTGGGGTTCAGCCCGGCGTTTTCGGCAGGGCGGTTATCCACAGGGGTGACGCCTTCTTTGTATTCCTGGGCCTGGGCGGGAGTGAGCAGCTGGGCTTTCATGGGCCGGCCCATCACCTGGGACAGGGAATTGCCGATGAGCACCGCATACCGGGGCACCACAAACTGGTGGTAAAAATCCGTGACGGCTTCAATAAAAAATTGGTCGCCGGAAAAACCAAGGGGCTTGAGGGCAGCCTTGATCCAGGTATCGAAGGTGACTTGGGTCATTTCTGTGCGCATGACGGAGCAGGCCTGCTCCCAGATCGTCAATTTATCCAAGGTAATTCTCTCCGCTTCTGTTGCATGATGAATGCATGATAATGCCGGGATAATAGCGCCGAAAGGGCAGAAAAAAATATACCCGGTGCGGCCGCAGGACCTTCGGGGTGTGGATAACTTTTGGGGAAAAACCTTTCGTTTTTAAACCACGATGACATCATACCAGATTTTTGCCCCTTTTTCAAGGGTTTTGGCCAATTTTTCCCGGCGTAATGGGCCATGCAACAGGAACTGGTGTGGATAACTTTGAATTTCAAAATGTGGTATTGCCTTTCAATTTCCTCCACAAATTGTGGCGCAAGCAAATGTTCGCATTGTGTAAAAATATGCAAAAAGCCGCATAATATACATTTATTTCTATTTTTTGTAACAGAATCCGTGAAAAAGTTAATATTTTCCGAGGACAGGCAAAAAAGGACTGCGGCGACCCGGTGCCTTTACGGCTGGGGGAAAAAGTTACAATTGTATTTCCGGCAAAAGAACAAAAGATGACCGAAAAATAAAATAGCGGAAATTTATCAAAAAAATTGTTGAAGACCGGTTTATTTCGTTTGTTTTTTATGATACACTGAACAGGTTGTAATATGCCAGAAAAACATTTAGACAGTGTAAGGAGAATGACAATGGATTGGTTATTCAGCGTATTGTCCATGCTGGGCGGCCTGTGCCTGTTCCTGTTTGGTATGAGCGTGATGGGTGACGGTCTGGAGCGTCGTGCCGGCAGCGGCCTGCGCTCCATTTTGAGCAAACTGACGGAAAATAAGATTGCCGGTTTCCTCACCGGCCTTGGCGTTACCTCCGTTATTCAGTCCTCCTCTGCTACCACGGTGATGGTGGTAGGCTTTGTGAACTCCGGCATGATGACCCTCAAGCAGGCCATCAACGTGATCATCGGCGCCAACGTGGGCACCACGGTGACGAGCTGGCTGGTTGCCATGACCAGCATCGAAGGCGGCGTCGGCGGCCTGGAGTTTCTGAACCTGCTCAAGCCCACCGCCTGGACGCCCATCCTGGCCATGATTGGTATCGTTTTCTATATGTTCTGCAAGAGCAACAAGAAAAAGGATACCGGTTCCATTTTGCTGGGCTTTGCCACCCTGATGGCCGGTATGGAGCTGATGACCGGCGCCGTAGGCTTCCTGGAAGACCAGGACTGGTTCCGCAATCTGTTCCTTGCCTTTAATCACAATCCCCTGCTGGGCCTGCTTGCCGGTGCGGTACTGACGGCCATTATCCAGTCCTCCTCCGCGTCCGTGGGTATCATCCAGGCCCTGACGGTAACCGGCGCCATCACCAACGGCGCCGCCATTCCCATGGTGATGGGTACCGGCATCGGCACCTGCGTGACGGCCATGCTCAGCGCCATCGGCGCCAAGCCGGAAGCCCGCCGTGCCGCCGTGGCCCATCTGATGTTCAACATCATCGGTTCCATTATTCTGCTGCCCTTCTTCTGGATTGTGAAGGACAATCTGCAGATTGCTTTCCTGGACGAAAAGGCCACCATGGTCAGCGTGGCCGTTATCAATACTGCATTCAAGATTGCCATCACCATCATACTGCTGCCCTTTGCCGCTTATCTGGAAAAGCTGGCCATCCGCATGGTGCCCTCCTCCAAGGATGAGGAAAAGAAGGTGGAACTGGACACCCGCCTGCTGGCCACGCCCCCTGTGGCCCTGCAGCAGTGCGGCAATGTGGTGCGTGAAATGGCGGAAGTATCCATCCGCGCCTTCAAAAACAGCCTGTGCTCCCTGAAAGATCCTTCCCCCGAGCTTGCGGAAAGTATCCGGGCCGACGAAAAGCTCAGCGACCATTATGAGGACGTGCTGGGCACTTTCCTCATCCAGCTCAGCGCCGAGCGCATGAGCCAGGCGGACAGTGAAGAAGCCACCAAGTTCCTCAAAGTGATCGGCGATTTCGAACGCATTTCCGACCATGCTGTCAACATCCTGGAATCCGCAGAAGAAATGCGGGAAAAGAAGCTGGCCATGACGGAACAGGCTTCCCGGGAATTTGCCACCTTCTCTGCCGCTGTGGAAGAAATTCTGGATAACGCCCTGAACGCCTTTGTGAATAACGATCTGTCCCTGGCCATGGATGTGGAGCCCCTGGAACAGGTCATTGACAAGATGCGGGATAAGCTGCGCAACCGCCACATCAAGCGCATGCAGCAGGGCGAATGCAGCATCGGCATGGGCTTTATCTGGAGCGATCTTTTGTCCAACCTGGAACGCACCTCCGACCATTGCTCCAATATCGCCGGCTGCGTGATCGATACCGCCCACCACAACCTGAACCTGCATGAAGAATTGCAGGCTATGCGCAGCGGCAGCACCCAGTTTGCCGAAAAGTTCGAAGCCTATATCGAAAAGTATTCCCTGAAATAAGCGCATAAAGAAACCCCGGCCATAAGCGGCCGGGGTTTTTGATTGCCGTCAGGGGAGATAGGGGGCGAATTCTTCGCCCAGCACGTCCCGGTTGTGCTGGAGGAAAAGGTTCCCCTTCATCTGGGACAGGTCCCGTTCCACCCCGGCGGGATCCTTGCCAAGGAGGTGCACATCGCAGTAATCCAGAATGTATTCCATATCGCTTTGCAAAATGGCGTGGCCGTCCAGGTGGATGATCATGTTGTTCTGGTCCGGGCAGCCAAGCATTTCCCACACGGGCTGGGCGGCAAGGTAAGAGAAGCACTGGCCTTCGGTGTTGTTCCAGCCTTCGGAGGTGATGCCGGTCACCACGATCATGTGCCGGCCGGGGTCTGCCACCAGGGCGGAGAGCATGTACTGCTCCACCGGGATCACTTCCGGACTGCTCATATAGCGGAAATTCCAGGTGAACCAATAGCTTTCACCGCCTTTCAGGTTGGAAAGGGGCTCGTTGAGGGATTCGTTGGTCCACTGGGCAGGGCCGCCAAGGGAGGTAAGGTCATACATTTTGCCCTGGTTGGAGGTGCGGAAGGGGGCCAGGCCGCCGGCACCGGAGCAGGAGGGGATGACCACCTTGATGCGCTCGTCATAGATGCCGGCCACCGCCACGCTTTTGCCGTAGCGAGATACGCCGCCCACCAGAGACAAGCTGGGGTTCAGGTTCATTTCGGCCCCGGCGCCCATTTCCAGGGCGTCGATGATCTTGCTCACGCCCCAGGCCCAGGCCAGCAGCACGCCGGTTTTGTCGGTGGGGTCCTTGGTGTAGAAGGGGTGCAGGGTGTAGTAGGCGCCGGTATAGGTGTTGTTGTCGGCAGCCACGGGGATGGGGTTGTAGGCAATGGCCGCATAGCCCCGGGAGGCGGCGTAAAGCTGGTTCTGGGAAACGGCGGGGAAGCCGGGCCAGGCCCAGATGTATTCCACGAAATAGGGATAGCCGCCCTGGGGTGCTTCCGTTTTGGGCAGGGTGACGGTGACGGTAAAGGAGGCGGTCTTTTCGCCTGCGGATACGGTGACAGTCATGTCATAGCCGGTGCCGTCGGAAAGGGGGGAAAGGGTGTAGGAAACGGTTTCTCCGGCAGGGTCCGGCAGGTAGCCGTAGATGTAGTGGCGGTACAGGCCCATAATTTCGTCCTTCCGGCGCTGCCAGTCCTCAGCGGTTTTCACTTCCGTGCCGTCCCGGAAGCGAAGAAGCTCCGGCATTTCGGAAAGGGCGGGCAATACTTTGGGGTCCGGATAGGTCATGGCGGTTTCCTCCTGTTGTGCCAGTGCGGCGGATAGGGGCATCAGGGCCAGGATGAACGAAAGCAATAAGGATAATGCGCGCATAAACAGCCTCCCTGTAACACAGAATATGAAATGATCTTTTCTCTATTATATAGGAAGAAGGGGGCAAAAGGAAAGGGGGAAGGGGGTGTATTCTTCTTTTTTGTGTCAAAAAAACGGTGTTTTTCCGGCAAGAAAAAAATGCGAAATTTTTTTTCAAAAAAGGTGTTGACAAACGGTGCGGGTTTATGTATAATAACATTCGTCGCCGCAAGAGTGGCGCCAGGAAAAACCTTCGGGGTGTAGCGCAGTCTGGTAGCGCACGTGCTTTGGGAGCATGGGGCCGGGGGTTCGAATCCCTTCACCCCGACCAGTTTTCCAAACACCGGCGAAGGGTATCCTGTAGAACGTGGCCCCGTGGTCAAGCGGCCTAAGACACCGCCCTTTCACGGCGGTAACCCGGGTTCGAGTCCCGGCGGGGTCACCATTTTTCCTTTAGCTGGAAAGCCTTGGGCCTTTAGCTCAGTTGGTCAGAGCTGCCGGCTCATAACCGGTTGGTCCGGGGTTCAAGTCCCTGAAGGCCCACCATTTACGGCCCGGTAGTTCAGTCGGTTTAGAATGCCAGCCTGTCACGCTGGAGGTCGACGGTTCGAGCCCGTTCCAGGTCGCCATTTTTCTACAACACAAATATTTTTTAGACATGCTAGCGTGGCTCAACGGTAGAGCAGCTGATTTGTAATCAGCAG
>JAFQHP010000007.1 GCA_017397895.1 Clostridia bacterium
CTACCTTCAGCCGCCGCTGACCACCGTACAGCTGCCAACGACCGAGATCGGCACCAGCGCCGCGCTGCACATCATGGAGAAGATCAACAATCCTTCGGTGCCGCCGGTCAGAGAGATCATCCATTGCTCGATTGTGGAGAGGTCTTCGGTGTAAGCATTTCATTACCGCACGAGAAAAATCTTCCATGTATAAATGGCATAATCCAAGCATCTCCGGCACATTGTAAAAAATCCAACACCCTCTGGATAAATCAGCAGAAGTATGCTATAATGTAATTGAGCCATCCGGGATCGGCGGTGGGCGTTACCGTTGATATCCTGGCGGTGATAGAATTTTGATAGCAAAAGTCCGAATAGGCTTTATCCCAAGGATAGAATGCCTCAAATCGGCCCACCACAAGCAACAAAACCTAAACGCATTGCGTTAAGCTTCGATTCAACTGGGCGCGTGGGAGTAATGAACAGCCTCCGTTTTTCCCAGTAAACACGGGCAAAAGCGGCATCTCAAAACAGATTTGATACTGTTTTGATACTGTCATCAAAATCCCCACGATCATCACACAAGAGGAAACCCCTCCTGTATGAACGCTTATGTTCATGCAGGAGGGATTTTTATGCTTTTGGTTTTCTGTTGGGGAAGGAGTCCTCCATCCACTGAATGTACTCTTGACATTGTCCAGCGCACCTTCATGGTGATTACATTTTGATTATGCTTGATAAAAGAGATACCAAGGAGGATAAACATATTTCCCATACATGACATTCAAGGTATAGAACAACTCGAAAAGGAACTTGAGGGCAATCATGTGATTATTCTTCTGGTAAAACCTCAGGATAATCAACTCTAAGTATTCACATATGCTGGCCTGATCTTCAAATGGAATAGCCGTTGTATCCCGGCGGAAGATTTGATATAATACAGACAGATGAAAATCAGAAAACCATGCTGATGGAGGTGAAACGGGTGGCGCTTGCAAAGAATCGCTATATCGGGGAGATCATCTGGACAGGAGATGTGGCAGAGGGGTCCTACCTGAACGAGATCCCGGCGGTGAAGCATTTGCGGAAAATGCAGCGGCTGGAATTGAAGGCCCCTGTCACGTTTCTGGTGGGGGAGAACGGCACCGGCAAATCCACCCTGCTGGAGGCCGTTGCGGTGGCCGCCGGGTTTAATCCGGAGGGCGGCACCCGCAATTTTTCCTTTTCCACCCGGGCCACCCATTCCTCATTGCATGAATGCATCCGGCTTTCCAAATACGGCTTCCCCAAGGACGGCTTTTTCCTGCGGGCGGAAAGCTTTTACAACGTGGCCACCAATATTGACGAGATGGACGAAGCAGGGGGGCTTGGAGCACCGGTGATTCAAAGCTTTGGTGGCGTATCCCTGCATGAGCAAAGCCACGGGGAAAGCTTTCTTTCCGTGGTGCTGCACCGCTTTGGCGGCAACGGCCTGTATATTCTGGACGAGCCGGAAGCGGCGCTGTCGCCCATGCGGCTGATGACCCTGCTTTCTGCCATGGACCATCTGGTGAAGCAAAACAGCCAGTTCATCATTTCCACCCATTCGCCCATCCTGATGGCCTATCCCGGGGCGGAAATTCTGGAGCTGAGCGAAGGGGGCATCCGAAACGTTTCCTACCGGGAAACGGAGCATTATCAGGTAACCCGGCGCTTCCTGGAAAACCCGGAAAAGATGCTGCATTATCTGCTGGATGATGAAGGAGGCAAGATATCATGATTGGCATTGGCATTTATGTAAAGGGAAGCCCGGAAGCAATCAGGCTGTATCAGGCGGCTTTCGGGCTGGAGCTTGGCTATCATGTATTGAACCGGGACGGCACCTTTTTCCATTCGGAGCTGAGCAGGAATGGGGAACCCTTCTGCTCTGTGGTGGAGGCAAAGGGGGATACTTATGCGCAGGTGCATCCCATTGAGCTTGGCGTGACCTTTGAAAACCGGTATGAACTGGAACAGGCCTTCCGGGTGCTTTCGGACGGCGGGAAGGTGGAGATGGAAATCGGGGAACTTCCCTGGAGCCCCTGCGCCGCCATGGTGCGGGACCGGTTTGGGGTGAAGTGGTTTTTATCCCTGCCCCAGCATCAGCCCCAAGCGGGCTGGACACCGGAAACGTGACAAACAATCTTGCTGAGGAGACAACCATGAACCAACGGATTGAAGCGTATCTGGAAAAATATCCAAATGAGACGGCGGCAATGTACCGGCAGGTGCGGCAGCTGATTTATGAGAGTACAGAAAGCGAGCCCCTGGAAACAATGTGGGCCGCAATGCCCACGTATTCTGTGGGGGAGCGGTTTGTGCGGCTGATTTTATTCCGGGATCATCTGAATATCGAAGCAAAGGCAGCTGTTGCCCATCGGGAAGAATTGAAGGGATACAAATTCACCCCCAAAGGGATGCTGCAGATTTATTTGAACCAGGAGATACCGGCGGATGTGCTGAAGCGGATTTTTGAAAAAACGCTGGGGTGAAGCATTTGGAATGAAAAAAGGCGGGGCCTGACGGCTCCGCCTTTGTTGTTTGATTAGGGTTCTTTGCCCATCCAGTGGAGGGCGGGGGTGAAATGGGGGTCGCAGGTGGAAGCAATAATCGTTTTGCTTTCGCCCGGCCACAGTTCAAAGTCGTTTTCGCTGTAGGTGGTGCCGTCCGGCTCGGCCAGATGGGCCATCCACACAAAGCGGGGGGCGGTGAGGGTCACTTCGTATTTGCCCTCTTCCAGGGGGCGGCTGAGGCACTGCACAGGCATATCCCCGGGGATCATATCCGCAAAGGGGGTGAAGAAATACTTGGTTTCGTTGACGATCTTTCCATTCTTGATCAGCCGGGCGCGGAAAACGGCATCGGCAGGGTCAAAGGTGAGGACGGAAAGATCCACATCCGTCAGGCGGGCGGAGCCGTTTTGAGGCAGGCACACGTCCTGGCTGCCTTCCGTGAGGACACGGCCATCCAGGGTCATCATGGTCCATTCAAGGCGGGCGGGCCGATCTTCCAGGGTATCGTTCATGCCCCAGATTTCCAGCTTGCCGGCATCCGTTTTCCAGTGCTCCTTCCAGTGCACCCGGCCCTCGTCGTTTTGCACCTCATAGCCTTTCACGCACAGCGCCAGGGGGGCCATGGCCTGTTTGAGGGCATAGTAGATGGGCTTGCGGCGCAGCGCATAATCGATCAGGGACCAGTTGTGCACGCCGTAGCTGTCGGACAGTGTCCAGAACAAAAGCCCGGCGCAGGTGAATTTCTGCCGGCGGAATTCCTCATACATGTGCCGGGTGATCTCCGCCTGCAGGGCCTGGCTGCGCAGGATGAACTGCTGGGGAGACAATTCTTCGTCGCCGAAATACTGTTTTTCCATGCGGGAAAGCAGGGTATGGTCCTGGCAGGAGTTGGTATGATGCAGCCAGATGGGATCATCGGGGCGCATATGCTCCGCCGGGATACAGCCCAGCGCCGTTTCCATGGGCATGGCGCCCATGATGCCGAATTCGCTGAGGAACTTCACCTTGAACTCCACAAACCGCCACAAATCCAGGTAATGGGGGTGGCTGTCCACATGGGTCAATACCCAGATGTGCTGGTCGCCGTGGCGGCAGTCGGCCTGGTATTCGCCGCCGTGGGGGCTGCTTTGCCGGTACACCAGGCGGGGGCACATTTCCTGCACCAGGGAGGGCAGGATTTTTTCATAAATATCGCCGCCGTACCAGGGCAGAGAAGGCCGATGCTGCTTCTGGGAATGGTACATTTCCTGAATTTCATTGTTCCCCGCCCAGCCGATCAGGCTGGCATGCCGGCGCAGACGGCGGATGGCCTTGCGCGCTTCCAGGGTGATATCTTTCCGGAAGGCGGGCACATGCACGGGGTAATAGCCGCAGGCGTACATAAAATCGTGCCACACCATGATGCCCATCTCGTCGCAGGCGTTCATCAGCGCTTCCGATGCATACACGCCGCCGCCCCATACCCGCAGCATGTTCATATGCTCATCCCGGGCCAGGGCAATCAGCGCCCGTTCCTTTTCGGGGGTGATGCGGCCGGGCAGGCAGTCGCAGGGCACATGGTTGGCCCCCTTGCAGAATACCGGCACGCCGTTGAGATGGAACACAAAGCCGGTTTCGCCCGCTTCCATTTGCGGTTCCTGCAGGGAAATGGTGCGAAGGCCCATTAGCTGGGTGCGCACATCCACCTGATCGCCCTGCTGGTTTGTGAGCGTTACTTCCACCCGGTACAGGTGGGCGTCGCCCAGCCCGTTGCACCACCACAGCCGGGCCTTGGGGATGGTGAAGGAAAGGGCGGTTTTTGCATTTTCCAGGGGCTGGCTGTGGCAAGCCACAGCGTTCCCGTCAGCGTCCCAAATGGTGCAGGACAGGGTGAGGGGAGTATCGGTTACGATGCGGGTTTCCACGTCCACCGCCACCCGGCAGGGCATCCTTTCGGAAAGGGTGTCTTCCTCGGGCCGGGCGTACACATCTTCAATGGCCGCCTGGCGGCAGGCGGTCAGGTACACATCCTTCCAGATGCCGCAGGAGAAAAGCCACACCGTCCAGTCCCAGCCGTAGACGTACTGGGGCTTGCGCATCCACACCCGCCAGGGCTGTTCGTTGTTCCACATGGTGCCCATGTCTTCCAGGTCGTGGGTCTTGGCTTCCTGCAGGCCTTCATCAAGGCGCACCAGCAGGGTGTTTTCCCCGGGATGCAGGCAGGACGTCACATCAAAGGTAATTTCCACAAAGGCGTTGTTGTGCCGGCCAATTTTCCGGCCGTTGAGATAGATATCCGCTGTGCAGTCCAGCCCTTCAAAGGTGAGCTGCATGGAGGGGGCCAGATCGTCCTTTTCCAGCACAAAGGTGCGCCGGCACCAGAATTCCTTCTTCTCCATCCATGTGCAGTCCAGGCTGTTCATGGCATAAAGGGGTTCTTGAATGATGCCCGCTTCAATCAGCGGCGTGTGCACATCCCCCGGCACGGTATAGAGCAGGGAGGGGAGAGCAGAAAGCGCATCCGGTGCGCCCGTGCCGATATCGCACCAGGCCATGCTCCACCGGCCGTTCAAAGAAAGGGTGGTTGTTTTCATCGGTGTTCATCCTCGATTTTATTTATTGGGGATTCATGTGGAAACAGTATACCATAATTTTTGTCCCATGGCTACTGTGTTTTTTACCGTCTCCGGCCGGGAAAAAGGATGAGAAGATTAATATTTCATAAACAAAATGCTGACAAAACAGAAAACCGGGCAGGGTAGAATCTTCATCGTTGGCAGCAAGAAATGCCAGGATGAGGAGGAAAAGAAAGATGACGAAAAAGAATTTTATGTTTCTGGTACTGACGGTGGTTGGAGGGCTGATGTTTGCCCTGGGAATGTGCATGTGCCTGCTGCCGGAATGGAACGCCTTCGGCCCCGGTGTGGCGGTGACGGCGCTGGGCGCTGTGACGCTGACGGTGATCGGCCTGATGCGGTGGATTATGGCGGGCAAGCCTGTGCCTGCCATTGACTGGAACAAGGTGGGCAAGGCGGCCTATTGTGTGCTGGCTGCGCTGGTGCTGGGTACCGGCATGGCCATGATTATGGCGTTTGAGGGCATGATGGTCCCCGGCATCATTGTGGGCATTGTGGGCATTGTGCTGGGCCTGGGTATCATTCCTGTATTCAAGGGACTGAAATAAAGATTATATTGAGGAGGACAAAACCATGACTGAATTTCTGAAAAAAGCATTCAACGATATGAAAGAAAGTGCCAGGGCGCAGCATGAAGTTGATAAGGCCAATTTTGCCGCCGCCAAGGCAGAAAGCAAAGCCCAGTGGGAGGAAGCCAAGGCTATGGGCAACCCCGAAACCCGCAAGGCCATGATGCAGGCTCAGCGCGACAAGCAGATCGAAGAAGCCAATCAGCGCAAGGCAGAGGCCGAGGCTCGCATCAGCAAAGCACAGGGCAAGTAAGGATTCATAAACAGGCTCCGGATACGCTTTCCGGGCCTGTTTTTTATACGGCATAAACAAAACAGAAACATTTATGTGATATACTGATCCTGTAATCTGAGAATAGGAGCCTTTTGCCATGTTCAAGATTCTTGTTGTAGAGGATGACCGCGACCTGAACCGGACGGTGTGCGCGTTTCTGAACCGTTCCGGCTACGAGGCCACCGGCTGCCTCAACGCCACCGACGCCTATGACGCCATGTACGATACCATGTTTGACCTGGTGGTGTCGGACATCATGATGCCTGGCATCGACGGCTTTGAGTTCGCCGAAAACGTCCGCGCGCTGAACGAGAACATCCCCATTCTGTTCATGACCGCCAGGGACGATATTGCCTCCAAGCAGCGGGGCTTCCGCATCGGCGTGGACGATTATATGGTCAAGCCCATCGACCTGGACGAATTGTTCCTGCGTATTGGCGCGCTGCTGCGCCGGGCGAAGATTGCCGCCAGCCGCAAGCTGGAGGTAGGCGCGTTTGTTATGGACGCGGACGAGTTCTCCGCCACGCTGAATGGTGAAGAAATCAGCCTGACCAAGCGGGAGTTCAACATCCTGTACAAGCTGCTGAGCTATCCCAAGAAGACCTTCACCCGGCAGCAGCTGATGGACGAATTCTGGGATGCAGATTCCGATACCGCCCCCCGTGCGGTGGATGTGTACATGACCAAGCTGCGCAGCAAACTGGCCGACTGCGACGATTTCGAGATCAAGACCGTGCACGGGCTTGGCTACAAGGCGGTGATCAAGTGAAGCGATTCCTGCGTGGGCTGAACCACTACATCGTGTTTTTCCTGCTGGCGGCGTTCCTGGTAACCTGTTGCATCCTGCTGTTCGCCAACGCGCTGATGGACTCCCTGGGCGTGGTGCTGACGGAGGAAAACCTGGGCACCGCTGCCAAGCTGACCTTTGGCAATGTGATCTTGCTCAGCGTGCTGTTTACGCTGCTCGACGCCCTGCGCCGCAAACTCACCGTGGAGCGCACCGCCCGCCGCATCGCGGACGCGGCCAAACGCATCGTGGCAGGAGATTTCTCCGTGCGGGTGGATAAGCCCAGCCGTTTTACCAATGACGAAAGCTTCTTTGAGATTATCGACTGCTTCAACCGCATGGCGCAGGAGCTTTCCGGCGTGGAGACGCTGCGGACGGACTTCATCTCCAATGTATCCCACGAGATGAAAACGCCCCTGGCGGTGATGCAGAATTACGGCACGCTGCTGCAAGCCCCCGACCTGCCGGAAGACAAGCGCATCGAGTACGCCCAGGGCGTTTCCAATAGCGCCCGCCGCCTGGCGGATATGGTGACCAACATCCTCAAGCTGAACAAGCTGGAAAACCAGCAGATCTTCCCCAAGGCCGAGGCCTTCGACCTGGGCGAGCAGCTTTGCGAGATCCTGCTGCAATACGAAAGCGTGTGGGAGCGGGAGGGCATCGACATCGAAACCGACATTGCCGAGGACGTGCAGGTATGCGCTGACAGGGAGCTGCTGAGTCTGGTGTGGAACAACCTGCTCTCCAACGCCTTCAAGTTCACACCGGCAGGCGGCACGGTGTCCCTGACGCTGACTACCAGCGAGCAGCATGCCATTGTGAAGGTGCAGGATACCGGCTGCGGCATGTCGGCAGAGACCGGCGCGCACATCTTCGAGAAGTTCTACCAGGGCGACACTTCCCACGCCACCCGCGGCAACGGCCTGGGTCTGGCGCTGGTGAAGCGGGTGGTGGACATCGTCCACGGGGAGATCAGCGTGGAGAGCGAACTCGACAAGGGCACGACCTTCACCGTGAAGATCGGGAGAGCATGATGGATTGGAAGAAATTCGGGAAAGCGATGCTCTTTCCCCATCCGCTGGTGGCCGCCTTGATGCTGCCCCTGGCCTTGTGCCTGATGCTCTACGGTTTGCTCACCCATGGCGAAGCAGCGCCCGTGACCATCGCAGCCTATGCGCTTTCTTTCTACGGGCTGGTACTGGTGTGCCTGCGGATTCCCGATATCATCCGCTGGGTGCAGAAATTTCGCAGGGAGAACCGATACTACTTGCGGTATAAGGATGACGTGCAGCTGCGCATCAACATCTCCCTGTACAGCGCGGTGGGCTTCAATGCGGTGTACGCGGTGTTTCAGTTTTGCCTGGGCGTGTGGCATCAGTCAGCGTGGTTCTACGCCATGGCCGGGTACTATCTGCTGCTGGCTCTGATGCGCCTGACGCTGGTGCGCCACACCCATCACCACGCCGCCGGTGAGGACAGCGCCATGGAGTGGCGCAAGTACCGCCTATGCGGCTGGCTTCTGCTGGTGATGAACCTGGCGCTGGCCATCTTCACGCTGTACTTCGTGTTCCGCATCCGTGTATTCCTCCAACGCGAGATCACCACCATCGCCATGGCAGCCTACACCTTCACTGCCCTGACCATGGCCATCATCAACGTGGTGCGTTACAAAAAGTACGGCAGCCCCGCCTATTCCGCCGCCAAGGATATCTCGCTGGTGTCTGCCTCGGTGTCCATGCTGACGCTGGAAAACGCTCTGCTCACCACCTTCGGCCAGGACAGCAGTGAATTGTTCCGGCAGATCATGCTGGGGATCAGCGGCGCGGCGGTGATCCTCATCGTGCAGGGCATCGCGCTGTATATGATCATCAATGCCAACAGAAAAATCAGGATTAACAAATCCCAAACATAACGCAAGCAATTCACCAACAGACGATTGGTAAAATACACCCGTAATAAGAAATGAGCGAGGTAATGAACGATGGAGAACAATCAGAATAACACCTTCCAGTACACCTATTCCGCCGGGGAGCAGGCCCAGATCAAAGCGATCCGCAGCAAATACCTTCCCAGGGAAGAAAACAAGATGGAGCAATTGCAGCGGCTGGACGCGTCCGTCACCCAAAAGGCCACCATCTATTCCCTGATTGTGGGTATTATCGGCGCACTGATTATGGGGCTGGGCATGAGCTGCTGTATGGTGTGGGCCGGGGTATGGTTTGTGCCGGGCATTGTGCTGGGGCTGATTGGCATGGCGGCGGCTGCTGCGGCCTATCCGGTGTACAACCGTGTACTGAAGAAGGAAAGGGAGCGCATTGCCCCGGAAATTCTGCGGCTGACGGACGAATTGCTCAAGTGAATCGACTACGCCCTGCGCCATGAAAGAAGGTGGCGCAGGGCGTTTTTTGTTCATGATCTGATGCATGCAGAGCTGCTTGTGTGCTATCCGGAGGAATGGGCGGGGCAGGTGTGCCGGGCGGCGGAGCAAAACTGATACGTTTTTGCTACAATTGTTAAGTTTTTCCGACTGGATTGCATTCAAATTGTATTCATGATATACTGAAACCACAAAAACCTATCGGAAAAATAAGGAGGAGATACCCATGAAAAGGTTTGCTGCCCTGCTTCTGGCTGTGGTGATGCTGATGGGCATGGTGTCCGTTGCGTCCGCCGAAGAAATGAAAGTTGCCATGATTACCGACTACGGCGATATCACCGACCAGTCCTTCAACCAGACCACCTGGGAAGCCGTTGTAAAGTTCGGCACCGAAAACAATGTGGAATACAAGTATTTCAAGCCCGCCACCAATGACACCGCCGGCCGTGTGGCCCAGGTGGAAGTGGCCATCGACGAAGGCTACAACGTGATCGTGATGCCCGGCTATGCTTTCGGCGGCACCATCGCTGAAATCTCCGGCGAATTCCCCGAAGTGAAGTTCATCGCGCTGGACGTGGCCAAGGGCGACCTGCTGGAAGGCGGCGTGGCGCTCAAGGGCGAAGCGTATGACTACAACCCCGACAACTGGAACCTGACCGATTATGTGTACATGGATAACGTGTACTGCGCCATCTATCAGGAAGAACTGTGCGGCTATATGGCCGGTTACGCTGCTGTGAAGCTGGGCTACACCAAGCTGGGCTTCCTGGGCGGCATGGCTGTGCCCGCTGTTATCCGCTACGGTTATGGCTTTGTGCAGGGCTGCGACGCCGCTGCCAAGGAAATGAACATCACCGTGGATGTGAAGTATGTGTACGGCAACCAGTTCTTTGGCGATGCCGACATCACCGCTTACATGGATAACTGGTATCAGAACGGCACCGAAGTGGTGTTCGCCTGCGGCGGCGGTATCTACACCTCTGCTGTTGACGCTGCCAAGAAGGTGGAAGGCGCCAAGGTGATCGGCGTTGACGTGGACCAGGCTGCTGTGATCAACCTCTATGCTGCCGGCGAAGGCGCTTCCGAAGAAGAAATCGCCAAGTGGAAGGACCTGACCGTCACCTCCGCCATGAAGGGCCTGGAACCCGCCACCATCGACGCCCTGACCGACGTTGTGATCAACGGCAAGTGGGCTGATTATGCCGGCCAGATCGTCACCCTGGGCCTGGTATCTGCCGAAGATCCTTCCCTGAACTATGTGCAGATTGCCGGTTCCACCCAGTTTGAAGACGGCAAGTTCACCGCGGAAGACTACACCGCTATGGTGAAGGCCATGTTCGAAGGCACCATCGTCGTGTCCAACGACATTACCGCAGAACCCACCGTCACCAACACCACCGTGGAATACCAGGGCAACATCAAGTAATTTCATATCCTGAAATTCGCTGCAGCGCTGATGAAAACCGGCGCTGCAGTTTTTTCTTGCCGCCAAAAAGCCTTTGCAAAGCAGGGGTGGCTGTGGTATACTGTTTGATAGAGAAAACCGCACAAATATGTGTGTATAAAGCAGGAGTGTCCTGCATTTACAAAGGAGGTAGGCCAATTTGGAACAGTATGCAGTAGAAATGCTGCACATCACCAAACGCTTCCCCGGCATCGTGGCCAATGACGATATTACCCTGCAGCTGAAAAAGGGTGAAATTCACGCATTGCTGGGGGAAAACGGCGCAGGCAAATCCACGCTGATGAGCGTGCTGTTTGGCCTGTACACGCCGGAGGAAGGCGAAATCCGCATTGACGGCAAGCCGGTGAAAATCAAAAACCCCAATGACGCCAACAGCCTGGGCATCGGCATGGTGCACCAGCATTTTAAGCTGGTGGAGTGCTTTACTGTGCTGGATAATATTATTCTGGGCGTGGAACCTGTGGACAGGTGTACCTTCCTGAAAAAGAAGCAGGCCCGGAAAAAGGTGATGGAAATGTCCGAAAAGTGGGGGCTGTATGTGAACCCGGACGCCCTTGTTTCCGACATCACGGTGGGCATGCAGCAGCGCACGGAAATTTTGAAAATGCTGTACCGGGAAAACGACATCCTGATTTTTGACGAGCCCACCGCCGTGCTGACACCCCAGGAAATTGATGAACTGATGCAGATTATGAAAAACCTGGCTGCAGAAGGGAAGTCCATCCTGTTTATTTCCCACAAGCTGAATGAAATTATGGCTGTGGCGGACCGGTGCACGGTGCTGCGCAAGGGCAAGTACATCGGCACGGTGGAGATTGGCAACACTACCAAGGCGGAGCTTTCCCGGATGATGGTGGGCCGTGATGTGAAATTTGCCGTGGATAAGGCAGAGGCGATGCCCGGGGAAGAAGTGCTGCGGGTGGAAGGCATGACGGTTTCCGACCGGCAGCACGGCCAGGATGCGGTGAAGAATGTATCCTTCTGTGTGCGGCGGGGCGAAATTGTGTGTATTGCCGGGATTGACGGCAACGGCCAGAGTGAACTGGTCTTTGGCGTGACGGGGCTGGAGCCGGTGAAGAAAGGCACCATCTCCCTTTGCGGCAAAAACATCACCAAAGTCCCCATCCGTCAGCGCAGTGTATCCGGCATGAGCCATATCCCGGAGGATCGGCATAAGCACGGCCTGGTGCTGGACTATATGCTGGAAGATAATATGGTGCTCCAGCGGTATTACGAGCCTGCCTTTACCAACCCCATGGGTTTTCTCAGGCGCAGCGCCATCCGGAGCTACGCGGAGAGGCTGATTGAACAGTACGATGTGCGCTCCGGCCAGGGGCCTGTGACCATAGCCCGCAGTATGTCCGGCGGCAACCAGCAAAAGGCCATCATTGCCCGGGAAATTGATAAGAATCCGGAGCTGTTGGTGGCGGTGCAGCCCACCCGCGGCCTGGACGTGGGCGCCATTGAATACATCCATCAGCAGATTGTGGCACAGCGGGACGCCGGGAAGGCGGTGCTGCTGGTGAGCTTCGAACTGGATGAAGTCATGAACGTCAGCGACCGCATCCTGGTGATGTACGAAGGCGAAATTGTGGGAGAGTTCAATCCCAAGGAAGTCACGGTGGAAGAATTGGGCCTGTACATGGCCGGTGCGAAAAGGAAGGCGGTGGGGGCATGATCCGGAAAAAACTTGCATCCTTTATCCGCAAGGATGGCGTGCAGACGCTGCTGGCCTCGCTGCTTTGCGTGCTGGGCGGGCTGCTGATTGGGTTTGCGGTGCTGCTGATCATCGAACCCAACGGTGCGTTTGAAGCCATCACCGTCATCCTGAAAAACTTTTTCAAGTTCTCCAGCAGCCGTTCCCAGCTGAAATACCTGGGGCAGACGCTGGTGCGGACGGCGCCGCTGCTCATGTGTGCCCTGTCGGTATTGTTCGCCTATAAGGTGGGTATGTTCAATATCGGTGCGGCAGGCCAGTATGTGGCCGGCGCCTGCGCAGCGCTGTTTTTCGCCCTGTATTTCAAGGCCCCCTGGTGGGTGTGCGTGCTGGCGGCCATGGCTGCCGGTGCGTTGCTGGGCGCAGCAAGCGGCGCGCTGAAAACCTTCTGCAATGTGAATGTGGTGATTTCCGGCATCATGCTCAACTGGATCATGCTGTATATCACCAATATGGTGCTCAGCACCGATGGGGTGAAAAACCCCATGAGCCCCTACACCATTCAGGTGCGGGGCAACAATACCCAGGGCCTTTTGCCCCAGATGGGCATCCAGACCCTCTTCAGTAATGAAAAAAGCGTTACTATTGCCATTCCGCTGGCCATTATTATGGCGGTTGTGGTGTGGGTGGTGCTGAATAAAACCCGGTTCGGGTATGAACTGAAGGCCACCGGCTACAACTTCCATGCGGCCAAATACAGCGGCATGAAGGAGCGGCGCAACATCATCCTCACCATGGCCATCTCCGGCGCACTGGCCGGTATGGGTGCGGCGCTGTTGTACCTAACGGGCATCGAAGAATGGGAAACCACCATTTCCTCCGTTCCGGCCATGGGCTTCAGCGGCATTGCGGTGGCGTTCCTGGGCGGGCTGAGCCCCATCGGGTCCATCCTGGCGGCATTCTTCATTCAGCACATCACCCTGGGCGGCAGCTATGTGGATACCACATACTACTGTGCCCAGATTTCCAGCCTGATTTCCAGCCTGATCATTTTCCTGTGTGCATTTGTGGGCTTCTTCCGGTATGTGATGCAAAGCAGAATCGGCAAAAAGGATGAGGCGGCCCAGGCAAAACTGCAGGCGGAGAAGGGAGGCAGCGTAACATGATTTTGCTTTTGCAATACACCCTTCTGTTTGCATCGGTACTGATGCTGGTAGCGCTGGGCGGCTGTTTTTCCGAGCGCAGCGGCGTGATCAATATCGGCCTGGAGGGCATCATGGTGGTGGGCGCCCTGGGCGGCGCATTGGTGATGAAATTTTTGCCCCTGGAAATGGGCGGCGCACCGGTGATGATCCTGGCCACGCTGGTTGCCAGCGCAGCGGCCGGCATGCTGTTTTCCCTGCTGCTGGCAGTGGCGGCCATCCACTTCAAGGCGGACCAGACCATTACCGGCACTGCCATGAACATGCTGGCCACTGCGGCGGCCACTGTGGCTGTGAAGGCCATGAACACGGCAGCCTCCGGCGGCAACGACGTTTCCAGCGATATCATCTACACCCGTGCCCGCAATACATTCATTGTGCGCTTTGGCAATTTTGAGTTCAACTGGTTCATGCTGGTGGCGCTGATTGCGCTGGTTGTTTCCTATGTGGTATTGTACAAAATGCGCTTTGGGCTCAGGCTTCGTGCTTGCGGCGAGCATCCCCAGGCAGCGGACAGCGTGGGCATCAATGTGTACAAAATGCGGTATGCCGGCGTGCTCATTTCCGGGCTGCTGGGCGGCATTGGCGGCATTGTGTATATTACGGCCGGCGTCAGCAGCTGGAAATTTGAAAACGGCGTGGCCGGGTTTGGCTTCCTGGCGCTGGCGGTGATGATCTTCGGCCAGTGGAAGCCCATCAGGATTGCCCTGGCCGCCCTGCTGTTTGGCTTCTTCCGGGCGCTGGGCAATGTGTACACCGGGTTTGACCTGCTGAAAAACCTGAACCTGCCCAGCCAGGTGTACAATATGCTGCCCTATATCATTTCCCTGCTGGTGCTGGCGCTGACCAGCAAAAACAGCCTGGCCCCCAAGGCGGAGGGCATTCCCTATGACAAGGGATCGCGGTAAGAAGACGGCGGGGTGCAAACCCCGGAGATTATGGAGGATGAGCAACGTGACGCAGAACATCAAGCGGCTTGTGTGTCTGGCGGCAGCTGTGCTTTTGTGCCTGGGAATGGGGCAGGCCCCGGTCCTGGCGGAAGCGGATTTTTCCCAGAACGCATGGGATATTGTGAACGACATTACCTTCGGCTGGAACCTGGGCAACACGCTGGACGCCTATAACGGCACCGAAATGACCGTCGGCGATCTTTCTTCCGAAAACTGCTGGGGTAACCCGGATGCCACGCCGGAATTGATCGCCCTGGTGAAGTCCACCGGCGTCAATGCCATCCGTGTGCCGGTGACCTGGTATAACCACATGGATCCGGACACTTTGCAGGTGGATGAAGCCTGGATGAGCCGGGTGGAGGAAGTGGTGAACTACGTACTGGATGCAGATATGTACTGCATCCTGAACGTACACCATGATACCGGGGAAAAGGGCTGGCTCAATGCCGATCCCGACGGCCATGAAGAGGACGAGCGGATTTTTATCGCCCTGTGGCAGCAGATTGCCAAACGGTTTGAGCCCTACGGCGGGAAGCTGATGTTTGAAGGGTTCAACGAAATTCTCAATAACCAGAAAAACTGGGGCAGCCCCAGCCAGGAATGCCTGGATGCCACCAACCGGCTGAACCAGGTGTTTGTGGACACCGTGCGTGCTTCCGGCGGGAACAATGCACAGCGTGTGCTGGTGGTGAACACCTACGGCGCCCAGAGCAATGCACTGATCACCAAGGCCATGGTGGTGCCCCAAGATACGGTGGAAGACCGCATCATTGTGGAAGTTCATGTGTATAACCCCTACAATTTCACATCTCCGGATTTCCCCAACGTGAAAACCTGGGGCCGTACGGAGCTGGACAGCGGCCTGGTGCTGCTTCACAACACCTTCGTCAAGCAGGGCTACCCCCTGATCATCGGCGAATTCGGCGCTGTGGATAAGGAAAACATGGCCCAGCGCTACACCTGGGTGCAGCATCTGATGGACATGTGCCAGAAGCGGGGCATCAAGTGCTTCTGGTGGGACGACGGCGGCAATTACAAGCTGATCAGCCGCCGCAGCAACACCATTGTGGAGCCCTACATTTTCGAAATTTTGCACACCGAAGCCACCGGCGGCGATTATCTGCTGGATGATGAAACCCTGGAAAAGATGAGCAAAAAGGCAGAAGAAAACCTGTGCGCCAACCTGGAAATGTGGAGCAACTGGATCAACACCGGCGCCCAGGCCAAGGCGGAAGTGACCTACACGGCAGAGGGCCTGTCCATCGCGGTGGCCCATGGCGGCGCCAATCCCTGGGACGCCCAGGGGGCCTATCTGGGCCTGACGGTGGAAGAAGGCGCTTCCTACCGCATTTCCTTTGATTACAAGGCCGATTGCGTCCAGACCATCACCTTCAACCTGCTGCAGGATTACGGCTCCTACCAGACCTATTACGGCTCTTCCATTGATATGACGACCGAAACCCAGCATTTTGAAGATACCTTCACCATGACAGCCCCCACCGACAAGAAAACCAAGATCGCCTTTGACTTTGGCGGCACCGGCGTTTCCGTGCCCTATACCGCTGAAATCAGCAATCTGACGCTGGTGAAGCTGCCCCAGGAATAAAGAAACAAAAAAGAAGCCTGCAACCCACTTCCGGATGCAGGCTTTTTATGTTGCATTTTGATATGCCGGTGAGTATAATAGGTGTCAATAACTGGCGGGGATGAGAGATGGTATGGTAAAGGAATTGATTCACGATCCGGTATTGTTGGGCATTCCGGGGGAAGCGGCGACGAAAGCGGACGGGCAGATTGCCCGGGATCTGATGGACACACTGGTATTTCACAAGGAAACCTGCGTGGGCATGGCGGCCAATATGATCGGCGTGCAAAAGCGGATCATTGCCTTTGTCCACGACGGCGGGTACATGACCATGCTGAACCCCGAGATCATCAAAAAATCCGGCCCCTATGAAACAGAGGAGGGGTGTTTATCCCTGCTTGGCGGCCCCCGGAAATGCAGGCGCTATCAGTCCATCAAGGTGCGGTGGCAGACGGAGGAATTTGGGGTGCGCATCAAAACCTTCACGGGATTTGAGGCCCAGATTATCCAGCACGAAGTGGATCATTGCAACGGGGTGTTGATCTGATGGAAAAGGATATGCTTGCTTTTGCAAAGGAATGCTTTGCGGTCCACGGCATTGCGGAAATGCCAAAACGCCTTTCGGGCGGATGGACCAACCATGTTTTCACTGCAGGCGGATGGGTGCTGCGCTGCACGCAGAATACGGAAAGCGGCCGGTTAAGGCGAGAAACGGGCCTGGCCCGGCTGCTGCCGCAAGCGGTTGGGTATCCCCAAATCCGGTCAGCCGGCACAACGGATGGCTGTGACTGGGTGCTTTGCAAAAGAATAGAAGGAACCAATCTGGAGGATGCATGGGAAGGCCTGGACTGGGAAGAAAGGGCATCGGCCCTGGAACAGCTTTGGCAGCGGGCAAAATGTGTGCATCGGATGGCCAGGCAGGCTGTGCGCCCTTATTTGAACGATACGCTGTGGTATTTCAGCAGCGCAGATGATGCGCGGGCGGAAGCGGACACATTGCTGGAAGAAAAGCTGCTGGATGCGGGCCAGTTCAGGAATGTAATGGCTTCTATCCGATGCTTTGAAGAGGCCGTGCGGCAAGCGCAATGCGTGCCCATTCACGGGGATCTGACACCGGCCAATGCCATGTGGCATGCGGGGAAAACGGTTGCGTTGATGGATTTTGAATGTGCCGCCCTTGCGCCAGTGGAGGCAGAGCTGATGATGCTGATCCATGCAGCTTATGGATATGTGGATTGCGTGTTTCAAAAAGCACACTCTTTTGCGGAACAACAGTTTCGGAACCGCCTGGCTGCATTGATCGATAACGAACGGCCAAACCCGGTGATTTTGCGGGGGTTTGAAGTGATCAAGCTGATGCATCATGTGTATCTGGATCGGAATGATGCAGATTTTTCCGCTGATCACGAGGAGTGGAACAGCCTGCGGGCAGTGCTGCAAAAAGAAACGGAATAAAGGAAAACAACCTGTGCACGGATAAAGGCACAGGTTGTTTTTGGTTACAGATGCTTTTTCAGGAAACGGTCCACTTCTTCCAGGGCTTCGTCGCAGGCGAAGCCGCAAAAGCCATGGTCCGCCCCCAGCACCTTGATGAACTCCACTTCTTTGCCCAGGGCGCGCATGGCTTCGTAGAGGTGGATGCTCTGCTGGAAATTGACGGTCATATCCCGGCTGCCGTGCATGATCAGCGTGGGCGGGGTGGGCATGTCTTTGGAAAGGTAGGCCTGGGGCACGGTGGCGGCGGCCAGGTCCGGGTGCTCCTGCACCGGCAGATGGCCAATTAGCCAGCCTTCCGGGCTGTCGGCGGGGATGTGCTCGCCGCAGCTGGGCTCAAACGCCATTTCGCTGATGACCGTGGGGGCGTACCAGTCCACAATGCATTTGACGGCGGCTGTCTGCGTTTCGTCATCGGTGCGGGAGGGATAGCCGTCTATGGTGAAGCCTGCTATCAGGGCGGTGTGGCCGCCGCTGGAATCCCCCCACAGGGCAATGCGGTCCGGGTTGAAGCGGATGGGCTTATTGCGCAAAAAGCGGATGGCGGTTTTCACATCCTCTGCCTGGGCAGGGAAGGGGGAGACGGTGGAGGGGGTATATTCCACCATCGCCACGCAGTAGCCCTTCTGGCACATGCGCACCATTTCCGGCAGGTGGATGTACAGATCCTGCCTGAACCAGGCGCTGCCCTGCACAAACACAATCAGCGGGTTATCCTTGCGGTCGTTGCGGGGAATCAACAGGTGCAGGTGCAGGGGCGTGTCATCCCGGGTGGCATAGACGATGCCGGGGGTGAAGGCTACGCCAAAGCCGAAGGTGTCCTGCCAGCGGACGCAGCGCACGCCTTCGGGAAGATTGGTATTCTCGGGGAAGTTTTCCGGGGACATGGGAGGGAGAATGGTACGTTTTTCCATAAAGAACACTCCTTGATATAGAAAACACATTTACAATCATTATAGCACGGCTTTGCCAAAATGGTCAATTTGTATGGACTTTTGGTGCAAAACAGGGTAAGATAAAAGCAGCAGATCATCAATCATATATCGTTTCATGTCAGGGAGGCGTTTTTGTGAAGAAGCATTTTGAACCCACCTTTGAATCCCTCCGGGAATACGCGGCCCCGGAATGGTTCCGGGACGCCAAGTTTGGCATCTGGAGCCATTGGGGCCCCCAGAGCGTGCCCATGTTCGGCGACTGGTACGCCAGGAACATGTACATTGAAGGCACGCCGCAATATGAGTATCATCTGCGCCACTATGGCCATCCTTCCAAGTTTGGCTACAAGGACATCTGTGCCCTGTGGAAGGCGGAGAAATTTGATCCCGAAGGGCTGATGGAAAAGTACTGGAAGGCCGGCGCCCGGTATTTCATGAGCCAGGGCACCCACCACGACCATTTCTTCAATTACGATTCCAAAATCAACCGCATGAACAGCGTCAATGTGGGCCCGGAAAAAGACATCCTGGCCCTGTGGAAAAAGGCGGCGGACAAGTTCGGCATGCCCTTTGGCATCAGCGAGCACCTGGGCGCTTCCTTCTCCTGGTGGCGGGTGAACAAGGGCTGCGACAAGCAGGGCCCCTATGCCGGCGTGCCCTATGACGGTAATGATCCCGATTATCAGGATTTCTACCATGCCAATCAGGAGCACGGAACCGATAATCCTGCCTCCATCGACCCCTGGTATACGGATAACCGGGCGTTTCAGGATTACTGGCAGCGCTGCATTGGCGAAATGATTGAGAAATTCCAGCCGGAGATTCTCTACACCGACGGCTCCCTGCCCTTTGGCAGCCACTGGTGCGCCAATCCCGACGGCGCCACTGACGGAAAGGGAAACTACCGGCATGGGCTGGACATTGTGGCAAAGCTGTACAATACTTCCATCGAGAAGCACGGTGAAAACCAGGCCGTCTATCTGCAAAAGGACCGCAACCCCGCTATTTACAGCGTGGGCGTTCTGGACATTGAAAAGAGCCAGCTGCCCGGCATTATGCCCGCCCCCTGGCATACCGATACCTGTATCGGCAACTGGTTCTACGACGTGCATTCCCCCTACAAGCAGCCGGACCAGATTATTGAAATGCTGGTGGACATCATTTCCAAAAACGGCGTGATGCTGCTCAACATCCTCCAGCGGCCCGACGGTACCATTGACGAATATGCCGACTATATTCTGGAAAGGATCGGCGAATGGTTCCGGGTGTGCAGCGAGGCGGTGTACGGCACCCGGCCCTGGCGGGTGTTCGGCGAAGGGGATACCCGGGTGAAGATTGAAGGGTTCACGGAGGATAAAACCAACTGGACCCGCAGCGACTTCCGCTTTGTGCAAAAGGCAGGCGCGGTGTATGCCTTCATGATGGGCGCAAAGGGCGGCGAAACCGTCACATTGCGTTCCTTTGCGGAGGATGATGTACAGTCCGTGGAGCTGGTGGGCTATGGCCCGGTGCCCTTCCGGAAGGAATTTGGCGTGCTGGTAGTGGCCCTGCCGGAAAAGTTGCCCGCCTTCTGTGCCAATGCGCTGAAGATTTGCTGACTGGATATAAGGAAATAAGGGATGTGGTCAAGGGCACAGTGCTGCCGGTGGCCGTTATCTTCGACGCGGTTTCCAGCCGTAAGACCAGGCAATAATTTTTCGAAAAAGAACGCAGGCTCTCATGGGCCTGTGTTTTTATGTTTCTGTCAGGGATGGGGGAAAGGATGCAAAAGTGCCTTGCGAAAGGGAGGGAAGTTATGCTATACTATATGCAATAAGAACCGATTTGTCATATTTGGACCATTTGCGGAATTACATCATAGCCGGAGGAGGGGAAAGGCGTGTATCAGGTGTTTGTGGTGGAGGATGAGCTGCTCATCCGCCAGAGCATCCGCAATGTGATTGAGCAGATGCCCGGGCCTTTTTCCTTTTGCGGCGAAGCGTCCGACGGGGAAATGGCCCTGTCCATGATGCAGGACCTGATGCCCGATATTGTGTTGACGGATATCCGCATGCCCTTCCTGGATGGATTTGGGCTTATTCGCCATGCCAAGGCCATGATGCCCTGGCTGAAGATTATCATCATCAGCGGCTACGGGGATTTTGAATCGGCCCAAAAGGCTATTTCCCTGGGGGTGGACCGGTACCTGCTCAAGCCCATCCGCCCGGCGGAGCTGACCAAAGTGATTGAGGACATGGCCTGGCAGATTGAAGAAGAGAAAAAGAAAAGCGCCCTGCCCAAGGGCTATGACCAGGACGAAGTGCAGCATGCCCTGCGGCAGCACTTTATGCAGCAACTGCTCTATGGCGGGCTGAACACCTCCACCCTGCTGGAGCGTGCCCGGGCGCTGGAATTGGACGTGGTGCGGCCCTGTTATCAATTGGTGCTGTTTGATATGGGGTCGGAGGAAATGGGCCATCAGCCGGTGCGGAACATGGCAGAAAACATCCTGGACCAGCAGAAACTGCCCTTATATTATTTTTCCGAAGCCAATCAGCTGACTGTGCTGTTCTGCAGCCAGACCCCGGAAGAAATGAGCGAAAGAATTTACCGGTTCATCAGCATTTTCCGCCATGAAATGAAGGAGCTTTGCCCTGCTATCACCGCCGTAACCGGCAACACCGTGCAGCGGCTAAGCGGCGTGTGCACATCCTACAAAACCGCTGCTGATGTATTGAAAAAAGTAAGCGGTGTGGCCATCGGCAAGGTGGTGGACGTGAATGACACGGCCCAGCTGGCGGCGGACCTGCTGGAACTGAAGGATCCCTTCGGAGAAGCCTTTCAGCACAAGCTGCAGCATGCCGCGCCGGAGGAGATTCCCCGGATGGTGGACGAAGTGCTGGAGGGGCCGGAGGGCGGCCGCTTTGGCAGTATGCTGATGCGGTATTATGCACTGCTGGACGTGATGAAGATTACCGCACAGCAAACGGCCCGGCAAACGCCGGGCACGGATGTGAAGGATATTGCAGCCCGGCTCAGCGAGCAGTATGACATTTTTGCCGCCTCCGGCCGCAGGGAAACCTTCCGGGATATGACAGTGGCGCTTTTGCAGCAGGCCGTCAGCACGAAGCAGGAGAGCCTGGCCGGCATCAAAAACAGCCATGTGATCAGCAAGGCAGAGAAATATGTGGCGGAAAACTTCTGCGATCCCAATATTTCCCTCATCAGCGTGGCCAGATATGTGGGCCTGTCCTCCGCCCATTTCAGCACCGTCTTTTCCCAGACACTGGGACGGTCCTTCATCAATTACCTGACTGCCATGCGCATTGAACGGGCCAAGGAGCTGCTTGCCAATACCAATATGAAGCTTTCTGCCATTGCCATGGAAATCGGCTATAATGAGCCCAATTATTTCAGCCATGTGTTCCGAAAAATGGAGGGGATCACCCCCAAGGAATACCGGAACCTGACCCGGCAGGATCAGTAACCCCGGCTGTCCATCATCTCCCTTGTGATGGTATCGGCGTCGAAGGCGGATTCCTCCACGAAGGTCAGCTTGGGGGTGGCTTCCCCTTTTTCCAGCTTTTCGATAATTTTCTGCACCCGGGGGCCGTGAAGGGGATTGCATTCCACGTCGTAGGCAATTTCCCCGGTAATCACCATTTCCAGGGCGGCCCGGTTGGCGTCAAAGGAAATGATGGTCACGTCCCTGCCCGGCGTCAGCCCGGCGTTTTTCAGGGCGTCAATGGCGCCGTAGGCCATATTGTCGTTTTCGGCAAAAATCAAATCAAATTCCAGTCCGTCGGCCAGCAGCGCTTCCACCAGCTCCTGGCCTTTTGCTTGGGTAAAATCCCCGGTGTCCCGGTAAACCAGCTGCCAGGAGGGGTTATTTTGCAGGCCTGCGTCCAGCCCTTCCGTGCGGCCGATCTGGGCGGAGGAGCCGATATTGCCCTGCAGATGCACAATGCGCAGGGGCTTGCTGCCAAAGTGCTGTTCCATCCACCGGACGGCGGTATTGGCTTCTTTCCTGAAATCGGAGCCAATCCAGCTGGTGAACAGCGTGTCATCCTCCGATTCGATCATCCGGTCCACAATAATCACGGGGATGCCGGCGGCCTTGGCTTCCAACAGCACGGTGTCCCAGCCTTTTTCGGTGGTGGGGGCCAGGATGATGTAATCCACCCCCTGATGGATGAAATTGCGGATGGCGGTAATCTGCCGCTCCTGCTTTTGCTGGGCGTCGTCGATAATCAGCCGGTAGCCGTTTTCTTCAGACAGGGCGGCCTGCATGGATTTTGTATTGGCGTTTCTCCAGTCGCTTTCCGCACCCACCTGGGAAAAGCCCACCAGGATAAAATCGTCATAGGTTTCATCGGTGGGGGCAGGGGAGGCGGTGCAGGCGGTCAGGCACAGGGTGCACAGCGCCAGCAGAAGCAGGCTTATTTTTTTTGTGCTTTTTTTCATGCCGTTTCATTCTCCTTTCCCAGGGTGCGGCTCTGGGGCAGCCGGATGGATACGGTAGAGCCTCTGCCTGGCTGGCTTTCAAACATCAGGCCGTAGGGCTCGCCGCAGTAAAGGCGGATGCGTTTATGCACATTCACAAGGCCAAGGCCTGTGTGCTTGTCTTCGTAAATGCCGGCCTGCAGTTCCTTCACCTGCTCTTCATCCATGCCGGCGCCGTTGTCGATCACCTTCAGCAGCATATCGCTGCCGATTGCTTCGCCGGTGACGGTGATTTTGCCCATGCCCCGGCGGTTTTTGATGCCGTGGTACAGGGCGTTTTCCACCAGCGGCTGCAATATCAGTTTGGGCACCTGGCAGTCCATCAGTTCTTCCGGGATATCAATTTCGTACTGTAAAATATCGCTGTAACGGATTTGCTGGATTTCCAGATAGCTGGCCACCTGGGTGCGCTCTGCCTCCAGGGAGATGATATCTTCCCCCTTGTTCAGGGAATTGCGAAAGAAGGTGGAGAGGCTGGTCACCATGTTCACCACGTCCTCCTCCCGCTGGCTTTCGGCCAGGATGGCGATGGAGTCCAGGGTATTATAGAGGAAGTGGGGGTTGATCTGGGCCTGCAAAAGCTCCAGCTCTGCCCGGTGCAGGGATTTCTGGTCCTCAATCTGCTTGGCCATCAGGGCGTCTACCCGCCTTGCCATTTCGTCAAAGCCGCTGTCCAGGGTTTTCAGCTCCGTGATATGGGTGTCCACCGGCACGGAGGAAAAATCCCCTTCGCCGAACTGCTGGGCTTTGCGGGACAGGGCGCTGATGGGGCCGGTGATGCGCTTGGTAACCCGGACGGCGCGCAGCACCATCACGACGGCCAGCACCACCACCACCGCTGCCACGATGAGAATCAGGGCCAGCACCTGGTTGGAGATCCATTTTTGCAGCCGGGCCATTTCCCGCACTTCGTCGTCGATAAAGTCGTGCATATAGGTTTCGATCAGGTTAGTCAGCCCGGTTTCACCCCGGATGTTGCGTTCAAGCAGCTCCATCCGCTGGTCATAGCTTTCTTCCAGGGCAATTTCCACCATATAGTGCCGCAGGTTTTCACACATATCCAGCATACTCCGGATGCGCCAGCGGTTGTCCCGCAGGGTGGTGGTGTTTTCCAGGCGGCGGAGCACGTCCGCAGCATCGTCCAGTACGTCCATGGGCAGGGTGTCCAGGGAAGTGGTGCTGCGGGGGGCGATGACGTGGTTGTACATCCCCGAATCCAGCATGGTTTTGAATTCCTGGTTAAAGTCTGCCGCAGTATTGGCGTTTTGCAAAACGCTGGTGTACTGGCTGTTGATGGACAGCATCATCACAATCAGCACCACAATCAGACACCCGGCCACAGGCAAAACGGTAAAGAGCAGGCGTTTGATCTGCTGTTCAATGGAATGGTCGTGATGGGGATGTTTCTGCATATAAACCACCTCATAAGGAAAATTATAGCACACTTTGGTGCTCATTCATAGGGAAACGAAAGAAAGTATCACTAATCGAATAAAAATTTCATTTAATCCGGGAACAGGGAAAAAGAACCAAAAATGTTGAAGCAAAGACTGAAAAAATTTGAATGTAAACAGGAGCGGTATCATATACAATACAGATAACAAAAAACCTGCGCATGCAGGAATAAAACAGGAGGTACCCTCATGAAAAAGTTTGCTCGTCTGCTGGTGGCCATGCTGGTCATCCTGGCTCTGGGCTGCACCGCTGCCCTGGCTGAAATCACCGTTGGTATCGTGAACAATCCCCCCTCTGAATCCGGCTATCGTGAAGCCAACGTGAAGGACTTCGAAAAGGTATTCTGCGCCGAAAACGGCTATACCGCCAAGACCTTCTACTCCCTCAAGAACGACGAACAGCTGGCCGCTGCCCAGCAGTTCATCACCGACGGCGTGGACTACCTGCTCATCTCCGCCGCTGAAACCACCGGCTGGGATGCCGTGCTGCAGTCCGCTCAGGAAAACGGCATTGGCGTGTTCCTGTTCGACCGTATGATCGATTGCGACGAAAGCCTGTACAATGCTGCTGTTGTGTCCGACATGGCCAACCAGGGCAAGCTGGCTGTGGAATGGCTGATCAGCCTGAACCTGCCTGAATACAACATCATCCACATCCAGGGCGCCATGGGCTCCGACGCTCAGATCGGCCGTACCGGTGCTTTGGACGAAAAGGTTGCCGCTGACGAAGCCTGGAAGATCGTTGTGCAGCAGACCGCTACCTGGGACGAAGCGGAAGCCAAGAAAATCGTGGAATCCGTGATCAACTCCAAGGAAGCTTTCAACATCATCTACGCTGAAAACGACGGCATGGCCAAGGGCGCTGTGGCTGCCCTGGACGACGCCGGTATCACCCACGGCGTTGAAGGCGATGTGATCGTGATGGGCTTTGACTGCAACAAGTGGGCTCTTCGCGAACTGCTGGCCGGCAACTGGAACTACGACGGCCAGTGCTCTCCCTTCCAGGCTGAAGTGATCTCTGGTCTGATCCAGAAGCTGGAAGCCGGCGAGACCATCGAACAGAAGCTGATCATCTCCGAAGAACGGGGCTTCGACGCCAAGACCATCACCCAGGAAGACATCGACACCTTCGGTCTGGGCGAATAATCGGCCAAATCAAATTAAACCCATATAAATCCCATGCGCGGTGCGGTTTCAGCCGCACCGCGCTTCGGACGTTTTTCACACTGGTACAGGGAAGGAGGAACGTATATGCAAAACGAGGTCGTTTTGTCTATGCGTGGTATTGGCAAAACTTTTCCGGGGGTGCGGGCGCTGCATAATGTGGACTTTACTCTGCGCAAGGGCGAGGTTCATGCCCTGATGGGGGAAAACGGCGCCGGCAAATCCACCTTGATCAAGGTGCTGACCGGGGTGCATATCAAGGACGCAGGCCGCATCCATCTGGAGGGAAGCGGCGAAGTGACCATCCGCTCTCCACAGGAAGCGCAGGCGCTGGGCATTTCCACGGTGTATCAGGAAATTACCCTGTGCCCCAACCTGACCGTGGCGGAAAATATGTACATCGGCCGCAACAAAAAACTGATCGTCAAGTGGAAGGACATGGAAAAGAAGGCTGACGCCATCCTGCAAAGCCTGGGCATTCCGGCACGGGCCAAGCAGCAGCTGGGCAGCTGTTCCCTGGCCGTACAGCAGATGGTGGCCATCGCCCGGGCTGTGGATATGGACTGCAAGGTGCTGATCCTGGACGAGCCCACATCCTCCCTGGACGATAAGGAAGTGGAAATGCTGTTTTCCCTGATGCGGGATCTGAAAAGCCGGGGGGTGGGCATCATTTTTGTCACCCACTTCCTGGAGCAGGTTTATGAAGTGAGCGACCGCATCACCGTGCTTCGCAACGGCGAACTGGTGGGGGAATATGAGGTGGAAAAATTGCCCCAGGTGGAGCTGGTGGCCAAAATGATGGGCAAGGAGCTGGAGGGCCTGAGCGAACTGACCCGGGATGATGCCGGGGAAGAGGACCAATCCACCCCTGTCTATGAAGCGGAAGGCCTTTCCAGTGCCAAGGGCGTGAACCCCTTCGAATTCGCCATCCGCAAGGGCGAAGTGAACGGCTTTACGGGGCTGCTGGGCTCCGGCCGTTCCGAAAGTGTGCGGGCCATCTTCGGCGCCGACCGTGTAACGGGGGGCAAGGTGAGGATGGACGGGAAAACCGTGAAGATTGCAAAGCCCAAGGACGCCATGAAGCATGGCATCGGGTATCTGCCCGAGGACCGCAAGGACGACGGCATCATTGCCGATCTTTCCGTGCGGGATAATATCATCCTGGCGCTGCAGGTGATGAAGGGCTTTATGAAGCCCATCTCCCAGGCGGAGGCGGAAAAATTTGCCGATGAATACATCAAGGCCCTGGATATCAAAACCGCTTCCTCCGAAACGCCCATCAAGTCCCTTTCAGGGGGCAACCAGCAGAAGGTGATTCTGGCCCGATGGCTGCTTACCCATCCCCAGTACCTGATCCTGGACGAGCCCACCCGGGGCATTGACGTGGGCACCAAGACGGAAATCCAGCGCCTGGTGCGCAAACTTTCCGAAGAGGGCATGAGCGTCACCTTTATTTCCTCTGAAATTGAAGAAATGCTGCGCACCTGTTCCCGGCTGATCGTTATGCGCGACCGGCATATTGTGGGCGAACTGAAGGGCACGGAATTGACCCAGGAGCATGTAATGCGTACCATCGCAGGAGGTGGGGATTGACATGGCAAAGACTGCAAAAAAGAAAGCCGGATGGAGCAAATATTCCCAGCTGATTGTGCCGGTATTGTCCATCTTGCTGATTGTGGTATTCAATCTTTTCCGGGATCCCGGCTTCTTTTCCATCGAAGTGACCACCAATAACGCCGGCAGCACCGTTCTGACGGGCAATCTGGTGTCCATTTTGAACGGTGCGTCGGAATTGGCCATCCTGGCCATGGGCATGACGCTGGTAACGGCGGCCTGCGGCGGGCAGGATATTTCCGTGGGCGCATTGGCAGCCATTGCAGGCAGTGTGTTTGTGAAGGTGCTGCGGTCCGGAGAGATTACCATCCCCAGCATACTGCTTGGCGTGGTGGCCTGCTGTGTGGTGGCCATGGCCTTTGGCGCCTTCAACGGCACATTGGTGTCGGTGTTCAAAATTCAGCCCATGATCGCCACGCTGGTGCTGTTCACCTGCGGCCGGTCCGTGGCGTACTGGATCAACGGCGGTGCCACCCCCACGGTGGAAAGCCCGCTGATCACCGCCATCGGCAGCTTTATCCCCGGCATCCCAGTGCCCACCCCCATCCTGATCGTCATTCTGATGGGCATTCTGTTTGCCCTGGTGTTTCGGTTCACCACCCTGGGCTTGTATACCCAGACCGTGGGCATCAACCAGCGGGCGGCCCGCCTCAACGGCATCAACACCACCGCCATCAAGCTGATCTCCTTTATGATTCTGGGTGTGTGCTGCGCTGTGGCCGGCGTGATTGCCGTGAGCCGTCTGAGCCTGATCAACCACGAAACCCTGCTTCTGGACATTGAAATGGATGCCATTCTGGCTGTGGCCATCGGCGGCAATGCCCTGGGCGGCGGTAAGTTCAAAATTACCGGCTCCGTGCTGGGCGCTTACGCCATCCAGGCCCTCACCATCACCCTCTACGCCATGAAGGTGCCCTCCACCGACGTGAAGGCCTATAAGGCCATTGTGATCATATTGATCGTGGTGGTGGGATCTCCCGTTGTGAAGGCGAAGCTGAGCCGGTTGTGGAAGCGCATCCGTCACGGCGACGCCGGAAAGGAGGCAGCGGTATGAAACGGAACAATTCCCTCAAACGCCGGGAGCCTTTGACGGATACCCAGCTGCTGCTGACCATCACCATCTGTATTTTCTTTGGCATGTATTTCCTGGCCATGGCCATCTGGGGCGGCGGCTTTCTGCGCTGGCAGCAGCTGTTTGATATGCTGAACAACAACGCATCTTTGATCATTGTGGCCTGCGGCCTGACCATCGTGATGATCGGTGGGGGCATTGATATTTCCGTGGGCGGCGTGACGGCGTTGGTGGTTATGAGCTGCATCGTGCACATGAATAATGGCGGCAGCATTTTTACCGCAGCGCTGATGGCCCTGGGCATCGGCCTGGCCTTTGGCCTGGTACAGGGGTATCTGATTTCCTATCTGGAAATACAGCCCTTCATCATCACCCTGGCAGGGATGTTCTTTGCCCGGGGCATGACCACCATCGTCAGCCTGGAGCCCCAGAAGGTGGCCCACGAAGGATTCAAGCAGCTGATGAAAACCAAAATTGAAATTCCCTGGCTGGGCTATACTGCCAAGAACGGCAATCTCATTCCCGCCCGCATGGAAATCGGCGTGGTGGTGGCCATTGTGATTGTGATCATTGTGTTCTTCCTGCTGAAAAAGAGCCGGCTGGGCCGTCAGTTCTATGCCATCGGCGGCAACAGCCAGTCCGCCCTGATGCTGGGGGTGAATGTAAAGCGCAGCCGCTTCTATTCCTACCTCATCAGCGGTGTATTGTCCGGCATTGCAGGCTTTGTGTTCATGATGCACACCGGTGCCGGCAACGCCACCAATGCAGCCGGTGCGGAAATGAACGCCATTGCTTCCTCCATCATCGGCGGCACGCTGCTCAGCGGCGGCGTGGGCAATGTAATCGGCACTTTCTTCGGGGTGCTGACGTTGACCACCATCAAGGCCATTGTGACTGTTTCCGGTCTGCGGGACCCCTGGTGGCAGTCCATCACCACCGGTGCCATGCTGTGCTTCTTCATTGTGCTGCAGAGCCTGGTATTGTCCAACCGGGGCAAGGGCGGCCTGAAGGGGATGCTGCCCAAGTGGATCAAGACAGAAGAAAAGGAAAACGGCAGCGCCAAGGGCTGACTGTCTTCCTGATAAAAACGGCTCGGGAGCAAAATGCCCGGGCTGTTTTTTTGATATGAAAGCGGCGCAGGGGGATGGAAAAAAAGGAAAACCGTGGAATGTGATTTGTCAAGGATGAATTTATCCAAAGTTCATGAAACATTAAGAAGCGTTGCACGGCGGTGCAGCGCTTTTATCATACAAAAGTGTTGAAGCTGCTGTGCTTGCAGCGCCTCTTCTGTTTCGCCCCTACCAGCCGCCTTGGCCTTACGCTCATGGCGGCTGTTTGCATAGTTTCCAGCAGAAAAAAAGATGGTGCAAAGCCTTGGTTATTCTTGTTTTTTTAGGCTTTATTCGGTATAATGATAGTATCCATTATTGTGTGGAAATCCATGCTTTGAAATGAGCTGACAGATATGCTGTTTCACGATAAAAACCGACTTGCCAATCTGATTCAAGGGGGAATTACGATGAAGAACCAGACCCGCATCAATCAGCTGCTGACCGTGCTGCTTTTGCTGTGCGTTTTATTTGTGTGCATGGCGGGGACAGCGATGGCGGCGGAAGAGTGCGCCCACGTTTTTGCTGACGGCCAGTGCACTGCTTGCGGCGTCACCGGCGGCTACTGCGGCGCGGAGACCGACGAGGGCGGCGCGGAAAGCGTCTGGTGGACGCTCACGGATGGCAACAGCGTACTGACCATCGGCGGCACGGGCGCGATGAAGGATTATGCCATCCCTTTGGACCGTCCCTGGCACGACAGCTGCAGTGGAATCACCTCCCTGTCCATCGGGGAGGGCGTGACCCGCATTGGTGAGGACGCTTTCGTTTTCTTCGAGGGGATCGAAAGCGTGACCATCCCTGCCAGCGTGCAGAGCCTGGGCTATCGTGCTTTCGTTGGCTGCGCCGCGCTGAAGACCGTCACCTTCGCCCAGGGCAGTGAGCTGACTACCATTGACTCTTTTGCATTTCAGAACTGCGCCGCGCTGACGGAGATCACCTTCCCCGCAGGCGTGGTATCCTTCAATCCTATAAACACGTTCGACGGCTGTTATTCTCTGACTGACATCCATGTAGCCGAGGGCAACACGACCTACAAGTCTGTTGACGGCGTGCTGTACACAGCCGATGGCACTACCCTTGTGCTTTATCCTGCAGGCAAGACTGCGGAATCCTTTACCACTCCGGCAGGCGTGACGACCATCGAAGTGCAGGCGTTCCTATCTTGCAGTGTACTGAATGAGGTCACCATACCCGCCAGCGTGACCAGCATCGGCTATAATGCGTTCGATGACCACAACCTGGAAACCGTCAACGCCCCCTGCAACTGGGACGGCAGCCTGTACACCTTCGCGGACACCGTGTCGGTGAACGTGGCTGAACACACCCCCGATGAGAATGGCTACACCGACAATGGCGACGGCACCCACAGCCTTACCTGCACTGTCTGCGGCAGCATCACCGAGCCCCACACCTATGATGATGAAGACGGCACCTGCGTTTGCGGCGCGGTGAAGACCTACACCATCACCTTTAATCCCTACGGAGACAGCGGCGCGAAGATTGTGAAGATCAACGACGAGGCGAAGGAAATTCTCCACGGCGGTACCTTCACCGCCCCCCACGGCCAGGAGCTGAAAGTGAAGTTTGCAAACACCCTCAGCACGCAGGAGACGGGGGTGAGAGTTTCGGCCGAGAATGCTGATTATTTAGTCGTCAACTTTACGTATAACGAAGCCACCAACATCATGACCATCCCCGCAGTCAACCAAGATCTCTATATTGGTGCCGATGCTTATGTGCGCGTTCAGTTCGATCTGCATGGCGGCGCGTTGACGGACGAGCGGAAGGAGAATCTCGAAGAGAACTTCGGATGCACCTGGGATGCAGATAACTCCACATTGAAGGCCATATATGGCTACAGTACCGGTGGCTACTTGTCTGAATTCTTCCAGCTTGACGGCCACACTTTCGCCGGTGCGAAGGTGAACGGCTCTGACGAGATCGTTAACAAGCTGTTTGTCATGGGCGACGCGACCGTGGACATCCTCTGGCATTGCGACGGCAGCACCCTGACCCCCGTGAAGGCCAAGGACGCCACCTGCACGGAAGCGGGCAACATTGCCCACTACATCTGCACCTGCGACAAGCTGTACGCGGAGGACAAGACCACCGTGCTGACCAGTGTCACGCTCCCCGTTGACCCCGACAACCATGTCGGCATGGACAGCACCACCGGCAAGTGTGCCTGCGGCGAGGATATGGCCGTGGCCACCGTCACCACCGGCGGCGAGATCACCTACTACGAGACCCTGCAGGAAGCGATGGATGCGGCAAATGAAAAGACCGCCACCGTCAAGCTGCTGGCGGATTGCTCGTTTGATACTGTTATAGATCTGTACGACGGCAGCAATGTCACGCTGAACCTGAGCGGCAAAACTATCACCGCCGGGGCATGTATATTTGTCTTCAAGGATGCCACCCTGACCATTGAGGGCGAGGGTAACTATACATCAATGAAAGACTGGGTCGATGTTATATATGTTGATGGCACGCTGAACATCTCCGGCGGCACATTCTCTGCTGTGGGTGATAACGTTGTGCTGCTTCAGGTCTGGGATGATGGCCAGGTGAACATTTCCGGCGGCAGCTTTACCACTACAGGTTCTCAATCAACCCCTGTCAGCATTTCCTGCAATGTGACGGTTACCGGCACACCTACCTTCTCCGGTCTAGAGGAACGCGGCGAGTTCAGCATCGTCAACGACGGCACGCTGGATCTGAGCGGCACCACGCCCACCGGCTGGCGTGTGCGGAACTTCCCCGCTACAGGTGGCGTGGAGGTTGGCCGTAACCTCATCCTGCCTGCCAGCGGCTACGCTCTGAAGCTTGGCGACCAGTTTGTCACCAACCTGAGTGATAATGGAATCATTGGCACCATTGTAGAACACAAGACCCACAACTACACCACCGAGGACTACGACGCCACCCACCACTGGACCGCCTGTGCCTGCGGTGCCACCACGGAGAAGGTGAATCACACCTTCACCTACACGCCCGTCACCGGTAAGGAAGTGCACATCGTCGGGTGCAGCGGCTGCACCTACACCGCACCGGAGGAAATCCCCCATGAGTTCACCAACGGTGTGTGCGTCTGTACCGCTAAGGCCGTGGCCAAGGTGGACGACACCTTCTATGTAAGCATCCACAATGCCCTCCGGGCCGCAGAGGAAATCAACGGCTGCACCCTGACCCTGCTGGAAGATATCACCCTGACTTCCATGAGCAGTACCGCAGCCTATACCAACAAGGGTACCTTTACCCTGGACTTAAACGGCAAGACCCTTTCCTCCAATAAAGGCACGCTTTCGGTGTCTGGCAGCGCAGATCTGACCATCAAGGACAGTGCTGGCGGCGGTAAGATTATATCTACGGGCAGCAATGCCATCTATCAGACCGGCGGCAAGGTGACCATCGAAAGCGGCACCTTTGAGGGTACCCTTGACGGTGTGTTCCTGTCTGGTGACTCCACCCTGAACGTCAAGGGAGGCGCCTTTGTCGGCAGCCGTGCCATGATCACCGGTTTCGGAAGCGACTGCGTAATCGACCTGACGGCCATTGACCCCGCAGGCTTTACCCTGAAAAACAACGGCAGCGGAACCTTTGCGCCCAGGCTTCCCAGTGGCTATGCCATGGTCAATGGCAGCGGCACAGTGGTGGAGAGCCTCAGTGCCGAGGAAAGCGCCACCGTCAAGGCCTCTCTGGAAAATGCCACTGTCACCCTCTCTGAAAGCATCTTCGTCTACGACGGTCAACCCCATATGCCCACCGTGACCGTGACCCTGGACGGCAGGAATCTGACTGAGGGTACGGACTATCAGGTTCTCTATATGAGAGCACGGAAGATGACCAATGGCGAGCCCACCCAGTGGTTTGGAGATCATACAACTTCTGATCCTTGCGTCAAGGCAGACAAGGGTTATTACGCAGTCATCGTTGGTATGGGCAACTACTACACAGCGGATGTTTTTACCCTCTATAAGAATTTTGTCATCGAACCCAGACTCCTGACCATCAAGGCAGATGATCAGACGATCCCGGTGGGCGGCTCTGTTGATTCGGCAAACTTCACCATTACCGAAGGTGCTTTGGTGGAGGGGCACACCCTGACCGCCGAGGTACAGGTTGCCGATGGCACGCTCGCCACACCGGGAACCTATACGAATGTGCTGTATCTCGACACTGACTCGGTCAGCATTATGGCTGGCGAGGAGAATGTGAAGAGCAATTACAGCATTACCCTTGACACCGGTACCCTCACCATCGTGGAACATATCCATGAATGGACTTACACCGCTGATGATGAGAAGGATACCATTACCGCTACCTGCGTTAGCACCATCGGCGCCTGCCCTGATGCGGAAAAGACTTTCACGCTGAATGCGCCTGATGCGGTGTACAGCGGCAATCCCGTGGAGGCAGAGGTGACCAGCGACGGTGCGGATCTGACCTACACCCTGCACTACACCGGAACCGACTATGATTCCACCGATGCGCCCATCAACGCAGGAGACTACACCGTCACCATGACCGTGGGCGACAAGAGCGTGAGCACCAGCTTCACCATCAGCCCCAAGGATATTTCCGTTGTCCAAAGCATCCAGTTCAGCTTGGCCCAGACCAGCTTCGTCTACAGCGGCGAGGCTCCCGAACTGGCAGTGAATGCTGTTGACAGCAGCGTTGGCAACTACACCATGCAGGAGGGCACCGACTATACCGTTGGTACTGTTCAGGTCAATGCTGGCAGCCACAAGCTCACCGTCACTGGCATGGGTAACTACACCGGCAGTGTGGAACTGGACTATGAGATCACCCGCGCACCCATTGGTGCTGCGGTGATCGCCGCAGAAGCCCAGGTCTACACCGGCGAAGCGCTGGAGCCTGCCTTCACCGTAACGTTGAACGGCAAGACGCTGAAGCACAATGTGGACTTTACCTATAACTGGACAAACAATGTGAATGTGGGCGAAGGCAAGATCGTGATCAACGGCATCGGCAACTACGAAGGCCAGGCCGAAGGTACCTTTGCCATCGCCATGGCTGATGCGGAGCTCTCCGTCCAGACCGACAAGGATCTCTATACCTACGGCGAGACCGTTACCGTCACCGCCAGCCGAGTTGCCAAGCCCGCTACCTTTGCCCTGCGCTCTGCCATCGCACCCGACCAGATGGCGCTGTTCCTGGGCGATACGCAGCTCGGCGAGGCCGTGGACGCCGTGGACGGCATCTACACCATGACGGTGAACACCGCTGACAAGGAACTGAGCATCGGCGAGAACACGCTGCGGGTGGTGTATGTCTCGGGCGGCAACCTGAAGGACGCCGAAGCCACCGTGACCGTGTTGCTGACCGCCAAGAGCATCGAGCCTGTCCTGGCCGGCAGTGCAAGCAAGGCATATGATGGCACCACCACAGTAACGGACGCCGGCAATCTGACGATCAACCTGAATGGGATCATCGCAGGCGACACCGTGTCTGCGGCGGCGGCTGGCTATGTATATGCGGATGAAACCGTTGGCCAGAGCAAGACCGTTACAGCAAACGGTATTACGCTCGGCGGCGCGGACAGCATCTTCTACACCCTTGCCCAGACGAAAGCATCTGCCCAGATTGGTGAAATCAAAAAGGCGATGCTGATCGGCCTGACTGCGCCTGTGGATACCACCCTTGACGTTTACTGTGCAGACGCTGATGCCGTCATTGGCAAACTGCCTGATACAGTTGTCTACCATCTGGCTGATGGCAAGAAGGTCGATCTGAAGGTGGAATGGAGCTGTACTGCCTACGACAGCACGCCTGGCGAGGCCAACACCTTTGCCTGGGCAGTCAGCGATAGTGAGCTCGCTTGCTACGAGATTGTACAGAACGTTGCAGATGACGGAACGGTCATCGTAACGAACAGCGCATTCCTGCCTGTTACCGTAACTGGTACAGATACAGCGATCACCTACAATGGTACTGCTTATGATGTGACGCAGATGTTTGCCATCGACAGCAATGCGGGTGCGGCTGTCTTTGAGATCATTGGCGGCGGTACTGGCGAAGGTACGCTCAATGGCAGCGTGTTGACCATCACCAAGGCCGGTACAATCACCATCAAGGTCACTACGGCACCCAACGCGGCATACGCTGCAGGTGAAGCCACGGCTGTTCTGACGATCAGCAAGGGAACTCCTGCTGTGACGATTCCCGCTGGCCTGACTGCCTGGTACGGTCAGAAGATCAGCGACATTGCGCTGCCCACAGTTGACGGCGGTGCATGGAGCTGGACGGACACGAACAGCACCGTGGGCGACGCTGGTGTGCAGACGCATCAGGCCATCTTCACACCCGCTGATACGAACCTGTGGAACATCACAACGCATCCCGTGAACATCACCGTCGCCCAGGCTGGCACCAGCTTCAGTGACATGAAGGTTTACAATGGTGATACTGAATCGACCACCTTCACCTACGGCGAAACCATCACGGTGAAGGCGGAAGCAACAGCTGTCCGGCCTGCTGTGTTCAGCCTTCGTTCTCTGATTGCCCCTGCCAGGCATCAGATGGCGTTGTTCATCCGCAATGCTGACGGCTCTGAGGTTCAGATTTCCGAGGCTGTGAATGAGCAGAACGGCATCTACACCATGACGTACAACACCGCTGGCAAGGCACTGAAAATTGGTGACAATGCACTGATTGCCAAGTTTGTCGGTGACGAGAACATGGCAGACTATCAGGAGACTGTGCTTGTGACGCTGAATCCCAAGGAGCTGGGCATCGCAAGCCTGACTGCGCAGGATCGTGTCTACGAGCCGGGCAATCAGCAGGTAACGATCACCGGCGCTGAGGTATCCGGCAAAGCTGATGCAAACGATGATGTATCTGTCCTCATCGATGGCATGACTGCCACGATCAGCAGTGAGAATGTCGGCACCTATGATACAGCGCTCATCCCGCAGGATGTGTCCCTGACCGGCAATCATGCAGGCTACTACTTCGCAAGGGGCAATGTGTCCGTGAGCATCCCGCAGGGGGTGGAGATCACGCAGGCGACGCCTTACACTGCGAGTGGCACACCTGCACAGCCTGTATTCGATCCGATCTATCAGGATGGCCAGACCCTGGGTGATATTCCTGTATCGCTGCCTGCCGGAACCTTCAATGTTCCCGGCACCATCGAATGGGAAGCGCCGGGCAATACCCCTGTCACCGAAGGTACCCCCTTCACTTGGGTGTTCACGCCGGATGACCCCAACTGGAAGCCTGTGACTGGTACCGTGGTCATCTATCCCGATGGTGAACCGCCCGTCATCACCGCACCTGCTGGTGATCAGGAAGTGACGGTATACGAGGGCGAACAGGGAACCATGGTCATCACAGCTGCGGATGCGACCAGTTATCAGTGGTACATCAATCGCTACGATGGTCTGGGATACGTACCGATCAGCGGCGCAACTTCTGCCAGCTACACCACCAGCGTTGTGAACCTTGACAACGACGGCTTTACCTATTACTGCGTTGCGAGCAATGCGTATGGTAATGCTGAAAGCCCTGTGTTCCTGCTTCAGGTGCTGGAGAAGATCGAAGTTCCTGAGACCGGCGACGAATCCAACATCGCATTGTGGACTGCCCTGATGCTTCTGAGCATCGCCGGATTGACCATCATTACGATGAATGGTCGTAGAAGCAAAATAACCCGTTAACGTAATAAAGCCCGCCATGAAGCAGAAAAGTCTGCCGCATGGCGGGTTATTCTATTGTCGTTCGGGTGTATCTTTGTGATGGATATGGCCAGAATGCGTTTTCTTTTCAGCGCGATGGAGAAACGCCCGAATGGATACGGGCTGCGTCGATTCGCCGAGCCATGCAACAACATCATGCTGGCTTTCGCTGTTCCAGCGCTCGGTGATGGGATTCTGTCTACCGTAGGTGGTGCTTTTCGGATGCTTGGAGGCATGCTTCAAGCCCTGGGCTTCGCCGTCGGTCGTGGTCATGTATACCTTCTTCTTGCCGATCAGATAGGGGTACTGCTTCTGCCAGCCTTCGTCCTGCGCATGGAGAAATTCGGCTGCTGTGAAGCCGCGCTCCTCGTCGCCACGGATGCACAGATATTCTTTCTCCGTTTTGTACTGCCACTTTCCATGCTCATCCAGCGGACGGATCGTCAGCAGGATATGAGCATGGGAATTATGACCAGGCAGGTCAGGATCGTGGATGCCCACGTCGGCACACATACCGTCTGCCACAAACTGCTGCTGGGTGTACTCCGTCAGCAGGTCGATCTGCTGATCCGAGTTCAGCTCACGCGGCAAAGCCACCACGAACTCCCGGGCAAGGCGGCTGTCCTTGCTCTTTTCTGCGTCCTCCACGGCATTCCAGAGGATGGCACGATCCTGCCACTCGGCGGGCGCATTTTCGGGCAGAAACACCTGCTCCCACATCAGACCTTTCTTTCGCGTGTAGTCGTGATGGATGCCGTCATACTCGTTGGTCACGCTGGAGCAGCTCATGCAGGCAGAGGCTGCCCCGGCTTACGACTTTTGCCTGCATATGATAGATGCCCATCTGCGTTCACCGCCTTCGTCGTCGTCCGGCCCCGTCGTGCCCGCAAGCTGCCGGTGTCAGGTTGCGTCATGCCGCAGATGTGCTGCCGGTGGCAGGACAGCAAGGCGCAGGATGGGATGGTATATGGGGATATGACAGCACAGCCTGTCGCTCTCTGGAGGAAGGCTTTTTTCTGGGTTATTTTTTATTCTTTTCTTTGGCGCGCTTGTCGTTGATGATCTGCATATGGCTGGCGTCGATGAGGGTGACGTTGTTTTCTCGGGCCCAGTCCACACAGCCCTTCAAAACCAGCGGCAGGAACACCCGGGGAACCCCCAGCACCGTTTTCAGGGCATCGTCGGTGAACTTGATTTTGTCATCGGCCCGGTCGGCGGCGTAGCGGACGGAATCCAGGGATTGCTGGCGCATGGCAAGCAGTTCGGCCCGCATACGCCTTTTGCGGTGGAACCAGAAATTTTTGCTGTCCCGATAGCCGTAGTCCACCGGCAGGGCGGGAAAATCCTTGGCGCGAACGCCGTTGATGATGGCATCGCGGTACTTTTTCTTCATCAGGATTTTGTCCACCTTCAGGATGAAGTGGGCGCCGAACTTGGACGTGATGCCGTTGAAATCGTGATAGGGCGGCTCATAGCCGTTCAATTGGCCGGGCTGGTCTTCCTGGGCGTTGTCCAGGGTGCGCACCCAGGTGCACTCAATCACTTCAATGGCATCGGTGAGCACCATGGGACGCACTTCGCCGCTTTCCTCCTCCAGCAGGCTTTTTTCCAGGCGGAAATTGCACTTTGGCATCTTGTCCTCCGGCTTATCCCCGGGCCAGGACAGCTTGACACATTCCTTGAAGGTGGAGGGCTTATCGTCCACGAAATTCAGGGCGCACTTGCCGTTGCGCAGGATGTTCTGGGCGGTATTGGAGGAATTGCGGCAGGAAAGCAGCATGGCGTAGAAGTCCTTTCCGGCCACATAGTAGGGCTGGATGAGGGAGTAGGGGCCAAGGGAGGTGCTGCCGTCTTCGCACAGGGTGCTGATGACCACGGTGGGCATGGGGAAGAACAGGCTGGTCTGATAAAAATTATCCACCACCCGTAAATTTTCAAAGCTGGACATGGAACGGACACTCCTTTTGTGTATTTGTATTGTATTCATTATACCGGGAAAGAGAGGAAAAGTCAAAGACGGAGGGAAAAAAGCGGTTGCACAAAAGTGAAAAGAGGTGTATTGTTATCCAGATGGCATTTTCATGGAGGACGCATGAGAGAATTTCGTTTTAGCACCATGTCGCCCATCCGCAGGCGCTATATGCTGCGGCTGATTGGGCGGGTGGTTATTCTGTTGATGGGTGTGGTATTGTGCTTTGCGGCGCCGGAGCAGTTTGGGGTATTGAACGGCTGGGCATTCTTTGAAGAATTTTCCCTGCTGCATCTTTTGTGGGGGATATGGCTGGCGGATATGGCGGCTCAGCTCTGGCCCATCCACAAGCACATTTCCATCGGGTCGCAAAAGGTGTTCCGGCAGTTTTTCCAGCCCATCAAGGAAAGGGTGAACAAGGAGGGGCTGAAGCGCTACATTCTCCACACCACACGCTCCGCCTTCTGGGTGCTGCTGCTTTGGGCGGCGCTGATTGCGGTGATCGGCCTATGCTATTCCTTGGGCTGGATCAGTAAAACGGCGCTGTTTATGATCTCCGTGGTGTTTTATGTGTGCGATCTGATTTGCGTGCTGGTATGGTGCCCTTTCCGGCTGATCATGCACAACCGCTGCTGCACCACCTGCCGCATTTTCAACTGGGACCACATGATGATGTTCAGCCCGTTGATTTTTATCGACAGCTTTTTCACCTGGAGCCTGGTGATTGTGGCGGGGATTGTGTGGCTGATGTGGGAAGGGTGCGTGCTGGTATACCCGGAACGCTTCTGGGAGCAGACCAACGCTTCCCTCCGGTGCGCCCAGTGCACCGATAAACTGTGCACCCAGTATTGCCGGAAACTGCGCAACCGGTAAAAATAAAAAAAGAACCTCCGAAGGCAAAACGCTTTCGGAGGTTTTTTGTTTTACAGGGTGAAGGAAAGTTTCAGCAGGTCTTCATCCTTGGAGCTATGGCCTGCCATCAGGATGAATTCGCCCTTTTCCAGCACGGTTTTTTCGCGGCGGTTGATGAGGGCAAAATCATTTTTCTCAAAGCGGAAGGTGATTTCCTTCTTTTCGCTGGGGGCCAATTGCACCTGCTGATAGCCGATGAGCCGTTTGATGGGCGTCAGCACGCTGGACACCACGTCCCGCACATACACCTGCACCGTTTCCAGGCCGGAAAGGCTGCCGGTATTTTCCACGGTGACCGCGGCAGTGAGGGTATCGGCGTTCATGGTAAGGCCGGAATAGACAAAGCTTGTGTAGGACAGGCCTTCGCCAAAGGCGTACAGGGGAGCGGCGGGCAGATCGCAATAGGAAGCACCGTGCCAGCCTGGCAGCTGGTTGTAATACACCGGCACCTGGCCTGCATGATGGGGGAAGGAGATGGGCAGCCGGCCGGTGGGGCTGAAATGGCCGTAGAGCACTTCCGCCAGGGCCTGGCCGCCGTGCTGGCCGCCGTTGAAGGCCACCACCACGGCATTGGCGTTTGCGGCGTCCTTCAGGCACAGGGGCTTGGAGGAAACAAGCACGGTGATGACGGGCTTGCCGGTGTTTTTCAGGGCCTTGTGGAGGGAAAGCTGGCTGCCGGACAGGTCCAGGTCCGCCCGGTCACGCCCTTCGCCCACCTGGGTCATCACGTCGCCCACCACGTGCACGATCACATCCGCATCTTTTGCGGCGGAAAGGGCGGCGCAAAGGTCATCGCTTTCATCTGCCACCGGGCCGCAGCCTGGCATGTAGGTCACCTGCCCCAGCCTTTCCATGCCTTCTTTCACGGTGGTGTAGGGGCGGACGGCGGGATGGTCAGGGTTCCACAGGGGGTGGGAGAAGTAGGTCCAGTCGCCGTACTGGGCCCAGATATCATCGGCATTTTTGCCCACCAGCAGTACCTTTTGCTCCTTTTTCAGGGGCAGCACGCCGTCATTTTTCAACAGGGTGATGCTGCGCCGGGCCGCTTCCAGGGCGGAAGCCTGATGGGCCTCACAGCCGATGCAGCCGGGCACGCCCACCTTTTCCGGCTGTTCAAACAGTCCCATGCGCTCCTTCACGGTGAGGATGTGGCACACCGCTTCATCGATGACGCTTTCGGAAAGCTTTCCCTCCTTCACCAGGCGGATGGCGCTTTCATAAAACTCGGTGCTGGACATGATCATGTCATTGCCGGCTTCGGCGGCCAGCTTTGCCGCTTCGTCGGCATCATGGGCCACAAACTGCTTGTCCACCAGGCTGGTCACGTTCATCCAGTCGGTGATCACAAAGCCATCAAAGCCCATTTCCTCCCGCAGGATTTTTTTCAGCATATAGCTGTCCACGGTGAGGGGTGTTCCGTCGATGGAGCCGTAGGCCGTCATGAAGGTGGCGCAGCCGGCATCCACTGCCTTTTTGAAGGGCGGCAGGAACACTTCCCTTACTTTGCGGTAGGTCACTTCGCTGTCATAGGCGTCCCGGGCGCCGGTGGCCTCGCCGTAGGCAATGTAGTGCTTGGCGCAGGCGGCAATGCTTTCCGGGGCGGAAAGATCGTCCCCCTGATAGCCATGGATAAGGGCGGCGGCCATTTCCCCGGTGAGGTAGGGGTCTTCGCCGAAGGTTTCGTTCACACGGCCCCAGCGGGGGTCACGGGACAGGCACAGAAGGGGAGAGAAGGTCCAGTGCAGGCCGTCGGTGGCCACTTCCCGGGCGGTGACACGGCCCATTTCCCGGGCAATTTCCCTGTCCCAGGTGCAGGCACAGGCAAGCTGGGTGGGGAAGATGGTGGCATGGTCGTTGAGGGCGTGGCCACGCACGGCGTCAATGCCAAAGAGCACCGGAATGCCAAGGCGGGAATTCAATGCCGTCTGCTGCACTTCCCGGGCATTATCCCCCAATACGTGCAGGAAGGAACCGGCCCCCAGCTTTGCCCAGCGGAGGGATTCCTCTCTTCCTGTCTGGGCATAGGGCACCTGAATCATCTGGGCCACCTTTTCTTCCAGGGTCATTTGCGAAAGCAGCGTTTTCACACGCTGGGATACCTGCTTGGCCATAATTTTTCATCCTTTGCATTTTGATGAGAATCGGGTTGCATGGATTATAGCATGAATGAAATGGTATTTCAAGGGCTGTTTACGGGCAATAAAAAAAGCCCCGGAGAAATTCTCCGGGGCGAAGGAAATCGGGTTGCGGGGAGACATTGCCAGGTTTACTGGGCAGCCTCCAGAGTGCCGATACGACCGCTCAGCTCGGTGTACTTAGTATCCAAATCACCCTTCAGAGTGGTCACTGCGCTGTTGGTTTCGTTCAGGCTGCTGCGCAGGCCGCTGACGGTGGAATTCAGTGTGCCGATGTCAGCGTAAACACTGGCCATATCCTGCTGGTGCTGAGTAGTTGCCTGGCCAATCTGGGTGGTATGGGTGGTGACGGTGGTTTGCACAGAGCTCATCTGGCTTTCCAGGGTGGATACCTTGGCGGTGAGGCTGGAAATCTTGGAGTCGTAATTGGTCTTGGCGGTGGAGAGCTGGTTGCTCACATCCTGCACCTTCTGGTTGGTGGCAGAAAGATCCGTCTTGCTGGCACATTCGGCCACCATGGCGGTGGTGGCGTAGTTGGACAGGTCGATGGCGTCAATAAGGCCACTCAGTTCGCTATACTTGGTGTCCAAATCGCCCTTGAGGGTGGTGACGGCGCTGTTGGTTTCGCTCAGGCTGCTGCTCAGGCCGTTGACGGTGGATCTAAGGTTGCCCACTTCAGCGGTCATAGAGGCCAGCTGCTGCTGGGTCACATAGGCGGTCAGGTCGCATTCACATTCTTCCAGAGCGTTTACGGTGGCGGCCAGGGTGCTGTACTGCTGCTGCAGGGCGCTGACGGCAGAGGGCAGGGTGGCCGTCTGAGCCTGGAGGGAGGAAATCTTGCTTTCGTTGGTGGAGATGCGGCCGTCCAGGTCAGTGTACTTGCTGTCCAAGTCGCCCTTGAGGGTGGTGATTGCGCTGTTGGTTTCGTTCAGGCTGATCTGCAGGCCGTTGACCTTGGAGGTAACGGTGTTCAGGCTGGTGCGCACATCGCCGATATCTTCGGTGGCGCTGTCAAGTTCGCCATAGAGAGTGGTGATGTCGCCTTCGATGGATTCGACGTCGGTCATCAGGCCTTCAACATTGCTCTGCAGGTTGCCCACATCTACCTGGACGATCTGGAGGTCGTAACGCAGCTGGTCAATGCCCTGCTGGTTGGAGGAGATGGAGCTGTTCAGGCCGGAAACGGCGTTAGCCAGCTCGGTCTTGGTGACATAGTTGTTGGACAGCTGGGTAATGGTGACAAAGTTAGACAGGTCGCACACGCAGCTCTGGATGCCGGCCACCTTGGCGGTGAGGGCGGTCAGGTCGGTGCGTACGTCGCCGATGTCTTCGGACAGACTGTCGTTTTCGCCGTAAAGGGTGGTGATGTCATCGCTGATAGAGGAAATATCACCGGACAGTTCGGTGTACTTCTTGTCCAGATCACCCTTCAGGGTGGTTACCGCGCTGTTGGTTTCGCTCAGGCTGGACTTCAGGCCGCTGACGGTGGCGCTCAGGGTGCCCAGGTCGGCGGTAACGTCGGCCAGTTCTTCCTTGGTGGCGTAATCGGCAAGGCTGGTCTTGATGTCAGTGATTTCGCCGGACAGTTCGGTGTACTTCTTGTCCAGATCACCCTTCAGGGTGGTTACCGCGCTGTTGGTTTCGCTCAGGCTGGTCTTCAGGCCGCTGACGGTGGCGCTCAGGGTGCCCAGGTCGGCGGAAACGTCGGCTAGCTCTTCCTTGGTGGCGTGGGTGGCTGCGGTGGTCTGCAGGGCATTCACCTGGTTCACCAGGTTGTTGATCTGGGAGGTGTGCTGTACGTTGATCTGGTTGACCTTGTTGGTCAATGCCAGCAGATCGCTGTTGGTCTGGGCCAGGGCTTCGTCGGTCTTGTCGGCCTGTTCCTGAACGGCCTTCACAGCCGCATCCACTTCGTCAATTTCGGCGGTCAGGTCGGTGGTGAGGGTTTCCAGGGCGGCGATATCTTCCTTGGCTTCGGTCATATCGCTCTGCAGGGTGGTCACCTGGTTCACCAGGTTATTGATCTGGGTGGTGTGCTGTACGTTGATCTGGTTGACCTTATTGGTCAATGCCAGCAGATCGCTGTTGGTCTGGGCCAGGGCTTCGTCGGTCTTATCGGCCTGTTCTTTCAGGGCGGCCACGGTTTCGTCGGTCTTGTCGGACTGCTCCTGAACGGCCTTCACGGCTTCGTCGGTTTTATTGGCCTGATCCTGCAGGGCGGCAATTTCTTCGTTGGCCGATTCCTGATCAGCGGTCAGGTTTTCCACGGTGGTATCCGTTTCTTCCTTGGTGTAGTAATCGGTCAGCTTTTCATCCACGCTTTCGGTGGTGGCATATTCTTCATCCAGCAGGGTTTTCAGGGCGGCGTTTTCCGCTTCCAGCGCATCCACGCGTTCCTGCAGTTCCTTCATATCGTACCAGTAGGCCACGGTGGGCTGCTTGACGATCTTCAGGGTGGCTTCCATCACCACGTCTTCCTGGCCGTCCACATGGACGGTGGCCTTGACGGGGTATTCGCCGCAGAGGATGTATTTGTTGGTGGGCTCATAGGTGACGGTGGCGCCTTCGGGCAGGTTGGTCACCAGCAGGTGCTTTTCAGAGCCGTCAAAGTAGTAACGGGCATCTTCGAATACGGGGCCATCTTCTTCGGCCAGGGAGCAGGCGGGCAAAATGCACAATGCCAGCGCCAGGCACAGAAGAAGCAAACAATGGGTGCGCTTCATGGGAATCCTCCTTTGTTAATGAATGATTACATCTATCGTACTCTGAAAAATGAAGCTTTGTCAAGAATAAACGGCACAATTTTTGTATTTTTTGTCATATATTTACCGCTATATATACAAAAGCGCCCCGCCGGATGGGCGGAGCGCAGGATGGGGATCAGCACAGGGTGAAGGAAGCAGCGTTTTCCGTCTGGCTGTCCGGGCCCAGGAAGACGATGAATTCCCCGGGTTCGCTGGTGTATTTCATATCAATGTTCCAGAAGCGGAGCATTTCCTCCGTGATGGTGAAGGAGACGGTGCCCTCTTCGCCGGGCCGGAGGGTGATGTAGTCAAAGCCCTTCAGTTCTTTCACCGGCCGGGCCACGCTGCCCACCTGATCCCGGATGTAGAGCTGGACGGTTTCGGTGCCGGGGCGGGAGCCGGTGTTTTCCACGATGACGGAGGCGGTGAGGCTTTCGCCCTTTTTCAAAAGCGTGTTGCTCAATTGAACGGGGGAATAGCGGAAGGAAGTGTAGGTGAGGCCGTGACCGAAGGGGTAGAGGGGGTGGTTTGGCATATCCTGATAGCGGGAAACAAAGCGCAGTGCCGGGTTTCCGTTATAGGGCCGGCCGGTTTTGAGGTGGGTGTAGTGCAGGGGCAGCTGGCCGACGGCATAAGGGAAGGCCATGGAAAGCCTGCCCGTCGGGGCGGCATGACCGTACAGGGTGCGGCTGAGGGCGGGGCCCCCTTCCGTGCCGGGCAGCCAGGCCACCAGGATGGCTTTTGCCCTTTCGTTCAGGGCATGGATATCCAGGGGCCGGCCGCAGAACAGAACAACGATCACGTTTTCGTTTACCTTGCACACTTCGTCGAGCAATCTTAGCTGGCAGGCCGGCAGGGTGATATCCCCCCGGCTGGCGGCTTCGCCGGTGCATTCCTTGTGTTCGCCCAGGGCCAGCACCACTTTGTCCGCTGCCTTTGCCAGGGAAACGGCCTCCTGCAGGGCGGCTTCCAGGTCCATCTGTTCTTGCGCCACCGGGCATTTGAAGCCGACCAGCTGTTCTGAAGGATCCACCATGGGGCAGCCCGGGGCAAAGGAAAGGTTTTCAGGCCCCTGCTGGCGCAAAAGGGCGTCCTGCAGATTGTACACATCCTTTTCTTCTGCGAACACGGCCCAGGAGCCACACAGGGTTTGTGCATTCATGTAGGGGCCGATAACGGCCACCTTTTCTTGGGAGGAAAGGGGCAGAGCCTGCTGTTCGTTTTTCAAAAGAACAAAGGACGCTTCGGCGCAGCGGCGGGCAGAAAGCCGGTGCTCTTCGCACAGGATCAGCTTTTCTTCGTCCGCTTCATCCAGGAAGCGATAGGGGTTTTCAAACAGCCCCAGCAGGTTCTTCAATTCCAGCACCCGCAGGGCTCCCTGGTCGATGAGGTCCGGGGATACGGTTCCCTCTTCTACCAGCTTCTTCATATATTTGATGTAGCAGGGACTGGCCATATCCATATCCACCCCGGCTTCGATGGCCAGCTTTGCTGCTGCGGCGGCATCCTCTGCCACGCCGTGGTTGATCAACTCCGCCACGGCAGCCCAGTCGGAAATCAGTACGCCTGCAAAGCCCATTTCATCCCGCAGCACGTCCCGCATCAGCCAGCGGTTGGCGGTGGAGGGGATGCGGTCCAGGGTGTTGAACGAGGTCATCACCATGGCGCAGCCGGCGTCCAGGGCGGCCTTGTAGGCGGGCAGGTATTCTTCCCGCAGGGTGCGGCAGGAAAGCTCCACGCTGTTGTAATCCCGGCCGCCCTCCGCTCCGCCGTAGCCGGCAAAATGCTTCAGGCAGGCGGCGATGGTGCCCCGATCGGTGAGATTGCCCTGATAGCCACGCACCATGGCGGCGGCCATGCAGCCATTGAGATATGCGTCTTCGCCCGTGGATTCCATCACCCGGCCCCAGCGGGCGTCGTGCACCATGTCCGCCATGGGGGAGAAGGTGACGTGCAATCCGGCGGCGGAAGCTTCCTTGGCCGCCACCCGGGCGCCTTCTTCCACCAGGTCCGGCCGGAAGGTGCAACCCTGGGCCAGGGGGATGGGGAAGGCGGTGCGGTAGCCGTTGATCACGTCCGCCATGAAGATCAGGGGAATGTGATGGGGATGGCGGGCCATGTATTCCGTTTGCAATTGCCGCAGCTGACTGGCACCCACCATGGAAAGATAGCTGCCGGAAAGGCGCAGTTCTTCCTCCGTCAGGTCAAAATTGCCGGCCGGGCCGGTGATCAGCCCGCCCTGCTGCAGATTGCCGGGCAATTGCACCAGCTGGCCGATTTTTTCCTCCAGGCTCATGGAGGAAAGCAGCTTTTTCAGTTCGCTTGTATGCATGACACACCTTCCTTTCTTATGTCCACAGCGCATCCAGCAGCGCTTCCATATTTTCATCGGAATATTCAATCTCGGCGGAATACATCCGCGCCCATTCCTGCAGGTGGTTCAGGGAACAATCGGCTGTCTGGCTGCAAAGCGCGGCAAGCAGCAAAACAGACAGCACGCAAAAGGCGGCCCGGCCGGGGATATCGCCGTCATCCAGTGCGCCGGGCAGGTGCCGCCACATCATGTACACCGCAAACTGTTCCAAAGGCAGGGAAAGGGCAGGAGGGATGGGGACGGCGGTGATGTCAGCATGCTCCAGTTTGTCCAGTGCCCCATCCCAGGCACTATCCAGCCGCTCCAGGCTGCGGTACACCTCAGCCCACCGGACATTTTCCTGCAGGGGATGAGATACGGAGTCCAGCACCTGCTGCAGCCTTGCTTCCAGAGGCAGGGTGCGTTCCTGCAAAAGGGCAATGAGCCTATCCCTTGTTTCAAGGAGGGCTGCTTCCTCATCGGGGAGCGGGGTGGATTCGCCGTCGTCTTCCAATGAGAGGAAAGAAACAGGCTTTTCCCTTGCCAGTATCAGCTGTGCTACCGCTTCGCAGCAAAGCCCCAGGCCGATTTCCGTGCGGCCGGTGAAGAAATTGCGGAAGCGGGGATGATCGGCGCAGATCTGGCAGAGCATACCTTCTCCAAGATTTATGATCAGGTCGCAAAGGCCCCTTTCGTTCAGCATGGGACAGCGCTCCCGGCTGTCCAGGCGGAAATGAGCGCCCGCTTCATCTTCAAAAACGGCATCCTGCAGCCGCTTTCCAAAAGGTCCCGGAACGGAGCGGTATTGCTTCATGGTTTCAGTATCAATATCAATTTCCCAGCCGATGCAGCAGGAATGGCGGCAGCGATCCGCAATGCAATGAAAATCGGCATAATAATCCGGTGCGATCAGCTTCATGGAGCGCCCTCCTGTGCTTTGGTCGGGGAGAAAACATTGGTATCATTTTAGCATGGGGCGCACCTAACGTCAATCCGGGCAAAAGAAAAAGCCGTGCACTTTGGCACGGCAGGGTTTTAAAGGATTACAGGCGCACCTGGAAGGCGGAATCAGCGTTCTTTTCCTTTTCCTTTGCTTCTTCCAGCTCCTTGTCCCATTTGAGGTGGCGGTATTCTTCAGCCCGGGGGTCTGTGTTGAACCAGTTGATGAAGTCTTCATACATGGCCACCGTCCACTGGGTGTCAATCTGGGCGGTGGTGTAGGTTTTGCTCTGCAGCCGGTCAAAGCCGAAGATATCCCGCACGTGGGATTTTTCGGCGTTTTCCACCACGGCTTCCGCATGCTGGGCGGGGATGAAGATGACGCCGCTCATGGTGCCCAGCACTACGTCGCCGGGCATACAGATGGCCTGGCCGATACGGCAGGGCATATTGTAGCCGGTCATGACGCAGTTGCCGATACCGGTGGGGTCCACGCCCCGGTAATAGATCTGCAGGCCGTCGATTTTTACAATCTGCTGCAAATCTCTAACGCCGCCCCAGATGACAGCGCCGCCGTTCTTGGTGCGGGTTTTGATGGCAGTGGACAGGTTGCCCCCTACATAGGTGCCTTCGAAAATTTTATCGTACAGGTCCACCACCACCACGTCGTCTTCCACCAGGTTGTCAATGACCCACTGGTTGTAAAAGCCCTTGCGGCCTTCTTCGCCGATGCCGATGCCCCGGAGGGTTTCGTCCAGGTCCGGCCGGTGGGGCACCATCACGGCGGTGACGGCACGGCCCACCAGGATATCTTCCCCGTGGCTCATGCGGAAATTGGATTCCCAGTTGTTGCGGTAGCCCATATTCCACAAGGGGCCCCAGGCTTCTTCAAAGGTGATTTTGCGCATACGGCGCAGCACGTCCTGGCTCACCATGGGGCGGCCGTCGGGCAGGCGTTCGCCCTTCCACTGGGGTGTGAGGCGGATGATGGTTTCGCGATCGTTGAAGAACATAGCGATTCTCCTTTTGTTTTGCTTTATTTCAGGTGAGCACAAGGCCCCGGTCAATACGGATGCCGGCGCCGGTGATGGCGTCTGCTTTTTCGGTGCACAGATACCACACCAATTCGCCTACTTCCTCCGGGAATACCTGGCGGTTGCCGCCCTTCATGTTGGGGCTGCGGGTGTCGATGGGGGAGTTGAAGGCCATGCGGGGGTTGCCGGTTTTGAATTCGATGACGCAGCCCCCCAGGTCAATGGTATTGACAGGGATATTGTCCGGGAACAGTTCCAGGGAAAGCTCTCTTGTGAACTGGCGGATGGCGCCCTTGGTCATGGCATAACCGGCGTCGAAATTGGTGGGCCGCTTGCCGTGGATGCTGGAGATATTGACAATGCGGGCCATGGGGCTTTTGCGCAGGTGGGGCAGGCAATGCTGCACCGCCTTCACATAGCCGCCGATATTGATATCCCAGATGCGCTGCAGGGTGGGCAGGTCGTATTCGTCGATGAATTTATTGGGCTGCATGGCGGCGTTGTTCACCAGAATGTCCAGCCGGCCCCATTTTTCAATGATGGCGCGGACCATATTGCCCAATTGCTCTTCATTGGTAACGTCCGCCTGGAAGATGAAGGCCTCGCCGCCTTCCGCTTCAATGGCCGCCAGGGTTTTTTCCGCCATCTGGGGGTTGGAATTACAGTTGATGCAGCAGCGGATGCCGTTTTTGCACAGCACCTTCACAATGCCGGCCCCCACGCCCTTGCCGCTGCCGGTGACCAGAGCCACCCTTTTTTCATTCTTTAAGGAGGCGCTCAAAGTAATCCCTCCCTTCCATCTGGCTGCGGTGGTTGTAGAACATGGTCATGCCGCCGTCGGCACGCAGGTCGGAGCCGGAAAGCGGCCAGGCTTCATCGGTGAGCAGGAAAGAGATGAGGCCGTTGAGGCTGCCGGAAGAAGGCACCTGACGCTGGGGATAGCGCATGTCCAGACCGAAGTATACATTGGAAACGTCGCTTCTCAGATCGGGATCGTCGGAAGAGATGCCCCGCTGGACAAAGAAGCTGCGCACATTTGCGGTGCCGTAATCCTGGTTGAATTCCCGGCACAGCATCTGCACGGCGCCGCAGCCCATGCTGAAGAGGTATCCCATGCCCACAGGCTTTTCGGCGTGGATGGAATTGAGGAAGATGAGGCTGCCGCGCCTCTTTTCCCGCATGATGCCGCCAAACACCTTGGCCACGCACCAGGCAGCCATGGGGCCTTCGTCTCTTGCCAGACCCCAGTCTGCTTTGGCGATATCCATCACACTGCCGCAGATGGCCGGCGGAGCGGGATGCACCACGGCCTCCAGGTTTTCAGAAAAGGGGGCCGCCCATTTGGACAGGGCTTCCTCATCCCACAGGCACACGCTTTCCGGCACGCACTGAACCTGCCAGCCCGTTTCTTCCAGGTGGGATAGGAGGGATTGGGCGTCCGGGCCCCGCAGGTCGGTAATGATAATGATATTCTTCATTATATATCAGCTCCAAAGCCTGTCGTGAGAGTAAACATCGTCCCAGCGGCTGGTTTCTTCCCAGAGGGTGGGGTACTGGGGATGGAGGTGTTCCCGGATCACTTCGTCGTTATAGTCGTCAATGCCAAGGCCGGGCTTGTCTTCCACTTCGATGTAGCCGTTCTTGACGATCTTCTTGGGAGTGCCGATGGTCATATCATCCCACCAGGGCACGTCCACGCTGTGGTTTTCCAGTACGTAGAAGTTTTCGGTGGCGGCGATGGAATGGACGCAGGCATAGGCGGAAACGGGGCTTTCGGCCATATGGACGGCCATGGCCACGCCGTGGCGCTGGGCCAGATCGCCGATCTTCTTGTTTTCCAGAATACCGCCGGAGGTGAGGATATCGGGGTGGATGACGGAGACGGCGCGGCTTTGCAGCAGGGGCTCAAAGCCTTCGGCCAGGTAAATGTCTTCTCCGGTGCAGATGGGCACGGTGGTGGCGTCGGAGAGGCGCTTGTACTGGTCGGTATACTGCCAGGGGATCATGTCTTCCGCCCAGGCGATATTGTACTTTTCAATGCGGCGGCACAGCTTGATGCAGTCTTCCACGCCGATATGGCCGAAATGGTCAATGGCCAGGGGGATTTCGTAGCCGATCACGTCGCGCACCTGCTTTACATACTCTTCCAGCATATCAAAGCCCTTTTCCGTTACATGGATGCCGGTGAAGGGGTGGGGCACGTTGTACAGGTCATAGTTGCGGTTGCGCCAGTAGCGCTTTTCTTCTATTGTTTTGGCTTCCTGCATTTTGCCCCAGGAGGCATTCATTTCTTCCACCAGGCCAAGCGGAGCGCAGATGGTGCCCTTTTCGCCGAACAGTTCGCCAAGGCCCAGGTCCATCTTCAGGAAGGTAAAGCCCATATCCATCCGGGCTTTGAGGGCCTTGCCCATGTCGGTGCCGGTGTGCTTGCCTTCCACGTCGGTATCGCAATAGATACGCACCTTATCCCGGTATTTGCCGCCCAGCATCTGGTATACGGGCACGCCGTAGGCCTTGCCGGCCAGATCCCACAGGGCCAATTCCACGCCGCACACGCCGCCGCCCTGACGGGCATGGTAGCCGAACTGCTTGATGCGGCGGAACAGTTTTTCAATGTTGCAGGGGTTTTCGCCGATGAGACGGCTTTTGAGCATTTCGGCAAAGACGCGGTTGGCGCCGTCGCGCACTTCGCCAAGGCCCACGATGCCCTGGTTGGTGTAGATCTTCATCAGTGTGCAGTGCATGGGGGCGCCTACCACGTCGGTGAAGCGGATGTCGGTGATTTTCAGGTCAGAGGGATTGGAGAGACGGTTGAAATTGCCGGTGACGATTTCTTGCATGGTAACAGTCCGTCCTTTCATGGATAATGGATATTCCGTTTTTTGTCCCATTGATTTGTTCTCATTATAGTGTTTTTTCTCTGCCGATGCAAGATGCAAAAAACAGGAAAAACACAATTTTTTGTGGGATATGGTCAATTTGTCACAAGATTTATGGTTTTTTTCACAGGACGGTTTGTTCCTGCCGATGTGGAGAAATTGTAACCGAAACCTACATGGGATCGAAAAGATGAAAATGGGGAATGCATTATGTTATAATGAAGAAACGCAAGTTAAATGATCGAAAAAATGGCAATATTGGTCGAAAAAAGGCGGTTACATGGAAAGTAACACGCAATTATTCTCAAATTCAATCACAAAATATACAAATATTTTCACCAAAACGCTTGACACATTTTTGTTCGGGTGATATGATATCACCAACAAAAGACATTGTTTTTTAGTCTTTTTGGTCAAAAGGGTGGCATTTTTCCGCCGGGAAGTACGTATCAATGGCGGGAAAGCTCTTTTTCATGTTCGGATGAATTTTCAGCCGGACGAGTGAGAGGGGCTGCCCGGCGGCTGTACAGCCGTGCTCTTAACAGAGCGATGGGAACAAATGACAGAGGAGATGGCACCGTGAAGAACTTCTGTAATAACCTGTGGAGGAACAGGGCGCACATCGTGATGGCACTGCCCGGATTCTTGATCCTGTTCCTGATCATGTATGTCCCCATGGCGGGTCTTGTAATGGCCTTCAAGGATTTCGATTATGCCAAGGGCATTTTCGCCAGTCCCTGGTCCCAGCCTTTCTACAAGAACATCATGTTCCTTGTGCAAAGCCAGAAGACCTTCCTCAATATCACCAAGAACACCGTTCTTTACTACCTGCTGTTTACGGCTGTCGGCACCGTCCTGAACGTCACCCTGGCCATCCTTATTGACCAGATGCGCGCCAAGCGGGCTGCCAAGATCATGCAGACTTTGATGATCATCCCCGTGTTCATCTCCTATGCTGCCGTGCAGTTCATCGTGTACGCTTTCATCGCCAAGGATACCGGTCTTATCAACAACGCCCTTGGCGCCAACTACAGCTTCTACTCCAAGGCGGCCTACTGGCCCGTGATTCTTACCATCGTCAAGATCTGGAAGGACACCGGCTACGGCTCCGTGCTTTACATGAGTGTGCTGGCCGGTATTGATACCAGCCTGTACGAAGCCGCTGACATCGACGGTGCCAACAAGTTCCAGCAGATCCGGCACATCACCATTCCTTCCCTGATCCCCATGATCACGGTAATGCTGCTGCTGTCCGTTGGTAACGTGATGCGCTCCGACACGGGTCTTTTCTACCAGATCACCCGTAACAGCGGTATCCTCTACTCCACCACCCAGGTTATCGACTCCTACGTGCTCAACCAGATTCTCAAGAGCTCCAACTTCGGTTTCCCGGCAGCTGCTTCCCTGTTCCAGTCCATCGTGGGCCTGCTGCTGATGCTCTTTGCCAATTTCATGGTTCGCAAGATTGCGCCTGAAAACGCATTGTTCTGAGGAAGGAGTGAGATACATGGCAATGAAAATCCGCGACAAGAGACGTCTTACTCCCAATCAGGTGATCGGCCAGACGATTCTGACCATCATCCTCGTGCTGTTCACCGTGTTCTGCTTCGCCCCTGTGGTGCTTACCTTCATCTCCGCTTTCACGGATGAAATCACCCTGGTGCAGAACGGCTTCTCCTTCTGGCCTGCCAAGTGGTCCATGGACGGTATGAATTCTGTGCTGCGCTACGGCAACAAGCTGATCACCTCCTACGGCGTGACCTTGTTTGTTACCATCTTCGGTACCTTCCTGGGCCTTCTGGTGATGAGCATGTATGCTTACTCCATCAGCCGCCGGGATTTCAAACTGAGCAAGTTCCTGTCCGTTTTCCTGCTGATCCCCATGCTCTTTAACGGCGGCCAGCTTTCCGGCTACATGGTGTTCACCAACTACTATGGCCTGAAGGACAGCCTCTTTGCCCTGATTTTGCCCCTGTGCATTTCCACCATGAACGTCATCATCCTGCGCACCTACATCGCCAACAGCATTCCCTACGAACTGATGGAAGCTGCCAAGATTGACGGCGCCGGTGACTATCGCACCTTCTTCCAGATCACCCTGCCCCTGCTCAAGCCTTCCCTGGCTGCTGTGGGCTTCATGATGGCCACTGCTTACTGGAATGACTGGCAGAACGCTTTCCTGTACATCACCTCCGAAGACAAGCTGCCCCTGCAGATGCTGCTGGTGAAGATTCAGAAGAGCATCGAATTCCTGCTGAACAATGCTAACGTGCCTGCCTCCGTCCGTGCTTCCATGGGCGACGCCATTCCCCAGTATTCTTCCACCATGGCCACCGTTATCGTGGTTACCGGCCCCATCATGATTGTTTACCCCTTCTTCCAGAAGTACTTCATCAAGGGCCTCACCGTGGGTTCCGTGAAGGGCTAAGGAAACCATCTATTCCATGTTTCTAACGCACCTGTTGTATGGCGCGTTAAGAATAAAATTTTACAGGAGGAACACACCATGAAGAAACTCGTATCTCTGGTACTGGCTCTGTGCATGCTGCTGTCTGTGGTAGCAGTTGCCTCCGCCGAAGACAAAGTCGTCATCAATGTGTGGCGCAAGTGCTTCAACCTGGGCACCCCCGATCAGGAGCAGGTGAAGAAGGTTGAAGATGCTATCAACGCTTACATCGCTGACAAGATCAACGTTGAAATTCGTCTGACCGACAAGTCCGCCGAATACGAAGATCAGGCTAAGATGGGTCTGGCCAACAAGGAAATCGATCTGATCTGGACCGCTTCCTGGGAATCCACCATCGGCACCAACGACCTGGTTCCCGCCAACGCCGTTGCTGACATCACCGATTACCTGCCCGGCACCGCCCTGTACGGCTCCATGAGCGAAGGCCAGTGGGAAGCCACCAAGTACAACGGCCGCAACTACTTCATCCCCGTTTACAAGGATAACGTGGAAGGCTACGACTTCATGTTCCGCAAGGAACTGGTTGATCAGTTTGGCTGGGACATCACCACCGTGAAGGAACTGGCTGATCTGGAACCCATGCTGGAAGACATGAAGAATGCTGGTCTGAAGTATCCCTACCTCACCCAGAAGACCGCTATGTTCTATCGCTGGATGATCGATGAATTCGATTTCTTCACCGCTGACGCCACCACCAACTTCTTCTCTGTGGATCGTGAAACCAACACCGTTGTGAACACCATCCAGACCGAAGAATACAAGGAATTCTGCAAACTGATGGGTTCCTGGGTTGAAAAGGGCTACATCCACGAAGACGACTACACCAAGGTGACCACCGATACCACCACCCAGACCAAGGATTGGGGCGTGTCCTGGTGGACCGATATCCCCGTGAATGCTGAAGCCAACGCTCGCTATGGCCAGGAAGTTGTTATGACTCCCGCCACCAACCGCTATGCTCACAGCACCTCCGCTCTGGGCTCCTGCTATGCCATCGCTGTGCATTGCGACGAAGCCAAGATCAAGGCTTGCATCGACTTCATGGGTCTGCTGTACACCGACGCCACCCTGGCTGACATGTACACCTTCGGTATCGAAGGCGAAGACTTCACCTACACTCAGGAAGATGGCCAGACCATCAAGCACGTCACCCAGGCTAGCGACAAGTACAACCACTCCATGTGGGAATCTGCCAACGCTACCATCGTGACCCCCCTGGCCAACGAACCCGACAACAAGGCTGATCTGTACGACGCTTTCAACGGCGGCGCTCTGACTTCCGTTGCTGCTGGCTTCCGCTATGACAAGGCTCCCGTTGAAGCCAAGTACGCTGCTTGCCAGGCTCTGTTTGAACAGTATGGTTTCGCTCTCGAAAACGGCGCTGTGCCCGCTGACGACGTGGAAGCTTACATCGAACAGTACCAGGCTGACCTGGATGCCGCTGGCTACCAGGATGTGCTGGCTGAATTCCAGGCTCAGTACGAAGCTTGGAAGGCTGAATAATCTACGATTATTAAGCTCCAATTTAGCAAATAGCTAAAAAGGGGACCGGTAGAAATACCGGTCCTTTTTTGTGCCTTAATTTTGTCAAAAATGTGAATATGTCATTGAGTGCATTGAAAAAGAAGCATGGGTGTGCTATAATGAGCCGAATCAAATTTCAACGATTGTTGAAAAAAGGAGCTTTTTTATGGATACCTTGAAGCGGAAGATTGTGGCGGATTCCTCCAGCGATCTGATTGCCTTTGATGCGGCGGATTTTGCAGCCGCACCGCTGAAAATTATTACCAGCGAAAAAGAATATGTGGACGATCAAAACCTGGACGTGGCGGGCATGGTGAATGATTTGCTCACCTATAATGGCCGATCTTCCACCTCCTGCCCCAACACCCAGGACTGGCTGGATGCATTCGGCGATGCGGATGAAGTATTTTGCATCACCATCACCAGCAATCTTTCCGGCGCGTATAACGCCGCTGTAACCGCCAAGGAAGCCTATGAAGCGGCCCATCCCGGCAGGAAGGTGTGCGTAATTGACAGCCTGTCCACCGGCCCTGAAATGGTGCTGGTGATGGAAAAGATGGCGGAAATGATGGCCGAGGGCCTTTCTTATGACGAAATTGAAAAGAAAAGCCGGCAGTATCTGAAGCACACGGGGCTTCTGTTCATGCTGGAAAGCATGGCCAACTTGGCCAATAACGGCCGTGTAAGCCCGGTGGTGGCCAAGGTGGCGGGGCTGTTGGGCATCCGTGTGGTGGGCAAGGCCAGCGACCATGGCACCCTGGAGCAGCTGAACAAATGCCGGGGCGAAAGCCGTGCACTGGACGCCATTGTGAACCACCTGAAGGAGCTGGGCTTTGCCGGCGGTAAGATCCGCATTGACCATTGCTTGAACCTGGAAGCGGCCCGGGAGCTGAAAAGCCGCATCCTGAAGCAGTTTGACAAGGCCCGCATCACCATCCACGAATGCCGCGGCCTGTGCAGCTTCTACGCCGAAAAGGGCGGCTTGCTGGTGGGCTTTGAAAAGCGGCTGGCTGCGGAATAAATGAATTTTATTTGTTATTTGTGCAGAAAACTGAAATACAAAAACCAGGCTGTAAAGCGCAGCCTGGTTTTTATGTTATGCCAAGTTCATGATGAAATAGGGTGAACGGTAATGAGTTCTTGCTGAGTGATAAAGAGATCTTTTATCACAATGTAATCCAATATCGCTTCAACAAGTGATGTCCCTCTGCATCATTATATGCTTCTATTGAATCTTCCAGCATCCCACCCAATTTCTCACAAACATGAATAGAAGCAGCATTTTTGTCGTTTATTGTGAGCAGTACCTTGTCCATTCCGTGTTCTTTTGCAATTTGTAGTCCAAGACGAAGAATTTCTGTTCCGTAACCTTTTCCCCATTCTGATACTTTTACTGCATAGCCAATACTGCCAATGCCTGACAGCACTTTATCAGAAAATTCTGTTCTGAGTTGAAATTCGCCAATAAACTTTCCATCATCTACTGCCCAATAGTGAAAACTGATGGGTTGTCCTTCAATCAACCCTTTTTCTTTTTTGTCATACCAAAGTTTTGTTCGGGCGAACCAATTTTCATCAATACTGTTGGGATTGGCAGGACGAAAATAGATGACATGATTATCGTGCAATTCGCGACAATATTCCTTGTATTCTAATGTGTATTCGGGGCATCGCTTTATCAACTGCAGCATATATATATCCTCAATAATTCAAGTTTGCTAAGCTGATTTATTCTATCATAATTTTTCTGTGTATACAAGAACAGGCACAGCAGTTTGATCCGCTGTGCCTGTGTGTTTGATATGGAGGTGGGGGAAAATCAATCCAGAATCTCGAAAAATTTCAGGGTGCCGGGCATCATTTTCACCGGGAAAGCGAATTCTGCCGGCTCATCAATGACGCAGGTGGCATCGCCCCGGGGGGTGGGGGTGGCCAGGGGCAGGCAGGCTTCGTACACTGCACCGGTTTCCAGATCCCTAAGGCCCTTGCAATTGCCCCGGACAATCACCTGGCAGGTGTCCGTCATGGGGCGGAAGCAGTACAGGCCGTAGACGTTATTGTCATAAGCAAGCAGGCTGTATTTGGGGGTGCAGCCCAGGTACACCCGCTGGCCCATGCTCAGATGCTTGTTGATGCCCCGGATCACTTCCAGGGGCAGCTGATACAGGTCCGCAAAGTTTTCCGGTACATTTAGGATGAAGAAGCGGCCCTTGCCGTAATTGTCTTCCGTCAGGATGGGGTAATTGTCCTCGCCGGCCACCAGGGTGATATCGCTGACGGAGGCGTTGGTTTTGTAATCCAGTGCCCGGAACAGGATTTTTTCCGGGGAGGTGGCGTAGTGGATATCCACATAATTGGCGTGGTTGATCATGTATTCATTGCCCAGCACATGGCGGTGGGTGAGACGGACGGAGGTGAGATCCTTGATGCCTTTTTCGTACATTTCCTGGAAGAAGCCCACGGTAACCACGGCGTTGCCGCCCCGGCGCACATATTCTTCCAGCTTTTCCATGGCGTCCGGGGCATGGGCGGTGGACTGGGTGAACAGGACAACCGGTGCATTCCCGTCAAAATAAGGGGTGGGCTCCACATTCAGGCCGCACATGCCCAGGTAGTTGTACAATTGATCCTCGCCGTCGCCGTCAAAGGGCTCCCAGGCGGAAACGCCTGTGGGGTTGCCGCAGCGGCCCAGCATATCATCAATGCGGTACAGCTGCTGGGCCATGGCGGGCAATACTGGGGTATCCACCAGCGCGGAGAAATTGAACAGCATCAGCTCACGGGCCTTGGCCAGCATGGTGAGGTTGGCCTGCTCCAGGAAGAAATTCATGTTGCCGGAGGCGCCGCCCTGGTCAATCCATCCGCCGCCGTTGCGCCCGGGGGCAGTGTTTTCCATCAGACGGATGATGGAATAGGATTCGTAGCGCTGCAGATGCTGGGCAGTATAGACGGGATCCCGGGTTTCGGTGCCGGTATAGATCATATCGAAAATGTCTTTTTGCTTGCCGGGGTTGTAGCCTGTTTCCTGGTAGGATTCGTACCAGTTGGGGTATTTGATGATGAAATTCATCCGGGGGTTTGTTTCCTTGGCCAGGGCCACGATTTCCCGGGAGAATTCTTCCATCATATCCAGCCGGTATCGGGCCCAGCTGCGGCTGCCCTTGGCTTCGATGCACATTTCACACCGGCAGGCGGTGAAGAAAAAGTCGTCCAGGATGATTTCGTCAAATACCTCGGCCAGCTCCTTCACTATGCGGCGGTATTCGGCCCGGTGGGCGGGATCGGTATAGCAGAAGGAATCGTAATAGGAGGGTTTGCGCACACCGCCCACAAACTGGGTGGAGGTGATGCCGCCGGCTACTTCAATGCCGTTTTTTTCAAACACTTCTTTGGCCATTCGCAGCTTTTCCTGAGGGATATCCACCTTGCCCCGGTGGTTTTCAATGTATACCTTATCCAGATGGCAATATTTCTTGTAGAAATCAATGCCCCGCTGCAGCTCTTTTTCATCGGCATCCTGCAGGTAGTAGGCAAACACATAGGCTGCCAGGCGGAAATTTCTATATTGCGGGAAGGTGCTCATTTTCTGTTTTCCTCCAAACGGTTTGATGTTTTTTTCTGCATCAAGTATAGCATTCCCCGATGCTTTACGTCAATGCGGCCGGGCACAAACGGCATGGAATAGCACAAAATGGGGAATTTCTGTCCCAGAGTGGGCATATTAATTTTCTGTTGTGCTTAATCTGATAAATGGGTGAATACATTGTATTTTTGTACTTTGTATGGTATAATATCTGTAATATATTTGTTCACATTGGCTTTGATTGTGGATTATAGTGCTTTTATATGGAGGAACCGATGTATACCAGGGAACGATTATTGAAGTATCCGTACTTTGAGGAAGTGTTCCGTTCCGGCGATGGGAGCAATGTGGTGGATTCGCTGACAGGGCTCATTTCCAGGCAGCACATGATGGGCTTCATCCAGCATCTTATAAAGTGCAGGATTCCCTTCACGCTGGCGCTGATGGATCTTGATAATTTCAAGTTTATCAACGATACATACGGCCACAAGATTGGCGACGGTGTGCTGGCGGGATTATCCAATGACCTGGAACGATACCTGTCGGATTACGGTGTTGCGGGCAGATTTGGCGGCGATGAGTTTCTGATTGTCAATTTCAGGGACCATGCCTATGATGAAATCAAGGCGTTTTTTGCCGGCCTGTACTCCGATTATAATGTTCTGCGGAAGAACATTGATCTGGGTGAGTGTGAACCCTTTGTCACGGGAACCATCGGCAGTGCTGTTTTTCCGGAGGACGCTCAGGATTATACCGCTCTGTTCAGCCTGGTGGACAAGGCCCTGTACCGGGGTAAAACAAAGGGCAGAAACTGCTACATCATCTATGTGGAAGAAAAGCATAAGGATATATCTATTCAGCAATTGGCAGCCAGGAGCATCTATACCATCTTTCATGAATTATCCTGTGGCTTCGACTCCTGTTCCAGATTATCGGACAAGCTGAAGGCCCTGCATGATATTCTGGCCGATGATATGCGGATAACGGATCTGTATTATGTGGGCCGGGACAATCAATTCCGGAATGTCAGCTGCGGGGTTTCCCTGGGCGAAGTGAAGGATCTGGATCGGCTGATCAGGGATGATATCTATACCACCAATGAAATAAAGCATATTGAGCCCCAATCTCCCAGTATGTATGCCTTGTGCCGGAAAAGGGAGTTTGAAACGGTATTGGTGATCCGCATTGGCATACAGGACGAAACCTTTGGCTATCTTGTGTGTGCGGAGCCCAAAACCCTGCGCATCTGGCAGGACGATGAGTATGCCATCATGTTCTTTGCGGCCAGAATGCTGGCGGTGTATGTGCAGGCATCCGGGGAAAAGATATAGCATTTGCAAGCCTTGGGGAAATGTAAAGACAACAAAAAACCACCCATCAAGGGTGGTTTCTTTCTGGTGGGATTCGTAGGACTTGAACCTATGTCCGCAATTCGCATTAGGGTTTCCGCCTTCGCTTTCGCTTGCCGGAAACCCTTTGCTCATTGGGCCTTTGCCTCGCTTCATCACCCACTGGGTGCGCTCGGCTCCGCCCCCCAACGATCGTGGGGACCATGGTTCGGCGTCCTCCAATCCACACAAAAAAACCACTCACAAGGAGTGGTTTCTTCCTGGTGGGATTCGTAGGACTTGAACCTATGTCCGCAATTCGCAATAGGATTTCCGCCTTCGCTTTCGCTTGCCGGAAATCCTTTGCTCATTGGGCCTTTGCCTCGCTTCATCACCCACTGGGTGCGCTCGGCTCCGGCCCCCCACGATCGTGGGGACCATGGTTCGGCGTCCTCCAATCCGCACAAAGAAACCACCCACAAGGGGTGGTTTCTTTCTGGTGCTGTACCTGTATTTTGATGCAATGCCAGTTTTTGAAACTTGGTGTTTGAGCATTTAATATGTCGTAGAATTACCCGAACCACTTTTCATACATACTTTTCAGCAACTCATCACTTAGTGTGACAGTTGAATCTGGAAGCACTGCATCAACTCCACAGTATGGACAGAACGCAGTCCGCGCGTCGTTATCATAAACCCATTCGGCGACAGCGCTGCTATCAAAGATCTTCCTACAATAGAAACATCCGCAACTTTTGCTTGTCAGAACTGCATGTTCATTATCGAATGACAGCACGTGAATTTGATCCATATCAGCCATTTTTTCAGTCTCCATCATTAGGTGAAAATTCTGCAAGAATAAATAAAAAATGAACTCTAACTTCGTAACAAAGTCAGAGTTCAGAGGTGGTGGGATTAGTAGGACTCGAACCTATGACCCCCACGATGTCAACGTGGTGCTCTAACCAACTGAGCTATAATCCCAAACGTGGAACAAAAAGTATTATAGCATAGGTAAAGTGAAAATGCAAGCCCCAAATTTCAAAAAATGAGAAAAAGTGTATCAATTTTTGAATCGTATGGAAAGGGGCGGGGAAGATGAAAAAAACACCGGAGTGCATGATACACTCCGGCGTCTGATTGTTTGATTAAGCCTTGCCGTTGCAGCCCAGAACGTTCACGATCTTGTGCTGTACCATTTCACCCAGGGCCTTGCGGGCGTCGGTGAGGTACTGACGGGGGTCAAAGTGATCGGGATGTTCCATCATGTGCTTGCGGATCATGGCAGTGAAGGAGATGCGCAGGTCGCTGTCGATGTTGATTTTGCAGACGGCCATGGAGGCAGCCTTGCGCAGCTGTTCTTCGGGGATACCCACGGCGTCGGGCATTTTGCCGCCGTTTTCGTTGATGATCTTCACGAAATCCTGGGGCACGGAGGAAGCGCCGTGCAGCACGATGGGGAAGCCGGGCAGACGCTTGGACACTTCGTCCAGAATGTCGAAGCGCAGGGGCGGGGGCACCAGGATGCCCTTTTCGTTGCGGGTGCACTGAGCGGCGGTGAACTTGTAAGCGCCGTGGCTGGTGCCGATGGCGATGGCCAGGGAGTCGCAGCCGGTGCGGGTGGCGAATTCTTCCACTTCTTCGGGACGGGTGTAGCTGGAATCTTCGGCGGAAACCTTCACATCGTCTTCCACGCCGGCCAGACGGCCCAGTTCGCCTTCTACGGTGACGCCGCGGTCATGAGCGTAATCCACAACCTTCTTGGTCAGGGCGATGTTGTCTTCGAAGCTGAGGTGGCTGCCGTCGATCATGACGGAGGTGAAGCCGCCGTCAATGCAGCTCTTGCAGGTTTCAAAGTCGGGGCCATGGTCCAGGTGCAGGGCGATGGGCAGGCCGGTTTCCTGAACGGCAGCTTCCACCATCTTCACCAGGTATGTATGGTTGGCATAGGCGCGGGCGCCCTTGCTCACCTGCAGGATAACAGGAGCGTTCACGGCCTTGGCGGCTTCGGTGATGCCCTGTACGATTTCCATGTTGTTTACGTTGAAAGCGCCAACGGCATAGCCGCCTTCATAAGCTTTCCGGAACATTTCCTTGGTGTTGACTAAAGGCATAATTTTCATCCTCCTTTATTTTGTCCTGAAATATTATACACGAAATTTTCCCATTTGGGTAGCCCTATTTCATCGAAAATTTACGGTTTTTGCGCCTATCCTGCTGCAAATGAGAAGAATTCCTTCCTTTACATTGGAAATTGACAAGAGAGGGGCGGCGGGCTTATAATAATCAGGACATCAGAAAGGAAGAAAACAATGAAAAAATTCATGCTGTGGCTGTGCCTGTGCCTGCTGCCGTGGAGTGGGGTTGCAGAAAAATCACTGACCATAACCTTTGTCGGCGATTGCACCATCGGCGGGGAAGACAGGCTGCGGGAGGAGGATTTTTCCTTCGACGCTTACCTGGAAGAGCATGGCTATGATTATTTTTTCCGGGAGGTGCAGTCCGTCATTGGAAAAGATGACGTGACGGTGGCCAATCTGGAAAGCGTGCTGATCAATTATTCCAGCGGGCGGGTGGAGAAAACCTACAATTTCCGGGGGCCCAAGCATTATGTGAACGTGCTGACGTCAAGCAGCGTGGAAGCGGTGAACATATGCAACAACCACACCTACGATTACGGCGCTGACGGCGTGGTGCACACCACAAAGGCGCTGAACGAAGCCGGGCAAGGCTGGTTTGGCACCAATGATACGGTGAAGCAGCCCTGGGTGTATGAAAAGGACGGCATGAAGGTGGGCTTTGTGGGGATGGAGATCACCTTCTGGTATTACGGCCACCGGAATCTTCTGCGCAGCCAGGTGGAAAAGCTGAAGGCTGAAGGCTGCCAGGTGGTGGTGGCGGTGATGCACGGGGGCATTGAGTACGCACCCCAGCACGAAAAGGCCCAGCGGCTTTTTGCCGAGGCAGCCATGGAATACGGTGCGGATATTGTCATCGGCCATCATCCCCATGTGCTCCAGGGCATTGATGTGATGGACGGGAAAACCGTGTGCTATTCTCTGGGGAATTTCGTCTTTGGGGGCAATGCCAAAATCCGGGCGCCCTACACGGCAATATTTCAGTTTGAGCTGACCTTTGACGATGATAACCAATACCTGGGCCAGCAGCTGACCATCATCCCGGCGCTGCCCTCCGGGGAAAGGGAGTACAACAATTATCAGCCGGTGCTGGCCACGGGGGAGGATGCCCAGGCTGTGATGGCGCAGATTCAGTACGATACGCCGTTCACGCTGAACCCCTATGTGGAGGGTGTGGGCGCGGTGCAGCCTTTTGTAGCGGCAGAACGATAACGAAGGAGAGAAACGTATGAAGAAAGCAATTTTTGCTGTGGCACTGCTTTTATGCCTGCTGGTTGGCTGCGGGGCCATGGCGGAGGAAATTACCTTCCAGGGAAAATTCACCTGCGATGTGAATGCCGCGGAAATCGACCTGGGGAAGGTGAAGGTGGAGGATATGGACGCCTTCATCAAGTTCCTGCGGAAAATGCCCAACCTGAAAAAGGTGGATATGTTCAGCACCAATATGTACACCAAGGATATTGATCAGCTGGCGGCGGCTTTTCCGGATATTGAATTCGGCTGGACCATGCGAATCGGCGACCATTGGGTGCGCACTGACGCCACTGCGTTTTCCACCCTGCACAATAACAGCTCCCCCCAGCACACGGAACGGAATTTCAAGTATCTCAAGTATTGCAAAAACCTGCTGGCCCTGGATATCGGCCATAATCAGGTGCGGGACCTGTCCTTCCTTTACGACCTGCCCAAGCTGAAGGTGCTCATTCTGGCCTGCCAGATTGAACTGCACGATATTACGCCGGTGGGCAGCCTGAAGGAACTGGAATATCTGGAACTGTTCAAAAACGACATCCACGATATTTCCTGCCTGAAGAACTGCAAAAACCTGATTGACCTGAATATCTGCTTCAACCGGGTGAAGGACTGGACGCCCCTGCACGGGCTGGACAAGCTGGAAAGGCTGTGGCTGTTCAACAGCAACAATTGGTCCGACGAGTACCCGGTGGACAAGCAGGTGGTGAAGGAATTGAAGGCGGCGCTGCCCAACTGCCATGTGGACGAAAAATCCTACTCCACCCTGGGTGGCTGGCGGGAGCATGAACGCTACTATGTGATCTACCATATGTTCAAATACGGCGAATACATTTCCTTTGACCGGGGGGCGGAAATCAAGGCCCTGTACCCCAACGGCATCAACCTGAACGGCCCCGGCAACTGATGCGATAGCCTTGGGGACAAACAAAAAGACGGAAGAGAGAGGTTCTCTTCCGTCTTTCTGTTATTATTTCAGGCTTCTTTCTGCTTGTTCAGCCTTCCGTAGGCCCACAGGGAAAGGGAGGCCATGCAGCCAAGCAATCCGATCATCAGGATGTAGCACACGTTGGGGGCCAATTCCAGGCCGAAGAGGTATTTGTTGTCCAGCATAAACAGAAGGTCAATCACCATCAGCATACAAAGGACGGACAGGACGGCGGGCAGGAAGCGCTTTGAGGCGCCTTTATTTTTAATGCAGGCATAGAGGATAATGCCAAAGGCGATCATGGCACACAGCAGCTGTTCCACCCGCACAAAGCCCCATTTCATATAGCTGCCCAGCAGCTGCTCGCAGAATACCTGGGGAAGGGCAAGGAAAAACACCGTGTGCAGCAGCACCCGACCGGGGCAGCAGGCTTTGCGGGAAAGGAGGAAAGCAGCCAGGGCGCAAACCAGGGCGCAGGCACATTCCAGCATAAACACGGCAAAGAACCAGCCGCCGAACATCTGGTTTTCCACGGCCACGGGGAAGAGGCAAAGGGCTTCGTTTTCCACATAATCACCGATGCCCACCATGCACATGGGATCCAGAAAATACGTGCAGCCCCGGGCTATGGCGCACATCAGCGCGCCGCAAGGGGCGAAGGCATCCAGGAGGGAAGCTGCCGGGCGCTTTGCGATTTTTGCTGTCAGCCATACTGCCAGCACCACCCCGGCACAGCCGCCCACAAAGCTGAATTCTGCCGGCTGGGTGCGCAGGAAGGCGGAGAGGCCGTAGTTGTCAAACTGCTCGCCGGCCTTCAAAAGCACATACATCATCTTGCTCATCACCGTGCCCAGCAGCGCAGCCAGGGGAAGGGCCAGCAGGGAAAGGGCAGGCTTTTCTTTTTTCAGATACAGCTTCCATGCAAACAGACCGGTGCAGATCACTGCACCGATCGTAAGAAACAGAAAATACGTTCCGTTCATATTGGCTCGCTTTCTTATTTGCCGTCCCAGGCGGAGGCAAAGTAGATGATATCGCTGATGTCGCGGGTGTTTTTGTTTTCTACATCGTTGATTTTCTGGCCTTTGAAGATCATCATGGTGGAGTCGCCGCCGTCCAGGTTATAGGCGGTCTGGGCGCCCAGTTCCTGGGCCAGCTGGGCGAACTGCAAAAGCGTCATCCCTTCGGAACCCCGCAGGGGGGCGGCGCAGCACAGGGCCATGTATTCCAGCTCCCCCGTCTGGGCGATGCACATGCGCTGGCGCTTGCTTTCCGGGGCCAGCCAGTAGCTGGCTTCCAGGGAATCCACCTGGCCGTTCACCACCAGGGACGGGCCGAAGTGGAACACGTTGATGAGCTTTTTGTTTTTCATCACAGGCTGCATGCTGTTCTTTTCGGGGGTGTAGAAGATGTGAAAATCGCCGTTTTCGTCAATAGCCAGCACGTCCCGTTCCGCCCGCAGCTTATCCCGGAATTCCTTGCCCTGGCGCAGGATGTAGCCGTACTGGTAATAGGAATAATAATCGCCGTTGATGGCCAGCACCGCGTTCTGGCGGCGGGCCAGGATGACGCCCTTCATGGTGAAGTCGTTTTCAAAGCCGGCGGCGGCAGCGGTGCGCAGCTGGGAGGGATGGCCGATTTTGATGCGGGCCACCCAGTAATCGCAATTGTCCTTGCGGCCGGTTTCGATGGTCACATGGAGGGTGGGATCCTGATACTCAGTTTCGCTGATATAGCAGGCAGGGTCCACCGTTTTGCCGGGGGTAAAGTCCACCGGCAGGGTATACACCGTTTCGGCGCAGGCGGCACCGGCCAGCAGCATAAAAATGAAAGAAAACAAAACAGACTTGAATAAGCGCAAGTATATGTCAATCCTTTCGTGAATATCTTAACGCATTTATTGTAAAGGAAGAAAGGGGGGATGTCAACCGAAAAGCCGTGAAAAGACCATGAATTTTACAGAACGAAAGATAGCAAAAAATATCGGAATTTGTGCTTGACAAACAGAAAAAAGTGGTGTATTATACTCTCTGTTCGAACGAACATGCACCATTAGCTCAGTTGGTAGAGCACCTGACTCTTAATCAGGGTGTCCCGGGTTCGAGTCCCTGATGGTGCACCAGAAAAGGCATTGCTTCTGCAATGCCTTTTTTACAAATATTTTTACAAAAGATTGGAGAGATAAGAATGGAAATTAGCTATATTCTGCAGATTGTAACGATTTCGATTACCCTGATATTTGGCATTATCACCTATCTGCAAACCAAACAAATTCAGCATAGTCAGAACATTGTTTCTGTAACAACCAATTATCGTTTGACACGTTCTGAGCAATTGAAGGAGGCGGGTGTGGATTTATTGACTAACACTACACCTGAAATACTGGAGATGTGCAGGAACCCGGAAGAAATGCTGACAAAGGCTACTCGGGCTTATGAAAAAATAGGAATTATCATGCATCGGAATTTTGAGGCAGACAAGCTGTTGATTTCCTTAGCGGAAAACATCCGGGATGCTGCTTTTGAATATGTGAAAAAAGGATATCAGCAAGCGGAGAAAATAAGACTTGAGTATCTGCAAAAAGTGTTTCGCTTGAGATGTGATATGTATTCTTCCGCTGAATGGAACCGTGTAAAGCGGGAAACGGTTGGGCGGGATACTACATCTCAGTCGTGGATTGATTATTATGGGGGGATCGAGAAGAAATTTGATGCTGAAATTGTCGAGCTTCGGAAGGAATATGGAGTCAAAAGCGAAGAATAATCCACGGCTGGGGTATTGCACAACAGATAAGGGTGACGCATAGGATGGAAGTGAGCCGTCAAACGGCTCCAAGGAGGAATGAATATGCGTTGCCAGAACGATAACTATAACACCACCACCTTCACCAGCGTGAATAAGTGCAACAACTGCACCGCCGCCCGCAGCACGGAATGCTGCGCCAATGCAGCCTATAACTTCGACTGGCTTTCCGGCCTGCAGACCTATGCCAGCCGCCAGTGCTGCGGCCAGAACGGCAGCACCGGCTTTGGCCTGGATAATGACGAGCGGCAGCGGCTGATCCGCTGGCTGATCTTCATCTTGGTGATCCTGATTCAGCAGAACAACGACTGATCAATGAAAAAAGCCCTGCCTTTTTCGGAAGGCAGGGTCAATTTTGTTTCAGGGGAGAATTTTGAGGATATTGCCGCTGAAGATTTTGTTCAGCGCCGTATCGGAAAGGCCCAGGGACAGAAGGGTTTCAATTTCCCGGCCCACGTGCCACATGGGGTAATCGCTGCCAAAAAGGATACGGTCCTCGCCGAACAGCTGGAACAGCTCCAGCACCCGCTCCCGCTCCAGGGCGAAGAAGGTGGAGGAGCAGTCCACATACACATTGGTGTCCTTCAGGCACCGGGCGGCCATGTCCCATTCGCTGTAGCCGCCCATGTGGGCACAGATGAGGGTGAGGGCCGGGAATTTATCCAGGATGCGGGGTACCATATCGGGGTTGGAATAATGGTAGCGCTTGTCGCCGGTGTGCAGCAGCATGGGGCAGCGGCCTTCGCAGGCGGCGTACATCTTGTGGCAGATGTCGTCGTCCAGGGCAAATTTCTGCATATCGGGGTGCAGCTTCACGCCCTTGAGCCCCATCTCCAGGCACCGCTCCACTTCGGCAAGCGGGTCTTCCATGCCGGGGTGGAGGGTCATCAGGCCCATCAGCTTCTCCGGGTGGGCCTGGACAGTGGCGTGGATGAAGTTGTTGATGTTTTCCACCCGGTCCGGCGTCAGGGCGGCGGAGCAGATCAGGCTCTGGCTGACGCCCGATTCTTCCATCACCCGAAGCAGGGTGGAAATGCTGCCGTCCAGGTTCATGTTGATATCGTAAAATTTGCCGATGCTGTCCGCCGCTTTCAGGGCGATTTTATCGGGATAAACATGGGTATGGCTGTCGATGATGTGGTATTGCATCCGGTACACCTTCTTTTATATATAAAGTTCCACGGCGGTATTGCATTTGCCCTTTTTGCTGAGGCTGTCCACCCCTGCATAGCGCATGCGGCCATAGCCCCGCACGGAGATCACCTGGCCGGCCTTGGGGGTATAGCCCGGGCTTTGGCACAATTTGCCGTCCACGAAAATTTTGCCAATGGGGAAGAGGGCTTGGGCGTCGCCCCGGCTTATTTTGAACACATGAGCCACCAGGGCGTCAATGCGCTCGGAGGACAGCTGCACCACTTTCCTTTCCGTGCGGAACAGTTCCCCGTCCGGCGGCGCTTGCGTTATTTCGCAGAAGATGGTGGTGCGCTTCACCTGGGAAAGATTGCGGCAGATATATTCCGCAATGCGCTCATGGCAGAAAAGGAAGGCATGGTCCTCTCTGACGATAATATCCCCCAGCATCTCTCTTTCCATCCCCAGGGCCATCAGTGCCCCCAGGAAATCCCGGTGGGAAAGCTGATCGGCAAATTTCTTGCTGACGGGGGAAAGCTTGATACAGCAGATGGGGAAGGGCATTTCATAGCCGCAAATTTCCTCGCTGCCAAAGCGCAGCATTTGCCTTTCGCACCCCTCCGCCCCGCCAAACAGTTGCCAGGGCACCTTGGGCAGGGAGGGCAGCGCTTCCTTGAAAAGGGAAAGGCCGTGCAAATCCAGAAAGGGGGTGAAGACATAAGTCCCGTTGCTCCATGCACGCTCTGCCAGCTCGGCATAGCGTTTCTTTTCCTGGTTTTCCATGGTGCACCCCTCCTTTCATATCGAGAAATTATAGCACAATTGCCTTCCCTGCGCAAGAAAAGAACGAAGGGAGAACAGCCTGCATTTATTTGGCATGGCCATGCTTTGCGTGTAAAATATAAAAAAGACATCGCCATAGGATCGGAAGCGTGAAGGAGGGTTTTCTCTGTGAAAAAAATGTGGGTGCTGATCAGCGCAATGCTTGTTTTGCTGGGCATTTCTTTCTCTACCCACATTCAAGCTGATTATCAGAACCGGCGTGTATACCGAATCGCCCTGGGGCCTGGTGTTTGGGGCGGATGAGCAGATGCTGCAGTTCTATCACTGGGGCGATGACAGGCTGAACATGAAGGATTAGCAGACGGAATCCGGCTTCTTTGTGCCCGCTCCCCGGCCGGGGCTTTATTGCGTGGAGCCTGCTGAGCTCTACAGCATGTATGTGCATCTGGCTTTCAATGGTGAGCCGGAAGGGGAAACGCTGATCATATATCTCATCCGGGCAGAAGATGCCGGAAAGCCGCCGGAAGAATGCGCAATTTTCTGGAAAGGCTGGACGATGAACCCGCCTTATTCGGATATTTCCGGGGATGGAAGCTGGCTGCTGATCGACAAGGTCTATCAAAAGCACGAGGGGGTCAATTTCTGGGGCATTCCGGGGGATATTCCCTCCGGGGATTATCAATGGGTTGTGCAGTTGGGCGACAAAACCGAACTGATCGATTTTACCCTGCAGGTGATTGAAAAAGATATGGTGCTGGAGGAAATCCAGAAGGCGACGGAAGGAGAATAATCTGCCGCCGGACGGAAAACTTCATGCCATCAATACAATGCAAAGCTTGCGCCGCCTGTAAATTTGGCGGCGTTTTTCTTGCGCTTTGTTTCGTTTCTTGATACAATGGGATGGCGAAAACAAAGGAGGTTGATATATATGGAACAATTACGCAGCAAAAAAGGCTTCCTGTGCGATATGGACGGCGTTATCTATCACGGCAATCAGCTGCTGCCGGGGGTGAAGGAATTTGTCACCTGGCTGCAGGAAAACGATAAGCAGTTCCTGTTCCTGACCAATTCCAGCGAGCGCAGCCCCCGGGAATTGGCCCAGAAGCTGAGCCGCATGGGCATGGATGTGGATGAGAGCCATTTCTACACCAGCGCCCTGGCCACGGCCAAGTTTATCTCCAGCCAGAGCCCCCGGTGCACGGCATACGTCATCGGTGCCCCCGGCCTGTTCAACGCCCTGTATGAAGCGGGCATCACCATGAACGACGTGAACCCGGATTACGTGATTGTGGGGGAAACCAGCAATTACAATTATGAAAGCATTCTCAAGGCCGTGCATTTTGTGCAGCACGGCGCCCGGCTGATCGGCACCAATACCGACCTGACCGGCCCCTCCGAAAAGGGCATCATCCCCGCCTGCCGGGCCCTTGTTTCGCCCATTGAGCTCACCACCGGCTGCAAGGCCTATTTTGTGGGCAAGCCCAACCCCCTCATGATGCGCACGGGGCTGAAGCTGCTTGGCTGCCATTCCGGCGAAGCGGTGATGGTTGGCGACCGGATGGATACCGATATTGTGGCCGGCGTGGAAACGGGCTTGGATACGGTACTGGTATTGTCCGGCGTGACGGACGTGGAAGAGATGAACCGCTTCCCTTACCGGCCCCATTATGTGCTGGGTGGCGTGGGCGAAATTCCGCCCCGGAAATAAGGAAAATATGGATATGGAAATCTGGGATTTGTATGATGAAAACGGGCAGCTCACCGGCGAAACCATGGCCCGTGGCGAAAAAGTGCCAAAGGGGCGGTATCACCGGGTGGCTGAAGCCTTGTTTATCAACAGCCGGGGTGAAATTCTGCTGCAAAAGCGCAGCCTGAAAAAGATGCTCTATCCCGACATTCTCTGGTATCCCACCGGCGGTGCCGTGGTGGCCGGGGAAACGGTGGAAGAAGCATGTGTCCGGGAAGTGGCGGAGGAATTGGGCTTTGTGCCGGATATGACCGGGGCCAGGCTTTTGCATCACCAGGTGGACCGCACGTTCATCCGGGATCTGTTTTTGATCTGCCAGGATGTGCCGGTGGAAAGAATGCGGTTTCAGGAAGGCGAAGTGGATGGTGCCCGGTGGATGCTGCCGGAGGAAATTCCCGGCGGGGAAGAGGGAAAGGCGTTTTCCTTCATGCCCCATCTGAAGGAAACGCTGCCTTTCCTTATGCTGGAAAGCATGCGAAAGCGGATTCCCGTCGGCAAATACCGCCACTATAAAGGGAATGAGTACCGGGTGCTGGGGCTGGCCCTTCATTCGGAAACTGTGGAACCCATGGTGATTTACCAGGCCCTGTACGGCAGCCATGAAACCTGGGTGCGCCCGGCGGGGATGTGGAATGAAACCGTCACAGTGAACGGAAACGCCATCCGCCGTTTTCAGAAAATGGATGATTGAGGTGATGTGCCATCGAAATTAGCATCTTTTCCAAAAAGAAAAAGGCCGATCGCTTTGAAGCCCTGGCTGCGCCCTGCGAAAAGCAGGTGTATTTCATGTGCCTGCGTATGCTGGGCAATGACCAAGACGCCCAGGACTGTGTCCAGGAAGCCATGCTGCGGGCCTTCCGCGCCTTTGATTCCTTCCGGGGGGACAGCGCCTTTTCCACCTGGCTCATCCGCATTGCCATGAACTGCTGCAACGATTTTCTGCGCAGCAAAAAGAATGTTTTGTCCCTGGACGGGCTGCAGGCGGATGCGGGCTTTGAACCGGTGGACCGGGGCAAAGGGACTTACCAGCAGCTGGAGCAGAAGGAGCGGATACGGCTTTTGCATGCTGCCCTGAAACAGTTGAAGGATGAATACCGGCAGTTGATTGTGCTGCGGGATATGCAGGGCATGAGCTATGAAGAGCTTGCCGAAACGTTGAATCTGAGCCTGGGTACGGTAAAAAGCCGATTGAACCGGGCCAGAAATGAACTTTCAAAAATTTTGCAGGATCATGCGGAACTTTTTCCGTTTCGTTCCGTCCAAGAAAGAGAGGGGAGGTAAGGAATGATGGATTGTGAAAATATGAACCATCTCCTCGATGCATATTTGGATGGCACGCTGGAGGCGGAGCAGCTGCAAAAGGTTCAGCAGCACCTGGCAGAATGCGAAGCGTGCAGGACCCTTGTGCAAATGTGCCGGGATCTGCGTACGGAAGAGGGGCCGGTGCCCGAAAGCTGTTCCTCCTCCTGGCGTCAGGCCATCCGGGAGGAGGAACAAATGGAAACAAAACAGCAAAAGAAGCATTCGCTTCGCTCCATCGCCCTCATTGCAGCGGCGTTTGTGTTCATCGTGGGGGGCACTCTCATCACTAGGGACAGGCCGTCTGCTCTGAAAAACAGCGAAGCAAACAATTATGTCTATTCCGCAGGCAGCGCCTCTGCCAATGGTATGGTTCTGAAGCGTTCCTATTCCGGTTCTGAAACACAGGTGGCGGAAACGTATGATGCGGCTGTGCCGGAAGCGGTGTCCATGGAAGCGGGACAGGAGCAAAAGCTGATCCGCAGGGTGGATTTCACCATCAAAACCATGGAGTTCGAAAAGGTGGTGGAGAACCTGCAAGCCCTTACCGCTTCGGTAAACGGAAGGGTGGAGTATCTGTCCCAGTACGGCGATAAGGACAGCGGTGCAATGCGAAACGCAACCCTCACCCTGCGTATTCCGTCAGATCAGCTGGACGCCTTCCTGACGGATGCGGAAAATGTGGGCAATATCACTTCCTATACCAATCAGGTGGAGGATGTGACAGAATCCTATTACGATATCGAAACCAGGCTCAACACCCAGCTGGCCAAAATGGAGCGGCTGCAGGCGCTGCTGGCAGAGGCAACGGAAGTTTCCGATCTCATCGAAATTGAATCCTCCATTGCCGATACCCAGTACATGATCGATCATTATCAGGGCCAGCTCAACGGCATGGATGACAAGGTGGATTTCAGCACCGTTACTGTCTATGTTCAGGAAACCCGGGTGGCCGAAACCAAGGAAGCTTCCTTCTTTGAGCGCATCGGCTCCGGTATCTCCGATTCTGTGGAGGACGGCCTTGAATTCCTGGGGGATGCCGTGGTCTTCATTTTGTCCATGCTGCCCTGGATTGCGGTGGTTGTGATTATCGTGGTGGTTGTAAAAGCGGTTCGCAAAAAGAAAAAATAAAACCCAAAGCCGTAGAAAAATCGGGGGAGACAGCCGTCTTTCCCGATTTTTTTCAAAAAACTTCGAAAAAAAGTGAAAAAAGGTGTTGACAAAGCGAAAAATTGGTGTTATCATCATCAGGCACGCTTCGGAAAGCACCTCCGAAAGGAAACCGGAAGAAGCGGGCAGCGAACCTTGAAAACGATACAGAGTAAAGAGGAAAGAACGACAGTTAATTCTGGAATGAGTTTTGCTTGTTGGACTGGGGAACCAGAACACCAAGTTATATGGATTAAACACAAGAGTTTGATCCTGGCTCAGGACGAACGCTGGC
>JAFQHP010000008.1 GCA_017397895.1 Clostridia bacterium
CTTGAAAAGATGATACCATTTCCGGTGGCAATGGCGAAGGGGTCCCACCTGTTCCCATACCGAACACAGAAGTTAAGCCCTTCAGCGCCGAAAGTACTTGGCTGGACACGGCCCGGGAGGATAGGTCGTCGCCGGATTCCAATAGGAAACGAGGATAAAACCTCGTTTCCGAAATTGCCTCAATAGCTCAATGGCAGAGCATTCGGCTGTTAACCGAAGGGTTGTAGGTTCGAGTCCTTCTTGAGGCGCCATAAGAGAAGCTGAAAAGCTTCTCTTTTTTTGTGTCTGTTCACATGATTCGGTTTCATATATACACTTGCCATTTATGGAGAAGCGTGCTATACTTGCCTTCCAATTGTGCTTCGTTTCTTTTCATCTTTGCTGAAGGAGGAAAAAGAATGAAAGACAGCAGCAAGCAGAATAAGATTGCCTGGGAGTTCAACGCCTATGATTTCTGGGTGAAGGAATCGGGGGAGCCGGCGGATAAACAAAGCAAATCATGGCAGAGCCTATGCGGTCGCTGCGGTTTCACAGGCAGTACTTTGATGGTTTTCAGGGCATCCGGGTGGCCAACATTTGCGGATCTTGCGGCAAGAAGGCCGTGGCCCTGGCGGCGCTGGGGGCGGATGTGACGGTGTTTGATATATCGGAGCAGAACAAAAAATATGCCATGGAGCTGGCGGAGGCGGCCGGGGTGTCCATCCGGTACGAGGTTTGCGACGTGCTGGATATCGACCTGGATAAATACGCCGGAGCATTTGACGTGATATTCATGGAAGGGGGCATTCTCCATTACTTCCATGACCTGGCCTCGTTCATGGCCGCGATGTATGGCTTGCTGAAGACGGGCGGGAAGATGATCTGCAGCGATTTCCATCCCCTCACGAAAATCCAGGATGTATTGCACTTTCAGCAGCCTGCCCGAAGCTATTTTTCCACGGAAATATTTGAAGCGGAAATGCCGCACGCCAAATTTTATGATGAAGAGAAGCGGAAGCTGTTTCCCAAATGTGCTTTAAGAAAATACAATATCAGCGAGATCATCAATGCAGCGATCGGAGCGGGATTTATCATCCGCAAATTTGACGAGCACCCCGCCTGGACGAATCCGGACTTGCCCGGGGAGTTTACGCTGCTGGCGGTGAAATGACGCATACCAAAACATCGCACAAGGCTGCGGTGTTTTTTTGTCTGGGCAGTGTAAAACGGGGAGATTTACGGAAGAATGTGGGAGCAGGGAACCTGTAAAAATCTTGATGCTGCAGCAGGAAAATAAGCATTTGCGGATAATAAATAGTATTCCGTACATGCGGAAGGAGTGCTTTCAATGATCTATGTGATGAGCGATATCCACGGGGAATTGGAGAAATACCTGAAAATGCTGGAAATAATTCGCTTTTCCGGGGCGGATACTCTGTATGTGCTGGGGGATGCGGTGGACCGGGGGCCCAGGCCCATTCCCCTTTTGCAGGACATGATGGCAAGGGAGAATGTGTATTTCATCCGGGGCAATCATGAGGGCATGGCGGCCTTAGTGCTGGAGAAGCTGAACGTGGAGGTGACGGCGGAAAACGCCGAAAGCCACCTGGATGCTGCGTTCATGCAGGCGCTGCTGGAATGGCAGCAAAACGGCGGCGGCGTTACCATGAAGCAGTTTACCGCCCTGAATGCCAAAGAGAAGCGGAGCGTGCTGGATTACATCCAGGATGCGCCCCTGTACGAGGCGGTGGACGCGGGGGAAAACACCTTTATCCTGGTGCACGCAGGGCTGGGGAATTTCCGGAAGGGGAAGAAGCTGAGAGAATACACCTTTGAGGAAATGGCCTGTATGCGGCCGGATTTTGATACCCGCTGCTTTTCGGACCCTTCCATCCACATCGTCTGCGGCCATACCTCCACCCTGTCCGTCACCGGTAAAGCGGAGGCCTATGAAAAAAACGGCCATATCCTCATCGACTGCGGGGCTGCATACGGCGGCAGGCTGTGCTGCATGTGCCTGGACACCATGGAATTCACCTATGTGTAAAAAAGCGCCGGAGGGGACAGCCTCCGGCGTTTTCTTCAGTAGGGATCCACAGTCTGGGTGGATTGAACGGTATATACTTTGGAAGTCTGGGGTTCTTTTTTGTCGATGAGGGTATCGTCTGCGCCGGTGGTGATCAGCAGAAAACGGTCGTCCATGGTGGAGATGCCATATCGTCCCTGATAATAGGGGAATCCGATGCATTGAACACCGATGGAGGCGCGGGTGACAGGCAGCCATTTCCCGGATTTTTTGTCCTTCACGCGGATGTTGGCAATTTCCATCGAACGCACATAGCCGGAGGAGCCGGGGTTGTAGTTTTCAAGGAAGAAGCAGAAATCATTGATGAAGCAGGTGTCTTTGAGACCGGTATCGTAGGTGCACAGGTGCGTCCAGACCTGGGTTTTCAGGTTCTGGATCCATTGCTCCACATGTACATTGCCGCCTTTTTCATAGGTGATGCAGCGTACCATGAAGCGATACCACACATTGTCTTCCCACGGATAATCATCCAGATGCTGTACGCCGGTGCCCTCGCCGGTAAAGGGCTGGGATATTTTGCTGTCGTCGGGGTAGACCTTCACTGCGCTGTGGCGTTTTGTTTCGCCCTTCTGGTTTTCGTAGAGAATATCCCAGAAGGACATGATGGACGCTCTTTCGCTGGTGGTTTTCCAGCATTGAACGCCGGCGTAGAAGCTGGGGCCGTCATCCAGCCGAACGTTGTTGTATGTTTTGCGCAGGGAAGAAAGATCCATATAGATGGTGACGGGACACAGATAGGTCTGAGGGGCCACAAACTCTCCCTTGAAATCCAGCACCAGATCGGTATAGCTGCGGCTGCCGGGCACTTTGGCCCAACCGGCCAGATAGGGCGCGCGATATTTGGCGGTGGCGTTGTGGCTGGTTATCTGCTGTGCGGTGGGCAGGCGCATGATGGAATCCCAGTTTACATCCTTTGTGAAGGTGAAAGACTGGGTGTAGAACTGGGTGCCGTTGAGATACCATGTAACGGTATGGGCGCCTGTCTGGGAGTGGCGCTGCATGTTGACGTTGTAAACGTGCATATTCAGCGTACCGCCCTTTTCCATGGAGGAAACATACCAGTGGTATTTTTTACTACCGTCAACGCTCACTTCAAAAAGAGCATCTTTCAGGGGCGTTTTGTCGTTATAGGTCATGTTCAGCCGGAAGGTAAGAAATTCGTCCGTTCCCGCTTCGTCCAGACTGGCAATCAGCCCGCAGCTGCGTTTATAGCTTTCCTGGCTGATGCTGTAAACCGCAATTTCGGATTTGCAGGACATATCGGGCAGTTTGCTTGCGGCGGCGGCAGACCGGCAAAACACAGGAAACAGAAGCAACAAAACCAACAAATAACGCATGGGCAGCCTCCTTGATACGGATGCCTTATTATACGATATCCGGCTGGAAAAGGCAATGAATGCGGCGGTGTTTCCGTCTTGTGAACGTGCAGAAAAGATGCTATAATGGAGGCAGAGAGAAAAACAGATCCATCCGGATGTATAAAAGGGGAGAATGAAATATGGACAAGAAATTCAAAATTGCCTTTATCGGTGCCGGCTCCATCGGCTTTACCCGGAACCTTCTGACGGACCTGCTTTCTGTGCCGGAGTTTCAGCACATTGAAGTTGCGTTCATGGATATCAACCCCCGGAACCTGGACATGGTGTACCAGTTGTGCCAGCGGGATATTGAAGCAAACGGGCTGGATATCAAAATCCAGGCCACGCTGGACAGGCGGGAAGCGTTGAAGGGGGCCCGGTATGTGATCGACTGTGCCCGGATCGGTCTGTTGGACGCTTTTGAACTGGACGTGAACATCCCCCTCAAATACGGCGTGGACCAGTGCGTGGGGGACACCCTGTGCGCCGGGGGCATCATGTATGCCCAGCGGGATATTGCCATGCTGGAGGAAATGTGCCGGGACATCCGGGAAGTGGCGGAGCCGGGGTGTATGCTGCTGAACTACACCAACCCCAACGCCATGGTGACCTGGTATTGCAATAAGTACGGCCAGGTGCCCACCGTGGGCCTGTGCCACGGGGTGCAGGGCGGGCATAAGCTGATCGCAAAGGCCCTGGGGTATGAGCAGGAAGAGATCGATATCGTCTGCGCCGGTATCAACCACATGACCTGGTACCTGTCCGTCAAGCATAACGGCGAAGAATTGAACGGGAAGCTGCTGGCGGCACTGGAAGCGGACCCTGAAATTGCCCAGACGGAAAAAGTACGCATCGATATGATGAAACGCTTTGGTTATTTCTCCACCGAATCCAACGGGCATCTGTCCGAATATGTGCCGTGGTACCGCAAGCGCCCCGACGAAATCAGGAAGTGGATTGACCTGGGGGTGTGGATCAACGGCGAAACCGGCGGGTACCTGCGGGTGTGCACCGAAGGGCGCAACTGGTTTGAGACGGACTTCCCCAACTGGCTGAAGGAGCCGCCGAAGGTATACGATTATGAAAAGCGGGGCCAGGAGCACGGCAGCTACATCATCGAGTCCATCGAAACGGGAAGGGTGTACCGGGGCCATTTCAATGTGGTGAACAACGGCTGCATCACCAATTTGCCCGATGACTGCGTGGTGGAGGTGCCGGGCTTTGTGGACACTTTCGGCATCAATATTCCGGTGCTGGGGGATCTGCCCCTTGGCTGCGCTGCCTGTTGCCAGTCCAATATCACCGTGCAGCGGCTGGCCATGGAAGCCGCCGCCCATGGGGATATCAATCTGCTGCGCCAGGCCATGATGATGGATCCGTTGGTTGGGGCTGTGTGCAATACCGAAGAAATCTGGCAGATGACGGATGAAATGCTCATCGCCCAGGCCCAGTGGCTGCCCCAGTATGCGGATGAAATTGAAAGGGCTAAGGAACGCTGGGCCAGGGCGGAACAGGAAGGCACCCTCATCCCGCCCATTGTGACGGAGGGCGCCGCCCGGCTGCATGTGAAGACGGTGGAGGAAATGTCCGCCGATAAGGAAGCCGCCCGGAAAAACGCCGCCGAAGCCGACAAGGCCAAGGAGCGGCCTGCCGCCAAATGAGCGGGCCGTCTGTGATACGGGCGCTGCTTTTGTGGCTGTGTATCATGCTGGTACCCCAAAGCCCGGCAGAGAACCCGTTGCCCGGCAGCTGGGTGATTTATGAGGGCGGCCAAGTGGCCCCGGATATTCTGGTCTTTCATGAAGACGGAAAGGGCCGGGCTTATGACCTGCCCCGGGAATATGCGGAAGTGTGGCTGGATGGCCAGCCCATCCCACCTCAATATCTGCAGGAAGCACGGGAATTCACCTGGCAGCTGCAGGATGAAGGAAAAATAGAACTATTCTTCTCTTCCTCTTCCCGGCAGGAATACCGCATCACCTTTGAAGAGAATATGGATGGCACCGGCCTGCCCGGGTTTTCGCTGCAACTGGAAGACGGCAGCGGCGGCGGCTGGGTGAAAGCAAGCGAATAAGGAGAATGCATTCATGCTGAAATACGAAGTGCCGGAATACAAGAAGATCCGGGTGATTGTGGATACCGATGCTGCCTGCGAGGCGGATGATCCCTTTGCCATTGCCCAGGCGCTGATGACGAAGAAATTTGTGATCAGGGCTTTGTTTGCCGAACAGTTCGGCGGGCCCGAAACCACTGCACGCAGCTATGACGAAATTAAAACCGTGCTTGCCTGCATGGAGATGGATGTGCCTGTGTTCATGGGGGAAGAGGGCAATTTGCACATGGTACAGGGAAAGCCCCTGTCCCCGGCGGCGAAGTTTCTGATTGAAGAAGCGCTGCGCAAGGAAGAAAGGCCCCTGTATGTATTGTGCCTGGGGGCCATTACCAATGTGGCCCGGGCCATGATGGAATGCCCGGAAATTGCAAAAAACATGACGGTGGTGTGGATTGCCGGCCAGGATATGGACCGGCCCAACCCGGACATCCGGGAATTCAATTCCGGCAACGATATTGAGGCGGCCAACCTGGTATTGCAAAGCGGGGTGGAACTGTGGCTGATCCCCATTTCTGCCTACGGCGCCATGCGCATCAGCCTTGCGGAAATTCAAAGGCGCATTTATCCCTGCGGCAAAATCGGCCGGCATCTGTTTGAAAACATGGTGCAGTACAACCTGGGCCCAAACGCCGGCTGGACGCCGGGGGAAAGCTGGACCCTGGGGGATAACCCGGCGGTGGGCCTTGCCTTGGACCCTGCCTGCGGCTCCTTCTCCCTGCGCCATGCCCCCACCGTGAACCCGGACACCACCTGCACCGAAAACCCTGCCGCGCCCCTGATCCGGGTGTATAACAGGGTGGACAGCCGGTTCATCCTGGAAGACATGATGTGCAAGCTGGAGCTTTTGTACGGAGAGAAGGAAAAATGATTGGCATATTGAACCTGCTGCCGGATGGCCTGCAGGTATATGACCGGGGAAGGTTCTGTCTGGAAAAATGGAAAAGATATATCCAGGCGCTGCAGCCCGGCTGTGAAACAATGTTCCTTTCGGATATGGAGGCCTGCCTGAAGGCCGGCTACACCTGGGAAGAAAATTTCCTGCCCGTGCTGGAAAAGGTTCCCCGTCATCCGGCGCTGAAGATGCTGGAGGAGAATTTTATTTTGCTCACAGCCGGGCTGGAGGAAAAAATCATGGCCCGGTTCGGCCGGGGGCTGGATGCGGATATTGTGCTGTATCTGGGCCTTTGTAACGGCGCCGGCTGGGTGGAGGAAATAGACGGAAGAACAAAGGTGCTGCTGGGGGCGGAAAAGATACTGGAATTGCAATGGTATGCCCTTTCCGATATGCAGGGGCTCATTTTTCACGAACTGGGCCATGTGTACCAGGCCCGGTGGGGAACATTGGAGCGGCAGACGGAAAGATGCGAAAAGCAGTTTGTGTGGCAGTTGTTCACCGAGGGCATTGCCATGGTGTTTGAGCAGGAACTGGCCGGGGACAGCCGCTTTTTCCATCAGGATAAGGAGGGCTGGCTTCAAAAATGCGAGGCCCTGTTCCCCCGGATGCTTTTTGATTTTGCGGCGGATTTGCCCCGCATGACCCGGGAAAACCAGCGCTTTTTCGGCGACTGGGTGCGGTATGAAGACATCGGCGATGGGGGGTATTACCTGGGGGCCAGGTTTGTGCGGCACCTGATGGAAAAGACGCCCTTTGACCTTTTGATATCCCTGGATGCAGATCAGGTATATGATGCATTTTTGTTCTTTGCACGACAATACGGAAAGGAGAAAGAAGAATGAAAAAAGCAATGTGGAAAAAGGCCGGATGCCTGCTGGCGCTGATGCTGATGCTGTGTGTGTGCAGCCCGGGCATGGCGGAAAGAACGCTGGAGGCCACGGTGGGCGTGCCCTTCCAGGTGGACATGATGCTGAACGAAGCGGTGTCGGCCCAGGAAGTGGAAGTGGTATTTGCCTTTGCGCCCTATGACGGAAACTTTGATTACAAAATTTCCGTGAACAGCATTACGCCAGCCGGGAACTATTCCTTCTATGTTTATCAGGACAATATTTACCTGCAGTCTGCCTCCGGCTTTTCTGCGGGAAAGCTGTGCACGGTTTCCTTCACCATTTCCGCCTGGAACAGCGACACCTTCGGCGTGCTGCCCTATGCCGTACTGGCAAACGGCCAGGAGGCGGGGGGCGAAATGCTGCTGGTGCAGGTGAATAAATCTTCCGGCGCATCCACGGTGCGGGCGGGGGACAAAATCACCTTCGGCGCCTATGAACAGGACAACAATAAGGGCAACGGCCCGGAGGCCATTGAGTGGCGGGTGCTGGCGGTGGAAGGGAACAAAGCGCTGGTGATTTCAGACAAAGTGCTGGACCAGAAATATTACCACCCCAAGCAGACAGCCGTCACCTGGGAAACCTGCTGGCTGCGGGAATGGCTGAACAATGACTTTCTCAATGCTGCTTTCACGTCCTATGAACGGGGGAAAATCGTATTGTCCAGGGTGCCCGGCCATGTGAGCCCCTATTACGATACCGAGTCCTCCTTGAAGAGCGTGGGCAACGATACCTGGGACTATGTGTTCCTCCTTTCCGCTCAGGAGGCCAACCAATATTTCTCCTCCAATGCCGACCGTATCGCCTATCCCACCCGGTACCTGGTGGCCAAGGATCCGGAAGCCGACAGCACTTCCGAACCCTTTGACTGGCTGATGCGCCAGCCCCACAAGCACCGCACCAACACCGCCTGCGTCAGCGACAAGGGCGCTACCAGCAACGGCGTCAATGTCAGCCATGACCGCTCCGGCCTGCGGCCCGTGATGTGGCTGAACCTGCAGTAAAAAAAACAAAAACCCCCTTCGCACCGCGCACCGGCGGAGGGGGAATTTTTTTGTTTATCGGTTCAGGTAGTTCAGCAGCGTTTCCCGGTAATCGTCCAGGCACATAATTTCGCACCGGCGGTATTCGATGGGCAAAAGGGTTTTGTTGCTTTGCATGATCTGATCGTACACGCTTTTTGTGACGATCATCAGGAAATTGGCGCCGGGCTTGCGGCCTTCGTCCATTTCGCTCTGGAACACTTCCATTTCCAGGGACACCCAATCGTTTTCCAGGTAAGCAAGATCGGAGAAAACCACCACAAAATGCCGGGATGCGTCCAGCGCCTGCATGATGGACTTGCGGTACTGGGCCTCGTTCATTTCCGGCAGGGAATATTTGTCGAAGAAGGGCTCCTTCAGGCTGCTGCGCAGAAATTCGTAGATGTTCAGGGCCAGGTCGAAATCCTGGCTTTTGTGGCTGATGAACACATCGAATTTGCCGGATTTGGGCACAGTCAGCCCCAGCAGGCTTTTGATGCCGGTATCCACCTTTTCCGGGGCCTTGCCGTCGTCCCCGGTTTTGATCATGATCTGCTTCAATTGGGCAATGCGGTCAATGCACTGGACCAGAATGTTCCTTTCGCCCACGGCCTCGCAATAGCCCCGCAGCCGCTCATAGCTGGTGAGCAGGCAGGAATACAGGCTTTTAGCATTGTGGCGCTGGCTGAGCAGGTCAAACACCTTATTGCCCTCATGCATGAAGGAGGCAATGGAGGAAAGCAGCTCGTCCTCGGTGGAATGGGGGCTCTGGGCGGGTACCGGCTGCCTGGAGGGCAGGGAGAAGGGCTTGTTGATATAGGTGTCTGCGGTCCGGATAAACTGCTTTTCCGCCTCGGTATACTCTTTCAGGGTGGGCAGCAGCTTCTGGTAGCAGGCGGTATAATCGGCCATCATCCGCTCATATTCTTCCAGCAGCAGCCGGTTGGCTTCTTCCGTTTCGCTGCCGGCCAGCACGTCGCTGCAGCCGATGCGGATATGCCGGTCATAATGCAACAGGCGCACGGCAAAGGCGGTATCGTAAAGGGTTTTTTCCGGATGGAGCAGGGCGGAAAGCAGCCGGGTGGTATTGTCCAGCACCTGCAGTTTTTTCCGGGCCAGCTGCCGGGCCGCCTCGTCCTGGCTGAAGGAGTGCAGGGCGCTTAGCTTTTCCAGGCAGGAAAGCAGGGACAGCCGGCAGGCCCGCTGCTGCTTTTCGGTGCCCTGGAGGGCGCTTTGGGCAGTGGAGAGGATCTGGTCGCACAATAGGTCTGCGGCCTGGTCGTTCAGCCCGGCGCTGATGTATTCCGCAATGCGTACGGAAAGGTAAGTGTCCTTTTCGCTTTCCCGGATCAGCTTGGCCACGGCGTCGGAAAGATATTCATAATCGCTCCGGAGGGGGCCCACATGGAACTGACGATAGGGCATCAGGTGATACCGGAATACAGCGGGCAGCTCTACTCCGTCCGGCAGCATGAGAACGGGCACAATGGCCTTGCTGCGCTCTTTTGCCAGGGAGATGGCCAGCTCCAGCTCCGCTTTTACAAAATCGGACTGAATGCTGTTTTCGGTCAGAAGAATCATGTATACCCGGGCATTTCGGATGGCGTCTTCTATCTGTTCCATCCAGGAAACGTTGGAAAGGGAAGTATCATCAAATACCCGGGCGGAAATATTTTTCGCCTGGAGGGAGTTGATAATCCGGTGTGCTGTCAGCCTGTCCTTGCGGGAGAAGCTGATGAACACATCGTAGATATTCTGGCTGCGATTGACCATGGCGGTGTCCTGGGTGTAAGAAATCATCGGGCTTTCGCCTCCTGTGCAGTTGGTTGGATGGGGTTATTCTCTTGTCAGCACCACGGTGAACAGGGCGCCGCCGCTTTTTCTGTTTTCCACGGCAATTTCCCCGCTGCAGGCATTCAGTATGCGCTTTACCAGGGACAGCCCCAGGCCGTTGCCCTCCTGCTTGTGGGAGGAATCCCCCTGGTAGAATTTATCGAAGATATGGTCCTGGTCCTCCGGGGCAATGCCGGGGCCTTCGTCCTCCACGGTGAAGTGGATGCGGTTTCCCGCCTGCCACAGCCGCAGCCGCATCATGCCGCCCTGGCTGTTGAACTTGATGGCGTTGTTGATCAGGTTATCCCACACATGGGCCATCAGGCTTTCGTTGCCGCAGAAGGTGATATCGTCCATTTCCACGTCCAGGTCAATGTCCTTCTGCGTCCACTCCATTTCGTGGTGCATCAGCACCTTGCGGATCTGTTCGTCCAGCCGGTAGGGTTTCAGGGTGCCGGGGATCTGCTGGTTTTCGATCTTGGAAAGCAGCAGCACATTGCCGATCAGGCCGGAAAGCCGCCGGGTGTTGAGCAGAATTTTGTCCACATATTCCTGCTGCTCCTCCGTCATGTCCGGGGTGCCCTGCAAAAGCATGGCATAGCCTTCAATGGCGGTGATGGGGGTTTTGAATTCGTGGGATACGTTGGAAACAAAATCGCTCTGCAGTACTTCCGTTGCGTCCAATGCCCGCACCATCAGGTTAAAATTCCGGTTGATTTCCTCCATATCCCGGATTTTGGATTTGGTGGCCACCTGGATTTTAAAATCTCCTCCGGCCACCTGGCGCATGGCGCCCCCAAGCTTGCGGATGGGGGAGAGCACCCAGCGGTTCAGGTAAAAGGAAATGCCGGCGGTGATGGTGGAGCACATCAATACCGCAAACACCGGCACCATGGAATCATCGGAGATGTTGAACACCTTGTCCAGGATCAGGATCAGGATCAGGGACAGGCCGGTGGCGATGATGAATTCGATCAGAATGGCCATCCAATAATAAGTGCGGATGCCCAGGATGGGGCTTTTTTCAATTTTTGTTTTGATCTCTTTTTCCAGCTTTTCTATTTCGCTGCCCAGCTTCTTTTTCATTCCTTGACCACCTTGAACCCTACGCCCCGGAGGGTGACGATTTTAAAATCCGGGTTTTCCTTGAATTTTTCCCGCAGCCTTCCGATATGCACGTCCACTGTGTGCAGTTCCGACCCGCTGGCATAGCCCCATATTTCGTCCATCAGCTGCTGGCGGGTGAATATTTTGCCGGGATAGGCCGCCATTTTGTAAAGCAGCATAAATTCCTTCTGGGGCAGCACCATGCTGTCATTCCCCCTGGTGACGGTGAGGGAATCGCACTCCATCAGCGTGTCGCCGATTTTCTGCTTGCGCTCGTTGTTCATTTCCGCCCGCCGCAGCAGCGCCTTTACCCGGAGCACCATTTCGTTCACATTGATAGGCTTCACCATATAATCGTCCGCCCCGGAATGGAACCCCAGGCTGATATCGTCAAAGGTGCCCTTGGCGGTGATCATCAAAATCGGCATGGCGGGGCTCTGTTCCCGCACCGCCCGGGCCAGGGCATAGCCGTCCATCCCGGGCATCATGATATCGGAGATGATCAGGTCCGCATAATCCCGGGCCAGGTATTCCATGGCTTCCTTGCCGCCCGAAACGCCGATGGGGGCGTAGCCGTGCTTTTGCAGCACCCTCTCAAACAGCTGCCTTACCTCGCTGTCGTCTTCAGCAATCAGGATTTTGATCATGGGAAATCCCTTCCTTGTTATTCTGTAAATATAGCATATCATCTGCCGGGGCGGGATGCAAGAAAACCCGGAAAAAAACCTGGCAAATTCAACAATAATTGAAGATAAGTTGGTTTTTGTGCGGTATAATAAAGATGTGGAAAACTACCATCTGGCAAAAAAGGAGCATCGGAAAATCATGATCAGGATCCTTTCGGACAGCACCTGCGACCTTTCACCGGCGCTGATTGAAAAGTATGGCATTGGTATCATCCCTTTGAACATCGTGCTGGACGGAAAAAGCTATGAAGACGGCCTGGATATCACCCCGGACAAGATTTATGCCTGGGCCGATGAAAACAAAACCGTGCCCAAGACGGCCGCCTGTGCCCCCGGCCGGGTGAAGGAGATTTTTGAACGGTATTTGAAGGACGGGGATGAAATCATCTGCTTTTCCATTTCCGCCTCCATGTCCTCCACCAACGATATCATGCGGGCAGTGGCCCAGGAAACCGGGGCCAAGGACCGCATCAGCATCATCAATTCCCAAAGCCTGTCCACCGGCGTGGGCCTTCAGGTGATCACCGCTGCCGAAATGGCGCAAAGCGGCATGAAGCGGGAAAAAATTGTGGAAGAAGTGAAAAAGCTGCGCTCCCGGGTGAGCGCCTCTTTTGTGGTGGATACGCTGACCTATCTTCACCGGGGCGGCCGCTGCAGCGGCGTTTCCGCACTGCTTGGCGCCACGCTGCGCATCCATCCCCAGATCAACGTGATCGACGGCAAAATGCTGCCCGGACAGAAATACCGGGGCAAGATGCACAAGGTGATTGCCGAATACACCAAAGACCAGCTGGACGAAATGAAAAAAGCCCGGAAGAACCACGTGTTCATCACCCATTCCGGCTGCGACCAGAAAATGATCGACGCCGCCCTGGAGCAGGTGAAGGCGCTGAATTATTTTGACGAAATCCATATCACCCGGGCCGGCGGCGTCATCTCCAGCCACTGCGGCCCCGGCACGCTGGGGGTTTTGTACATCCGGGGCGAATAAGGAAATTCGGAATTTGCCGGAGCAGGGGGCTTCTCGCCCCCTGTACCCCCACGGCAGGGCGATCCGCCCTGCACCCAGTGTGCGACACACAATCCGGTATAGCAAACTTGTTTTCGCATGAAGCAGGGATCCTACTGTAGGGGAGGGGCTTGCCCCTCCTGTATCGGTATGCGACACACCGGCAGAAAAAGGTGACGGATGCAGGGGCGGCCGTGGGCCGTCCGTTCCCGCCTGCAGGATCAAAAAAGCGCCTCCGATTGGAAGCGCTTTTGTTATCTGGCCGCTTTGCGGGTTGTTCATGATGAGGGTGGATGTTCTAATCGGTTACCGTTGTGGGTGGCTCACAGCCCCAGAACAAGGGCGGCCAGTTCCACATCGCCGCCGCATTCATTCAACACATCTTCGACATAATAGAGGATTTCTTCATCCACATAGGGTTCGCCGGATTCGGTGATGATGCCGTTTTGCTGAGCATAACGTTCTGCCAGGTATTGCACCGGATCCTCGATACCGGCGGCGCCGGCTTCATTTGCCGGAAGCGAGGTTTGCATGGGCTGGCTGGTGAAGTAAACCAGCTCCCCATTTGTGTCAATCACGTGCCAGCCGGACAGGCTTTGCACTTCGGCACGGCCGCTTTCGTTGAAATCCAGGGCAGAAAGGAACACGGGTTCAATGCAGAAATTACCATCGGTGCCGATATAGCCCCATTTCCCGTCCTGCTTTACGGCAGCCAGGCCGTTGGAGAATTCGGAAGCCTCCTGGAATTGGGGGGCAATTTTTTCGGCGCCGGTATTGTCGATGAAGCCCCATTTTCCGTCCGTGGTTTTCACCCGCATCAGCCCGTCGTAATATTTGGGCGCATAAAGGTTGAGATAGCTGATATCGCTGGATGCGTTGCTGCCGATGGCGGCATATTCCCGGGTCAGCTTCCGGCCGTTTTCGGAAAGCAGGGCGAAGGTGTAGCTGTAAACGGTCCACCAGCCGGAATCATCCCTGTGCTGGCAGGTGGCCACGGCGGTATGATCGGAAAGAGCGGTGATATCGTACCACTCGCAGGGGACCAGCTGATTGCCGTCGGCGTCAATGAGACCGTACAAACCGTTATTGCGCACCTTGAAGCAGTTATCGCTGAGGCAGGAGAGGCTTTCAAACTGCGGGGCGGTGACCTGGTTGGAGGTGAAATTGATCAGACCCCACTGGTCATGGAAGCGGAAGGAGGCGGCGGTTTCGGTGTGACGGGACATGGAGGCGAACTGGCTGATGCCCAGGGCATAGGCCTTTTCGGCAGCGTCTTCATAATCCGCCAGATCGGTGAAGATAGAGAATGCCTTTTCGTAGGAGCCGGAAGAGATGGCGGCCATGCCGTTCTGGTACTGGGCCTTTTGCTGCACGCTCTTTGCCCGGGCGGCGGCGTCTTTGAAATCACCAAGGGCGATGAACAGGTCATAGGCTTCAGCAAAGTTACCGGCGGCTTCCTGTTCGTTGGCCTGCTGGTATTTGGCTTCGTTGGCGGCCAGGGCAGCGGCTTCGTCCCGCAGGCGGATCAATTCCTCCACTTCCGTCAACAGCTTTTCGCTGTCCTGGTACTTGCCCAGCTTTTTGAAAAGGGAAAGGGCGGTGTCCAGGTCGCCTGCTTCCTTGGAGACCAGGGCCTTTTGATAATCCCGGGCATTGATTTTTTCGGGATAGGTGAGGATCCGGCTGGCGCTGTCCTTGTAGAGGGAAATGGTTTCAAGCAGCTGCCCGGCGGTTTCGTAATCCTCTGCCTGTTCAAAGGCCAGGGCGGCATAATAGACGGCCAGCTGGGGGCTGTCCATAAAATTACCCAGGCTTTCCAGGTTCTCAACGGCAATGGCATACAGGCTGCTGTCTGCGGAAAGGATGGCGCTGCAGTACATGCTGTACCGGGGGGCGTCCAGGTAGCTGCCCAGGGAGGCAAACTGCTTCTGGGCGTCCTGATATTTTTCATCCGCCAGCAGGGAAAGGGCCTTGTTGTAATCATTTTCCGCATTGCGGGCCAGGGCAGGGGCCGTGCACAGGCAAAGCAGCAGGACGGCAATTACCAGGAAAGTGAGCTTTTTCATGATATCTACCTCTTTTCTTCCTGTTTCTTCCGTGTTTATTCAAACCATTTTTCGGGCAGATACTTTTTTTGGTTTTCCAGCATATCGTCAAACAGCTTCAGGCCGTCTTCGGGGGTGACGTGGCCCATCTGGGGGTCGTTCATGAAGGTGGTGAAAGCAAGCTTGCGGTCACAGGTGAGGGCGGCTTTCAGGGTGTTTTCCTGGTTGAGGATGTGGCGCTCAATGAGGGGCAGGATGTTCTGGGGCACGGGGCCGGCAAAAACGGGGGCAATGCGGTCCAGCCCGAAGAGGGCGTTGGTTTCTACAATGGCGCCGATGGGCAGGTTGGGGATCTGGCCCTGATTGGGGATGTTCACATTGGATACCAGATCCCCCAGGCCCAGCAGCGCCTTGATCAGCAGATGCCCTTCTTCGCCGCTGCCCTTGAGCTCCACCTGTTCCTTGCCGGAGATCAGGTCGTCGCTGCGCTGCAGGCGGCGTGCCAGGTCCCCTTCCCGCCAGTCCACGGTGGTCAGGTGGAATTTCCAGGCGCTGACGGTTTCGGGATTGCGGGTGTACCAGGGGGGCATGAATTCTGCCAGGTGCCGGTCCCCGGCGGCGGCGATGACGCCGTATTTGTTGAACAGGTCAAACTTCACCATCTGGTTGGAGGAGAAGGAGGAGTTCATCCAGTTGTTGTCCCCGCCCTCGGAAAAGCCTTCTGCGGCATATTTTGCGGCAAATTCCCTGTACAGGGGCATCAGGTCCATGCCTTTATAGGAGGCGGAGGTGAGCCAGGTGAAATGGTTGATGCCGGTGACGGTGGTGTACAGATCCTGCCGCTTCACCCCATCGATGCCGTATTCATGTTTCAGCATCTGGCACAGAAGGTGCTGGGTGCCGAATACTTCGTGGCAGCAGCCGTAGGCCCGGATGCCGGGGAAGGCGTGGTACAGCGTGCGGATGCACAGGGACATGGGGTTTGTGTAGTTCATGACGAAGGCGTTGGGGGCCCAATCCCGGATGGCCTGCCCGATTTCCATGAACATGGGGATGGTGCGCATGGCCCGCATGAAGCCGCCGGGGCCCACGGTGTCGCCAACGGGCTGGTATACGCCCACCCGTTCGGGCAGGTGCACGTCGCTGCGCATTTCCCTGAAGGTGCCGGGCAGGATGGAGATGACCACAAAATCCACGCCGGTAAGAGCCTCCTGCAGCGTTTCGGGTACGGAATAGGTCCAGCGGGAAAGGGCGTCCGGATGGGCGCTGATTTTTTCGCCGATGATTTTGTTGCGTTTTGCGGCTTCGATATCGATATCATACAGCCGCACTTCGCCGCACAGGTCCTCGTCCTTGGCCAGGTCGGTCATAAAGCCCCAGGCCCAGCCCCGGCTGCCGCCGCCGATATAGGCGATTTTCAGGTTCTTGGCGTCATACTTGTTCATAAATAATACCCTCCTTTTATGTAAAAGAACGTTTGGATTTCACGTTGCCATGGGGATCAAGGGTGTACACAAAGCCGCAGGGCAGGGGGGTGAGGGTGCTGCCGTCCAGGGTGATGCGGACAAACTGACCGTCGCTTTCTGTTTGGTAATGCTTTTCTCCCAGCCGGTAGGAGAAGGCATAGGCGGGGCCTTTCATGGCGGCAAAGCGCATGTCCCCCCGATGGGGGTAGATGCCGTAGAGGTGGGTGATATACCCCAGCACCGAAAGCAGGGTGGGGCCGTAGGCGGCCTGGGTTTCCTTCAGGGAGGCTTCCAGGGTGAAGGGGTCATACTGCTGGGTGAAGGCAAAGCCGTTTTGTTCCACGGCGGCAAACAGTTTTTCAGCCAGCGGGGGCAAAAGCTGTTCCATGCCGTAGTTTTCCAGGGCGAAAATGGCCCGCTGGTATGTGAGCCCCTCGCACTGGCCGGACCAGTTGTTCTCTTTCACGTTGCGGAACAAGGGGTCGTTTGCCGCAACGGAGGGCAGGGGCAGGGGCGTCCAGAATTCCCGGGGGTTTTTCAGGTGTTCTTCCGTAAAGGCGGCGGCCATTTGCGGGGTGAAGCTCTCCCAATACATGCAGCGCAGGTTGTTGTGGCAGAGCACATTTTGCTTCCGACCGCCGGGGTAGAGGTCAAAGCAGGCGGCTTTTTTCCCGTCCCACATTTTTGCAATGAGGGTGTTTTGCACCGCCCGGGCTTGTTGCTTCCAGTGGGCTTCCTTCCCGTTTTTCAGAATGCGGGCAATGCGGGCAAGGGTATTGCGGCAGGAAAAAGAAAAGCTCATCAGATCCATGGAAGCCATGGGTACGAAGCTGTTCCCCTCCGGCGGGATATCCTCCTCCCACCAGCAGGGGGCGTCGCCGTAGCGCAGGGCGTTATCCTCCCCGGTGTCATACACGCAGTAGCTTTCCAGAATGCCGTCCCGGTCGGAATCCCGGGTGTGCCACAGCCACTGATCAAAGCGGATCAGGCAATCCTCCAGCCGGCGGAGGAAGGATGCATCTTCCCCCATCAGAAAATACAGGTTCATGGCGTGGAGGGGAAAGCAAAAGCCCTGCAGCTTATTGAACTGGGGGGTGATTTTGCCGTCCACCAGGGCAATGGAGCCGGGCAGGCGGCCGTCCGGGCGCTGGTGCTCCATAAACAGCGAGATGTTATTATAGGCAGCCTCCGGATCATGGGGGAAATACATTTCGCCCCCCATGGGCTGGGTTTCCAGCCATATTTTTTCATAGCCGCCGCCTTCCACCAGCACTTTTCTGTCCTGAAAATGGCGCAGGTTTTGCCGGGATAAAAACAAGGCCCTGTCCCACAAGGCCTGCAGGTGCGGGTCATGGCAGGTAAACTGCTGTGCGGCGTCCCGTCTCATCAGCGTATCTCCTTTGTGTATTGCCTTGATTATACTCCTTTTTGTCCCAAAAGGGAAGGGGAAAAGCCACTTTCCATACGGCCTGTTCTATGGTAAAATGAAAAGAAAGAATGGGCTTTGGGAGGCACGGCCATGAAATGCACAGATATCAATATCCGGGATCCTTTTGTATTGGTGCATGGGGGGAAATATTATCTCTACGGCACCCGGGGAGAAACCTGCTGGGGGGAAGCCGACGGTTTTGACGTGTACGAAAGCCATGATATGAAATCCTGGCAGGGCCCCACAGCATGCTTTCATAACGACGGCAGCTTTTTTGCCAGAAAAAACTATTGGGCGCCGGAAGTGTATTTTGTGAACGGTGCGTTTTATATGCTGGCCAGCTTCAAGGGGGAAGACAGGTGCCGGGGCACCGCCGTGCTGAAAAGCAGCAGCCCCCTGGGCCCGTTTTTGCTCCATTCCGATGGGTGTGTTACGCCCTGCCACTGGGAATGCCTGGACGGCACCCTGTATCAAAGCCGGGCCGGCAAATACTACATGGTATTCTGCCATGAATGGGTGCAGGCCGGGGACGGCAGCATCTGCGCCATGGAAATGAAGGATGATCTTTCCGGCCCGGCAGGGGAGGCAAAGGTATTGTTCCATGGGTCGGCTGCGAAATGGGCCAATGAGGTGCGCCATTCCAGCGGCAAAACGGGCTATGTGACGGATGGGCCCTTTATGTGGCGCACGAGGGATGGGCAATTGCTGCTTTTGTGGGCCGGGTTTTCCGACGGGGGATACACCCAGGGCCTGGCCGTCAGCGACAACGGCGAAATAGACGGCCGGTTTACCCAGCTGGAGCCGCTCTTTGAAAAGGACGGGGGCCACGGCATGGTGTTCCGGGATCTGGAAGGGCGCCTCTTTCTCACCCTCCACAGCCCTAACGGGCATCTGCTGGAGCGGCCGGTGTTTTTTCCGCTGGAGGAAAGGGACGGCAGGCTTTGCCGGGTGTGATAAATGTAAAAATTCCTGGAAAACCATCATTTTGCATCAATCTGTGATATAATAAACAATGGTATATTATGTAGTGCAAAAAGGAGGGGGAAGCCGGATGAAAAAGCTGCTGCTGTTTTGGTGCTTTTTGAATCTTCTGCTGCTTCCCCTGTCTGCCTGCGCCCTGGAGATTGACCTTTCCGCCGCCCATATTTCCCTGGGGGATACGGTGGAAGTGAAGGTGCTGGGCGCGGAAGGAAAAATGTGCAGCTACACCCTGCTGCACGGCAAAACAGAAGTATTTGCCCAGGAAGCAGTGCCCTGCCACACGGGCATTCTGCATCCCCGGAAAACGGGGGACTATACGCTGACGGTTGCATGCGAGGGGGAAGAGGAAAGCGTCCGCTTCACCGTTTCCCAGCAGGTGCAGCTATCTTCTGATGCGGCGGTGCCTGTTGCAGGCACCGGCATCCGTACGGAAGGAAAAATGGGCACCGTTTTTGCCCAGGGGGATATGCGCACGGTGACGGTTATTGCCTCCGGCCCCTGGACGGCCCGGACGGACGACGATTTTATCACTTTATATACTTCCTGCGGCCGGGACGGCGACGGCCTGACTTTCTCCGTGGACAAAACGGAGGAGGAGCGCACCGGCACCATTTTCCTCACCAGCGGACAGGATATCCTGTCCCTTGCCGTCCGGCAGGTAGCGGACTATCAGAAAACCCAGGAGGAGGAGCTGAGCCTGACGGCAGAAAGCGCCTTCATTCTGGCGGATGGGGAAATGTGTGCCGTATACTCCCTCAACGGGGAAGAAACGGATGTGACGGTTTCCGCTTCCGGGGAATGGGAAGCAGTGACCGAGGATGAATTTTTGTCCTTCACCGTAACGGAAGAAGGGCTTTCCCTCTGGGCGGATGAAAACGATACCCCTGCTGCCCGCACCGGCTGCGTGACGCTGCTTTGCAGCAATGCCCAGGCGTATGTGTATGTGCACCAGCAGCCTGCATCCGCCGGGGCGGAGGTGCTGGCGGCATACCTGAACCGGGAAGAAGCCACGGCTTATCAGGACACCCTGCTTGCCCGGGTGGAAACGGGTATGGATGCAAAAACGCTGGTGATTTCCATGGCCGGCCGCACGGAACGCTACCCGGCAGCGGCCTTTGCCAAGGAAATTGACAACGTCCTTTTGTGGCAGGTGGATCTGCCGGCGGAAAGCGCCGGGGAATGGGACGTATTGTTTGCGGCAGAGGATGAAGCGGGCCGCAGCGGCGAAAAGAAAATGTGCGCTCTGACGGTACACCCGGAAGAAGCGGCCTTTGTCTCAGAAAGTGCAGTATTGACCGAAGTTGGCAGCCGCTACAGTATTTCCTTTACCACCACCGCCGTTGCGGAAGAGGCGGTGCTTCAGGACGAAAACGGAGCCCCCCTTCTCGCCCTCTCCCGGCAGGATGGGGAAATTACTTATGCCGGCCCGGCCGGGGAAAGGGAACGCTATATTGACTGGGATGTGCCCCTGGATAAAAGCATTGCTCCGGCCTTTGTTCGGGTGGGGGAAAACGCTGTTCCTGTTTCGGTGCGCACGGTGCTGACCCCTTCCGATATTACCCTTTTCAGCCAGACGGACGGCTGGTGGCAGGACAAAAAGTATTCCATCAGCAATCTGGAAACTTCCGGCTGCGCGGTGTTCAGCCTGTCCCACGCCCTGCAGCTGCTTGGCTACACCGGGGAAGAAATCACCCCGGAGCGCCTGGCGAAAACCTATGCCGTGGCGCTGATGAAGGACGGCAGCGGCACCATGAATTCTTCCCTGGTTGGAAGAGCGGGGGACGATTTCGGCTTCAAAACCCGGTATGAACTGTACGAAAACCCCTCCACCATCCGGCAGAAGGCGGCAGAGGGCGCGGTATTTTCCTTCTCGGTGGTGAACGGGCATATTGCCTGCGTGGCGGCGGTCAGCGAGGATGGGCAAAAGTGCCTCATTATCGACAGTGCTCCCTCCGCTACCTTTGAAAGAAAAGGGGACGAGCCGGTGTACTTCCTGTCCCAGGACGGCACCTTCCAATTGGCCCATACCCCGGCGGATATCCCGGGCATTGAATATTGCATCGAAACAAACAGCTATGGCTGCGGCGTGTACTATATGGACATGAAGTATGTGGCCCGGCGGGGCGTCAGGCTCATTCAGCCCCGGTAATTTGCCGGGGGGCGAATACGGCAGAAGGAGAAGGACCGATGATCAAGAAAAACCAGCGTCTGATCAACCAGATCAATATGCTCATTGACGGCTGCCTGGTGGTGCTTGCCTATGTGCTGGGCTGCTATCTGTGGTTGGATGTGCTCCGGGGCGGCGTCATCAATATGGCGGACTGGGCCAATGGGCATGTGCTGCCGCTGGCGTGTTTGTACGCCGGTTTTGTGCTGATGATGCTGATGCTGTTTGGCTTTTACAACAGCTCCCGCCGGCGGAAGCTGAAATGGAAAATCAAAACCATTCTGTTTGCCGTCTCGCTGAGCCTTTTGATCGGCACCACGCTTTTGTTCATTTTTGAGCTGCAGGAATTTTCCCGGGGCGTGCTGCTTTTGTTCTATGTGTTCATGCTGGCGTTTCTGATGGGCAAATATTGGGTGATGCGGCATCTTTTGCGGTATCTGCGCAAAAAGGGCTACAATATCAAGCATGTGCTCATCATCGGCACCGGCCATCTGGCGCAGCAGTATGCGGAGGATATCCGCACGGAAAAATCCCTGGGCTTCCGGGTGAAGGGCTTTGTGGGAAAAGAAACGGAAGGGCTGGCGCCTTACCTTGGGGATTTTGACCAATTGGACACGCTGCTTGCCGGCAGTGAAATTGACGAAGCGGTGATCGCCGTGGAGCCGGAAGAGAGCAAGAAAACGGTGAAGCTGATCCGCGCCTGCGAAAAAAGCGGCACCCCCTTTTATGTGGTGCCCTTCTATAACGACGTGATGCCCGCCCGGCCCCAGGTGGAAGTGGTCGGCAGGACGAACCTGATCCGTATGCGCTCCATTCCTTTGGAAAATTACGGCCTGGCAGCGCTGAAAAGGCTGGTGGACGTGCTGGTGAGCGGGGCAGGGCTTTTGGTTCTCAGCCCGCTGCTGCTTCTTGTGGCTCTTGGGGTGAAGCTTTCCAGCCCCGGCCCCATCTTCTTTAAGCAGGAGCGCATCGGCTTCCACAAAAAGCCCTTCATGATGTACAAGTTCCGCTCCCTGCGGATGGAGCAGGCGGAAAAGGACGGCTGGAGCAATATCGATGCGGACAGGCGTACCCCCTTTGGCAATTTCATCCGCAAGTTCAGCCTGGATGAATTCCCCCAGCTGTTCAATGTGCTCAGGGGGGATATGAGCCTGGTGGGGCCCCGGCCGGAATTGCCCAAGTTTGTGGAGGAATTCAAGGAAACGGTGCCCCTGTATATGGTGAAGCACCAGGTGCGCCCCGGCATGACCGGCTGGGCCCAGGTGAACGGTTACCGGGGGGATACCAGCATCACAAAGCGTGTGGAAATGGACATCTGGTATATTGAAAACTGGACGCCCGCGCTGGACTTGAAAATCCTGGTGCGCACCTTCCTTGGGGGGATGGTGAACCGGGAAAAGCTGTACAAAAAGCGGGAACAGCAGGACAAGGGCCAGTCCGTTTAAGGAGATCATATGCAGATTACGGTGATGGTGGCAGCCCATAAGCCCTATGAAATGCCTCAGGACAGGATGTACCTGCCCCTGTTTGTGGGGGCTAGGGGAAAAGCGGATATTCCCGGCTTTGCCCGGGACGATACCGGGGAGAATATCAGCGAAAAAAACGCCTCCTTTTGTGAATTGACGGGGCTGTACTGGCTGTGGAAAAATACGCAGGGCAGCGATGCATACGGCCTGTGCCATTACAGGAGGTATTTTGCAAAGGGCAGCTTTCTGTGCAGGAAAAAGGACCGCATCCTGACCCAGGATCAGGCCCGGGCGCTGCTGGAAAAAGCAGACGCGGTGCTGCCGAAAAAACGGCATTACTACATCGAAACCCGGCGCCAGCAGTATGTCCATGCCCATCATGAGCAGGATCTGCAGGTAACAGAGCAGGTGCTGCGGGAAATGTGCCCGGCGTATCTGCCTGCCTGGGAAAGGATGCTCAAAAGCCGCAGCGGGCATATCTTCAATATGTTCCTGATGAAGCGGGAGGTATTTGAAGGGTACTGCGCCTGGCTGTTCGGCATTTTGTTTGAGGTGGAAAGGCGGCTGGATATTTCCGGCTATAACGCATCTGACCGGCGGGTGTTCGGATACCTGGCGGAGAGGCTGATGGACGTGTACCTGGATACGAACCGCATCCGGTACACCCAGTGCCCGGTCGTGAACCTGGAAAGGCAGCACTGGCTGCAAAAAGGGGTTCGCTTTCTGAAACGGAAATTTGCAAGGAACAAGGAGTAACGCACAATGCGCATGCGGGTGAAAAAGTGGGCCAAGCCGGAATTGGCGGCCTGCCCTTATTATGTGGACCTGCCGGAGGAAAAACGGGGCAAATGGCGGGAATGCTTTGAAAAGGAAGCCCCCTTTTATGTGGAGCTGGGCTGCGGCAAATGCGTGGCCACAAGCCGGATGACCCTGGAAAACCGGCACATCAATTACCTGGCTGTGGATATTTCCCGGAACATCCTGGGGGTGGCCCGGCGGAACTTTGAAAGCGTGTACGGCGAAGAAAACGTGGACAATGTGACGCTGACTCACTTTGACATCATGTGGATTGATAAATACCTCAGCCCGGAGGACCGGGTGGAGCGCATTTATATCTCCTTCTGCAATCCCTGGAATCAAAAGCCCGCCCATTACAAGCGGCGGCTTACTCACACCAGGCAGCTGTTGCAGTACCGGCATTTTTTGACGCCCGGCGCCCAGATCTATTTCAAGACGGACGACGATCCCCTGTTCCGGGCTTCCCTGCGCTACTTCGAAGAGGCCGGGTTCCGGGTGGTTTACCAGACGGATGATCTGCACGCCTCCGGCTTTACACCCAATTATGTCAGCGAGCATGAGCAGTTTTTTTCAGAGCAGGGCATCAAAATCAAGTTCTGCATTGCTCAGATGGAAGAGATGAAACCAGATCCTACAAATATGGAAAACGAAGGCCCCCAGTGCTGACCCGGGGCCTTCTTTTTTTGCGCAAAAATAGATATTGTGGTGGGGAAAAGGGGGTATACAAGATGCTGTTTTTTCCCCTTGTCAAGCCCCTTGAGAACAGCACAAAACAGAGAATTTCGAAAACGCGACACGCCCGGGAGCGTTGCCACAACATTTTTGGAAAATCTGCGAAATACCTGGGTTTGCGGGAAAAGAAAGTGAAAAAAATCGTAAAAAAAAGTGAAAAAGGGCTTGAAAAAAGCTTGCATTTTTTGAAAATATCGTTTATAATGTGTCTGTTGTCTGTTTATGGGATGAAGCGGTAAGTTGCCGTTCCGGCCAGAACGGGTAATTATCGCGGACCAGCCGGGGCAAGACCCCGACGAACGGACTCGGGCCGCAGGAAAATCCTGCGGAAGGCGACGGGCTTTGGTGAGGGAACGCTCCCTGCGAAGCGCCAAACCCTCAGTCAAAAGACTCCCCCCGTTAAGCCGTGAGTACGAAAACAATAGGAGGTAATCACATGGCCAGCCAGAAAATCCGCATCAAGCTCAAGGCGTACGAACACAACCTGATCGACCAGTCCGCCGAGCGCATTGTGGAAACCGCGAAGCGCACCGGTTCCCGCGTGTCGGGTCCCATCCCGCTTCCCACCGAAAAGGAAATCGTTACGATTCTCCGCTCTCCGCACAAGTATAAGGACAGCCGCGAGCAGTTTGAACGCCGCACGCACAAGCGCCTCATCGACGTGCACAATCCCAACCCCCGCACCGTGGACGCCATGATGAAGCTCGATCTGCCCGCTGGCGTCGAGATCGAAATCAAGCTGTAAGGCAGGAGGGTAATTATGAAGAAGGCAATCGTTGGTAAGAAGCTGGGTATGACCCAGATCTTCCTGCAAGATGGCCGCCTGGTGCCCGTCACCGTGATCCAGGCCGGTCCCTGCACCGTGGTGCAGAAGAAGACCATCGAAAAGGATGGCTACGAAGCCGTGCAGTTCGGTTTTGACCAGATCCCCGAAAACCGGGTGGAAAAGCTGGTGAACAAGCCCGACGCCGGTCACTTCAAGAAAGCGGGCGTTGCCCCCATGCGCAACCTCCGCGAATTCCGTCTGGAAGACAGCGCTTCCTACGAAATCGGCCAGGTTGTGAAGGCTGACATCTTCGCCGAAGGCGAAAAGATCGACATCAGCGGCATCACCAAGGGCCACGGTTTCACCGGCGCCATCTACCGCTGGAATCAGCACACCGGCCCCATGGCCCACGGTTCCAAGTATCACCGTGGCGTGGGCTCTCTGAGCGCTAACTCCGATCCTTCCCGCGTGTTCAAGAACAAGCATATGGCCGGCCACTACGGTGTGGAAAAGGTCACCATCCAGAATCTTGAAATCGTGAAGGTTGATGCCGAACGCAGCCTGCTGCTGGTGCACGGTGCTGTTCCCGGCCCCAAGGAAGGCCTGCTGCTCATCCGCAACGCTATCAAGGCCTGATCGAAGGAGGAACAATAATTATGCCTAACATCGACGTGCTCGACATGCAGGGCAAGAAAGTGGGCAGCATGGAGCTGAGCGAAGAAATCTTCGCCGCCCAAGTGAATGTCCCCGCCATGCATCTGGTCGTTCGCTCTATCCTCGCTAACAAGCGCCAGGGCACCCAGAGCGCCCTCACCCGCGGTATGGTCCGTGGCGGCGGTCGCAAGATCTACCGCCAGAAGGGCACCGGTAATGCTCGCCACCATGGCAACCGTGCTCCCCAGTTCCGTCACGGCGGCGTGGTGTTCGCTCCCCAGCCCCGGGATTATGTGGTGAAGGTGCCCAAGAAGGTGCGCCGCATCGCCATGAAGAGCGCTTTCACCTCCAAGTTCAACGAAGGCAACATCATCGTTGTGGATCAGATCACCCTGGCTGACGCCAAGACCAAGCTGATGGCCGAAGTGCTCAAGAACCTGGGCGCCGAAAAGAAGGCCCTGCTGGTGCTGGCCGGCCGCGATGAAACCGTCATCCGCGCCTCCAAGAACATCCCCACCGTGAAAGACGCTTACGTAAACACCATCAATGTGTATGACATGCTCAACGCCGATAAGATCATCGTGCTGAAGGCTGCCATGGAAAGCATCCAGGAGGTGTACGCATGAAGAATCCTCATGACATCATCCTGCGCCCCGTCCTGACGGAAAAGGCCTACGACGGCGTTGCCGACAAGCGCTACGTCTTCGAAGTGGCCATCGACGCCAACAAGATCGAAATCAAGAAGGCGCTGGAAACCGTATTTCCTTCCATTAAAGTAGCTCGCGTGAACACCCTCCGCACTCTGGGCAAGATGAAGCGCCAGGGCATGCACCAGGGCCGCACCCGGGAAATCAAAAAAGCTTACGTTACCCTGACTGAAGATTCCAAGCCCATCGAATTCTTCGAGGGTATGGTGTAAGGGAGGAGAAGAACAATGGCAATTCGTGTTTATAAGCCCACTTCGTCCGCCCGCCGCTTCATGAGCGTTCTCACCTTCGAGGAAATCACCAAGAAGACGCCTGAAAAGGCCCTGACCGAGACCCTCAAGAAGAATGCCGGCCGTAACAAGCAGGGCAAGATCACCGTCCGTCACCAGGGCGGCGGCAACAAGGTCAAGTACCGCATCATCGACTTCAAGCGCAACAAGCTGGATGTGCCTGCCAAGGTGGCCGCTATCGAATACGACCCCAACCGCACCGCTTTCATCGCCCTGCTGCACTACGCCGACGGCGAAAAGCGCTACATCCTGGCTCCCCTGGATCTGAAGGTTGGCGACACCGTGGTTGCCGGCGCTACTGCCGACATCAAGCCCGGCAACGCCCTGCCCGTGGCCAACATCCCCGTTGGTACACTGATCCACAACATCGAAATCAAGCCCGGCAAGGGCGGCCAGCTGGTCCGTTCCGCCGGTGCCTATGCTCAGCTGATGGGTAAGGAAGGCGCCTACGCTCAGGTGCGTATGCCCTCCGGCGAATATCGCAAGGTTCCCATGAACGCCATGGCCACCATCGGCACCGTGGGCAACACCGACCACTCCAACGTCCGCATTGGTAAGGCCGGCCGTAAGCGTCACATGGGCATCCGTCCCACCGTCCGCGGTGTGGTCATGAACCCCTGCGACCATCCCCACGGCGGCGGCGAAGGCAAGAGCCCCGTTGGTATGCCTGCCCCTGTTACTCCCTGGGGTAAGCCCGCTCTGGGTCTCAAGACTCGCAAGCATAAGAAGTATTCCAACCACTTGATCGTAAAACGTGCCAGCAAGAAGTAAGTCGGCGCAATAGGAAGGAGGCAACCTCATGAGCCGTTCCATTAAGAAAGGCCCGTTTGTACAGGAAGCCCTGTACAACCGCATTGAAGAAATGAATAAAACCGGCGCTAAGCAGGTTCTCAAGACCTGGAGCCGCGCCTCGACCATCTTCCCCCAGTTCGTCGGCCACACGATTGCCGTGCACGATGGCCGTAAGCATGTGCCGGTTTATGTCACTGAAGACATGGTAGGCCACAAGCTTGGCGAATTCGCCCCCACCCGCACTTTCCGCGGGCATGCCGGCGAAAAGGCCTCTGGTCGTAAGTAAGGGAAGGAGCGAATAGAAAAATGGCAACTCGTACCCGTGAAAAGGGCGCTGCCCGCGCTGAAAGCCGCGACAAGCGTCCCCAGGCACACGCCAAAAATATCCGCCTGTCCTCCCGTAAGGCCAAGATCGTTCTTGACCTGATCCGGGGCAAGGATGCGGAACAGGCGCTGGCCATTCTGCAGTTTACCCCCAAGGCGGCTTCCCCCGTCATTTACAAAGTGCTCTCCAGCGCCATCGCCAATGCTGTGAACAACCAGGATATGGACCGCAGCCAGCTGTATGTCGCAGAGTGCTACGCGAACCCCGGCCCGACCCTCAAGCGCTATGTGGCCCGCAGCCGTGGTAGCGCGTCCCCCATGCTCAAGCGCACCTGCCATATCAGCGTGGTGCTCGACCAGAAGAAGTAAGAGGGAGGATCACACATGGGTCAGAAAGTTAATCCGCATGGCGCTCGTGTTGGCGTGATCTTTGACTGGAGCACCCGTTGGTACGCCGGTAAGAAGGACTTCGCCAACAACATCGTCGAAGACTACAAGCTGCGCCAGATGCTGAAAGAAAAGTATTACTCCACCGGCATTAGCCGCATTGATATCGAACGCAGTGCTTCCCGCATGACGGTCACCCTGTTCGCCGGCAAGCCCGGTATGATCATCGGCCGCAGCGGCAAGGGCATTGAAGAGCTGAAGGCTGAAGTGGAAAAGTTCTGCGGCCACGCCGTGAACATCCGCGTGTTCGATGTGAAGACCCCCGACGCCGATGCTCAGCTGATCGCTGAAAACATCGCCCAGCAGCTGGAAAAGCGCATCGCTTTCCGCCGGGCCATGAAGCAGTCCATCCAGCGGGCCATGAAGAGCGGCGCCAAGGGCGTGAAGGTGGCCATCAGCGGCCGTCTGGGCGGTGCCGATATCGCCCGTACCGAACACTATCATGAAGGCTCCATTCCCCTGCAGACGCTGCGCGCCAACATTGACTACGGTTTCTCCGAAGCCAAGACCACCTATGGTCGCCTGGGCGTGAAGGTTTGGGTATACAAGGGACAGATCCTGCCCAAGGCCAAGAAGGCTCCGCAGTCTGCCGCTATCGAAGGAGGCAAGTAATCCTATGCTGATGCCTAAGAGAGTGAAGCACCGCAAGCAATTCCGCGGTCGCATGAAGGGTGCTGCCCACCGTGGCAACTTTATCGCTTACGGCGATATCGGCCTGGTGGCCACCGAACCCTGCTGGGTGACCTCCCAGCAGATCGAAGCTGCTCGTATCGCGCTGACCCGTTACACCAAGCGCGGCGGTCAGGTTTGGATCAAGATTTTCCCCGACAAGCCCGTAACGGCGAAGCCTGCTGAAACCCGCATGGGTTCCGGTAAGGGTGCTCCCGAATACTGGGTGGCCGTGGTTAAGCCCGGCCGGGTGCTGTTCGAAGTTGGCGGCGTTGACGAGACCATCGCTCGGGAAGCCCTGCGTCTGGCCTCTGCCAAGCTGCCCCTGAAGACCAAGATCATGAAGCGTGAACAAAACGAAAATGAAGCGGGTGGTGAAAGCAAATGAAGGCAAAGGAATTCGCAGCCATGAAGCCTGAGGAATTGACCGCGAAGATCGCCGAGCTCAAGGAAGAGCTTTTCAACCTTCGTTTCCGGCTTGCCACCGGTCAGCTTGAGAACACCATGCAGATCACTGCCGTCAAGCGTGACATCGCCCGTGCGATGACCGTGCTGACCCAGCAGAGCAAGGCGTGACCGATAAGCCGTGAAAGGAGTCAATACCATGTCTGAAGTAAGAGGCATCCGCAAGACCCGCATTGGCGTGGTCGTCAGCGATAAGATGGATAAGACCGTCGTCGTCACTCTGTCCACCCGCGTGCGGCATCCGCTGTACGGCAAGTTCATCACCCGCACCAGCAAACTGAAGGTGCATGACGAACAGAACGAATGTGGCATCGGCGACACCGTGGAAATCATGGAATGCCGTCCCCTGTCCAAGGATAAGCACTGGCGGCTGGTTCGCATCGTCGAAAAGGCGAAGTAATTGCAGGCGAAGCCGGGAAGGAAAGAACACATTTCTTCCTATTACATAGCCCGGCTTCTCAACAGTATCCGACCGCTCATGGAAGCATAGGACTTACCATGATGCGGAACCTATAAAGGAGGAAACCCCTATGATTCAGCCGCAAACGCGACTCAAGGTAGCCGACAACTCCGGCGCCAAGGAAATCATGTGCATCCGCGTGCTGGGTGGTTCCTTCCGCCGCACCGGTTCGATCGGTGACGTGATCGTTGCATCCGTCAAGACCGCTACCCCCGGCGGGCAGGTAAAGAAGGGCGATGTGGTGAAGGCCGTTATCGTTCGTGTTCATCAGCCCCAGCGCCGCCCCGACGGCACCTACATCAAGTTCGATGATAACGCTGCTGTTATCATCGGCAACGACAAGATGCCCCGTGGCACCCGTATCTTTGGGCCGGTCGCCCGTGAACTGCGTGAGAAGGACTACATGAAGATCGTGTCCCTCGCTCCCGAAGTGCTGTAAGGAGGACAATTAAAGATGTTTGTAAAGAGCAAGGATCAGGTCGTTGTCATCTCCGGCAAGGACAAGGGCGTCAAGGGCAAGGTGATCACCGCCGCCCCCAAGACCGGTAAGGTCATCGTGGAAGGCGTTGCCATGGTTACCAAGCATCAGAAGTCCCGCGCTCAGGGCCAGCCCGGCGGCATCATCAAGAAGGAAGCCTTCATTGATGCTTCCAACGTGATGGTAATCTGCCCCAAGTGCGACAAGGCCATCCGCGTAGCCCACAAGGCCGTGGAAGTGACCGGCAAAGATGGCAAAACTACCGTGAAGAACGTCCGCATCTGCAAAAAGTGCGGCGAACAGCTGGACTAATCAGTAAGGAGGAAACACTTAAATGGCTACCCGTATTAAGGAAAAGTACCTGGCCGAAGCTGTTCCTGCCTTGCAGCAGAAGTTCGGCTACAAGAACGTCATGCAGATCCCCCGCCTGGAAAAGGTGATCATCAACATGGGTCTGGGTGATTGCAAAGACAACGCTAAGGCGCTGGAAGTAGCTGTTTCTGAACTGGGCCAGATTGCCGGTCAGAAGCCCATGGTTACCAAGGCCAAGAAGAGCGTTGCTAACTTCAAGCTCCGTCAGGGCATGAACGTGGGTGCCAAGGTCACCCTGCGCGGCGCCCGGATGGAAGAATTCATTGACAAGCTGGTCAATATCGCTCTGCCCCGCGTGCGCGACTTCCGTGGCGTATCCGGCAAGGCATTTGATGGCCGCGGCAACTACGCCCTGGGCATCAAGGAACAGCTGATCTTCCCCGAAATCGAATACGATAAGGTGGAAAAGATCCGTGGTATGGAAATGATCTTCGTTACCACTGCCAAGACCGACGAAGAAGCCAAGGAACTGCTTCGTCTGCTGGGCATGCCGTTCGAGCATTAAGGGAGGAGAATGAAAAATGGCTAAGACTAGTATGAAGATCCGTCAGGCTCGGCCCGCCAAGTTCTCTACCCGTGCCTACACCCGCTGCCGTCTGTGCGGCCGTCCCCACTCTGTTCTCCGCCGTTACGGCATCTGCCGTATCTGCTTCCGTGAACTGGCTTACAAGGGCCAGATCCCCGGCGTTCGCAAGGCGAGCTGGTAAGTATAAGGAGGGTAAATCATGTTTGTAAATGATCCTATTGCCGATATGCTCACCCGCATTCGCAACGCGCAGATCGCCCGGCACGAGAGTGTCGTGATCCCCGCCAGCAACATGAAGAAGGCCATTGCCAAGATTCTGTTGGACGAAGGGTATGTAAAATCGGTTGAAAACGTGGCTGATGGCATCCAGGGCGCTATCAAGATCACCCTGAAGTATCTGGACAAGAAGCAGCCCGTCATCGTTGGCCTCAAGCGCATTTCCAAGCCCGGCCTGCGGGTGTACGCCACCTGCGAAGAGCTGCCCAAGGTTCTGGGCGGCCTGGGCATCGCCATCGTTTCCACTTCCAAGGGCCTGATGACTGATAAGGCCTGCCGGAAGGAAAACATCGGCGGCGAAGTGCTGTGCTACATCTGGTAATCAACACGTCATTTGGAGGTAGATTATTATGTCTCGTATCGGAAGGCTTCCCATTGCCGTTCCCGCGGGCGTGACGGTTACCATCGATGAAAACAATCTGGTTACCGTGAAGGGCCCCAAGGGTACGCTCACTCAGCAGGTGAACAAGGACATCACCGTGAAGCAGGAAGGTGCCGAAATCAAGGTTACCCGTCCTACTGACAACAAGAACCATCGTGCCATGCACGGCCTGTACCGCGCTCTGATCGCCAACATGGTCAAGGGCGTTACCGAAGGCTTTGCTGTCACCCTGGAAATGGTGGGTACCGGCTATCGTGCCGCCGCCGAAGAAAACGGCAAGAAGCTGAACATCAACATCGGCTTCTCTCACCCCGTGATCATCGACGCCCCCGAAAACATCACCTTTGAAACGCCCGTGCAGACCAAGATGGTCATCAAGGGCATCGATAAACAGCAGGTTGGCAACCTTGCCGCTGATATCCGCGCCATTCGTAAGCCTGAACCCTACCTGGGCAAGGGCATCAAGTACGAAAACGAAGTTATCCGCCGCAAGGAAGGCAAGTCTGGTAAGAAGTAAGAAAGGGAGTGAACGCATATGTTCAAAAAGCGCGACCGTAATGAAGTGCGCGTGATCCGTCACGCCCGCGTCCGCAAGAAGATCAGCGGCACCCCCGAAATGCCGCGCCTGTGCGTGTATCGCAGCAATAAGTCCATTTATGCGCAAGTGATCGACGACACCAAGGGCATCACCCTGGTCTCCGCTTCCACCATCGACCCCGCCATCAAGGGTCAGCTGGCTGATGTGGACAAGACCGGTGCCGCCAAAATGGTTGGCAAGCTGGTTGCTGAACGCGCTCTGGCTGCCGGCGTCAAGGACATCGTCTTTGACCGCGGCGGCTACCTCTACACCGGGCGCATCGCCGCCCTGGCCGACGCCGCTCGCGAAGCCGGCCTGAACTTCTAAGGAGGGAACGAAACCATGCCTATGAATGAACGCCGCGAACGTCGGGATCGTGAAGAACCCGTCAGCGAATTCAAAGAACGCCTGGTCGCCCTCAACCGTGTAACCAAGGTTGTTAAGGGCGGTAAGAACTTCCGCTTTGCCGCGCTGGTTGTTGTCGGTGACGAAAACGGCCGCGTTGGCGCTGCCATCGGTAAGGCTAAGGAAGTGCCCGAAGCCATCCGCAAGGCCAAGGAAGCTGCTCAGAAGAACCTGGTGACCGTTCCCATGGACGGCACCACCATCCCCCACGCCATCAACGGCCTGTACGGCACCGCCAAAGTGGTGCTGCTGCCCGCCGAAGAAGGTGCCGGTGTTATCGCCGGCGGCGGCGCCCGTGCTGTTCTGGAACTGGCCGGTATCAAGAATATCCGCACCAAGACCTTCGGCACCAACAACCGCATCAACACTGTGAAGGCTACCCTGGAAGGCCTCAAGGCCCTCCGCAACGCCGAAACCGTGGCTCGTATGCGCGGCAAGACCGTGGAAGAAATTCTGGGCTAAGGAGGATATGGAAAAATGAAACTGAAGATCACTTTGACCAAGTCCCCCATCGCCTGCCTGCAGAAGCAGATTGACACCGTGAAAGCCCTGGGCCTGCGCAAGGTGGGCATGACGGTTGTCAAGGAAGATAACCCCTGCATCCGTGGCCAGATCTTCCGTGTGAAGCATATGGTCAAGGTTGAAGAAATCAACGAATAATAAGGGAGGGCTCACCCATGAAATTGCATGAGTTGCAACCGGCTATCGGTTCGACGACTGCCCCGAAGCGCCTTGGTCGAGGCGTAGGCTCTCAGCTGGGCAAAACCTCCGGTAAAGGTCACAAGGGCGCCAAGGCCCGCTCCGGCGGCGGCAAGCGTCCCGGCTTCGAAGGCGGCCAGATGCCTCTGACCCGTCGTCTGCCCAAGCGTGGCTTTACCAACATCTTCGCTAAGGAATACGCCACCATCAACGTGTCTGCGCTGAACGTATTCGAAGATGGTTCCACCGTTACCGCGGAAGCGCTGCTGGAAATGGGCCTGATCAAGAAGGTCCTGGACGGCGTGAAGGTGCTGGGCGGCGGCGAACTGCAGAAGAAGCTGACTGTCAGCGTTGCCAAGGTGACTGCTTCTGCTAAGGAAAAGATCGAGGCTGTCGGTGGGAAAGTCGAGGTGAAGTAACGATGTTGGAAACGTTGCGTAATGTCTGGCGAGTACCGGAGCTGCGCAAAAAGGTGCTCTACACGTTCTTCATGCTGCTGATCTACCGTCTGGTGAGCGTCATCCCGGTTCCCGGTGTTGACGCTGCCGCTTTCCAGTCTGTCATGGCCAACTATGACATCCTGGACCTGATGAATATGATGACGGGCTCTGCCCTCAGTCAGATGACCCTGATGGCCATGGGTATTTCTCCTTACATCAACGCTTCCATTATCATGCAGCTGCTGACCATCGCAATCCCCGCGCTGGAACGCCTGCAGAAGGAAGGCGGCGAAGAGGGCAAGAAGAAGATCACCAGGATCACCCGTTATGTAACGGTGGGTCTGGCTATTCTGCAGGCCATCGGTATCATCCGCGGTCTGGGCGGCAGCGCTGCCCTGCGTGCGGGTTATGATTCCTTCCTTGGTTATCTGTCCATCGGTATCATCATGGCCGGCGGTACCGCCCTGGCTATGTGGATCGGTGAACGCATCACCAAGAACGGTGTTGGCAACGGTATCTCCCTGATCATCTTCACGGGTATCGTGTCCAGCCTGTTCAACTACCTGGTGTCTACCTTCCTGGGTATCTTTCAGGGCGCTGCAAATGCCATCGTCAACTTCCTCATCAGCCTGATCGCCATCGTGGTGATCCTGGTGGTGGTTACCATCGTTGACATGAGCGAACGCCGCATTGCCGTCCAGTACGCCAAGCGCGTGGTGGGCCGGAAAATGTACGGCGGCCAGAGCACCCACATCCCCATGAAGCTGCTGAGCGTTGGCGTGCTGCCCCTGATCTTCGCCTATTCTTTCATGGCGTTCCCGGGCACCATCATTGCCATGTTCGGCACCAACACCGGCGCTTATCAGTGGTGGAACACCTACATGGCCCAGAATTCCTTCTGGTACATCCTGGTCACCACCCTGCTGATTATCGCCTTCACCTACTTCTACGCTTCCATCAGCTTCAATCCTCAGGACATCGCCAAGAACATCCAGCAGCAGGGCGGCCACATCCCCGGTATCCGTACCGGCAGCAAGACTGTGGACTACCTGGCCCGGACTTCCAAGCGCCTGTGCCTGTTTGCGGCTCTCTTCCTGGCTGTGATGAACATCATCGCTTCCCTGCTGTCCACGGCGTTTGCCATCCCCATGGGTGCTTCCTCCGTGCTGATCGCCGTGAGCGTGGCCATCGAAACCGTGCGCCAGATTGAAAGCCAGCTGGTGATGCGCAATTACAAAGGTTTCCTGGGCTGATAAAGCCCTTCACAGGAATGCACCAAGCTGCATAGCCTGGGCCGCCGGATGAACCGGCGCCGGCAGGGAAGGAAGGCAGAAATGCTTTCCTTCCCTTCGCCGCCCCAGGGGAAAGGCTGGCGGCATTCCAAATTGTATGTCTATAGCGAATGGACGGAAGGAGAGAAAACATGAATATCATCTTTCTTGGCCCTCCCGGTGCCGGCAAGGGCACCCATGCACAGCGGCTGATGCATAAAATGAATATTCCTCAGATTTCCACGGGCGATATGCTCCGCGCTGCCATCAAGGCAGAAACGGAACTTGGCCTTTCCGCCAAGCGCTATATCGACGCCGGCGAACTGGTGCCCGATGAAGTGGTCATCGGCATTGTGAAAGAACGCCTGGCGCAGGAAGACTGTAAAAACGGCTACATCCTGGACGGCTTCCCCCGCACTGTGAAGCAGGCCGAAGCCCTGGGCACCTTTGCCACCATCGATGTGGCCCTGAATCTCAGCCTGCCGGATGAAATGATCATCCGCCGCCTTTCCGGCCGTCGGGTGTGCCTCAAGTGCGGCGGCACCTATCACATCTCCAGCCTGAACGGCAAAGAGGATTGTGACGCCTGCGGCGAAAAGCTGGTGCAGCGCAAGGACGACTGCCCCGAAACCATCCAGAACCGACTGAACGTGTATGCTGCCCAGACTGCTCCCCTCATCGATTACTATGAGAAGGAAGGCCTGCTGCGTACCGTGGAATGCCTGGGCACTGTGGATGAAAACCAGGCGGCAGTAGAAAAGGCGCTGAATCTGTAATGATCATTTTGAAAAACCCTGACCAGCTGGCAAAAATGCGCAGCGCAGGTCATTTGCTTCATGACGTACTGCTTCAGGTTCGGGAGATGATTGCTCCCGGCATGACCACCATGGATGTGAACGTCTATACGGACGAGCTCATCCGCAAGGCAGGCGCCATCCCCACCGAGTATGGCTACTGCGGGTTCCCCGCATCCATCTGCGCTTCCATCGATGACGAAGTGGTGCACGGCATCCCTTCCGAGAATGTGACGCTGACGGAAGGCAGCATCCTCTCTGTGGATGTGACGCTGGCTTTGGACGGCTGGCAGGCTGACAGCGCCTTCACGGTGCCGGTGGGCCGGGTAAGCGACGAAAAGATGCAGCTCATCCGGGTGACGGAAGAGTGCTTCTGGAAGGGTGCTGCCGCTGCCCTGAATGGGAACCGTATCGGCGATATCGGCTATGCAGTGCAGACCCATGCGGAACAGCACGGCTACAGCGTGGTGCGGGATCTCACCGGACACGGCATCGGCCGCAAGATGCATGAGGATCCTTCGGTGCCCAATTTCGGCTTGCCCGGACACGGCAGCCGGCTGCGGGCGGGAATGACGTTCTGCATCGAGCCCATGATCGCCATGGGCAAATGGCAGGTGCATCAGCTGGCAGACGGGTGGACGATTGTGACCAACGATCACAAGCCCAGCGCCCATTACGAGCACACCATCGCCGTTACCGCCCAGGGAAAACCTGAAATTCTGACGCTTCCGGGCGCAGAATGGGAGGAAAAAACGGAATGAAGCCAGAAATTTTGCCTGGACGCGTAGTTTTTTCAAAAAAAGGGCGTGACAAAGGCAGGTACTTTGTGGTATTATATTCGGTGGATGCCGATTTCGTCATGATGGGCGACGGGGACACCCGGAAGATGGGCCATCTGAAGAAAAAACGGCGCAAGCATCTGACGGCCTGCCCTTATGAGGATTTCCAGCTGATCGAAAAATATCAGCAGGGAACGCTCAAGGACAGCGATATCCGGAAGCTGCTGTACCCAATTGCAAACCAGACCGGCACGGATGTGCCAAAGACCAACAGGGAGGGGTAAACCGCTTGTCCAAGGACGATGTCATCGAAATGGAAGGTAAGGTCATTGAGGCTTTGCCCAATGCCATGTTCCAGGTAGAATTGCCCAACGGGCACCGTATTATGGCGCATATTTCCGGCAAGATGCGCATGAACTTCATCCGCATTTATCCCGGGGATAAAGTAACCATCGAGCTTTCCCCCTACGACCTGACCCGCGGCCGCATTACGTGGCGCAGCAAGAACTAACCCTAAGGAGGTAAACCGACATGAAAGTCCGTCCTTCCGTGAAGCCCATTTGCGAAAAGTGCAAGATCATCAAGCGCAAGGGCCGCGTCATGGTTATCTGCGAAAACCCCAAGCATAAGCAGCGTCAGGGCTAACCCACCCTTTCGTGACGGGAGCGCCGTACTGAGCATCCGGGAACCGGGGGCTGAGCACGGCGTTCCCATGGCCGCACAAGGCCAAATGGAAATGAAGACTTGCCTGTTGTGGGCGGCTGCCCTCATGTGGATCCACATGAGGGACCACACATGCCTGTCGAAGCCTGATACTCCGCCTGGGTTGCGGGCGGAAAGCGGGGCGAAGAGCCCCTGCACCTGCTGTGTTCACGAAGAAAGGATAAGAAATCTACGCCTTATCCGGATGGCGTGAAGTGCAGCATCCATCACATCCACGACAATCATTTGGAGGTGTAACCAACACATGGCACGTATTGCGGGTGTTGACCTGCCGAGAGAAAAGCGCGTCGAGATTGGCCTGACCTACATCTATGGCATCGGCCCTGCTGTAAGCAAGGAAATCATCGCCGCCACCGAAGTGAATCCTGATACTCGCGTGAAGGATTTGACCGAAGCTGAAATTGGTAAGCTGCGCGATTACATCGAACACAACCTGAAGGTTGAAGGTGATCTGCGCCGTGAAGTTTCCCTGAACATCAAGCGCCTGGTGGAAATTGGCTGCTATCGTGGCGTGCGCCATCGTCGCAACCTGCCCGTCCGCGGCCAGAATACCAAGCAGAATGCCCGTACCCGCAAGGGTCCCAAGCGCACTCAGGTTGGTAAGAAGAAGTAATTTCTGTTACCACGCCGCAGAATATGCGGCAGATGTATGTTAACCATCATCTCAAAAGGACGCCCCGAAAGGGGTTCGGAGGGATAAAGAATGGCACCTAAAAAAACAGCGCTGAAGAAGGTTTCCCGCAAGCGCCGTGAAAAAAAGCTCGTTGAGCGCGGCGTAGCGCACATCTCTTCTTCCTTCAATAACACCATCGTTACCATTACCGACGTGCAGGGCAATGCCCTGTCCTGGGCTTCCGCCGGCGGCATGGGTTTCCGCGGCAACAAGAAGTCCACGCCCTTCGCCGCTCAGATGGCCGCCGAAACGGCTGCCAAGGCAAGCCAGGAATTTGGTCTGAAGTCTGTTGACGTGTGCGTGAAAGGCCCCGGCTCCGGCCGTGAAGCCGCTATCCGCGCTCTGCAGACTGCCGGCCTGGATGTGACCATGATCAAGGACGTGACGCCCATTCCTCACAATGGCTGCCGTCCGCCCAAGCGTAGAAGAGTGTAATAGGAGGATACCCAAAATGGCAAGATATACAGACTCTGTATGCCGTCTGTGCCGCCGTGAGGGCACCAAGCTCTTCCTCAAGGGCGAAAAGTGCTTCTCCAGCAAGTGCGCCGTCAGCAAGCGGCCCACCCCTCCCGGCCAGCATGGTCAGGCCCGTCAGCGTAAACCCAGCGAATATGGTCTGCAGCTTCGTGAAAAGCAGAAGGCTCGCCGTGCATACGGCCTGCTGGAAGGCCAGTTCTACCGCACTTACGAACGTGCTTCCAACATGAAGGGCGTCACCGGTGAAAACCTGCTGAGCCTTCTGGAACGCCGTCTGGACAACGTGATCTATCGTGCCGGCTTTGCCGCTTCCCGTCCCCAGGCCCGTCAGCTGGTGCTGCACGGTCATTTCCTGGTAAACGGCAAGAAGGTGGACATCCCCTCCTTCGAAGTGGACCAGAACGACGTGATCACCGTGAAGGTAAAGAGCAAGGAAATGGAACTGTTCAAGGCCGCCCGTGAAGGCAGCAACCGTGTTGTGCCCAAGTGGCTCACCGTGAATGCCGACGAGCTGACCGCCACCGTTTCCGCCTTGCCCGCCCGTGATGATATCGATTTCTCCCTGCAGGAAAACATGATCGTCGAATTCTATTCCCGTTAATGTTTCTGGCAAGCTGAGAACCCCTCAACCGACGGTAATCGATAGGAGGGTAATGCATCGTGATCGTCGAAATCGAAAAGGCGCACATCGATTGTGTCGAAATGAACGCGAACAATTCCTACGGGAAGTTCGTTATCGAGCCGCTTGAACGCGGTTTCGGTCATACGCTGGGCAATGCGCTTCGCCGGGTGCTGATCAACAGCCTGCCGGGCGCCGCTGTGACCAGCGTGAACATTGAAGGCGTGCAGCACGAGTTTTCCACCATCGAAGGTGTGAAAGAAGACGTCACCGAAATCGTTCTGAACCTGAAGTGCCTGGCAGTGAAGCTGTACAGCGATCAGGTGAAAACCCTGGAAGTGAACGCAGTGGGCCCCTGTGAGCTGACTGCCGCCGACATCCGGGTGGACGATGAAGTGGAAATCGTCAACCCCGATCTGCACATCGCCACTTTGGGCGAAGGCGCCAAGCTGCATATGTGGCTGACGCTGGACCGTGGCCGGGGCTATGTTTCTTCCGACAAGAACAAGACCCCCCAGATGCCCATTGGCGTCATCCCCATTGATTCGATCTACACCCCCATCAAGAAGGTCAATTACGTGGTCGAAGACACCCGCGTGGGTCAGATCACGGACTATGACAAGCTGACCTTGGAAGTGTGGACCAATGGCTGCGTGGCTCCCGACGAAGCCATCGCCATGAGCGCCCGCATTATCGTGGAACAGCTGAGTCTGTTCATCGGCCTCACCGATCAGACCATGCCCATCAGCAGCTCTGAGCCGGAAGCCAATGATAACGACAAGGTGATGGAGATGACCATCGAAGATCTGGACCTCTCCGTCCGTGCATATAATTGCCTCAAGCGTGCCGGCATCAACACCGTGGCCGAACTGGTGCAGCGTAACCAGGAAGACATGATGAAGGTGCGGAACCTGGGCAAAAAGAGTCTGGAAGAAGTCGAGCAGAAGCTGCAGGCACTGGGCCTGGGTCTGCGTCCGACCGAAGAGTGATAGGAGGAAAACCTCATGGCAACTGAGCGTAAGCTGGGCCGTACTGCGAGCCAGCGCAAGGCTATGCTGCGGAACCTGACCACCAATCTCCTGTGGTACGGCCGCATCGAAACCACCGAGGCGAAGGCCAAGGAAGTGCGCGCGATCGCGGATAAAATGATCACCCTCGCCATTCGCGAGTATGATCAGACCGTTGAGGTCGAAAAGGAATTCTACAATGATAAGAAGCAGATCGTGAAGGAAACCTTCGTGAACGACCTGCCTTCCAAGCTGCACGCCCGTCGTC